>CAYHQQ010000001.1:0-276326 GCA_964358855.1 uncultured Phycisphaeraceae bacterium
CGATTGTCGAGAACCCGACGGATGAGGATTGGAAGGACGTGACGCTGAGTCTGGTCTCGGGCAGGCCGGTGAGCTTCCAGATGGATCTGTATGAGCCGCTGTACGTGTTCAGGCCCGAGATTCCGGTGCCGACGGTGCCGGGCGTGATGCCCAGGGCGTACGCGGGGGGTGTGATGGACCCAGCCGAAAAGGAATTGGATCGAGCCAAGGCGCCTGGGTCTCCGCCTCCCCCCGCCGCATCGCCGGCGCTCGCGCGTCGCATGGAAAGTCGGGATGCTCCGGCGAAGATGAAGTCCGCGGGAGGCCGCGGCGGGGAAGCCGCTCTCGCCGACGGCAAGGCCTTCGATATCAACTCCGACGACATGGCGGGCTACTCGGCCGCGGCGCGGGCGCAGGCTGTTGAGTCGGGCGAGGTCTTCCAGTACCAGCTCAAGACGCCGGTGACCATCGAGCGCCAGCGTTCGGCAATGCTTCCGATCATCACCGAAGGGATCCAGGGACGGCGTGTGAGCATCTTCAGCCGCGCCGATGGCTCCGAGCACCCGATGCGCGGCATCGAGATCACCAACTCCACCGAGCTCCAGCTCCTGCCCGGGCCCATCTCCGTTTATGACTCGGCCGCCTACGCGGGCGATGCGCAGATCGGGCATGTCGCGCCGGGTGACAAGCGACTGCTGGCGTACGCGGTTGATCTGGACGTGAACACCATCACCAAGGATGAGTCGCGACAGGACGTGCGGCAGATCAAGATCGTCAGCGGCATGCTGGAGCAGAAGAACTTGTCGGTGAACAAGATCACGTACCAGTTCACCAACAAGAACGCCAAGCACGACCGGACCATCATCGTCGAGCATCCCAAGATGGCGAGCTTCGAGCTCAAGGACGCCAAGCCGGCCGAAGTGACCCAGAACCTCTACCGCTTCGAGGTCCAAGCCCCCGCGGCCAAGTCGGGCTCGCTCACCGTCACGCAGGAGATGGTCTATTCCCAGCGGATCGAGATCACGTCGTACGACATGCCGACGATGATGGCCTTCCAGACCCAGGGCAAACTCTCGCCCGCGGTCGTGGCGGCGTTCAAAGAAGCGCAGCAGAAGCAGGCCAGGATCAACGAGGTCAACGAGCAGATCGCCCGGATCGATCGCGAGAAGGCGGAGATCAACGCCGACCAGACCCGCGTGCGTGAGAACATGAAGGCGATCGACAAGAGCACCGTCCTCTACGGCGACTACATCAAGCAGTTCTCCGAGCAGGAAGCCCGGATGAAGGCCCTGACGGCCGAGGGCAAGACGACCCGCGACACCCTCACCAAGCTCCAGAACGAGTACGCGGCCTGGCTTGGGGCGCTCAACGTGGAATGATTGCCATCCAAAGAGGCCATGGGCCCGCCCGGATCCCGACCTCCAGGGCCTCCACCCCGCTCGCCAATCGCGCGGGGTGGGGGCTTCTTTCGACCTACAGTCCGCGACCTTGGACGCACCCGCCGCATCCCATCTCAAAGCCGCCGTCGAGCCAGACGCCGCTGTGCCCGGGCCGTTCTCCAGCCTGATCGAAACGGCCAAGCCTGGCATCACGCGCCTGGTGACCATCACCGCGGCCGTCGGCTTTGGGTTGTCCTGGGCGACTCATGGGCACTCCCGCGAGCTGGGCGAACTCTGGCTCCCGCTCCTCTCGTGCCTCCTGGGCACCGCCGCAAGCGCGGCCGGCGCCAACGCCATCAACCAGTTCATGGAGCGCGATCGCGACGCCCGCATGCAGCGCACACGGCGCAGGCCGCTCCCTCAGGAGAGACTCGCCCCCGGCACGGTGCTCGGCTACGGGCTGGCGCTGAGCGCCCTGGGCGTGGCGATCCTGCTGCTGGGCGCGGGCCCGGTCCCCGCGGCCATCTCCTTTGCCTGCATCGTGTCGTACACGCTCTTCTACACGCCGCTCAAGCCGCTGTCGACCTTGTCAACCTACGTCGGCACCATCCCCGGCGCTCTCCCGCCCCTGATCGGCTGGTCCGCCGCGGCGGCGATCGGCCACACCTCAACCGCCCGCGAGGCGGGACTCGACTCGCTGGTGCAACCCGGCGGCTGGTCGCTCTTTGCGCTCATGACGGTGTGGCAACTCCCGCACTTCTTCGCCATCGCCTGGATGTACAAGGACGACTATGCCCGGGGCGGATACAAGGTCCTTCCCGTCGTCGATCCGACGGGCAACAAGACCGCGTGGTCGATCGCCATCTGGACCTTCCTGCTCATCCCCGTCTCGCTGATGCCGATGTGGGCGATGCCCGAGCTTTTGCGCTGGCCCAGCGCCTGCGTCGCGCTCCTGGGCGACGCGTGGTTCGTCTGGCTCGCGGTGCGACTCATCCGCACCCGCAGCGTCGCCGACGCGCGCAAGGTCTTCTTCGCCTCCATCGCCTGGCTCCCGGCGGTGCTGTGCGCCATGGTCGTCGAGGCCGCGTGTAGGGTCCTGTTCTAGGGATCGGTGGTGGCACTGCTCTCCAGAGCAGCGCGTCCCTGGTGGCACCGCTCTCCAGAGCGGTGCGTCCTCGGGCCGCCCAAACGCCTGTCCAGACCACCAACACCACCAGCCAATCCAACATCCCCCCGACACCACTACCCTTCCCCCGTGAACCACCCCCAGCACCACATCTTCGCCCACACCCCCGAATCGCTCGCGGCGTGGTGCTCCCAGCGCGACATGAAGCCCTTTCGGGCCAAGCAGATCCTCGAATGGGTCTACGAACGCGGCGTCGTCGATCCCGCGAAGATGACCAACCTCTCCAAGCTCGACCAGAGCATCCTCGCACGCGACATGACCTTCCTCTCAGGCAAGACCGTTCAGGAGCAGCGTGCCAGCGACGGCGTCCGCAAACTCCTCATCGAATGGGACGACTACCCCACAGCTTCGCCATCAGCCGACTCGACCCTCTCCCTCCCCATCCTCACGCAGCACGCAGCACCCAGCACGCAGCACGATTCCCTCCCCACGCAGAACGATTCTCCGCTCGCCACCGAGTGCGTCATGATCCCCACCGACGACCGCAAGACCGCCTGCATCTCCTCGCAGGTCGGCTGCCCCGTCGGCTGCAAGTTCTGTGCGAGCGGCATCGGCGGGCTCGACGGCAACCTCTCCGCCGGGCGCATCGTCGAGCAGGTCTGGCGCCTCCGCTCGCTCCTGGCCAAGGGAGAGAACGCGGACCAATACGCCCAGGGCGGGGCCGCCCGCATCACCAACGTCGTCTTCATGGGCATGGGCGAGCCCCTCTCCAACTTCGTGCCAGTCACAAGCGCCATCCGCACCATGGCCGCTTTGTGGGGCATGGGCATCTCCGCCCGCAAGATCACCATCTCGACGGTCGGTCTTCCCGCCGCGATCGTGAAGCTGGCCGAGCAGTTTGAGCTCCCCGTCACCCTGGCTCTCTCACTGCACGCCCCCAACGACGAGATCCGGCGTCGCCTCATCCCCTGGGCCGAGTACACAAGCATCAGCGAGCTCCTCGCCGCGTGCACCCGGTGGTTTGAGAAGACGGGCCGCGAGATCACGCTGGAGTACACGCTCCTCCACGAGATCAACGATCGCCCCAGGCACGCCAAAGAGCTCACCCAGATCGCCACAACCCTGCGGGCCAACATCAACCTCATCCGCTACAACGAGGTCGCGGGCATGCCCTTTGAACGCCCCCGCGACACCAGCGTGCTGGAGTTCCAGAGGCTCCTCAAGGACGCCGGCCTCAACGTCCACATCCGCGCCAGCCGCGGACGCGACATCTCCGCCGCCTGCGGGCAGCTGCGCCACGAGTCGGCCAAGACCGCATAAACTGGTGGCACCGCTCTCCAGAGCGGTGGGTCTTGCTGGCACCGCTCTCCAGAGCGGTAGGTCTTGGTGGCACCGCTCTCCAGAGCGGTAGGCTCGGTCGCTTTGGGTCCGGCCAAGTGAAACCACCCGCATCGGTCTGGAGACCGGTGCCACGGGGAACCAGGCCACGTCATGGACGATTGGGGCACAACCTTCAAGTCCTTCACCCTCTACCACGGCGTCATCGTCTCGTTGCTGCTCGCGTGGATCGGGTGCGCCGTGGCCGTGGGCATCGCCTGGCGCGGCACCAGCCGTGAACGGGCCCTATCGCGCGCCTGGGGAGCGGTGATTCTCCTGACGATGACCTACGGGTGCGCGTTCTGGATCGTCATGCACTTCCGCGACGCCGAGATGTATCCGTGGAAGTTCGTCCTGCCCCTGCAGATCTGCGACCTCGTTCCGTTTGTCGCCGGGCTCGCGCTTCTGGTTCGCTCCCGGACCCTCGAGTCGATCACAGTCTTCTGGGGCCTTGGGCTCTGCTCCCAGGCCTTCGCCACCCCAATCATTTCCGTCGGCTACACCCACTTCCATTTCTGGTACTTTTGGATCAGCCACACCTACATCATCGGGACCGGCGTCTACCTCGTCGTCGTGCGTGAGTATCGCCCCACCTGGCGCGACTACCGCGTGGGCGTCCTCACCGCCATCGCCTACACCACTTCGATGGTCCCCGTCGACTACTTCACCGGATGGAACTACGCGTTCGTCGGACAGGAGGACAGGCCCAACACCGCCCTGGACTACCTGGGCCCCTGGCCTTGGAGACTCCCCGTGCTGGGTGTCGCGGTCTGCACCGCGATGTTGATCGTCAAGGGCGCCCTCTGGCTCCTGCCCGTGCCGCCAAAGAGGCATCGAGGCTTGCCACTCTGCCCCCGCTGCGACTACGACCTCGCCGGCCAGATCGCCGCCTGGGCTGGCGACCGTCCGCTCCAAGGCCAGTGCCCCGAGTGCGGCCTCATCTTCGCTTGGCGCGAGATCTGTGGCCCGCACGACACGGCCGCCCACCGTCCGGGTACACTCGCCCCGTGACTATCGTCGCTCTCCTCCTTCTCGCACTCGCCTTCGCCATCTCCTTTCCGCTCACCGCCCTGGTGCGACGGCTCAGCCTGCGCCTCAACGCCCTGGACTCCCCCGGCAGCCCCGGCCACGTCAAAGTCCTCCGCCCCGTGCCCAACACCGGCGGCATCGCGATCTTCATCGCCCTGGCCCTCCCCATTGCGCTCGGCCTTCTCGCGGTCTACGTCATTCCCCAGCCCACGCTCGTCGCCCAGGTCCCTGCCCTCGCCGACCACCTCGCCGGCATCCGCGAGCGCACGCCCCTGGCCCTGGCCGTCCTCGCGTGCATGACCATCCTCCATCTCGTGGGCGTCATCGACGACCGTCGCGCCCTCCCCGCGGGCTTCAAGGCGATCGCCATGGGCGTCTGTGCCCTGGTCATCCCCATCATCGATCGCGACACACGCCTGCTCACACTCCTGGACCCGCACGTGGGCGGCTCCTGGCTGAGCATCGCCCTCACCGTCCTGTGGATCGTCGCCGTCATCAACGCCATGAACTTCATGGACAACATGGACGCTCTGTGCGCGGGTGTCTGCGTCATCGCCGGCTCGTGCTTCCTCGCCTCAGCGCTCCTGCAAGGCCAGTGGTTCGTCGCCGCCTCCCTCGCGCTCTTGATCGGCTCGGTCGCCGGCTTCCTGGTCTGGAACGCCCCGCCCGCCAGGATTTTCATGGGCGATGGCGGGGCCCTGGTCATCGGCTTCCTGCTGGGCTTCCTCACCGTCCGCACCACCTACGTCCCCCACTCACTCGATGAGCCCCACGCCGCGGCCGACGCCGCGCTCTATGTCGCTCGCGCGGGCGGGTGGTACGGCGTCTTCATGCCCCTGGTTGTGCTTGCAGTGCCGATGTACGACATCGCCTCGGTGATCGTCGTGCGACTGTCCCTCGGCAAGAGCCCCTTTGTCGCCAGCCCCCACCACCTCTCCCATCGCCTGGTCAGCTATGGCCTCTCCAAGTCCGACGCCGTGGGCATCATCTATGGACTCACGGCCATCACCGGCCTGGCGGGGATCCTGCTGGGATCGGTCGAGGCGTGGCAGGCCATCGTCGTCGCCGCGCTCGTGCTCGTTCTGCTCCTGACGCTCGCCATGTTCGAGTGGCGGCGCAGACCAGTGTGATCGCGCGACCCCATTCGTGGTACAGTCCCCCGTGATCCCTCCCGACGTTGAGGCTCTCCCGGATCGTTCAGACGCCAAGGCGACGGGTGCTGTGCTGGGCGTCTCGGGCTTGCTCTTTCTCTGCCTTGCCCGCGCCTTCGCACCGATCGAGTCGTTCCAGTATTGGTCCACCGACCCAACGCTCCTCCCCATTCCCGAGACCTCCTTCGGGCCTGTCGTCCTGCTCGCCATCAACACCTTGACCATCCTCGCCGCAGGGGTGGTCTGCTTCTGCGTCCGCCCCCGCTCCTCCCGGATCGCGACGCTCGAGGCGGGTCTGCTCGCCGCCGGCATGGCGCCGGCGATCTACCACTCCCTCTTCGCGCGCGGCGTCTCGGTGGAAGACGCGCACACCTGCTTCTCCTGGATCGCCGCGGTGTCCGCCGGTGTCGCCGCATCACGCGCGTCTTCGATCCCCACCCTGCGGCGCCTCATCATCGCCACGCTCGTCGGCGGCATCGCTGTGCTCGCCGCCAAGGGAGTCGTCCAGGTCTACATCGAGCACCCGGGCACCGTCGCCGCGTTCAAGGCCAACCGAGCGGCCGTCCTGGCCTCGCACGGCTGGAGCGACGGCTCGCCCATGGCCCGCGCGTTCGAGCACCGCCTCCTCCAGCCCGAGGCCGGCGCGTGGTTCGGCCTCTCCAACATCACCGCCGCCCTCGCCGCCTCGGCGACGGGCCTGCTCTTTGCCATGCTCCTCCCCAACGTCCGAAGCCAGGAACCCGGCACGCCACGCACGCCCCGCGCCGCGATCCTCATCCTCACCGTCGGCCTGGTCAGCGCCGGGCTGCTCCTGGTGCTCGCCGGAGCCAAGGGCGGCCTCGCCGCCGCGGGCATCGCGATCATGACCGCGTGCGCGCTGCTGCAGCTGGGCCGAACTCTCGGGGGCCTGCCTCCCTCGCCTGGGCAGACCCGCGTGCTGCAAGCCCTGCCTCTCGCATTGTGCACACTGGTCACGCTCGGAGTCATCGCCCGGGGGCTTGTCGGCGATCGACTTGCCGAGCGAAGTCTGCTCTTCCGCGCCTACTACTGGGAAGCCGCTGTTCGCGTCTTCGCCTCGCATCCCCTGGAGGGCGTCGGCCCCAGCCAGTTCAAGAACTCGTACCTCCTCCTCAAAAACCCGCTCAACCCCGAGGAGATCACCAGCCCGCACAACGTGCTTCTCGATTTCGTCAGCACCCTGGGCCTGGGAGGTCTGGCGTGGGGCGTGCTCTTTGTGCTGTGGGTCTGGAGGCTCGGCGTTGCGATGGCGCGCACCGACGATGGCGAGGAAGCCCACCTCGATCTGCGGCGTGAGATCCGCCCCGTCGTCATCGCGATCTCGGGGGCCGTCATTCTTGGAATCTGGATCGAGCTGGGGGCCGCCAGCCCCGAAGGCGCCCTCGCCCGGGTGCTGGGGCTCGCTCTGGGCATCGCTATCGCCGCGGGGGTGCTCGCCCGCCTGGCTCGATCGCCCAAGCTCGCGGGGTGTGCCGCGGGGGCGACGGCCCTGGCGATGCTCGCACTCATCGACATGGGCCCCACCTTTGTCGGCTCGGCCCCGTGGTTCATGGCGCTCCTGGGCGTGTGCGGACACACCCCTTCCGATCGCTCGATCGACCCCGCCGGGCGACTTGTCGCCAACCAATCCTCTCGCAGGCTCATCGTCGGCGCCACGGCCCTCTCCGCGGCGTGCGCCGTGTGGCTCGCCCTCAGGCTGACCAGTTGGCAATCACTCCTGCGACAGAGTGCCCAAGCGGTCCTCCCCACCGCGACGCTTCGCCAAGAGCTCCAGTCCCTCGCCGAAGCCGGCTCACGGGCGACCCGCGAGGACCGGGCGATGGTGGAACTTGAGCTCACCAGACTCACGGGCCTCACCTTCGCCGACCCGCCGTCGGCCCTTTTCTCCGCGGTCGAGCGTGTGCGGATGAAGAGCATCCAGGAGGCCTTTGATCTGCTCAACGACGCGAGCAACGAGCTGCCCACGCACGCCCCCACGCGCGAGGCCGCCTGCCGCCTGGCGCTGCAGCTCGCCGACTGGCACCGATCCCAGGGGCGCGTCGCCGACGTCCAGGCGACGACCGATGAGGCCCTGCGCCTCTCCGCACCTGTGCTGCTCAAGGCGAGCGATAGTCCCTCGCTCACTTGGCAAGCCGGCGTCGTCGAGGCCGTGGGCGAGCTTCGCGGCGACCCCGCGCCCTTGTGGGGGCCCGCCGCGATCGACCTTCACACCCAGGCGGCCGCACTCGACCCCTACTCCCTCATCCATGTCGTCAAACTGGCGGACCTGTGTGCGCGCCTGGAGCGCAACGACCAGGCGGCAAGCTGGGCAAGCCAGGCGCTCAAACTCAACGAGTACACGCGACTCGACCCCAGCGGCACGCGGGGCCTGACCACCGAGCAGCTCGCGCGCATGAAGGCCCTGGCGGCGAGAGCTCCCACCGTAACCCCCGCTCCGAAAGCGGGTTCCGGCGACGGATCTTGATTCTGTGCGCCCCGCCGCTAGCATTCGCACCTTCCGAGGCCTTGAGAGCCGACCAAGACCCTTACACGCTCCGTCCAAAGGAGTGCTGCGAGGGAGAGTTTGGGTCGCCAAGTCCCCGAAAGACCGCTATGGACGACGAGGAACCTGAGATCGCCCGCTACGAGCCCTTCGGGGCCACCACCGCGCTCGCATCGGCCTGACCGATCCGCGATCGCTCATCGCGTTCTCGTCTTTCGCATTCTGAATCAAACCAGCTCGGCCCTTATCGGCCGGGCCCGTGTGAAGTCCCTGCATCCCTTTCGCCGCTCCGAGCCACAGCGAGCCCGGCGGCATCCAGCAAGTCACTGCTCGAGGTTCCAATCCAATGGCCACTGATCTGACCAAAATCCGCAACATCGGCATCTGCGCCCACATCGACGCGGGCAAGACCACCGTCTCCGAACGAGTCCTCTACTACACCGGCAAGAACTACAAGATGGGCGAGGTCCACGAGGGCACCGCGACCATGGACTTCCTGCAGGACGAGCAGGAGCGTGGCATCACGATCCAGTCGGCCGCGACGACCTGCCCCTGGACCCACCAGGACACCGAGTACAAGATCAACCTCATCGACACCCCCGGGCACGTCGACTTCACCATCGAGGTCGAGCGTTCGCTCCGCGTGCTCGACGGCGCGTGCGCCGTGTTCGACGGCAAGGAAGGCGTCGAGGCCCAGTCCGAGACCGTCTGGCGTCAGGCCGACCGCTATCGCGTTCCCCGCCTCTGCTTCATCAACAAGATGGACAAGCTCGGCGCGTCCTTTGACTTCTCCTACGACACCATCAAGACGCGTCTGGGCGCCAACGCCATCCCGATCCAGTGCCCCATGGGCACGGGCCCGACGTTCAGCGGCATCATCGACCTGGTCACCATGCGCGCCTTCTTCTTCGAGGGCGACAAGGGCGAGATCGTCAAGGAAGCCGACATCCCCGACGAGTACAAGGAGTACGCCGCGGGCTACCGCAAGATCCTGGAGGAGAAGGCCGGCGAGATCGACGACCACCTCATGGAGAAGTACCTCTCCGAGCAGCCCATGACCATCCCCGAGCTCAAGGCCGCCATCCGCAAGGGCACCGTCTCGCGCGTCTGCAACCCCGTGCTCTGCGGCGCTGCTCTGCGCAACATCGGCATCCAGGCCCTGCTCGACGCCGTCATCGATTATCTCCCCTGCCCGCTCGACCGCGAGGAGGTCGAGGGCACCGACCCGCAGGACAAGACCATCAAGCTCACGCGTCCGCACAACTCCGACGCCCCCTTCTCGGCGCTGGTCTTCAAGGTCGTCTCAGACACGCACGGCGACCTCACCTACATGCGCGTCTACTCCGGAACCCTCACCAAGGGCACGCGTCTGCTCAACCCCGTCAACAACAAGAAGGAAAACGCGTCGCGCATCTTCGAGATGCACGCCAACAACCGCATTCCCCTCGACCAGGTCACCGCCGGCAACATCGTCGCCGTCGTGGGCATCAAGGACAGCTACACCGGCGACACCCTCTGCGACGCCGAGGACCCCATCGTCCTGGAGCGCATGACCTTCCCCGAGCCCGTCATCTCGATGTCCATCGAGCCCAAGACCCAGGACGACAAGCGAAAGCTCTCCGAGGCCCTCATGACCATCCGTCGCGAGGACCCCTCCTTCCGTTTCACCTACGACGATGAGACCCAGCAGACCATCATCTCGGGCATGGGCGAGCTCCACCTTGACATCATCACCACGAAGCTCCGGCGCGACATGAGGATCGCCGTCGAGGTCGGCAAGCCCAAGGTCGCCTACCGCGAGGCCATCACCCGCAAGGTCGAGGACGTCCGCGGCCTCTTCAAGAAGCAGTCCGGCGGCCGCGGCCAGTTCGGCGATTGCGTCATCACCCTCGAACCCTTCACCGCCGAACAGGCCAAGGAAGAGGAACTCGATTTCACCGAGAGCGTGGCCTGGGAGAACGGCACCGTCGGCGGCGTCATTCCCAAGGAGTTCATCCCGTCCATCGAGTACGGCGTCCGCCAGACCGCCCTCAGCGGCGTGAAGTTCGGTCACCAGCTCATCAACATCAAGGTCACCCTGACCTACGGCAGCTACCACGACGTCGACAGCTCGCAGATCGCCTTCGAGCAGGCCGGCCGAATCGCTCTCCAGGAAGCCGTCGAACGCGCCGGCCCCGTCCTCCTCGAGCCGATCATGAAGGTCGTCGTCACCGTTCCCAACGACTACCTGGGCAACATCACCGGCGACATCTCCAGCCGTCGCGGCATGATCATCGACACCGATGACCGCGGCGTCGTCAAGCTCGTCACCTCCGAGATTCCCTTGTCGGAACTCTTCGGCTACACCACCGCCATCCGCGGCATGTCCCAGGGCCGCGCCAGCGCCACCATGGAATTCCTCCAGTACCGCGCGATGCCCGCCGGCCTCATGAAGGAAATGCTCGAGGGCGGCAAGGGCGAGAAGGTCGTCGCCAAGAAGTAGGCCCGACAGAATTGGTCGCCCACGCCCGGGCCGAGACTTCCAAGCCTCGGACTCCTGGCTCGACGGGCAACCACCGACCCCGCAAACAAAGACCCCCGGTCCTTACCGGGGGTCTTTCATTTCATTGCGACCAGCTTGTCCAACGATTCAGTCGCCGGGCGCCCTCGCCCGCGGGCCTTCGCCCCGTCGATCAGGGCCTTTCTTTCGTGGCACTCTCAAGCCGCTCGAGTCGGGCGCTGAGCTCGGCCGCCTGCGTTCGAAGGGTCTTGATCTCCTCCTTCGCCGCACCAAGCTCGCTGTCCTTCTCGGCCCGAAGATCGCGAAGGGCCTCGACCATCAATGCCGTGGTGGCTCGCTCGGTCACATAGCGGTACCCCTGGGCATCCTTCGCAACCCAGTCGGGGAACACACGCTCGACCTCCTGGGCCAGAAGTCCGATCTGGATGCCTGGAAGAGCCAGGCGTTCGGCGACCGCCTTGGGGTCGTATTCATAGCTGTACCCGCGGAGTTTGAGCAGCCGATCGAGCGTGCCCGAGAGCGGCATGATGTCGTGCTTGAGCCGCTCGTCGCTGAAGACGGACCATGACCCGCCGCCTGACTTGGCTGCAGTGCCCGAGACAGCCAGGTCGAAGGCGCCCGGAGCGCTGGTGCCGATGCCGACGTTCCTGCTGGTATAGGCAACAGTCGCCGACTCGATCCAACTGCTGCCGTTGTCGACGCCATCGCCGAAGCCCCCGGGCATGTTCGAGATGCCGGACCAGTTCACGCTGTCGGCGAATGAAGCGCTGAACGCGGAGTTGGCGGTATTCGCGCTGTCGGCGTATCCGGCCTGGCTCGCAAACGTGGCGTTCGCGGCGAGCGTGGCGGTCTCGGCGTTCTTGGCAACTCCAGCCCGCAGCGCGACGATGGCATGGGGCGATGGGGCCAGACGCTGGCGGGGCGAAAGCACCACGCTGTTGCCGCCGCCGACGTCGGCCACCTCGATCTGCAGGTAACGCTCGGTGCCGTCGAAATTGGCGGGATTGGCCGGGATGTTGAAGTCAAGCTCGACGGAAAACAGACCGTTGGTGACCTCGAGTCCATCGCACTGGATGGGAAGGCTCAGGCGGTTGCTCAACGCGGTGCTCTCGCCATGGTTCCACAGCGAGAACGTGACTCTCTTGGTTCCGGTGAAGGGCTGACCGTTGCCATCGAGCCGTCCCTGATAGAAGAAGCCTTCGTTGATGGGCTTGGGTGCGATCGAGCGACTCACCACCATCGTGTACGAAGCGGGAAAGACGCCGAAGAGGACCGTGGCCTTGATGTAGTACGTGCCCGCCGGGAGATTGGCGACCACCGGGTGGCTGGCGGGGCTGAGCCGCGGGCACAGTCCCGTCGTGTCATCGTCGGTCGCGATCGCGTTGCCGCCGGCGTCGAGCAGAGTGAGCACGGGGTCAATGCTCCCGTTGGGACAGACGCCAACAGTCGGCCCCCACATGGCGACGGTCAGGGCGCTGGCCTCGGCAAGGTCGATGCGGAAGACATCAATGTCGATGTTGGCCGAGTAAGTACCCGTGATGGTGCCGTCGGCGATCGGGCCGTTGGCCTGTGCGATCGTGTTGTTGGGCTCGACCTCGCTCTGGGCGAAGACGGGCGTTGCCAGGAGCGTTGCGCCCAAGGCGATGGCGAACAGACAGGGGCTTTTCTTGAACATGGCTGACTCCATTTAGACGAGAATGCGACTTCAAGTAGAATGCGTCAAAGGATTCCTTGAAGCTCAAGAAAGTGGCAGTGTCGGGAATTTTGTCCAAGCCGTCGGTGAGCAAAGGCTCAACCCTCGCTCCCGTGGCGGGTCGGCTCGATGGTCTTTGGCGCAGGTGCCGATAACCAGCTCGGGGCTGTCTCGCCGGTACGAATGCCCGACGAGAGCCCGCCAGGTCGGCACAGGACAAATCCCCCGGCGCTTGTCACGGGTGCGTCCTGGTCGCGTCTTGTCACGAAGGATTCGAGGCCTTCACAATTCGGGCTGGGCTCGCCCCTCTACTTCTTCCCCAGCGTCGCGCAGATCGTCTCGATCTCGTCCTTGGTCAGCGTCTTGCACGACTTGGTCAGCATCGTCTTGAAGTGCTCGATCTCAAAGGGCTCGGCCGGGAACCCGATGTTGCCCTTGGCCGCGTCGCTGTCGACGCCCTTGGTGCCATCGGCGCTCAGGAAGCAGAACCACGGGATCCCCCCGTCGCGCTTGCCGAACTGCTTCTCGATCTCTTTGGTGCCCTTCATGCGGTCCTCATCGAGCTTGCAGTCGACGAACTCCTTCTCCAGGAGTTTCGCCACCTCGGGCTGCGCCATCCAGTCCTCCATCTTGTGGCACCAGCCGCACCACGGGGCTCCAAAGTGCAGGAACACCTGCTTCTTCTCGGTCTTCGCCTTGGCGAGCGCCGCGTCAAGGACCGTCTTGGCCTCGGGATACGCCGCCTGGTGCTTCTTCAGAAACCCCATCACCTTTGCGGGGTCATGGCCGGTGGCGGCCTCGGTGTCCGTGCCCTTCTTCTCCAGCGCCTCCGTCTCCTGATTGACCAGCGCCTTGCCATCGGCATCCAGAATCGTCAGGAACGGGAGGCCGTTCTTTTTCAGATCGGCGCCATAGCCCATCGCGATATCCATGTGCTTATCGAACTGGCCGACATCCACAAACACCACGTCGTACTCGTCTTTGAGCTCCTTGGCGATCGGCTGGTTCGACGCGTAAAGCCCGTGCAGCTTGATGCACCACCCGCACCAGTTCGCCCCCCACTGGATCAGCACCCGACGATTGTTCTTCTTGGCCTTGGCCAGGGCCGCCTCGATCTGCTTCTTGCCATCGGCGCTCTCGTCGTACACGGCCTTCTTTGCGGCCTTGACCGTACCGGGCTGCTCGGCCGGCGTGGCCGGCTGGATCGAGAGGGGCCTGGGGGCCTCCTGGGCAAAGGCGTGAGAGCCGACAACCAGGGCCGCGCCAGCGAAGAGGCGAATAAGTGCGACATTGCGCATGGGATGCTCCTTTGACATAAGTCTACCAGCCGTCAGAGAGTTCCGAGCGGACTATTTCGGCACAATCCGGGCGGCCCCATCACTCGCCCGGGTCACAAACGAGTCGCACGGGTGCCCGAACTGGTCCTTGAACCGGGCGCTGGTGCCCTGCACGACCCCTTGCACGCTAGCCGGGCTTGCCAGCACGATCGCACACCCCCCAAACCCGCCGCCGGTCATTCGGGCCCCATAGACACCTGGGACCTTCCGGGCCTGCTCCACCACAAAGTCGAGCTCCGGGCATGAGACGCGAAAGTCGGAGCGGAGCGACTCGTGCGACTCGTTCATCAACCGTCCAAACAACTCGAGATCTCCCCGCTCCAAGGCCGCCGCCCCCTCAAGCGTCCGCTGATTCTCCCCCACGACGTGCCTGGCCGCCCGATACTCGTCGCCACCGAGCTTTGTTCGCTCGCGCTCGACAAAGCTCAGGCCCCCACGCTCGCCGCGCTCGCTCGCCTCTCGCAGCGACTCGAGCCCGAGCTTGCGTGCCGCCGATTCGCACCATGCCCGACGCAGCGCATACTCGCCCGACGCCAGCGAGTGACGCACGTTCGTGTTGATGACCACCAGGGCGGCCTGATCGGGCCCGGGCATCGCCACCAGCCTGGCCTCCTCCGTGCGACAGTCGATCAACAGTGCATGATCCGCCCTGCCCATCGCCGAAATGTACTGGTCCATGATCCCGCAAGGCACCCCCGCAAACTCATGCTCGGCCCTGCGGCACATCGACGCCTTCTGCGTGGGCGTCACCGCGATCGAGCCAACCTCCTGGGCCAAGGTCGCGACCGCCACCTCCAGCGACGCCGAGCTCGACAGCCCCGCCCCCAGCGGCACACTGCTCGCGATCGCGATATCCAACGGCCCAAACACCGCCCCGAAATCCTGGAACTGACGCAGCACGCCCTTGATGTACGCCGCGGGGGTGCCGCGCTCGCTGTTGATCGGCTCGAGTCTGGACCCGGCATCAAACTCGATGACCCCGGGCGAATCGCCAGAAGCAACGCGCGAGAGTGCGGCCTTATCGGAAGCTCTGGGCCGTGCAACCGCGACGCACACGCGATCGATCGCAACCGGCAGCACAAACCCTCCGCTGTAATCGGTGTGCTCGCCGATGAGGTTCACACGCCCGGGCGCAAAGGCCGCAAAGGCTGGCACGCCGCCCGACATCTCGCGCAGATGGGCGCAGGCTCGTTCGAACACCGGCGTGACATGCGGGCTCATGGCTTGCAACTCATTCCCCCGTGAACCGCCCCCGAAGGGCGCTGTAGAGCTCCCCGAAATGCCCGATCCGCCCCGCCCAGCGCGAGCCAGCCGCCGAAGGCTCCACGCGATCGGTCGCACGAATGCACGCAAGGCACGCCTGCGCCACCGTCTTCCATTCGCCGGCACCAACCCCCGCGAGCAACGCCGCCCCGTACGCCCCGCCCTCCTCGGTCGTGGGTACCTCCACGGGCGATCCAAGAACATCCGCCAGCAGCTGCCTCCACTCGCGACTCTTCGCCCCCCCACCGCCCACGCGTACCGCGTTCACCGGCACATCCAGCGACCGCACGATGCCCATGATCTCCGCCATGCCGAAGGTCACGCCCTCAATCACCGCCCGCGTCATATGCCCGCGCCCATGCCTCAGCGAAAGCCCGACGAACGCGCCCCGGGCAGTCGAATCGGGGTGAGGACACCGCTCCCCCTGCAGATACGGCAAAAACGTCAGCCCCTCGCAGCCCGGCTCCACCGCCCAAGCCTCCGCCAGCAGTGTCTGCAAGGGCGTGCCCGGGAACATCCGCGTCGCGAGCCAGTCGAGCGACCCCGCCGCCGACAACATCACGCCCGTCACGCACCACTGCCTGCCCGGCGAGCACATCGAGTGGGTTCGCCCCGGGCGATCGGCGTCAAGATCCGGCCGGGGCGTCTGCGTGTGGGCGTACACCACGCCGCTGGTGCCCAGAATCGCCAGCACGAGGCCCGGCTCGACCACACCCGCGCCCACCGCCCCGCACTGGTTGTCCCCGCTGCCGGCGACGATGGGCGTGCCGGCCTTGAGCCCCAATTGCTCGGCGGCCCCCGGCGAAAGCACCCCCGCAATCTCCTCCGATTCGCGCACAGGCGGGAACCACGCCGGATCAAGTCCCAGCGTCTCCATGAACCCGGTGTTCCACCGCCTGGCCGAGGGATCAAAGAGCAACGTGCCGCACGCGTCGCCCGCGTCGGTCGCAAGCTCGCCCGACATGCAGAACCTGATGTAGTCTTTGGGCAAGAGCACCGCGGCAATCTCGGCGAAGACCCTGGGCTCGTGCTGTCGCATCCACAGGATCTTGGGAAGCTGGAACCCCGTCAGTGCGGCGTTGCCGACCATCGCGACCAGATTTGCAGAACCACCGGCCGCGGCATTGATCGTCTCGAGCTGATCGGCGGTCCGCTGGTCGTTCCACAGGAGCGCCGGACGAAGAGCGTGGACACCCCCACCGCTCGCGACCGTGTCCATGGCTCGCCGCGAGAGGAAGACCGAGCCGTGCATCTGACCCGAGAGTCCGATCGCCCGCACCTGCGTCGCGTCGAGTCCCGCGGCGGCCAGTGCGCCCCGCACGCTCTCACGCGTCGCGCGCCACCAGTCCAAGGGGTCCTGCTCGGTCCAGGCACCACCCTTTCCAGGCGGCGTGGAAACAGTCGTGGGCGCGCTGGCTACACCGAGCACCTTTCCGGCCTCGTCGATCAGGATGGCTTTGGTCGACGAGGTTCCGATGTCCAACCCGAGAAGCGCCATGAGATCAGTGTACTCGACTGCGGCCACGTCGGTGACGCTGCCGGGCGCCTCGGCTATCCTTCGATCATGCTCACCCAAACTGCCGTCGCCTCGCTCCTCGCCGCCCTCGCCGGTTTCTCCCAGGCGCAGCCGCCCGCTCCCGCGGCACCTTCCGCCCCAGCCGCGCCCGCGGCCGAACCCGTCGCGACGATCAGCACCACCACCGCGCCGCCGCCCACCAAGCTCAAGCTCAAGGTCGAGACGCTCCTCAGCAACCTCGAGGTCCCCTGGGATATCGCCTTCTGTCCCGACGGACGCATGATCTTCACCGAGCGCGCCGGACGCGTGCGAATGTTCACCGACGGCAAGCTCGTCGAGCAGCCCATGCTCACCCTCACCGACAGCTGGAAGCAGCCCGCCGAGAACGGGCTCATGGGCCTGTGCATCCACCCGCAATTCGCCACCAACCACTACGTGTATCTCGCGTACGGCCGCGTGCCGGCCGACAAGTCGGAGACCAGGGACGTCCGCGTCGTCCGCTACACCGAGAAGGACAACCAGCTCGTCGAGCCCAAGGTCCTCATCACCGGCTTTCCCGCCGGCAGCAACCACGCGGGATGCCGCGTGCGGTTCGGACCCGATGGAAAGCTCTACATCACCACCGGCGAGAGCTTCCAGATGAAACTCGCCCAGGACATGATGAGCCTGGGCGGCAAGATCCTGCGGATCAACGACGACGGCACCGTGCCCACCGACAACCCGTTCGTCGGCAAGGAGGGCGTGCGCCCCGAAATCTACACCTTCGGGTGCCGTAACCCCCAGGGGATCGACTGGCAGGCCGGCACCAACATCATGTTCGAGTGCGAGCACGGCCCCAGCGGTGAGGCGGGACAGGGTGGCGATGAGTTCAACGTGATCGACAAGCCCGGGCTCAACATGGGCTGGCCGTTGATCCACCACGGTTCGACCCAGGACGGCATGCAAAGCCCGCTCATCGAGTGGACGCCGTCGGTCGCACCCTCGGGCGGCGTCTTCTACAACAGCGACGCGATCCCGGGGCTCAAGGGCAGCTATCTTGTGTCGACTCTTCGAGGTGCCGCCATCTACCGCATCATCCTCGATGGTCGCAAGGTCACCGGGCAGGAAACACTCTTCTCGGGCAACGGGCGCCTGCGCTGCCTGGTCGTCGGTCCCGACGGCGCGATCTACGTCGCGACGTCGAACAAAGACGGCCGCGGGCGTGCGGGCAAGCAGGACGACCGCATCCTCAAGATCACCGCGGAGAAGTAAGCCTCAGGGTCCGGTCCGTTCGGGGTCGGGGAAGTCGCGATACAGCGCCGACTTGAAGTCCTTCACCGCCGAGTAGACGGGGCGGTGAAGGGTTTCCACTTGGCCATCGCGCGTCGCGACGAGGCTGAACGCGGTGTCGAGCTGCGCGAGGTCGTTCGTCCACACCTCGCAGTGGAACTCGCCGACCTCGGGCGGGCCAAAGCCAAACTTGCGGCGCGTGAGCCGCCAACCCTCGATCTTGCCCTGCGACTTGAGATGTCCCATGTACGCTTCGACGGCCCGGGCAAACTCCAGGTCCTTGTGCGACTCGATCAGATTGAACCACATGTGGTAGTGCTGCATGCCGCGCCGTCTCCGTGAGGTCTCACTTGTGAACGCCGATGCCGGCGAGAGTCTCTTCATCCAGGCCCAGGTACTCGTGCATGTGCTGGTCGTAGGTGGCCGCGTGGTCGTCGCGGGAAAGATCCAGGCGCATCTCGTTGATGACCTTGGTCCCCTGCTTGATCCACTCGCCCCAGGTCTCGGCCGAGATGTGCTCGAAGATCCACTGACCGATCGGGCCACGCATGGGCGGGCGGGCGAGCTTGTTGCCGGGCTTGCCGGTGCGCCCGCAGATGAACGTGCCCGCGGCCCCCGTTGCGGCGGTCGCGGCCGACGCCGTCTCGGGAATCGGAGCTCCCAACGTCGTCAGGAGCTCGGTCATCGACTTCTTGGGGAGGAGGTCGCCTTTGGAGGCCGCCACGCGGACACCCTCGGAGAGCACCATGACCGCCATTTCCTTCTGGCCCGAGTCGATGTGGGCCTTGCCGGCGAGCTGGTAGGCCTTGCTCATCGCGGGGTTGATCGCGACGCAGCGTTCGTACGCACGGGCGGCGTCGGCGTGCCGGGCGGCCTGCGCGTACGCCCCGCCGAG
Source organism: uncultured Phycisphaeraceae bacterium (assembly GCA_964358855.1). Classification (GTDB taxonomy): domain Bacteria; phylum Planctomycetota; class Phycisphaerae; order Phycisphaerales; family UBA1924; genus UBA2396. Next base: position 19,015 of record CAYHQQ010000001.1, read on the forward strand.
GCTGAACCATGCCATGTCGTTGTCCGGGTCGGCCCCCGGCTGGACCATGTTCTCAAACTGGGCGATGCGGGCGTTGATGTCCATGACGGAAGGGTAAGGAGGTAGAGGAGAGCTATCCCCTTGCAGCCCAGAAATCGGCGGAACTCTGGACGGGAATGACCTCAAACTCGACCAGATCGCTCCAGGCCGCGATCCAGGGAGCGAGCTCGATGAGTCCTGGAGAATCCATGAGCTGATAGCAGCACGACCCGTCGGCCGCCATCCAGCTTGCGACATAGGCGACCCCGGATCCTTCGGGCATGAGACGCCCCTTGGCCTTGAATCGCTGGCCGACGGCGGTGGGGTTGCCTGCTTTGAACCGTTCGATGACCATGTAGAGCATCGGGGAGGTACGAGCGGAGAACCGACTGGGTTCGCGGGGCACCGCGATCATCAGAGCCCGACGCGCAAGCGAGGGTGGGCGTACGTTGATCTTTCATGTCATTCAACACCAAGGGCGTCCGTAGACGATCCCTCGCTGGCGCTTCGGGCTCTGAAGGACTTCGGCGATTTGCACACTAACAGGACGTGGCAAGGAGCGAACATAGCGGCACCTCAACCCGTTCCACGCAGCCCTTGCCTACTCACGCCGAAAGCTCCTCACGCCAGCAATGGATCATCAGGAGCAATCCAAACGCGTTGGTGCAAACACACAGCATCCCCATCAGGAGCAGATACAAAAACGGGCCCGTGATGGGGATCAACAACATCGGAACTGCAATCAACCCGATGATCGGAACCGGCAAGAGAGCGCTGGACAACACGATGGCGCACGCGATCGCCAGACGCCGCATGGAAGTGACCGCAAACACCCCCAACAGAGTCGCCAGCCCACAAATCACTGCCGGGATCGCGAGGGTACTGGCAAGGAAGCACCGATTCCGCCAGGTGTCCAGCGGCGGATCAATATTCATGAGCACCAATGCCAAGGCCGGCGTGCTCAGCCACACGAGGCCAACAATAAGTTGAAGTCGTGAAGGCAGCGCCACGCCGCCGAGAGGCGGGGCCGCTCGCCCTTGCCCGATCTGCTCCACATTTGGGCTCGAATAGGCCACGGTCATACTCCTTCGGGTCCCCCGCGGCAATTCTAGAGCCCAAAGCCGACGCGTCGGGCTCCTCGCGTCCGTATATGCATCCCTACTCACGCCGAAAGTAAAGCGCGCCAGCAAGCCCAAGAACTCCAAGACACGCAAATCCCACAATCGTGGTGGTGGTGCTATCCGATTCCTTGTTCGTCAATGCGACCTTGTTGTGGTCCGTGGGATCGTAGTACAAGTCGATGCGCGACCCGGCGGGGGTGTTCTTGACGTACGAGGCCGCACCATCGGGAAACTCCGACTCGTCAAGCTCAAGGCGGGCGATGATATCGTCGTGTGTCTTGCGTTCCTGATAGGTCACGTTCATGGCGACGACATTGGAACGGCGGCCCGAACCCTTGGCTCTGTTGTTGTGATACACGGATTTGACGTCGATAGCGGTGACAACCGCGGAGGTCAGCACCAGACGTCGCTTCGCCGAGATGTCGATGCAAGTCACCACGATCGCCGCGATCGATCCGAGAAAGAGGAAGACGCTGAGTTGGCATGGAAACGGCGGCTTTTTCATGTCGCTGCCCGAAACACGGATTCGATTGGAGATCGAAGCATTATACGGATCGTCGGTGGCGGTCCGGCGGTGGCACGCGACATCGGGCTGCGGACGGGGCACAGGAGTTTGGTGGAGGCGGAGAGTCTCGTGGCGCGGATCGGGTAGGGGGCGGTAGGAAGGGCAGATAGAAACCACGCGAAGCGTGGTGGTACGCAGGGAAAACTGATTCATTCACGGGCTGGAAGCCCGTGCTACGAAGACATGGGCAGGATGCCCATGCCACGGTTACGGGCCGGAGGCTCGGGCGGCGGCGCCTGCACGAGCCGTGAGTTTGGTCACGACCTGGGGCGATGGCGTGACGAGAGGAAGCGTGAGTGGCGCGTCGACGGGGTCGGGAGGAGTTGAAGGCTGGGAAGGGGCGGAAGGGGGAGTCGATGGAGCGGAGGGGGCGGCGGATTGGGGAGGCGAGGGGCAGTCGGATGCACCGCTCTGGAGAGCGGTGCCAGCTTGAGCGAATCGGCTGCGGGACGCACTGCTCTGGAGAGCAGTGCCACGGGGGAGCATGTTGCGGCAGAGGCGGACGAGGGTTGTTGCGGCGCGGCGGGCTTCGATGGGGTCTGAGGCAGCCATGGTTTCGCGGAGAGTGGCGGCGGCGGCCTGCTGGTGGTCGAAGACGAGGTCTTCCTTGTAAACGCGGGTGAGGCGCTCCCAGGCGGCGATGCGTCTGACAAATGCCGGGTTATCGGTAAGGTCGGAGAGCTGGGCGGGGGTGAGTTTGAGGTGATCGGCGAGAGCGCAAGGATCGCCTGGGTGCTTGCTCCAAGCGTTGAAGAGGTCGTCGGATGTGATCGCGTGGGTCATTGCCATATGAACTCGCGGGGGCGGGATTCCTTTCGCGGAAATCGTGAGAGTGGATGGAGATTGTTGATTTGTGGTTATGGTGCGCGCACGAATTGCGCAAGGGGCGGGGATGGGACTTATGCGACTGATGCGACTTATGGGTTGCCGCGGGGGGGCGGGGCGTTGAGGTTCGGGGTTCTGAAGCGCCCGGTTTGTGTTAAGATATTGGCATGCCCGGGCACCTGCCAACGACCACGACGATCCTGCTCGAGTCGCTCCGTGATGCGAGAAACGGGAACGCGTGGACGGAATTCGACCGCAGATACCGCCCGGTGCTGACGGGGTTTGCCAGGTCGCTGGGGCTCAACGATTCCGACGCCGCCGACGCCGCCCAGTGGGCCCTCGCTCAGTTCGCTCAGGACTATGCCGCCGGGCGATACGTGCGCGGCAAAGGACGCCTCTCCTCGTGGATCATGGGCATCGCGCGCCACCGGATCGAAAGGGTCCGAAACGCCGGCGGCCCAGTGCGGGGCGCGAAGGGAAAGGACGCCAGGGGCGAGAGCGTGCTTGGGGCGATGCCCGACGAGGCCGGGCTGACGCAGCTCTGGGATCGTCAGCGCGAGGCGGTGATCATCGGGCGGGCGATGGAGGCGCTTCGAACCACCGAAGGGGTCGATCCGGCGAAGCTCAAGGCGTTTGAGCTTGTGGCGTTGCACGATGTGCCGGTGGAGGAGGCCGCCAGACAGTGCGGCATGACGCCGGCGGACGTGTATGTGGCCAAGAGTCGGCTCTCGCGCAAGCTCCGCGAACTGGTGGAGACGATCGGGCGGGCGTACGCGGAGGATGCGTAGATGAGATCCGACGCGCCCAAACCAGATGGCGGGCAAGAGGGCCAGGACCCGCCAACCTTCACGCCGCGCACCGAGTTCGGCGAGCAGAGCACCAAGTCAAAGGTAGTCGGTCGCCCGGGGTGTCCGAGCGAGGAAACGCTCATCCTGCTGGCGGCGGGCGTGGACGACGCGGCGACGCGGGCGGCGGCGTTGCACGCGGCGGCGTGCCCGATGTGCAAGAGCCAGCTCGCGCTCCTGGTTCGCGATGAGCACTTCGTCGCCGGTGTGCGGGGAATGATCTCGGCTCCGCTCGCGGGCCCGGGCGCCGGGCGGAGCGAGGAATACCGACGCCGGGAGGAGGAGGCCCAGGCGTTCATCCTGCCGGGGTACGCGGTGGAGGGCGAGATCCACCGCGGCGGGCAGGGGATCGTGTACCGGGCGGTGCAGCTGGACACCAAGCGGGCGGTGGCGGTGAAGATGCTCCTGCGCGGCCAGTTTGCCACGCCCCGGGAGCTGCGGCGGTTTGAGCGGGAGGTGGAGATCGCCGCGTCGCTGCGCCACCCGCACATCGTGACGATCTACGACAACATCACGCTCGACGACGGACGGAGCGCGCTGGCGATGGAGCTTGTGGAGGGCGTCACGATCGACGCGTGGGCGCGCGGACGGGTGAACGGACATCCCGATCGCGCGCCGCGCACCGTCGCGCAGCGCGCGGGCATGATCGCGGCGATCGCACGGGCGGTGCAGTACGCCCACAACCGGGCGATTATCCATCGCGATCTCAAGCCGGCGAACGTGCTGGTGGACGCCGAGGACCAGCCCCACGTGCTGGATTTCGGGCTGGCGCGACGCACGCTGGTCGATCACGAGACATCGATGATGTCCGGCGCGGCGCCAAGAGAGGCGTCGATCTTCGTGTCCTTGGCGGGGATCTTCAATGGCACGCCCGCCTACGCGTCTCCCGAGCAGCTCAGCGGCGACCCGCTGCTGGTGGACACGCGGTGCGACGTCTACTCGCTGGGGATCATGCTGTACGAGCTGGTGACCGGACGCTTGCCCACCTCGTTCGATGACCACTCGCCCGACGCGAAGACCGAGCAGGACGGGATCGCGGCCATCATCGCGAAGAAAACGTCGGGTCGCTTCCCCACGCCCATGGAGGCGGCGGAGATCACCAGGAGTCCGCGGGTTGACGCCGACCTGGACGCGATCATCATGAAGGCGATGGCGGTGGACAAGGACGCGAGGTATCAGACCGCCGACCGCTTCGCGGCCGACATCGACCGGTACCTGGCGGGCGAAGCGGTGGCGGCGCGGGTGGGGGAGCGGTGGTATCGGGTGCGCAAGACCATCCGCAAGTATCGCAAGTCGCTGGGGGTCGGGGCGACGATTGTGATCGCCCTGCTTGGGTTTGGGGTGTACTACGCGGTTGTGGCGCTGAGGCTCGACGAGAACGCGATGCGGCTGGGGGACCAGGCTCGAACGCTCGCGTTGCAGCGCGATGAGATCCTGGACAAACGCGACGCGTTGCGGGCGGAACTCGATCGGAGCGAGGTTCGCCTCGCGCGCGCGGAGTTGCAGCTTGGGAACGTGCCCAGGGCCGAGGCCGCCTTGATCTCCGCGGCGCTGAGCAAGCCCCTGCTCGATGAGGCGATCGCGTCGTCGGGCGCGAGCGCTCCTCCCGACGCGCTGCGGGTGTACTGGGCGCTGTGCGAGTGGGCGGTGGCCTCGCATGTGCGGGCGTCATCACGGGCAGACGACCTGGCATCGGTGGGCGCAGGGTCGAGCGCCAGCAGCTTTCGGACCATCACCCGCGATGGTCGCGTCGATGAGTGGTCGGTGCCGGAGCTCACGAGCCGGCGTGTGTGGACGTTCGAGGGGCTTCATTGGGAGCTGGGAGACCTCGTGACTTTCGAGATCGAGCGCGTGTTGCAGGTCTCGCCCAAGGGGGTGACGCTCTGGCGGATCGGCGTTCCAGGACCGATCCGCACGTGGCCCCGGACGCTCGCCAAGACGATCGTTCTTGTGAATGGGACCGACAGCATCGCGTACGTCAATGAGGCGCACCAGGTGGTGAGGGAGCCGGTCGATCCCGCCAACGGCCCACCGGTCGTGGTGTTCGAGAACGGCCCGCAAGCGCCGCGAACGTATTGGACCAGCTCCGGGCACTTCGTCGCGTGCCAGCGGGCGCTCGAGGGCAAGAGCATCATCGACCTGTGGTCCATCCTTGACGGGAAAGTTCACCAGCTCACGCTCCCGCCCGAGCTCTCGGCGCTGGCGATGCTGGGTGTCAACGTGGGGGCGGTGGAAGCCGACGCGAGCGGAACGACGATCGCGCTGCACTGGGGCGCGTGGATACTGCTCTGGGACCTGCGAACAGGACGCATGGATCAGGTGGAGATGACCGTGAACGAGAAGCCATCGAGCATACGAATTGGTCCATCGGGCGACACCCTGGCGCTCTCGCAATCGTTCACCCGCCGAACGCTGATCTACGATCGCACGCCCAAGATCGCCGGTCACACTCCCAGGACACCGTTCTTCATCGAGACGTACGCGGGTGCGCCGGTCTTCACGGGCGCTGCGCCGGGTGGGCCCGATCAGTGGCTTACCACGTCGACGCCGGGACTCCTCAGGGTCTGGGACATCCGCAAGCCACAATGGGGCGAAGAGATCGGACAGGAATCCAAAGCCCTCGCCGGGCCTTCCCAACCGCCCGTGCGGGCGGGCACTGTCCAGGGACAGCCCGGCAGCGCGGGCCTGCCCGACCCTTTCAAGAAGAGCCTGCACTGCACTGCCTTCTCCCCGGATGCTTCGACGCTGATCAGCGGCTCAAATCAGGGAGTCATCTCGATCTGGCGCAACAGTTCCCAAGTTGAGGACGGATGGGGCGAGGCGCGTGAGCTCGTGGTGCCCGCGGCCGATGCCCCTGTGAATAACGGGCGGGTCATCTGCGATCTGGCCTTCAGTCCCGCCTCGGACCTGATTGCGAGCGCAGGTTACGACGGCGTGGTGCGCATCTTCGACGTGCGAACCGGGAAGCCGCTGGCCAGACTCGCCCACGGCGAGACCAGAAAGACAGCGGTCTGCTTCACCCCGGATGGCGCTTCGGTTCTCTTTGGTACTGGAATCAGCACGAGGTACAACGTGCCACAGTCCGGACTCCACACCGACACGGGCGGAGAGGTCTGGCGATGGGACTTTGGTGCGCCCGGCGTGCCGGTCTTGTTGTGGAAGCACCCACTGCGTGTCTCGAAACTGGCTCGCCAGCCCGGAGGGCCACTGATCGCGTCGCTTTGCCCCAATGGAGTCGTCGCCCTGGGGGTCGCAACGGGCCCAAACTCACCTCGCCAACTCGTACATCCCCTGCATCCACGGTGCATGGCGTTCAACCCCGGCGGCGACCTGCTCGTCACCGCGGCCGACGACCACATCATTCGACTCTGGGATGTGCGCACCGGAACGATCGCCAAGCAATGGACGGGCTATGAGGCAAGCTGCGCCGACATCGCGTTCCATCCCCTCCCGGGCCCTCCGGGAAAGAGCGTCCTGCTCTTCACGCTGTACGGCGATGGCAAGATCTACATCTGGGACACGCGCACCGGCGAGCAGGTGGCCGCCTTCCCGGCAATCGAGCGCGAGCGAGCCGCGAGTCTCAGCATCGCTCCGGACGGCACGCGACTGGTGGCGTCGGGCTTCGACGGCACGTTCAAGACCTGGGATCTCGCCTGGTTCAAGCCGCACATCAAGGACACGGTCGACTTCTGGCGAAAGAACCCGCCGACGACGCCGGAAGCGTTGCCGGTGAAGTAACGTGCCCGATTCCCCGCACGCGGAGGGAGACTTGAACAGCACATGGTCGTGGACAAGGAACGCCACAAAGCCCCGGCAAAGTACCGGGGCCTTGGGCTGGCGTGTGTGTTGTCGGATCAACGCCCGGAACGGTTCAGCAACCAAGCTCAAAGGCGTTGACGAAAGCGTCGTAGTCGAAGAAGTCGATGGTGCCGTCCTGGTCGAAGTCGGCGTTGTCGGCACCGGACTCGAAGGCGTTGACGAAGGCGTCGTAGTCGAAGAAGTCGACCGTGCCGTCCTGGTCGAAATCCGCGGGGCACGCGGCGGAGGCGAGCATGAGCGTGAGGTCGGAGATCGAGAGCGGGCCTGAGAGGTCCCTGCCCGTGATGGTCGCAGCGTCGAGGGACGCGAGGTGGTCGCCGTTGGTGAACTGGAGTTCGACCTGATTGCCCGAGTAGGTTCCGCTGCCGGTGTTGACGATGATGGCTGACGGGAGGGGATCGCCGAAGAGGATGGACCAGCGCACCTCAGCCCCATGCTCGAACCACCACCAGAAGTCCTTGAGCCCCTTGTCCTGCCAGCCCATCGAGAGCAGCGCTGTGGACGTCTGCCCGCTTGCCACGACCACGCCGTCGGAGGAGATGACGTACCAGACTTCCGTGCAGCCCAGATCGCTCGCGTCGAGCGACATTACCATCCCGCCCGAGCCGTCGGACTGGGTCGTGGCCCGCACCGCACGCTGGGCGCCGCTCTGGGTCGTGACGTGCATGGTGTTCACGACCTGGCCCACCGCGCTGTCGGCGAGCGAGGCAAAGTCTCCAAGGGAATAGCTAGCGCTGATGACGTCGGCGGGAAGTGCGAACCTCACGCCGTCGTTGCCCGTGCCACCGATGTTGGCGATCGAGAGCTGGTGCAGAGCAGGGTCGGAGCAGTCCGAGGCGTCGGAGCAGGACTGGGAAATCATCGCGTCACCCAGGCCCGAGGCCAGTGCGCCGTGGTACTCTGCCGCCATCCCGCCGATGCTGAATGCACTGATCCCCGCCGCAGTCACGCCAACCGTGTGCGAGCCGGTGCTGCCGGAGGGGCAGCCGGGGCAGGGCTCGAACTGCGCGATGACGGCGACCCAATTGGATCGTGGGTTTTGCATGATGCCGTTGGGGCAACCCCATGTGTATCCCTGAACGGGCGAGAATGGACTGGCGAATTCGTCGAGGTACCAGCGTGGCGGCTGCCCGTCGGAGCAGAGCCCGCCGCCGTTTTGTCCCAGCACGAGCGGGTTGACGTTGCCTACTGCAATGCTGCCGGGCGTCGTCGTGTCGGAGATCACGTTGCCATTGGCGTCATGGATGATCATCTGGACCGAGGTCACCGGATTGCCCGGGCGCCCCGAGAAGTCCACCACGAGTTGGTGATCGCCCCCCGCGGTTCGCTGCCAGGTGGATGTGTGAGTCGTCTCCCCACTCCAATTGCGGTGGGCCACGGCAAGGTGTGCGCCGGGTGGGATGGTGAACTCCTGGGCAATCGAGAGCGCACTTCCGCCCAAGGAATTCAGCGCGATCTCGACGCCGTCCTGGCCTGTGCCGCCGATGTGGGTGATCGACAGCATGTCGGGCGAGGTGTTCTCGAGGATGGCCTGGCCCAGGGGGACGTGCGCAAACCCGCCTCTGACGACCCCGGGCTTGACGGGGGCGACGTCGGCGAAGGAGTGGCCCAGGCGGATCTCGTCGATGGTGCCGGAGCTGGCGATGGGGCCGGAGCTTCCGGTTTCGACCAGGACCTTGGTGATGCCCTGGAAGTTGCCGTAGGCGGGGAGGACGAGGTCGGCGGTTTCGATGGATGGCGCGACGGCGAGCGAGGGGTTGACCCACATGTAGACGTCGTCGGCACCGTTGCGGGTGTCGATGCGGGCGACGATGAGGGCCTGGGTTCTCGAGGACTTGCTGGTCTGACGGATCGAGCCCGCCAGGCCCGCGTCGGAGCCCCAGTTGGGCTGGCCAAAGGGCTTGCCCAGGAAGAGCGAAGGGTTGGCCGAGCCGGTGCAAGGGAGCGTGACGCCGAGCCAGGACTGATCGGCGACGCCGGCGTCCTGCTGGGCGATGAAGCTGATCCAGACGGTGCCGGGCGAGTTGCCGATGGGGGTCTCAAGATTGAGGAGGCGCTGGTAGCCGCCTTGGTTCGCGGTGGCGCGGCGGCCCGAAGTCATCAGGCTGAGGCCGTTCTTGACGTAGACGGAATCGGACGACCAGACGTACCAGACGCCGTAGCCGGCGGACTGCCACGGCGAGGAGAAGCCCGCGCCGCCGTTCTGGGCCAGGAGCGAGCCGAGGGCGGGGTAATTGAACCCCTCGTAGGCGATGGGCTGGGCGAGTGCCGGCACGGCGGAAACGACGGTGGCGGCGAGGCCGGCGAGACGGGAGAGGCGGGCGACGTTGTTGATGTTCTTGAACATGTGAGGACTCCTTGCGATTCTGGACAGAGGAGACCATCCACAGCGGAGGGTCGACACAGGGATGCCAGGGTGCGGCCGGTTTCTGACACGGAGCACCAAGATTTCTTTCAACCCCCAGAACGACGGCCCGGTATACGCTTGGCGATGCCCCGATCGGCCCTTCTTGTCGTCAACCGCCAGCGCCCCGAGGCGGCGGCGTCGGCGCGCGAGGTGGTGGAGCTGATCCGGCGCCACGGGACGCTGCTGGCCGAAACCGAGAGTCACGACCCCAAGATCCCCGAGCTGGCGGCAAGCGCAGACTTGGTGGTAGTGCTGGGGGGTGACGGGAGCCTGTTGGGTCAGGCCAGGCGGATCGCGGGGCTGGGGGTGCCGGTGCTGGGGGTGAACTTCGGGCGTTTGGGCTTCATCGCCGAGTTTGAGCTGCACGCGCTGACGGAGCAGGCCGCGGCGATCTTTGGTGATGGGCCGCTGCAGACCCGGGAGCTGCGGTTTCTGTCGGTGTCGATCGCGCGGGCGGATGGGTCGGTGGGGTTTGAGGCGATCGCGCTCAACGAGGCGGTGATCACGGCGGGGCCGCCTTACCGCGTGATCCAGCTGGCGATCTCGATCGACAGCCTGCCGGGGCCGAGCTTTGGGGGTGATGGGTTGATCGTGTCGACGCCCACGGGGTCGACGGCGTACAACCTGTCGGCGGGCGGGCCGATCGTGGCGCCGGGTGTGGACGCGTTCACGATCACGCCCATTGCGCCGCACTCCTTGTCGTTCCGGCCGATCCTGGTGCCGGGAACAAGCCAGATCGAGCTGACGCTCTCGCGGGCGAACGCCGACCCCGGGAGCGAGGGGACGACGCTCATTCTGGACGGGCAGGTGATGCAGCCCCTGCGGACGGGGGACCGGGTGTTGATCCGACGTGCGGAAGAGACACTGCGGTTTGTGGTGAATCCCAGGGCGGATTTCTGGTCGGCGCTGACGACCAAACTGCGGTGGGCGGAGCCGCCGCGGATGAGGCAATAAAGGCAGTTCAACACGGAGGACACGGAGGGGCACGGAGGAAGGCGAAGAGCTTTAACGCAGAGACCGCAGAAAGAGAAAAACAAGAGAGAGAGTGGGTGGGTGGGTGGGTGGGTGAGTGAGTGAGAATTGGATCAGGAGTTGAGTGTGGAGCGTGCGAACAATCGAGAGGCTGGCCGGCAGTTTGATCGAACATGACACATCACTACCCCTCCCCTCTTTCCAATGCCTTTCTCCGTGTCACTCCGTGACCTCCGTGTTTCACGCCTTTCTTGATGTTCGATGATCGATTGCGTGTACTTCACGCGGCTGAACCATGACACCGACTCTGCCCTACAAACTGGCCTGTTTGTGCGATCTGCGGGACTCGCAGGGGCGGATTTTGCTTTTGCGGCGCAAGAAGTCGCCCAACCAGGGGCTTTGCTCGCCCATCGGGGGGAAGCTGGATGTGGAGCTTGGAGAGTCGCCCGCGCAGTGTGCGCAGCGGGAGATTCGCGAGGAGGCGGGGATCGAGGTGCCCATCGAGCGGATCCGGCTGATCGGGATGGTGAGCGAGCAGGCGTTTGAGGGCAAGGGGCACTGGCTGATGTTTGTGTACAGGGTGATGGGAGCGGTGGATGTGCCGGCGCACGAGATGAACGAGGGGATGCTGGATTGGTTCACGCACAAAGAGCTTGAGAGTCTGCCGGTGCCGGAGACCGACCGGGCGATCATCTGGCCTTTGATGATGGCGACGGAGGCGAAGACGGCGGGCGGGCTGCCCGGGTTTTTCGCGGTCCATATCGATTGCAGGGGGCCGGAGCTGGCGTGGCGGGTTGAGCAGGAAATCGGGCCACAGGAGAGCGCGAGATCATGACGGCGAAGGACCATTACAGCAAGACGGCCCGCAAGGCGATCAACCGGTTCTACGAGCACGCCGACACGAGGCATCTGGCGTCGCTGCAGGAGCTTGTGTCGGAGCTCTTTCTGGCGGTTGCCGGGGATGAGCCGGCCAAGAAAGTGGACAAGCTGTGGGAGAAGGCGTCTGGGGCGATTGGGCACCTGAAACTGGATCCGGCGGTTTCGACCGCGGCGACCAAGGCGATTGCGGCGCGGGACATCAAGCAGTTCGCGGTGATTGCGACGAAGCTGACCTCGCCCAGCGCAAGATAGGTGTCGCTAGCGAACGGACGAGAGTCCACGTATCGTCCTGCCATGTCCGACCCCCATCCCCCCCACTCCATTCCGGCGCAGCCGCAGATGGCTCTCACGACGCCGCTGGCGCTGGTGCCGGGAGTACCGCCGAATCTGGCGGAGGCGATGGCGATGATGGGGGTGACGAATGTCGGGCGGTTTCTGGCGCACCTGCCGCTGCGGCATGAGATTCAGGAGGCCGAATCGGCCATCGGGGAGATCGTGGCGGGGCGGATCGTGTCGGCGAGGGGCGAGGTGACGGCGACAAAGGTCTGGCCCCGCGGGCCCAAGCCGCGGCTGGAGGCGGTGCTGCACGACGGGACGGGGCGGCTTGAGGTGCTGTGGTTCAACATGATGTACCTGCGGGAGAAGATCAAGCCGGGTGTGAGGCTGCGGGTGCAGGGGAAGGCGACCAAACGGGGGTCGGGGGTGCAGCTGGTGAATCCTCGCCATGAGGTACTGCACCCGGGGAACGAGGATCCGCCGCCCAGGGATTCGCGGGTGAGGCCGGTGTATCCGGCGAGCGAACTGATCCGGGCGTGGCAGGTGGAGAAGCTGGCGGCCTTGGTCTTGCCGATGGCGTGGCCATTGCTTGAGGATCACCTGACGCCGGAGTATCGGGCGGCACGGAGTCTGCCGTCGCTGGGCGAGGCGTATCGGATGATGCACGCGCCCGAGAGCACCGACGAGGTGCTGATGGGGCGGAGGCGGCTGGCGTACGACGAGCTCCTGCTCCTGCAGCTGGGCGTGCACATGAAGCGGTGGCACCTGCGGAGGTCGCTGCGAGCGCCGGATCTGCGGTGGAACGAGGCGGTGGACAAGGAGATCAAGGGGCGATTTCCGTTTGCGTTGACGGCGTCGCAGGAGACGGTGGTGAGAGAGATCGCGGCGGATTTGTCGAAACCGACGCCGACGAATCGGCTGGTGCAGGGGGACGTGGGGTCGGGCAAGACGGTCGTTGCGCTCTATGCGATGCTGATGGCGGTGATGTCGAAGCATCAGGCGGCGCTGATGGCGCCGACGGAGATCCTGGCGGAGCAGCACTTCCAGAGCGTCAAGCGGATGCTCTCTGGAGGCGGCGTGCGGGTGGAGCTGCTTACGGGCGGCATGGAGCCGGCGACGCGGGCGCGGATCATCGCGGGGCTTGGCTCGGGGTCGGTGGACATTGTGATCGGGACGCACGCGCTCTTGACCGAGGATGTGAGGTTCCAATCGCTGGCGGTGTGCGTGATCGATGAGCAGCATCGCTTTGGCGTGCATCAGCGGGCGGGTCTGCGTGCCAAGGGGGGCGGGGGCGGAGGGGAGACGGGCATCACGCCGCACGTGGTGGTGATGACGGCGACGCCGATTCCAAGGACGCTGGCGATCACGCTCTTTGGCGATCTGGACATCTCGGTAATCGACGGGATGCCGCCGGGGCGCAAGCCGGTGCGGACCAGGGTCATCGATGCGGCGGAGCGGCACACGGTCTACCAGGAGGTGCGTAAGCGGCTGGACGCGGGTGAGCAGGCGTTTGTCGTGGTGCCGGCGATCGGCGAGGAGGATGACGAGCGGATGGGGGTTGAGCCGACGGCGGATGGGGAGCTGGTGTCGGCGCGGTCGCTGGTGCGGGAGCTGGAGGCGGGGGCGTTTGCCGGCAAGCGGGTGGCGGCGATGCACAGCAGACTTCGCAAGGCGACGCGGGACTCGATCATGGAGCGATTCCGTGCGGGATTGATCGACGCGCTGGTGGCGACGACGGTGATCGAGGTGGGCGTGGATATTCCCGGGGCGACGGTGATGGTGGTGGAGCACGCCGAGCGCTTCGGGCTGGCGCAGCTGCACCAGCTGCGGGGGCGGGTGGGGCGCGGGGAGAGGCCCTCGGTGTGCTATCTGATCGCCGATGCGCCGGCGATCGCGGCGACCCCGACCACTCCTGGCGCCGGGACGAATGAGGTGGCGGTGGCAAGGCTGGCGGTGATGGAGAAGACCAACGACGGGTTTGTGCTGGCGGAGAAGGACATGGAGCTGCGCGGACCGGGCGAGTTGTTCGGGACGCGGCAGTCGGGGCTGCCGCCGTTCAAGGTGGCGGACCTGATGCGAGACCGGGAGCTTCTGGCGATGGCACGGCGTGATGCGGCGGAGTGGATCGAGCGGTCGCCGATCCTGGCGGCGCCGGAGGAGGCTTTGGTGCGACGGCGGCTCTTGAAATCGTTTGGCGAGTCGCTGGGGTTGGGGGATGTGGGATGAGCACGGCGAGGCGGTACATCTGTCACAGGGCGGGGGGGCCGATTGAGATCGACGCCGACCTTGAGAAGGCGGTGTGGCGGGATGTGGCGTGGACCGAGGATTACGTGGATATCGAGGGAGATGCGAGGCCCAGGCCGACGTGGCGGACGCGTCACAAGATGCTGTGGGATGAGAAGTGCCTGTACATGCTGGCGGAGATGGAGGAGCCGCACGTGTGGGCGAGCCTGACCGAGCACGACTCGATCGTGTACCACGACAACGACTGGGAGGCGTTTGTCGGGCCCGAGGGGAGCAACCACAACTATTACGAGCTTGAGATCAACGCGCTGGGGACGGTGTTCGATTTGTGGTTGCCCAAGCCTTATCGCGAGGGAGTGAGGGCGGACCATGACTGGAATGTGAGTGGGCTGCGCAAGGCGGTGCGTGTGCACGGGACGTTGAACGATCCGAGCGACACGGACCGCGGGTGGGTGGTGGAACTTGCGTGGCCTTGGGAGGCGTTCGACAGGCACGATCGGGACGTGGCGCCGGTGCCGCCGCGGGACGGGGACGTGTGGAGGATGAACTTCTCGCGGGTGCAGTGGGATCTGGAGGTTGTGGAGGGGCGGTATCGCAAGGTTGCGGGAAGGCCCGAGCACAACTGGGTGTGGTCGGCGCAGGGGATGGTGGACATGCACCAGCCGGAACGGTGGGGGTGCGTGCAGTTCAGTGAGCGTCGGGCGGACGAGGGGGCCCCGGCGTTCAGGGAGGATGAGACGCGGGATGCACGGGAGGTGCTGATGGCGTTGTATCGCGCCCAGGTGGAGCACCGAAGGAGCGCCGGGAGCTGGGGATCGCCGGGGGAATTGTCGGGCGGGACCTGGGTATGGGGCTCCGATGAGGGAGAGCTGGAGTTCGCACTGACGAGCGAAGGTTGGGCCGCACGGACGCGGGTTGAGACAACCTGCGGCCCGGTTCTGGTACACTGCCGGCAGGATAGTTTGCTTTGGGTTGAGCCCGTGAAGGGCGCGTGAAACGGACAAACGGAGGCGGACATGACGATCGAACTCTCACGGCGAGGGATGTTGGCGGGGCTGGCGGCGGTCGGGGCGAGCGTTGGGCTGGGAGGGCTCGCGCGGGGGTCGATGCTCGAGCGTCCTCTCCCCAAGGGGGCGGCGGCGAAGCGATCGATCCGGCTGGCCCACCTGACCGACTCGCACATCCAACCGGAGCTTGGTGCGGATCAGGGCACGGCGGCGTGTTTCAGGCATGCGCAGTCGCAGAAGGACAAGCCCGAGCTGATCCTGACGGGCGGCGATCACGTGATGGACTCGCTGGCGACCGACGACGCGAGAACGACGCTGCAATGGGACCTGTGGAAGAAGGTGCTCAAGAGCGAGTCGTCGCTGCCGGTCAAGTCGGCGGTGGGAAACCACGACTGCTGGGGATGGAACAAGAAGAAGAGCAAGACGGCGGGGACGGAGGCGAACTACGGCAAGAAGCGGGCGTGCGAGGTGTTCGGGCGGGAGAAGCCCTACACGTCGTGGGACCAGGCCGGGTGGCACTTTGTGATCCTCGACAGCATCACCGACCTGGGGCAGGGAGACGGGGGGTATCTCGGGAGGCTGGACAACGAGCAGCTCGCGTGGCTCGAGGGTGATCTGGCGGGGGTGAAGAAGGAGACGCCGGTGCTGATCCTGTCGCACATTCCGATCGTCGCGGGGTGCATCTGGGACGGGAACACGACGCTGAACGCGGCCAACAAGCTGGAGATCAACGGCGGGCTGGTGCACACCGACGCGGGGGCGCTGATCAAGCTCTTCCAGAAGCATCCCAACGTGAAACTCTGCATCTCGGGGCACGTGCACCTGGTCGATCGGGTGGATTACAACGGGGTGACGTACCTGTGCAACGGGGCGGTGAGCGGCGGGTGGTGGAAGGGGAACCACAAGCAGTGCGAGCCGGGGTACGCGATGATCGACCTGTTCGACGACGGGACCTTCAAGAGCGAGTACCAGACGTACGGGTGGAAGGCCAAGAGCTGAGCGCGGGCCCCCGTGCGTCCGCAGGGCCTGATATAGTTGGCGGATCGTTCGCGTTGGCGGGGTGGATGGACTAACAAGGAGCACCCGGTGTTCAGCAGAATTGCAAATCTGATCAAGGGATTCCTCAGCCTTTTCGTGTCGGGCGTCGAGAGGCGCAACCCCGAGGCCCTGCTGGAGGTTGAGCGTGAGAATCTGCGCAAGCAGATCGGGCAGTACAACCAGGGGCTGGCGAGCCACGCCGGCCTTTGCGAGCGCCTGATGTCGCAGGTGAAGAAACTGGAGGCCGACGAGAAGGACCTGCGGGCCAAGACCGCGGCGAACCTGAAGGTGGGCAACAAGCAGGCGGCGGGGCAGTACGCCCTGCGGCTCCAGACGGTGACGCGTGAGCTGACGGAGAATCGCGCGCAGCTCGAGTCGGCGGAGACGACGTACCAGAACCTGCTCAAGGCCCGGGACGTGGCGATCAGCACGGCCCAGTCCAAGCTCGAGGCGCTGCGTCGCGATCTGGATGGGCTGAAGGTCAAGAAGGCGATGGCGGAGCTGACGGAGATGGCCAGCGGGATGATCACGACCATCGGCGGCTCGGGCGACACGCTCGACAGGCTGCACAAGATGGTCAACGAGGACAAGGAGAAGGCCGCCGGGCGGGTTCGCGTCGCCCAGGACACGATGAACATGGGGGACGTGAAGCTCAAGGAGGCGGAGCAGTCGGCGCTGGCGGACCAGGCTCTGGCCGACTTTGCGGCGGCGGAGGGGATCACGATTCCCGGGGCCGCGGCGAGCGCGCCGGCCGACGCGACCAAGTCGATGGGCCCGAGCGATGCGCTCAAGAACTGACGATCGGTCGGGCGTCACGAGCGTCTAACCACATCGCGCGCGTGCCGTCGATCGCACCGCGCCTTTGCACCACAAACCATGTCCAAGACCGTCACCCCCCCACCCCCACCCCCACTCGAGTCCGCGGCGCAGGATGCGTCGCTGCCAGCGTGGGCGAGCGAGCTGGTGACGCTGTACGAGTCCAACTCGGCGAGCCAGTTTCTTCTCTCGGGCAACGTGGGCGACTCGATCCTGATTCCGGCGGGTGCGGAGGGCGAGAAGGCCGAGCTCGGGACGCTGACCGACTACATCGCCCGGGTGCTGCTGCCGCGGTTTGACGTGGTGATCAGCTATGACCTGGGCAACGGGATTCGGGTCGAAAAGGGCGGGGAGATTTTCGGCCAGTGGCCGACGTTCAAGGCGGCGGCGAACGTGCCCCGGGAGCCTCGGCAGGCGGTGGAGTTCATCTCGTCATATCTGCGGTACGTGAACAATCTGAGGCTGATGGGGCAGCGGCCGGTGCACGTGGCGGTGTTCGTTCGTTCGGCGTCGCTCATCGCGCCCGACACGCGCGGGGGCGTGAACTACGACCTTTCGGCGCTGGCGCTGCATCTGCGGAGTTGGGGGACGGACCCGGCGCTGACCGCGCACCCGCAGGCGACGTTTTTGATCACGGAGAATCTGAGCGATCTGCACCAGCTGATCGTCAACAACGCGCGGGCGGCGCGAGTGCTGGTGCCGCTGCCGACACCCGAGGAGCTCCGGCGGGCCCTTGTCACCATCGCGCACAGGTACCCGCTGGCGCTGGGCGAGATGGTGAAAGACCTGTCGGTACCGGCGGGGGCGTTGGCGGGCACGGCGCTTTCGGCGGTGGAGAGCATGCTCAAAACGCGCCAGCACAAAAAGCAGCCGATCGCCGACACGGATCTGATGGCGATCAAGAAGCAGATCGTGGAGCACGACACGGGCGGGCTCATCGAGTTCATCAAGCCCGACCGGACGCTCGACGACATTCACGGCATGGAGAAGGTGAAGGCGTGGCTGGGGCAGGACATTGCGCTGTGGAAGGCCAACGACCTGGCGGCGCTGCCGATGGGGTACCTGATCTGCGGGCCGGTGGGGACGGGCAAGACGTTCATGGTGGAGTGCATGGCGGGATCGGCGGGTGTGCCGATGGTGAAGCTCAAGAACTTCCGCGACCGGTGGGTGGGCTCGACGGAGTCGAATCTGGAGACGATTTTCAGGCTGCTGCACGCCCTTGGGCGGTGCTGCGTGTTCATCGACGAGGCGGACCAGGCGCTGGGGAGCCGTCAGGCCGACAGCGGGGACAGCGGCGTGGGCGGGCGTGTGTACTCGATGTTCGCGCAGGAGATGAGCGACACTCGTAATCGCGGGAAGATCATGTGGATTCTGGCGAGCAGCCGTCCGGATCTGATCGAGGTGGACCTCAAGCGTCCGGGGCGGGTGGACGTGAAGATCCCGCTCTTGCCCACGACGACGCCGGCGGAGGGTTGGGGGTTGCTCAGGGCGTTGGCGAAGAAGCGGGGCGTGGTGGTCGACAAGGAGTTGCCCAAGGCGCTGGAGGGGCGGATACCGCTGCGGCTCACGCCCGGGGCGGCCGAGGCGCTGGCGGTCAAGGTGTATCGCATGACGCGGACGAGTCCGGGGCTCTCGGCGATCGACGCGCTGGCGGCCTGTTTGTCGGACTATCAACCGCCGGTGGCGCCGGAGATCATGCAGTTTCAGATCGATATCGCGGTGCGTGAGGCGAGCGATCTGGAGTTTGTGCCGCAGGTGTATCGAAAGGTGGCACAGGTCTGAGCCCGAGGTGTCGAGCGCGACGACGATGGCAAGGGCGTTGGAGCGATCCATGGAGTCATCGCGGGAGGCCCGACGAGCCTAACTTTTCTGGCCGGGGTGGGGTTCCTTGTCGGGCACGACCCGGAGAGTCCTTAGGGAGTTTCGACCATGCGGGCCTATTTTGAAGGCGTGATCGCGCGATCGATCGTTGTACTGGCGCTTCTGGCTCCTGCGGCCTGTTCCACCGCGCCCCAGAGTGAGGGGGGCAAGGTGATCATTCAGAACCAGAGCGCGAGGTCGGTTGCGACGGCCAAGAAGAACGATCCTTCGCTCGCGCGGGTGCTCGAGGAGGCGGCGGGGTACGCGGTCTTTCCGAACGTGGGCAAGGGGGCGGTGGCGATC
This sequence comes from uncultured Phycisphaeraceae bacterium, assembly GCA_964358855.1. Taxonomy (GTDB): domain Bacteria; phylum Planctomycetota; class Phycisphaerae; order Phycisphaerales; family UBA1924; genus UBA2396. Next base: position 38,010 of record CAYHQQ010000001.1, read on the forward strand.
GGCGGGGCGTACGGCAGGGGCGTGCTGTACGAGGGGGGAGAGTTTGCCGGGTACTGCGACCTGACGCAGGCGTCGATCGGGTTCGCGCTGGGCGGTCAGGAGTACACGGAGATCATCGCGTTCAAGACCCAGGATGCGCTGAGCTCGTTCAAGAACGGGACGTTCGAGTTTGGTGCGCAGGCGACGGCGGTGGCCCTGTACTCGGGCGCGGGGGCGAACGCGAGGTACTCCGGCGGCGTTGCGGTTTTCACGATGGATGAGGCGGGGCTGATGTACGAGGCTTCGATCGGCGGGCAGAGTTTCAGCTACCAGGCCAAGTGAGCGCGGAGTGAGCGCGATGGACGCGCGCGCCCGGAGCGAGCGGCCTCAGCATCCGACCTCGAAGGCGATCACGAAGGCGTCGTAGTCGAAGAAGTCGACGGTGGCGTCGCCATCGAAGTCGGCGGTCATGCCGGGCGGGCAGGCCAGGCCCTCGAAGCAGTTCACGAACGCGTCGTAGTCGAAGAAGTCGACGGTGCCGTCGTTGTCGAAGTCGGGCGGGCAGAGGGGGCGGAGCAGGAAGGGTCGGGAGACGGCGAAGAAGATGTTGGCGTTGCCCTCGACCTTGACGCGCGCGGTTGCGGTTGAGGATGGGAGCGAAACGACCGCCGAGCCGGTGTTGGGGAAAGAACCAAGAGACTGGGCGAATGTGGCGCCGTCGTCGGTGGAGAGGCGGATGGTGACCGAGGAGCAGGAGATCGGGGCGGCGCTGGTGCCGCCGACGGCCCAGGTGACGGCGTAGTTGCCCGCTCGCACCAGTTCGTTCTGGACGGGCGCGGTGATGGCAAAGGGCGCGCCACCGGAAACGATCGAGAGAGTGACGAAGGGGGAGATCACGACGCCGCCCGCGCCCGGGTGGTTGTCGCGAACCATGACCCTGAACCGGCGCGTCACGCCCCCCGTGGTCGGCAGCATCTCGCCGGGAGTGGGGACACCCGACAGCACATCGGCCATGCGCGGAAACGATCGCTCCGGGCTTGCGACGGGCGGAAAGACGCGGAACAGGGCACCAATACCGTTGTCCTCCGACCCGGTGCCGGTGAGGGGCCGGGCAAAGCCTGAGTCGTATTCCTCCCACGAGTAGGCGAGTGGATCACCATCAAGGTCGTTGGCCGAGACGGCCAGTGCAAAGGGAGTGCCGGCGGGGATCGCCACACTTGCCGGGTAGGACAGGATGGTCGGGATGTTGTTGGCGGTGGGAGTCAGGGCGGGGCAGGAGATGGTCGTGAGGTAGCTCTCCATCTCGCCGACGCTTCCGTGGTGGAAATAAGGGTCGGCGAACTGCACGACGTTGTCGGTGGGCTCGGCGTTGCCGACGGGGCAGCCGCCGGCGTACGCCATGGGCGATGAGCCCGAACCGGCCTCCCACGCGGTCGAGAGATGGACGTTGCCCTGGCAGCGCCCGCGTGTGCCGTTGAAGGTGTGGTTGGCGCCGAACTGATGCCCGAGCTCGTGGATCATGACCAGGAATGCGAGTGACTCGACATCGCCGCCCCGCGGCATGCCCGAGACGCCCCCGCCCTTGTAGTATTCATCGCACACGACCGAGAGGTAGGCGACGCCGCCAAAGATCCGCGAGAGCACCTGACCGACATCGTAGTTTTCGGTTCCGATGACGTTGTACAAGAGGCTCATGTTGGGGTTGAGCAGATTGCCAGAGCAGTCGGCCCCGCCGCCGCCGCCGCAGGTCGCGTCGTACGGATCGGTGTCGGGATTGAAGAAGACGATCTGATCGTTGTTCGCGACAAGGTTGAAATGGATCGCAAGGTCTGCCTCGTACGCCACGTTCGCGCGGCCGACGGCCGTCACGATGGCGGCGAGCGGATCGGCGACGTTGGGGGCGTGCCCCTGGATGGTGCTGTGGAACAGGCCGTACTCGCCCGTGCAGGCGAGCGCGAAGCGCACGGTGCGAAGGGTCCGAAGAGCCCGATCGGTGATGGCGCCATCGATCTCTTCGAGCTCGGGGGTACCGAAACCGTGGACACCCTCGGTGGTGAGGCAGGCCCAGTCGGTGGTTCCGGGGAGATCTCTGAGCCAGTACGCGACAGCATGGGAAGGATCGGCGGATTGCCAGGGATCGATGACCCAGACGCCATCGGGCGAGCGAAGCATGGCTGTGAGGCCGCGGGGCGAGAGTTCGAGGCGGCCGACGGCGGTGCGATCGGCGGACTGGGCGATGAAGGTGCGGATGAACGGAAACTTGGCAGCCAGGGCGGGCTCCATGACGGGAGACTGTGCGATGGTGCAGCGCACGAGGTTGCCGGCGGGCCCCGGCAGGTCGATCTGCAGGCCATAGGCGTGAAGGGGGGCATCGAGGCGTTCGAGCGGAGCCTGGTCGAGAAGCGCCTCCAGAGCGCCGGCGTCGACGTCGACGATCGAGCCATGAGCAGGTCTTGGTCCGGGGACCGAACCTATGACGGCGCTGGGCTGGGGTGGCGCGGCGACAAACGTGAAGATCTGGGCGTGGGCCAGGGAGCACATCGCGCACACAAGGACGACGATCGACTTCATCAGGAATCTCCCGGACCGAACCATGAATGGACGTTGTGCGAGGCGAGAGCGACTTTAGGTCAGCAACCGGTCTCGAAGAGCTGGACGAAATAGTCGTAGTCGAAGAAGTCCAGCGCGTTGTCGCCGTTGAAATCGGGGTCGCGCCCGGGTGGGCAGGCCTGACCTTCGAAGCAGCGGACGTAGTCGTCGTAGTCGAAGAAGTCGACGGCGCCGTCGAAGTTGAAGTCGGCGATGCAGCCTGGGGCGACGAAGGTGCCGAAACCGCCCATGCTGGGCGTGGCGATGGTGCCCGATTGGGTCCAGTTGAGTTCGGCGCCCGCGCGGTAGCGGGTGATGCCGCCCTGGAAGTGGTTGCCGACGAACATCTCGGTGTAGTCGGGACTGAAGGCCAGGTCGATGGCGGCCTGGGAGGTGATGGTCTGGTCGAGCGTGAGCTCGCCCAGGGCGCCAAGGCGGAAGCGGAAGACCTTGTTTGAGCCGATGTCGCTGGCGTAGAGGTGGCGGGCGTCGGGGGAGACGCAGAAGAAGTGAAGATTGGACGCGCCGGGGATGCTCGTGGCGGGGAGTTCGGTCACGCCGCTTTGGCCGGTGAGCTGGAAGGTGAAGATGGTGCCCGAGGCGGCGGTCATGTAGAGATACCCGCCGCTGGGGTGGACCGCGATGCCGCGAGCGAGCCGTCCGGGCGCGAACGAGCCGACGAGGACGGGGTTGCCCGAGGCGTCGAACCTGAAGCGGTAGACGCCGTTGTTCACGCAGGCAGCGAAGAGGTGGTCGCGAGTGGCGTCGTAGGCGAGCTCGTGGACGCCGATCATTCCCGGGGCGGTGAAGTTGGCGGTCTGGGTTGTGGTTGCGCCGTCGGGCGAGAGGGTGAAGCGGGAGATGCTTCCCTGACCGAGCACGTTGCCGTGACGGTTGCCGACAAAGAGGTCCGAGGCGGATCGGAACGCGATGCCGGCGGGGTCAAAGACCTCGGTCTTTGGGATGTTCGCGAGGGGGAATGTCGTTCCGCCGCTCCCATTGACGCCGATGCGAAGGGTGGGCTGCCAGTTTGCGGGATTGGGGTCTGAACCCGGCGGGGAGACGGTGACGATGAGTTGGAAGGGCTGGGCAAGGGCGGAGGATGCGAGCGAGGCGGCGAGCGCGATCAAACAGCGCATGATGGGTCCTTTCTGGACAACAGGGGCAGACGTCAGCAACCGGCCTCGAACGCGACAACGAAGGCGTCGTAGTCGAAGAAGTCGACGGTGCCATCGGCGTCGAAGTCGGCGGTCCTTGGTGGGGGGCCTGGGGGGCAGGGGCCACCCTCGAAGCAGATGACGAAGGCGTCGTAGTCGAAGAAATCGGGGGTGCCGTCGCCATCGAAGTCGGCGGGGCAGGAACTGCGTGCGACGACCTGGAGATCATCGATGTGATTCCAGCCGTCGCCGAGAAGTCCTTCGACAACGACCCTGGCGATGGGAATGGTGGAGACGAAGCCGGCGAAGGAGAGGCCGCCGCCGTCGTTGATGTGACCGGTGATCTGGCCGACGAGGGTGCCCAGGGCGTCGAAGGCGTACATGGTCTGGTCGCCCTGGGGGTCGCACTGCCAGAAACCCAGGGCGTAGATGGCCTTGCCGGATTCGGGAAGGATGCGGTAGTCGGCGTAGGCGCTGAGGCCTCCGCCGAAGTTGGCGAGCTGGTTTTGCCCGGAGTGCGCTTGCGGCTGGTAGTTGTAGACGCCGGGATAGGCGCCGGGAACGTCGGTCGCGAAGACGATTCCAAGAGCGGGGAGGGCGGTCACCTGATCGGTCGGTGCGCAGCAAAGGCCGCCGTGGTAGCTCTCAAAGTCCTCCAAGGGGACGTTGCCACCGGCGGCGGCTTGCCAGGCGAGCTCCTGGGATGCTCCTCCCGTGAACGTTGCGAATTGGGCGTTGGCCTCGAAGGCTGGAACAAGGCACGCAAACCCGACGGAAGTGGCGACGATGCCTGCGTTGTGGATCACGGTGTGTCCTCTCTCGCTCGCGGCACTGGGAGCGCAGCCCAAAGATAACCGGAAATCCGGGATTCTCCAAGCCCGATTTTCGCATGCAGAGGGGCTATCGGGACGGTGGGCGCACCATGCCGGCACGCACAGCCGGGGTTGTTATGGGGTTCAGCAGGGGCTTTCGAAGGCGACCACAAAGGCGTCGTAGTCGAAGAAGTCGACGGTGCCGTCGGCGTCGAAGTCGGCGGTCTTGCCGGGGGGACAGGTGAGGCCCTCGAAGCAGTTCACGTACGCGTCATAGTCGAAGAAGTCGACGGTGCCGTCGGCGTCGAAATCGGCCGGGCAGAACGTGCAGGCGTTCCACACCGCGAGCGACTCGACAGGCAGGCCGTCGGCGGTCACGAAGCCGCCGCCGGCGAGGAGGTCGCCCTTGGGGGTGAGCGCCAGGGACATCACGTACTGCTCCATGCCCTGACCCATGGGGTTCCAGGTGGAGCCGTCCCAGCGGGCGATCTTGGACATGCCGGTGACGCCCGAGTACCAGAAGTGTCCGCCGGCGATGAGGTCGCCGTTTGGCATGTTGGCGAAGACCAGGGGCTGTGCGTTGAGGCCCAGGCCGATGGGGGACCAGGCACCGCCCGACCAGCGGGCGACGCGAGAGGCACCGGAACTGCCCATGAAGGTGAACTGTCCGCCGGCGATGACATCGCCGTGGGAGTCGATGCCCAGGGAGAGGACCGAGGAGTTGGCGCCGCCGCCCATGGCATTCCAGACAGTGCCGTCCCACCTGGCGACATTGCGGACGATGTGTCCGCTGGCGGTCTGGAAGATGCCGCCAGCGACGACATCGCCGGATGGGAGAGTGACCAGGGCGTAAACGCCGCCGGTGGTGCCGGTGCCCATGGCATGCCAGCTGGTGCCGTCCCAGCGTGCGACGCGGTTGAGGGGCGTGGCGCCGGAGGCGGTGAAGAATCCGCCGGCGATGAGGTCGCCGGATTGGGTCACGGTGAGGGCGTAGGTCGCGTTGTTCAGGCCGTCGCCCAGCGAGCGCCAGGCGGAGCCGTTCCAGGCGGCGATGTTGTTGCACGGCTGGCCGTCGGCCTGAGTGAAGACTCCCGAGGCGACGAGCTGGCCATTGGGCAGGACGGCCAGTGAATCGATGGATCCGTTGAATCCAAGGCCAAGCGGCGCCCAGGACGAGCCGTTCCAGGCGGCGATGTTGTTGCAGGGCACACCGCCGGCGGCGGTGAACTCACCGGCGGCGATGAGCAGGGTGGGAAGCGGGTCTTCACCATCGGGATCCCACCAGGTCATGGCGCTGAGCGAGGTGGTGCCGCCGGTGACGCCGGGCATGGCGTGCCAGGAGGAGGCACACTGGGCGAGCGAGACGCCGGAGAGGGATGCGGAGAGGAGGGAGGCGAGGAGGGCCGTGTTCGAGACTCTCATGGTGTTGCTCCTTTGACATGGGAGAGGCATGGCCGCTCCCTTGCGTGAAAGATTCAGCAGCCCTCCTCGAAGGCGAGGACGAAGGCGTCGTAATCGAAGAAGTCGACGGCGCCGTCGCCATCGAAATCGGCGGTCTTGCCGGGGGGACAGGCGAGGCCTTCGAAGCAGTTGACGAAGGCGTCGTAGTCAAAGAAGTCGACGGTTCCATCGCCATCGAAGTCGGCGAGGCAGAGCGCGAGAGTTGCGGGGTGGCTGGAGGCGCTCCCGCACGCGTTGGTCACGACACAGTCGTACTCGCCGATTTCGAGCTCGGTGACGTGTTCGATGTCGAGCCTGGCATCCCGGGCCCCGCTGATGGCGACATTGTCCTTCCGCCATTGGAAGTGCGGCTCTGTGTCGCTGGTCACGGAGACCTCGAACGAGACACTCTGGCCGGCGATGATGGTCATGTCGCCGGGCTCGGAGACGAAGATTGGCTCGGGGCAACCCGACTGAACAGTCAGCGTCGCGACGCTCGTGGTGACGTTGCCGCAGGCGCTGGTGAGAGAGCACGTGTAATCGCCGGCGTCGCCCAGGGCGGTGGCGTCGATCGAGTAGACGCTGGAAGTCGCGGTGGCGAGGAGGGTGGGGCCTTTGTACCACTGGTAGTGAACGCCGACGCCCGTCGCGATGACTGAGAATGACACACCCGCGCCTTGGACGACACTCTGGCTCACGGGCTGCTGTGTGATGGTCGGGGCCGAAGTGCAACCTGCGACGCCAGCGTACCACGCGGTGGGGACGCCGTTGTGCAGGCCTGAGCCGGCCATGGCGGAGCCTTCGGAGCTGATGCCGGCTGTTTCGAAGACCCAGCCGGCGGTTGAGATTCCCTGCGCCTGGAGGTAGAGGTCGAGCGGCTGGGCCTGGGCGTTACCGACCCAGACACAGGCGCTGGCGGCGCCGGCGACGATCGCGTAGCCGACGACGACCGAGCCGTCGCCCGTGAGACCGGCGGCGACGGCCTGGGTCGAATCAGGCGGCGTGCCAAGATCCTGCATGCCGGAAGCGGCGGTCCATTTGAACGCGCGAACATTTCCACCGGTGCCGTCGGCGGCGTAGCCGACGACAACGGATCCATCGGCACTGAGATCGCTGGGCACGGACATCACGCTGCCGGGCAGAGTGCCGAGGCTGGTGACTGCGCCGGCAGCGGTCCAGCGGCACGCCGTGGGGTAGATGAGTGAGGGTGCGTTGTTGAAGCAGTAGCCAACGTAGGAGGTGCCCGAGCCATTCACGGCGAGGCCGACGGAGTGGTGGGTGCCGGCGAGGCGCTGGCCAAAGGGCTGCATGCCCGTTGTGCTGGTCCACTTGAAGGCGCTCTCCTCGGAGTTGGCGAGGTAGCCGTAGCCGAAGATGATCGAGCCGTCGAAAGAGGCGTCGCTGGCGAAGGAGGGCTGACCCGGCGCGATCGAGCCAAGGGACTGGATGCCTGTTGCCTGGGTCCAGCGGCAGGCGGTGTCGTAGGACTGATTGCCGGCGGCACCGATGACGACGAGCCCGTCGCCGCTCATGCCGTAGCCGTAGGAATGATCCGCGCCGGGCGGGACGCTCAGGTTGACCAGGCCCGTGGCCGCAGTCCATCGCCATGCGCGTGCGGAGCCGCCCGAGACGGTGGCCGAACCGCTGATGATTGCCCCGTTGTCGCTGAGGGCGGCGGGGAAGGACCCGGTCCCGCCGGGAAGTCTGCCCAGGTCGGTCACGGTTTGAGCGCCGGCAACACCGCCCGCGAAGGACACCAACAACGCAACAATCGCCATCCTCATTCTCGATCTCCCTGGAATCCGGTCGTCGGACCGGTCCTTTTTGTGTTCATCTGGCTTGGACTGGTTCAGCACCAAGCGCACGTCAGCATCCGGTCTCGAACGCGACGACGAAGGCGTCGTAGTCGAAGAAGTCGATGGCACCGTCGCCGTCGAAGTCGGCCGATTTGCCGGGCGGGCACGCGAGGCCCTCGAAGCAGTTCACAAGCGCGTCGTAATCGAAGAAGTCGACGGTGCCGTCGCCATCGAAGTCGGCGGAGCAGGCGGGCGGGGCCCATCCCGAGTCGCCGGAGCGGCACAGCCAGACGCCGTAGGCGGTTCCCTCTTTGTACTGACCGATGTAGAAGGCGTTGAAGGTCATCCATGCCATGGCGAAGTCGCTGTAGGAGTGGCTGGTCCAATAGGCGGCGTTGGGGTGGTACGCGCCGCTGCCCATGTAGTACTCGACGTTGTGGAAGGGGCCGGGGTTGAACTGCATTGTGGGGTGCTGCGCGTCGTCGTTGTTGCCCAGCTCAACCACCCACATGTGATAGAACTCGCCGGTGGAGCCGGCGCCCGAGCCATCCGAAAAGGTTGGCAGGCGCCAGTCGTCGTATCCACCCAGTCGCACGCCGGCCACCCAATTGTCGGCCGTATCCCAGTCCATGCGGCCGCCATAGAGCGCATCGGCGAGCCAAGTGACTCCCAAGGTCGTGTCGTAGTACGCGTCGAAACCGTGGGAGGTGTCGAGGGTCAAGTATCGACCTTCGAAGTCGGCCCGCGCCGATGCGGCGAGGCCGCAAGTCGCGGCGCACACCATCAGAGCCTGCCATTTGAGAACCATTCTCATCGATTCATTCCTCATTCGCGCTCGCCCGTGGTCCGGGCTCGAGAGTATCTTCCAGGGCATGTCCCGCAGGTCGCTCTCGCGGAAGGATCAAATACACCTTCCAGAGAGTTCTTCGCGTGACGGGAGCCAAGGGTCGATCCCCGTCGAGTTTCCGGACCGGCGGTGCTCAGGAGCGTGTGAGCGTCAGCATCCCACCTCGAAGGCGAGGACGAAGGCGTCGTAGTCGAAGAAGTCGACGGCGCCGTCGCCATCGAAGTCGGCCGCACCCTGGGAGGGACACGCGAGCCCCTCGAAGCACCGCACAAAGTCGTCGTAGTCGAAGAAATCCACTGCGCCGTCGCAGTTGAAGTCGGCGGGACAGACGGTGAGCGTGGCGGCGTTGCTGGTCGCGCTTCCGCACGCGTTGCTGAGGACGCACCGGTAACGACCGGCGTCACCCTCGTTTGCGTCGGAGATCACAAGGGTGTTGGTGGTGGCGCCAGAGAAGATGCCGCCGAATCCTGTCGGACCATCGGAGACGTTGACAAACGTTCCGGGGACGGACTCGCGTTGCCACGCGAAGTGGAACGGCGTGTATCCGGCGGCGGAGACGGACAGGGTTGCGTTGCCCTTGGAGCAGGCGAAGGTTGAGACAGGTTGCGCTGAGACATTGGGGGGTCCGAAGGGAACGTCGATCCGGGCGCTGCCCGAGAGCGTGGGCCCGCACGCGTTGGCGACGATGCAGTCGTAGTCGCCGGGCTCGTGCCAGTAGGACGGGGACATGACGTGGAGGTGTGCGGTGGTTGCGCCGGTGATCGTGGCGCCGCCGCCGGTGCCGCCGCCGTTGGGGCCGTCGAAGACGGGGTAGCCGTTGCGTCGCCACTGGTAGGTGAAGGGTCCGGTGCCTGTGGCCTGGACGGTGAGGTCGACGGATCTGGTGTTGAAGCACATCTCGTCGGGGGCGGGGTTGACTGTGATGGCCGGGACGGTGCAGTTGGCGGGAGTGCCGATGAGGGAGTAGGCGGTGTCGCCGGAGCGGTGGACATAGTGGAAGTCGCCGTTCTCGGTGGGCACGAGGGCGAAGTGGGCGTTGTTGCCGCCCGAGGCACGCGCGAAACCCCAGGTGGGAAGGCTCGACTGCCAGGCGGTGATCTGGACCCAGTAGTTGGTGCGGCCGGCGGCGAGGAAGGTCTGGGGCAGAACGAAGTGGTAGTCGTAGAGGTTGATTCCGTCGACGGTACCGACGAAGGTTTCGCCGGCATTTCCCGGCTGGCCGTTGCCGTCCTCGCTGATGAGGTACTGGAACAACGGGCGATCGATGTCGGGCTCGTAACCGACGGTGATGGAGGGGTAGATCGCGATCTGGAAATCAACGATGTTGTTTGAGCCGCCGGGGAGGGGGCCGCCGTATCCGCCGCGCCAGCGGATCTCGGTGATGTCGCCGGCGTTGGCGAGCCAGAAGCTGTCCCAGACGTGCACGTCGTAGTCGCTTCCGTCGGGTGCGAAGTACGAGGAGGTGATGGTCGGGACCGAGGTGGCGGGCTGGTTGTAGAGGACATCGGCACGCAGGGAGGCGGACGCCGCGAGCACGCTCGAGAGAAAGGCCAGGCGGTGAAGGCGGGAGAGCGTGAGGGAGGGTGACATGGATTGCCTTTCGCTTGAATGGTGAGATTGGAGGGGAGGTTGGTTCAGCAGCCGGTCTCGAAAGCGATCACGAAGGCGTCGTAGTCGAAGAAGTCGACGGTGCCGTCGGCGTCAAAGTCGGCGGTCTTGCCGGGAGGGCAGACGAGGCCTTCGAAGCAGTTGACGAAGGCGTCATAGTCGAAGAAGTCAACGGTGCCGTCGGCGTCGAAGTCGGCCGAGCAGATCGCTGCGCGGGTGACGGTGACGATGTCGGCGAAGAAGATGGGGCCCCAGTCCTGGCAGGTTGGCGGGCGGGAGTCGTAGTGGACGACGACGCGGTTGAAGGGCGTCGCCAGGGCGATGCTCAGGGTTCCCGAGGGGTACGTGCCCGGGACTGGGACCTGGGCGGTCGCGGTGCCCACGTAGACGCCGTCCATGTACGCGGTGGCCCGCATGGTGGCGGTGTCGTCACAGCCGAGCTCCTGCAGGGCGTAGAGGATCGAGAAGTCGACGATGGGCTGGGAGAAGTCGGCGATGAGATCGGCGCCGAAGACCGACGTCGGGAAGAGGCTGAGGCCCTCGAAGCCAAGCGGACGGATGCCCCAGGTGTCGTAGGGCCAGATGGCATAGGTCCCGCCAGACACCGCGTAGGCGGAGAAGTGGGCCTGGAGGCCGCCCGAGCTGAGATCGATCGGGAGCGTGGTGTACGCGGGCGCGTCGTTGAAATCGAAGGTCGCCGAGAGGGGGGCAGAGCCGAAGAACGCGGTGAGCCAGACGTCACCTTGGGCGGTGAACGTGTTGGTCGGGGTAGGACAACCGTCGGACCAGCCCAGGAACTCAAAGCCGTGGTGAGGAGTTGCGACCAGGTTCACGGTCGAGCCGACGTTGGCCGCGCCGCCGCCGGACGTCGTGCCGCCGTAGGACGGTGAGGAGGCGGTGGTGATGGTGCAGGCCTCGACGAAGTGGGCGACGAGGGTGCGGTTAACTGTGGCGGTGAAGGTGTAGTGGGGGTTGGTGCTGACCTGAGAGCCGTTCTGCGTCCAGTTCACAAAGCCGAAGCCGGCGTTTGGCGTGGCCAGGAGCGAGGCGGTGGAGTTGATGGGGTAGGAGCCCGCGCCGGTGATGGTGCCCGTGCCCGCGGGCTCGACGCTCGCGCTAATGGTGACACTGGCGGCGTTGGAGGAGTAGAGGGAGAACGTCAGGTCGCCGGAGATCGCCTGGTAGGTGCCGCCGGTGACGCGGCGGATGTGGGCGCTATTGCCGCCGGTTGCGGCGGCGATGCTCCAGTCGGGCGGCCAGTAGTAGTTTGGAGTGAGTCCCTGGGAGGCCTCGATCTGGATCCAGTAGTTCGCGCCGGCTGTCGCCTGGAACGGAGTGCTGAGTGTGAAGGCGTAGTCGTACATGATGACGCCGCCAAACGTGCCCACGGCGGTCTCGCCGGCATTCCCATCGATGTTGTACCGGGCAAGGCGGCCGCCGGTCCCAAGGTCGGGCTGGCTGCCACCGGCGATCGAGCGGTAGATCGAGATGGTGAAGGCGTAGACCGGTGCCTTTCCGGCACCCGACAGGTAGTTGGTGTAGGCTCCGCGCCAGCGGATCTCGATGATGCCTGCGTCTGCGCCAAGCATGAAGCTGTCGAAGGCGTACTCGTCGCCGTCGAGGCCGTCGGGCGCGTACCACGAGGATTTGTACTGTCCTCCCGCTGGGTTGGGCGGCTGGTTGAAGACCTGATCGGCGCGAGCCAGGGAGGTCGCCAGGAGAACCAGCAGCGTGACGAGGATGCGAAGCGTGTTCATCGATGTGTTCCTCGGAGCAGGTGGTGTCAATCGAACGGCGGTCGTGAATTCTGGATCCTCAAATCCTTAATGAAAGGTACTCGCTCGCCCCGCACTTGATACACGGTGCAAATCCCCTTTCTGAATAGAACAAAAACTGACCAAATGTTGAACATCAAAGCAAATTGCCCCCCCCTGATTAGGGGTAAGACTGCGACGCTGAGTCGCGACCAACACAAAGGGCCGGTGACCCCTGTTGGGTCACCGGCCTTTGTCGTGTTTCGATCGGTTGTAAACGGTCTGTCTTGTGCCCGGGCGGCTCAGCAGCCGGATTCGAAGGCGAGGACGAAGGCGTCATAGTCGAAGAAGTCGACGGTGGCGTCGGCGTCGAAGTCGGCGGTCTTGCCGGGGGGGCAGGCCCCGCCCTCGAAGCAGATCACGAAGGCGTCGTAGTCGAAGAAGTCGACGGTGCCGTCGCTGTCGAAGTCGGCGGGGCAGTCGAAGCGGACGTTGAGATCGAACGCTCCGACGGCTCCGTTGTAGCCGGCGATCCGGACCCAGTACTGCTGGCCCTGCTGCACGGGGAAGGTGACGAGCGACTGGCGGTTCTGGGCTCCGTTGATATCGTCGCTGCAGGCGAGGGTGTTGGAGTCCTGCCAGGTGGGGAGAGGAGCGTGGGCCGAGAGCACGGTGTCGAAGGCCGAACCGATGGTGTCGGCGACGACGGTGCCGCTGCGAGGAGCGGTGAAAGTGAAGTAGAGGTCGGGGGCGTTGATGGAGAGGCCGCACATTCCCGGGAGGCCGGAGCTGGTGGGTGTAGCGCCGTCGCTGCACGCGGAGATGCTGGTGGGGAGTGAGATGCTCTGGGCGGCATCGGCGTCGTCGCCGCCGGCGAACTGCGCGAGGCTCTTGACGTAGACGGCACCCGCGCCGGCGAATCCGGAGACGGTGTCACCGGGGTCGCCGATGGCAACGTCGCTGGCGTTGAGCGCGATGGAGGCGCCCCATGAGGACGAGCCGCCGACCGAAGCCCGCGAGACGACGCGCTTGAGGGCCCATGAGCCGTTGGTCTCGTGGAAGACATAGACCTTGTCGAAACCCGGCGCACCGATGGCCATCCATTCGCCGCTCATGGAGATGGAGGAGCCGAAGTTACCGCCGTCGCCCTCAGGGCCGGAGATGAAACCGGCGACTTCCCAGTTGCCGTTGGCGAGTTTCTCGTACAGGAAGACTCGTCCGCGGGCGTTGCCAAAGCTGGGCGCACCCGAGGCGATCCAGGAGCCGTTGGTGCCGACGGCCAGCCCGTTGAACTGGAAGGCCTCGTCCCACTGGGAGGGGAGGTTCTGGAGCTGGTAGCCCTGGCCGGTCTGATTGAAGACATAGATGCCGCCGGTGGAGGCGGTGGCGCCGTTATCGCGGTCGGGCGCGCCGACGACGAGCATGCCGGCGTTGGGGCCGCCTTGTGGGGCGATGGCGACGGAGTAACCGAAGTGCTCGCCGGCCTGGGTGCTGAACGCGGGGTGGACGATGGTCGAGACGAGCTGGGCGTTGTTCTGGGCGTCGACGCGGTACGCGAAGACTCCACCCATGTCATCGCCGGCGTTGAAGTCGCGACGTGGGGAGCCGAAGACGACGCGGCCGTTGCCGGCGGCGCACGAGAACCCGTAGTCGTCGCCCGCGGCCAGGCTGAGACTGGGCATGTTGAGCTGGTCCCATGCGCCGTTGACCTTCTTCCAAATACTTCCCCAGCCCGACGGGAAGCCACCGGCGAATGTGCCGCCGCCGTAACCGGTCGCGACCAGCGTGCCGTCGGTTGCCATCGAGCGTCCCCAATTGTCGTCGTCGGAGACCAGACCCCACGAGTTGGTGTAACTCCAGGCGCCGTTGACACGTTCATAGAAGAAGATCGACCCGCCGTTGACTGTGTTGGCCGTGTCTTCACCCGGGGTTCCGATGACCATCAGGTTTCCAGCGGTGGTGACGGCCTGGCCGAAATGGTCCTGCGGCTGAGGCTCGTGGTCTGTGAGCTTGGTGGTCGTGCACTGACCCATGGCGCTGCCCGCCAGCATTCCCAAGACCCCCACTGCCGTCATACCGATGGTCGTTCCCGTCTTCATGGCTTGCTCCGATGGTTGATCGCACGATGGGATCGCCCCCCCGGGCCAAAGCGGCGCGGGGTGAAAGAGGCGTCCTGAACCGTGCGGGTCCCGTCGGTGCGTGCCGAAGGGCTCACCCTTCAGTGCGAGAAATCGGGACGTGGAGGCCAGTCCAGTTGAGAAGTTATTTCGCGGTCGAAAGACAAAGGCCACAGACCCTTGCGAGCCTGTGGCCTTGCCCGTGCGTTGTTTGGTACCCTCGACGGGGTGGTGGGCGTCAGCAGGGGGTCTCAAAGGCGACCACGAAGGCGTCGTAATCGAAGAAATCGACGGTGCCGTCGGAGTCGAAGTCGGCGGTCTTTCCCGGGGGGCAAGCCCCGCCCTCGAAGCAGCGCACAAACGCGTCGTAGTCGAAGAAGTCGACGGTTGCGTCGCCATCGAAGTCGGCGGGGCACGATGCGACCCTGGCCTTGAGCACGAATCCCGTGACCTTGCCCGCCGCGGTGTGCCCGTAGCCGACGATCCAGCCGTGGTTGTTGATCCTCGTCGCCATGTAGAATCGATATCCGTCGGGCATCCCAGCAACCAGCCCGGGAGTGAGGAGGTCGCGGAGGCCATCGGCCTCGGTGTAGACAAAGACGCGCTGCGAGGCGAGCGTCGTGCTGATCACGCCGACAACCGTGCCCGCGTTGTTGATGCTCGTGGGCGACACATACTGCTGGTACCCGGCGCCAGGGAACGGCAGGACGTGCACGCCCGTGCTGGGCGAGTAGACAAACCCGTAGCGGTAGATCGGGTAGCTACCGGGAATCGAACCGACGATCTCACCGTTGTCGTTGATGTCGGCGGCGGAGGGGTACCCCACGCCGAGGTCGGGCGGGATGACATCGGCGAACGCGGTATACGCGCCGGTCGCCATGTCCGCAAAGAACGGGCCTTGCGACACGAGGTCGTTCATCCAGCCCAGCACGATCCCCGCGTTGTTGACGCGGTACAGGTACTTGGCGTTGGGCACATCGAGCGTGCGAGCACCGTTGACGGCGTCCCAGATGTACGGGACTTTCTGGATGCCGCCCGAGTCCGAGCAGGTACACGTCGAGATCGATCCGACCGCGACGTCGGCGTCGTTCACCGCAGCAAAGGACGGGCCGTAGTACGTTCCCGGAAGATTCGGCGGCGTGGTCCACTGGCTCGTGTTGAGGTTGTAGACGCTCTGGTTGCCCACGACCAGGCCGTTGATGCTCACGGCCTTCGGGCTGGACACGGGAACCTCGGCCTTGCCCGTGGCCTCGGTCCACACGAACCCCGGGTACCCGATGCGGTTGTCCATTGTGGCCATGCCGCAGGCGACGCCGTTGTCGCTGACGCCCCAGATGAAAGCTTCGCCCGCCAGCGGGTTGGCGTTGAACGAATTGACGAGGATGAAGTCGTACCTGGGCTGGGCGTGTGCGACGCCTGACAGCGTGGCGATCGATGTGATGGCGAGGAGTCTGAGAGTGAGAGTTGAGCGAGGGATTTTCATTTGGGCGTGCTCCAGTTCCGGAACTGTGATGGTGCTTGTGGTTGTGAATGAGGTCAGGACTCCGCACTCGCGGCTGGGCCGGTGGTCGCGTTTCGAACGGTCAACATCCCGCCTCGAACGCAACCACGAAGACGTCGTAGTCGAAGAAGTCGACGGCGCTGTCGGCGTCGAAGTCGGCGGAGGAGCCCGGCGGGCAGGCGGACCCTTCGAAGCAGCGCACAAAGTCGTCGTAGTCGAAGAAGTCCAGAGCGCCGTCGTGATTGAAGTCGGCGGGGCAGGGGTTGGGCGGATCGGTGCAGGCGAGGGCGGGGCCGGTGACCACGATGTTGTCGACGTGCCAGCCGCGGAAGCTGTTCATGTAGGTGTCGATGGAGTCGAAGCGCCACTCGAGGCGTCCGGTGCGTCCGGCGTGGGGACTGAGGTCGAGCGTCTGGAGGAGTGCGGTGCTGTGGTCGGTAAACCAGACCAGGGGGCTGGCGCCGGTGCTGTGGACGAACCAGACCTGAGCCTGGTCGGCGTCGCCGTACGCGCCATTGGGATACTCGGTGTCGAGCGCGGAACAGAACTTGAGCAGGATGTTCTCGCCGGTCTGGAGCACGGGGAGCGTGAGGCTTGGAGATCGAAGGACGCCGCTGGCGCGCGTGGGGAGGTTGAAGTTGCACGTGGCGTCCTGGCCGAAGTAGGCGGTGTTGCCCGAGTCGCAGGTGCCGGCGGGGGCGCAGGCGGTTGTGATGTGCCAGAGTCCTGTGGCGGACCATCCCGCGGGGAGCCCGGCGGTGAAGTCGGTGGCGAGCAGGGTGCCGATCTCGCTGACGCCCACGCGGGTGGAGAACGCTGACGCCGGGGCGCTCGCGGGCAGGCGGACCATCGCGCCCTCGACAGGCTGGGCGGAAAGGTAGAAGCGAGGGGTGTCGGAGCAAAGAAGAGGGGGGAAGGTGGCGAGGTAGTCATCGCCAACGACGTTGGAAAGAGGAAGCGGCTCAAATGGTGCGGCGGGCGTTCGCTGGAGCCACAAGGTCGGCGACCCCTGGGCGATCTGGTCGTCACCGGGGACGACGCGGACGGGCATCGTGGTGCTGACACCCGGAGCGATCTGCATCGGGACGCCGACTGGCAGGGTGATGCTCAGGGCGGGGGCCTGCTGGTAGAGGATCTTGCCGAAAGAACCGGCGATCCAGAACCGGCCCGAGGGGCTGGCCCAGAGCTCGCCGAAGCCCTCTTCGTACTGGTTCAGGTTGGTTCGAGTCCAGGTTGTCCCGCTGTTGGTGGAGCGCTTGTGGAAGTAGCGGTACGTGTTCGAGTCGTACCCCAGGACCATGATCTCCGAGGGACTGAGCACCTCAACATCGAGGTATGTTTCGTTGACCGGCTGAACGACCTGCGTCCAGGTGGCGCCGGCGTTGGTGGATCTGGCCATGTACCCGAAGAAGCCGACGGTCCAACCGATCTCCGGGTTGGCGAACTCGATGTCGGTCAGAGAGCTCGCGTCGCCGGGAAGGCCCTGGTACGACCAGGTGACGCCGTCGTCGGTGGATCGGTACACGCGATTGCCCGCGGTGAGGAGCCAGCGGTTGGAGCCCTTGCTGTCGCCGGCGGCGATGGAACCCTCGATTTCCGGGATGGGGGTCCACCAGTATCCGCCGTCGGTCGTGTAGTACGCGGCGAACTCGCCACCGAAGCCCGCGATCAGCCCGTTGTATCGATCGGCGAAGTGGATGGTCTTGATCTCAAAGGTCGGAGGCAGGGACTGGGGGAAGCCAAGAGAAGTCCAGGTGTCGCCCGCGTCTTCGGATCGGAAGAAGATTCCGCCCATGCCTCCGGTGACGATGGTGGTGTCGTCGATGACGTCGACGGCTCGCAGACCTTCCTCGCGTCCGAAGACGATCCCGGTGACTTTCAACCGGCGGACATCCCAGAATCCTCCGCGGTCGCGGGTACGGAAGAGAAATCCACGATGCGTGA
The DNA here is from genome assembly GCA_964358855.1 of uncultured Phycisphaeraceae bacterium. Classification (GTDB taxonomy): domain Bacteria; phylum Planctomycetota; class Phycisphaerae; order Phycisphaerales; family UBA1924; genus UBA2396. The sequence goes on from CAYHQQ010000001.1 coordinate 55,554, forward strand.
CGGCAACACCGAGGCGTTCGTCCTGGGCGAAGTCGATCGCCATGACCTCGTCGCCGCATCCGGAGTTGAGGAGCTCCCAGGTGTCGCCCCCGTCGCTGGTGGCGTAGGTGAGGCCGTTGGCTCCGACGACCCATCCGTGGGCGTTATCGAAGAAGGAGATGGACCACGTGGCGGGGAGCACACCGATGCCCTCGACGCGTTTGAACCAAGAGTATCCCATGTCGGGGCTGGTCCAGATATCGCCCGAGAGGCTGACGCCGGCGATGGTGCTGGAATCGCCGGCGCGGGTGAGAGCGCCCAGGCCGGTGGGGACGGTATTGAAGGCCGGGCTGACCCAGGTCAGGCCCTGATCGTCGGAGCGGATGACGCTGGTGGAGTCGATGGCCAGGACAGTGTCGTTGTTGAGCCACAGGACGTCGTTGACACTCCCCTCGTACACGAGCGTCCAGGTGTGCCCCTGGTCAAAGGAGCGATAGATGCCCGAGTCGTTGTGGGGCGACGAGCGGATGCCGCAGGCCAGGCCGACCTGCGTGTCTCGGAAGTCGAGCCCGAACATGATGGGACAGTCCGGGTAGCCGGAGGCGATCTGCCAGGTCGTGCCGCCATCGGGCGTGAATGTGAGGGCGCCGTTGTAGCCGGCGAAGCCCTCCGTGGGCGAGATGAAATCGAGGTGGCTTGCCGAGCCGAAGTGGAAGCCGGTCATCTGGGTCCAGGTGGCGCCGGCGTCGACGGTGCGGTACGCGTCCTGGTTGTTTCCAGACAGGTATCCGTGGAAGGCGTCGGGGAAGGTGATGGTGTAGAAGGGGTCGGTGCCCAGCGCGGTCGCCATCCGAGTGGTCCACGTGTGTCCGCCATCAAAGGTCTCGATGAGGTGGTGGTTCTCGCCGACGACAAACCCGTGGGTCGGCGAGGTGAACGCCACTCCTCCCAGGTTCCGCCCGGTGGGGTGGGGCGTTTGCGTGACGAGCTGGGCGAACGCCGAGGTTGAGAACAGGCACAAGGCCGATGCGATGGCGAGGCGAGGCGTCATGGGGGAGACTCCTATGAGCAACCGGTCTCAAACGCGACCACGAACGCGTCGTAGTCGAAAAAGTCCACGGTGCCGTCGGCGTCAAAGTCGGCGGACTTGCCGGGGGAGCACGTGCCGCCCTCGAAGCAGGTCACGAAGGCGTCGTAGTCGAAGAAGTCGAGCGTGCCATCGGAGTTGAAGTCGGCGGGGCAAGTCGGCGTGACCAGGTCGATGGCGTACAAGTATCCGCCGGCGCTCGAACCGGGCAGCGTCGTGGTGATGTACGCTCGCCGCCCATCCGGCGAGAACCACGGGCGGGAGAAGGGGATCATGCGGACGCCCGCTTCATCGGGAAGCGGGATGGTCCAGAGCAGACCGCCGGTGGCGACATTGAGACCCTTGACGAATCCGGGCTCGCCGAACGTGATACGCCCGGGGGCAACGACGACATTGTTGGTGGGACTCGCCACCGGCTCGTTGAAAATGAACGAGGTCGAGTGGATCCATCGGTTTGAGCCGCTCTGATTGACCGCGTGAATCTGCCCGAGATTCCGCATGATATAGATCGTGGCGTCGGGGCCGACGGTAGGTTGCGTGAGGATGTTGGTGGGGGGGCCGGCATCGTCGGGGTACGACCACTGCGAGTTGCCGCTGTTCGCGTTGTACGAACGCAACCGATAGCCCTGCGAAGAACTGAAGCTGGACACAAAGACCGCTCCGGTCGCGCTGCCCGCGGCGGGCTGGAACTGTCCCACGTTCGCGTCGCCGCCGATGCGGATCCGCTGCCGCAATGATCCGTTCAGCGAGTAAGCGTAAAGCTCGCCGGTCCCCGCGGCGGTCCCAAACATGTCGAACGCGATATAGAACTGATCCGGCACCCCATTGGACTGCTGAGGGCCAAAGGTGATCGCGGCGCCGGTCTGTCCGCGTTCGTTGAACGCGGGAGCCCCGCTGTCGTTCCAGAGCAGTTGGCCCGTTGAACCCGAGACAGAGAAGGCGCCAAGCCCGGTCAGTTCCGTCACCGCGTACACATTCCCATCGGGTCCGACGGCGGGGCCGGCGATGATGCCTTGGGTCACGCCCGGATCGGTGAACATCCACCGCCGAGTACCGTCGGGGTTGATCGCGTGGATGCTCACGTCCGCGCCGGCGGGGTTGCCGCCCGCGTAGATCGTCCCATCGGGTCCAAGCACGACGGGGCCCTCGGCGAGCCCGCCGGTCTGGTAGGTCCACCGAAGTTGCCCCGATGGGCCCACGGCGTACACCTTGCCTTGAACGTCCTGCACATAGACGGTTCCATCGGGCGCGACGGCTCCGTGATGTGCGGCGTAGGTGGCGGTCAGGGGCACACGCCACGCGACTGTGCCGTCGGCCAGCGCGCTGGGCACCGCCAGAGCGAACGGGATCACCAGAGCCGCAAACAGTCCCGCGGCAGACATTCGGGGGCGCGCGACGCCAGGTAGTCGATTGAGAGAGAGTCGTGTCATGGTGGTGTTCCTTTCTGAAACGTTCGTCGTGTTGAACTTGATTGAGCCCGGGTCGCGTGGACGGCGGTGCTGGCTTTCAACCACCACACCTTGTTGAAACGAGGCCCGCTGACAACCCGCTCCACCAACCTCTGGCGTTGGCGTGTTTAGCACCCCGCTTCGAATGCCACCACAAATTCGTCGTAGTCGAAGAAGTCCACGGCACTGTCGTTGTTGAAGTCCGCCGTCGCGCCGGGCGGGCAAGCCGCACCCTCGAAGCACGCGACGAAGGCGTCGTAGTCGAAGAAGTCGACCGCTCCATCGGAGTTGAAGTCCGCCGGACATTGGTTCACAATCGGGGTGAGTCGCACAGCGCCGATGGGGCCCGAAGAGCCCTCACGCGCTGCGGCAATGATCTGCCGCGCGTTGTTGATGCCGTTGGCGCCACCCGCCTGCACATACCAAGTGCCCTGGGACGGGTCGATCAGACTGCCGAGCATGAAGTAGCCATCGCCCACGAACTGCACTCCAGTCGCGGCGAAGTAGTAGTAGGTCAGTGCATCACCTCTGTCGTTGATTGATGTGGCACTGGTGGTCGAGCCGCAGCCGCCGAGAAATTCCCACCCTGCGCCCTGCCGATAGCGCATCGGAAAGGTGCTGCACCCGGAGTAGCCGGCGATGTAGCCGCAGAAATCGTTGTTGTTATTCAGGTCCGCACTCTGGAACCCCTGCCAGTTTCCCAGCGGCAACTGCACACTCACGATTTGTCCCGTGTCGAGGTCCAGGAGCCGCGGTCCCGACATGACCACACGCTGATCGTTGATCTCTCCACCCAGGAAGCCCTCCGGCAGCGGCACCAGGCCAGTGGCCGTAAACCGCACGCCCGTTGAGAGGTTCCAGCCAAAGAAGCCAGAACCACCAACAATGTCGCCGATGTTGTTGATCGCGTATGCCGCGCTGTAGGGATTACCGGGCAAGGTGCCGAGGACTTCAACTTCGTATCCGCTGGGCGTCGGCCTCCAGACCGCGGCGGTCGGCTGCGAGATGACATACTGGTTCGGGCAGACCGAGCCGACGATCACCCCGGCGTCATTGATGTCGTGCGCACGTGAGGTCTGCATGCCCGGCGGCAGCGGCAACACCTCAAAGGGTTGCCCGTTGTGCGACACGCCGGCCAGCAACGATGTGCCGTCGGGCGACATGTTCCCGCACGCATCTCCTCTCTCGTTGAGCGAGGTCGCGGTCCAGCCAGCGCCGAGAAACTCGACGCGGTAGGTTGGAACATCGGCGTGCACAGCAAGCGAGGGGAGTGTCATTGCCAAAGCGATCATGGTCGACCTGTTCACGTGCGTCTCCTTTGTTTGGTTAGGACTGGTGCGAGTGCGGATCTTCATGGGCATGGGCCCTGGTGTTGATGAAATCGATCGAGATCGAACGAACACCGGCAGTCACGTCTCGGCGACCGCCGGCGGGAAAAGGGCAGGATCTCAGCACCCGGCCTCGAAGGTGACCACGAAGGCGTCGTAGTCGAAGAAGTCGATGGTGCCGTCGGCATCGAAGTCGGCGGATTTCCCGTCAGGGCACGCGCCGCCCTCGAAGCAGGTCACAAACGCGTCGTAGTCGAAGAAGTCGACGGTGCCGTCGGCGTCGAAGTCGGCGGGGCACTCCTGGGGCCAATCGCCCGAAAGAACCGAAACTACCCTATGTGTACCGTCAGAAGTCACCTGGAACCGCGAGTCACGCGCGATGACTCGCACTCGCACGTCGGCGATGCCGGTGCTAGCGGGCAGTTGCCAGTTGTATGCTCGCGTCGTGCCCGGAAGATCAAGAGCGAAGGCGTGCCAAGACTCGCCGGCGTCGTAACTGGCGTGCAGGTCGAACGAGCGAAGTCCGTGATCATCACTGGCGGTCCACAGGATGGGGATGATCGTGCCGCCCGCGTGCGTCGAGCCTGCGGCCGGTGAAGTCATGCTGACCTGCGGCGGCTCATCGCCGAACCCAACCTGCGGGCGGATGGAGAAGTACGGGCTGTAGTGCGGCTCGCCGAGCCAGAGAACGACGTACCGTGCCAGGTCGGTGCTGACGGCGGGCATGGTGTTGAAGTCGTGCACGAGCCCGGCCGAACCCATGGGCTGCATGTCGTGGGGCAGGTCGTCGATGTGCAGTTGGGCCTCGATGGTCGAGGTGATGGAGAGCTCCACATCGAAATTCTCCCCGACGCGGTACCCGCCGGAAAGGTCGGTCAGGAAGTTGATGTCGAGGGCCTGGTCCTCGCCGATGGTCAGGTGGTAGTCGTCGAAGCCCTCCTGACCGGCGTTGTCCACCGTGACGATGCGGTACACCTGCGATGCCTGCCCGTCCGGCGTGATCGTCAGTTCCACGCTGCGAGCGTCCGGCGGGATGTCGGGGATCACGGTGACCGGGTCACGGAAGCCGTAGACGGGGAGGTTCTCAAGCCGCTGCGACACGATCGGGCCGTCGTCACGGGCGTCCCAGTGGAGGATGATTTTGGTGCCCGGGCGCAGCCGGCGCTGGTAGGCGACCTGCTTCACGCGCACGACGGGCGGGTGATCGTCGAAGTCCACGGGCGCGGTACGGAACGGGGTCACGTCGACGGCGAAGCTCGCGGATTGCCCCGTGCCGCCCGGATTTCCCGGGGCGGTCGGGCCCGACGGCGAGTCCCACCACGCGTTCTGCATCGAGCTGGGGTTCAGGTAGGGCGCCTCGACCACGACACCCTGGCCGTTGCCCTCGAAGGCGTTCTCGTTCTGTGCGCCGTACTCGTAGACGACACCCTCGGCGCCGGGCCCCTGGGAGCCGCCCCAGATCGCGTGAGCGGCGATACCGTTATTGATGAAGCGTGTCTTGCCGATGTTGACGCCGCAGTAATCGCCGCTGCGAACGCCCTCCCCGCTGTTCGTGATCGTGCAGTCGTGCAGAGAAAAGAGCGTGTCCACGCCGCCGACGGCCAGCTCGCCGCCGTCGAAGACGGCGTTGCGGATGATGAGCGGCGGGTTGTTGGAGGTCTGGAACGTCAGCCACGGCTGTCCCGGCACGGCCTGCACGAACCGGACGGGTGCTTCGGGCGATCCGAGCACTTCGAAGCGGGCGCCGCCCTGGAATGACAGGTATGTCCCGGGGTCCATCTCGATGGTGGTGCCGGGGAGGCAACGGACCCGCGGGTCGAACTGTTGCCCTTCGGTGAATCCGGCCCAGAGCCGGTACGGCACGCTCATGGGCGGGAGCGTCATCGGGCCGACGATATCGAGCGCCTGAAGCGAGCCGGTGAAGTAGACCCGGTTGCTGGTATTGCCCGTGGCGGGGATGCTGCTGTCGGGGGTGAGCCCGCCGCCTCGCAGGGAGACGGCCGCGAAGTTGTTGGTGAACGCGTTGTCAGCTCCGATCCGCGTGTCGTAGCCGTCCAGTTCAAGCGGCGCGACCACGGGCGAGTTCCGGAACGTGTTCCCATCGATCGTTGCGGTCTGCGCGATCGGGAACCGGACGACGTTCAACCGGCTGTTGTCAAAGTCGCAGCCGCTCACCTTGAAGATAGTGTCATCGAACTCGGCGATCGCGTTGTGGAACGAACAGTTCTCCAGGACCACGGTCGCGTACCGAGCGCCGACCCGGGGCACCTGGTAGAGCACGTCGGTATCGCTGAACCAGTCGATCGGCGCCTGGCGCGAGAACGCACTGTCGCGGATGGTGAGAATCGCGCTCTGCCCGGCGCCGATGCTGACGTCGGAGTCTACATGATCCGCGGTGATCGATCCGGCGTTGCCGACGGTGATGAGTTGGTTGGAACCGACGCCGATGCTGGGCACCTGGGTCGTGTTGACGCCCCGGCGCAGCACGACCGGCGTCCCAGCCGTCCCCTCGAAGCGCAGGGTGCCCCCGGCCACGAGGATCTCCGGGCCGGTGAACAGCGGCGTGTTAAAGTCGAAGTCGATCGCGACGCCCGCGTCGATGATGAGCGTCCCATCGCGCGGGATCACCTGCTGGTTCACCAGGTGAATCGGGCTCATCGCCGTCGTCCAGTGAACCGTCTCGCCCGGCTGCGGCACGCGCGGCGTGTTGGAGTCCCCATCCAGCGACACCTCGTCCACCTCGAAATCAAGCGCCGTACCAGAGAAGCCTCCGTTGATTGTCCCCGACCAGCGGATCGCCACCCGCCCATTTCCCGGCAAGAGCCCCTGAAGTTCGTCCCACGCCGTGAGTGAGCCGTTTGAGTTCGTGTCGAGAACGACGGTGAAATCACCGACGCTGCTGGTCGTGCTTCCCGTCGCGATTCCCCCGCTGGGCGAGTAGCGCAGTTGGATTGAACCCGCGATCGGAAACCCGGACGTGAACCCCCGCACATGAGTCGAGATGATCTGCCCCGCGGACTGACCGGCCAGCGCCGGCAAAATCATCCACTGCGAATACGCGCGTGTGCCGAACGGCGGCACCGAGATCCCCGCCGTCAAGTACCCGGTCCCTTCCCACGCCGCGGGCTGCCCGGCGTGCCACGGACCCTGCTGCCAGAAATTGTGCGACAGCCCGGCGTCGAAGAAATGCGGGAACGCCCATCCCGCCGCCAGCAAGCCCGACGGTCCGGCGACTCCCGCCGCGCCGACAGAATCCAAACTGTTGAAGTACACCGGCTGCGCGCCGACGGGGGAAACAGTCGCCATGACGGTGAGTGCCGCGAACTTTCCAATGAATCCTAGATGCGTCATTGACTTCTCCAGAAAAGCGTTGCCTGAAACTTTGGCCTGACCCGCGAGATTCACTTGTTTCATCTCAACACCCGCGCTCAAACGCCGTCACAAAGTCGTCATAGTCAAAGAAGTCGATCGCGGTGTCGTGGTTGAAGTCGGCATCGATGCCCGGCGGACACGCGCCGCCCTCGAAGCAGGTCACAAACGCGTCGTAGTCGAAGAAGTCGACGGTGCCGTCGGCGTCAAAGTCGGCGGGGCATCCGCTTGCAATCGGGGTGAGTCGCACGGCGCCGATCGGGCCCGAAGCGCCCGCGCGGGCCGCCGCGATGATCTGCCGCGCGTTGTTGATGCCGTTGGCGCCACCTGCCTGCACATACCAAACGCCCTGGGACGGATCGATCAGGCTGCCGAGCATGAAATAGCCTTCGTCCACGAACTGCACGCCGGTGGCGGCGAAGTAGTAGTACGTCAGGGCATCGCCTCTGTCGTTGATCGAGGTGGCGCTGGTCGTGGAGCCGCAGCCGCCGAGAAACTCCCACCCCGCGCCCTGCCGATAGCGGATTGGGAAGGTGCTGCATCCGGAGTAGCCGGCGATGTAGCCGCAGAAATCGTTGTTGTTATTCAGATCCGCGCTCTGGAAGCCCTGCCAGGTCCCCGGGGGCAATGGCACGCTCACAATTTGTCCAGTGTCGAGGTCCAAGAGCCGCGGTCCCGACATCACCACGCGTTGATCGTTGATCTCTCCACCCAGGAAGCCCTCTGGCAGCGGTACGAGTCCGTCGGGCGTGAACCTCACGCCGGTTGAGAGGTTCCAGCCAAAGAATCCAGAACCACCGACAATGTCGCCCAGGTTGTTGATCGCGTAGGCCGCGCTGTAGGGATTTCCCGGCAAGGTGCCCAGAACCTCCACTTCGTATCCGTTGGGGGTGGGCCTCCAGATGGCGGCGGTCGGCTGCGAGATGACGTACTGGTTCGGGCACACCGAGCCGACGATGACGCCGGCGTCATTGATGTCGTGCGCCCGGGAGGTCTGCATGCCCGGCGGGAGCGGCAGCACCTGGAAGGGTTGCCCGTTGTACGACACGCCGGCCAGCAACGATGTGCCGTCGGGTGACATGCTCCCGCAGGCGTCTCCCTTCTCGTTGAGCGACGTCGCGGTCCAGCCGTCGCCGAGATATTCGACGCGGTAGCCTGGCACATCGGCAAGAACGGCAATCGCGGGGAGTGCCATCGCCAAGGCCATGATGGTCGATCGGTTCATTGACGTCTCCTTTGCTTTCTTAGAGCTGGGTGTGGGCGAGACTCTTCAAGGTCACGAGCCCTGGTGTTGATGCAATCAATCGAGAGCGAACGAACGAACGTGGGCGGCCGCGTCTTGGCGATCGCCGACGGGAAAGGCACAATGTCAGCATCCGGCCTCGAAGGCGATGACGAAGGCGTCGTAGTCGAAGAAGTCGACGGTGCCGTCGGCGTCGAAATCGGCGGTCTTGCCTTGCGGGCAGAAGAGGCCCTCGAAGCAGTTCACAAACGCGTCGTAGTCGAAGAAGTCGACGGTGCCGTCGGCATCGAAATCGGCGGGGCAGGCGACGACGCGGGGCTTGAGCACAAACGATGTTTGGTGGAAGGAGGCCGTGTACCCCCAGCCGGCGATCCAGCCCTGGTTGTTGATCTTCGCCGCATAGTGGAGCCTGTACCCGGTGGGCATCCCGGCGATGATCGTGTGGTTGTTCCAGAGGTCACGCAGGCCATTGGCGGCGGAATAGACAAAGACGTGCTGGGTCGCAAACTCGGTGCTGAGGGTCCCGACGACGGTGCCCGCGTTATTGATGGAGACCGGCGTGACGGCCTGGTGGTATCCGACACCCGGGAAGGGCAGCATCTGGAACCCCGTGCCGGGCGAGTAGATGTAGCCGTATCGCTGGATCGGATACGCAGCGCTGGCCCGCGATCCGACGATCTGGCCCAGGTCGTTGATGCCCGAGGCGCGGACGGGGCCGATGCCCAGGTTGGACGGGAAGATGCTGGCGAGCACGGTGTACGCGCCGGTGTTGACGTCCGCGTAGAACCCGTCGTTGGTGCTGGAGTTGTAGAGCCAGCCAATGGCACCCCCCGTGTTGTTGATCTTCACCAGGCCTCGGGCGTTGGGGATGGGCAGGGTCCGGGCGCCGTTGACGGCGTCCCAGATGTAAGGGATGTACGAGACGCCGTTTGAGTCCGAGCCGCTGCTCGTGCTGATCGCCCCGACCACGACGCCCGTGTCATCCGCGTCGCCGAACGTGGGGGGGCCGTAGGTGCCGGGGAGGCCGGACGGCTCCCACAACTGCCCGATCCCGACGCTGTACACGTCGCCGAGGCCCACGACGAGCCGGGAGTTGTTCAGGCCCTGGGGCTTGTAGACGGGCACGATGGTTATGCCGGTGGCCTGGCTCCACACGAACCCGAGTTCCAACCCGGAGTTCATACCGATCCGGCCGCAGGCGACGCCGTGGTCGTTGATGTCACTCAACACAACCTCGCCCGCGCCGGGGTAGTCAAAGTGGACGAAGTCGTACTCGGGCTGGGCGCAGGCAAGCCCTGCGAACAGACCGAGCGAGGCGGTGGCGAACACACGGACGAAGGTGGTCTGGGTTCGAGTTGTCATGGACATGGACTCCAGTTGATGACGAAAGCGATCGAGAACCTACAAACACCGGCAGACGCGTTTGGGCGACCACCGACGGGAAAGACAAGATCTCAACACCCGGCCTCGAAGGCCGCCACAAAGTCGTCGTAGTCGAAGAAGTCGACGGTGCCGTCGGCGTCGAAGTCGGCGGTCTTGCCGGGCGGGCAGACCAGGCCCTCGAAGCAGTTCACGAAGGCGTCATAGTCGAAGAAGTCGAGCGTGCCATCGGCGTCGAAGTCGGCCGCGCAAGGCAGGGGAAGCACCCAGATCTCGCCGCGGTCCCCGGAGATGTACAGCCTCGAAGACGTGCGCACCATCCGGCTGGGCGCGGAGAATTGCCCGCCGATGCTCCAGGTCTGCCAGCTCTGTCCTCTGTTCATCGATCGCTTGATGAACGCATTGCCGCCGCCGGCCCGTGCGCCGCACACCCAGAGTTCGTCGCGGTGCGCGAGCACGCCCGAATTGTACGTGTTGATGCTCACGTTCCCGACTTGCGTCCATGTCGAGCCGGCGTCGAGGGTTCTGGCAAGGTATCCGTCGAATCCGCTGACGTAGCCGACCGAAGCATCCGCGAAGGACATGTCCAGGACGTTGATGGCCGATCCGGAGTTCGAAGGCAGCACGGTCGTGACAAACGTCTCGCCCCCGTCGGAGGACCTCCACTGGGTCTGGGCGCCGCTCTGGATCCAGACCATGGATCCGACAACCTCGATCGCGACGCCGGGAAAGTTGCCCGCGGGAACGACCTGCCAGGTGGAACCGCCGTCGGACGTTCGGTAGGTCTCGTGGAGATCGGTCGTGCCGAAGTCCCAACCCGTCAGCCAGCCATTCTGGCTGTCAGTAAACTTCACGTCGTTGGCGTAGAGGCCTCCCACGGCGCCATTGAGAGTCTCCCAAGTGCGACCGCCATCGATCGACCGGGCCAACGAGCCCTCATGACCGACGACGTAGACGAAGCCTGAATCGGCGGTGCTGACGGCCGAGTACGAAGTGTCGCGTCCGAATGCAGGAGGGTCGAGCTCGAACAGATCCCAGGTGCCGCCGACGGACATTCGCTGCACGTAGCCGTGGTGCCCGACCGTGATGACCGTGTCGTTGCTCGGGGCGGCGAGCCCGTACGCGTTGAAGCTGGCTCCGCGTGTGGCCCGGGTCCAGGTCAAGCCTCCGTCGTGGGTGGCATAGATGAGCGATGGCCCACCGACGACGGTGCCCAGGAGCGGCGTGCTGAACTTGACGGCCCAGTCGCTGGGCAGGTCACCCTCGCCGACCCACATCCGATCCCATGTGAATCCGGCGTCGGAAGTTCGCCAGATGTCGCCCTTGCCCGACACGCCGACGCCTGTGCTCGCGTCGACTTTCTCGAGGTCGACCATTCCTGTGGGAACAACCGCGCCGGTGGGGGCCCATGTGTTGCCGGCGTCGTCCGATCGCCAGACGCCATCGACAGTCGCCGCGAGCAGAACGCCAGGCGAGAGGTAGATCACGTCGTCTGAGGCGACCGGAAGTTTCAGAGTCCAACTCAGGCCGGCGTTGTTCGTCTTGAACACGCCGACCTCGTGGCTTGGCAGTCCGCCCGAGGCAAAGCCGACGTTGGCATCCAGGAAGTCCATTCCTGTCATGGACGGGCAGTTTGGTACGCCCGAGCGGAGCTCCCACGTCGCTCCCGCGTCGGTCGTGCGCAAGATGGCGCCGTTGCATCCCGCGAAGCCGGCGGTTGCGCTCACGAAGTCCTGGAAGTACCACGAGCCTTGCAGGAAGGTCGGCACCTGTGTCCAGGTGGCCCCGCCATTGGTGGTGCGGTACCCACCGGGGTTCCCGCACACGATGCCGACGCTGGCGTCAAAGAACTGCACGTTGTAGAGCTGGTCGGACTGGAAGCCGGGCAAAGAGATCGGGGTCCAGGTGGATCCGCCGTCGAGCGTGCGAGACAGCATCTTCATGCCGCCGCAGGCAAAGCCCTTCTGCGAGTCGAGAAAGCACGCGCTTGAGATTCCCCAACGGGTCGGGAGGGGGGCAAGCTGAGTGACGGTCTGGGCCGATGCCGCGCTCACCGGTACCGCGAGGGCGAGTGCGGAGAGTCCATGTCGAATCAGAGCGTGGGCGAGATTCATGGGCGGTGCTCCGGCGTGGGATTCCGTGGTTGATTCAAGGCGCCTGGGGTCGGTGCGAGTGAGGCTGCAGGCATGGGTAAGGTCCAGTCGAGAGACACGGGTCTGGGCACGACAAACGCTCATGCACATGCCGCGGTTGCGAGTGGAGGATGATGCCTTCAGCATCCCGCCTCGAACGCGATCACGAACGCGTCGTAGTCGAAGAAGTCGACGGCGGCATCGCCATCGAAGTCGGCGGTCTTGCCGGGGGGGCAGGCCAGGCCTTCGAAGCAGTTCACGAAGGCGTCGTAGTCGAAGAAGTCGACGCTGCCGTCGGCATCGAAGTCGGCGGCGCAGGCGGGCGTGGTCACAGTCAGAACCGCCAGCCCGCGGGAGATGCAACTCATCCACAGCTCGTAACCGCCGGGGATTGTCTTGGTCTCGATGTCCAGGATCCCCGCGTGCGGCAGGCCGCCCCATTGCCACGCACCGTTGGGCGGGGCGGGGAAGGTGGTGACGGTTGTGCCGTCCCAGGCGAGGAGCCCGAAGTCGGTGGACGGGTACACGCTTTCGTAGGTCATCCACACACGTCCATCGGGAGCGACCAGCAGCGGGGTGACCTGATCGCCGGGGAAAGGCCAGCCCAGATCGTGCTGCCACATCTGGTGCGTGCCCGTGGTGGCGTCGATACGGATCAACGTGCCGCCCGTGCCGTCGAACCATTGAGCGGTCGACCCGACCCAGGCGACGGCGTTGTGGTCGGCCGCCATGCCCGTGAAGTTCTGGCCGATTGCGTTGACCTCGGGGAAGTCTGCGACGCCGCGTGAGAAGGCGTACGTGCGATCGGTGCGAACGACCTCGAAGCCGGACTCCATCCACACCGTCCCGGGGCGATCGGGATCTCGATGGAGCCTCTTGGGGAAGAAGTCCACCATCGTGAAGGCGCCATCCTCAAGGATCCATGTGCCCCAGGAGTGGCCGACGCCCCACAACCGGCCCAGAGAGTCTTCGAGGTACTGGCTCATCTGGTCGGCCCCGCTTGGAATCTGGGTCCACGAGGCTCCGTCAAAATCGTGCGTGAAGTTGTTGATGGGATTGACGACGACGTGCCCGTTGGACGGGCGGACATAGATGGCCTCGCTCTGTGGCGCACCTGGGAAGGGCCAAGGACCACCAAGTCCGTAGTCCAGGTGCGTCACGAAGTCCGTCCACCGGGTGCCGTCGAACTTGACCATTCCGCCCACGTCCGAAGAGGCGTTGGCGCACGCGTAGACGTCGCCGGTCTGCGTGTCGATGGTCAGATCGTTGTTGAAGAAGTCGAACTGGCTGGTGTTGGTCACGCGGTATCGCTGCCAGAGGCCGGTGACGGGATCGCGCCGCATCGCTCCGCCTTGTCCCGTGCCACAGACCCAGATCGTGCCATCGGGTGCGAAGTCCAGGTCATCGATGAATGAGTTGAAGGGCACGGTGCCCAGGTCGGCCCACGCCAAACCATCGAAGCGGTGAAGGTGGTAGGTCAGGTCGGGCGCGATCACGATCAGGTACGCCTGCATGTTCCCAAAGGGTTTGATGGCGGCAAAGGGCCCGGCGAGTTGGTTGGTCAGCGGGGGCAGCGGCGGAGTGATCCACGTGCCGTCCGGGCGCATGCAGTCGAGCGTCAACATTCCTTGATTGTCCGCGAGCCGGATCACCCACATGTTGCCAGCGTCGTCGACGGAGTCCTTCCTGATCAACGAAACGGGGTTGCCGATGGCGTAGGGGATGTGGGTCCACGCCTGCGTGGTGCTGTCCCACCGGTCCATGCCGGCGGAACCCTCACCCGAGGACCACATGCGGTAGCCTCCACTGGGCTTGGGCTGGGCGGCGATCTTGCCCTCGCCACCCCCACCGATGCTTGTCCAGGTGTCGGTCGCGTGGTTGAACTTGAACAGTCCGCCGTCGGCGATGACCCAGATCGAGCCGTCGGGCGCGAGGGTGACGTCGTACGTGCGCCCGCCCGGCAAGGGCGAGTTTGTCTGGTCGTACATCACGAGCGAGCTGGGGCCGGCCGCGATGTTCATGCGAAGCACACCCACCCATGTCCCCAGCCACAGGTTGCCGTGACCATCGGCGACCATGTCGCTCACTCGGGAGGTCCCGACATCGTTGGCACTGCCGAAAGCCGGGTAGTCGATATTGGAGACATTGAACCAGCGGTTCTCGGCCTGGATGAACTTGGCGACCCCGCCCTCTTCGGCGACCGGGTTGTACCCGCTAATCCACGGGTCGCCGTCGGGCGCGATCCAGATCGATTCGTTGTAGTCGCCTTGGATGCCGGTGTTGCCGGGGCGGTAGTAGCGCCATGAGTAAGTCGGTTCGTCCGCCTGAGCGGTGGCACAAAGGCCCATCATCCCGCCCAAGGTGAGCGCGAAGCAGAGGGTGCGGGCCGGGCGGAGCAGAGGGTGGTTGTGCCATGTCGAGAGGGTGCGTTTCACAGGATGGTCCTTTGCAGGTATTTGACGGACACTCGCCCGCCGCGTCAGATGCGGCGAGCCAACGCCCGCCGCGGTGCGGAGCTTTCGTCCACTGAAGGAGTCAGTATAGAACTCATTTCGGACATTCTTGTCATCTAATTGAACCGCCAAAGGAACGAAGGGACGTGAGCAGACGGGCGGATTCGGGCGGCGATCGGTCATGGGGACTTCAGGACTCCGACCAAAACGCGAACACGCTGGCGTGGACAATCGGGGCATGGGGGGCTGATTTCCTGGCGAGCGTGGTGCGCGACGGGCTCGACCGCAGATCGCGTTCAGCACCCGGCTTCGAAGGCGACCACGAAGGCGTCGTAGTCGAAGAAGTCGATGGTGCCGTCGGCGTCAAAGTCGGCGGACTTGGGAGGGGGGCCGGGCGGGCATGCGAGGCCCTCAAAGCAGTTCACAAAGGCGTCGTAGTCAAAGAAGTCGAGCGTGCCGTCGGAGTCGAAGTCGGCCGGGCAAGCGGAGCCGATCCTCGCATGGACCAGCATGTACTTCTGCAGGAACGGGTTGTCTGAAGTGACGTACTCGCACAGGACCACCGCGTCGCGGCCATCGACACCGCGGGGGTCGAACCATGGGGTGATGCTCGGCGCGCCGTCGATGGGCTGGTTGTACAGGATGACGGGGATGTTCGCACCGTCGACGTTGGCGAAGAGCGCCATGCGCTCACTGGAGCCCTCGATGTACGAGCCCTGAAAGTACACGATGTCGCCATCGACCGCGACGCGCCCGAAGTTTCGAAAGGTCTTGCCCGGCACGCCTGGAACGGGCTCGCCAAAGCGGGTGAGAGAGCGCAGGGAGGTTCCGTCGGTGTTCGCGACGCAGACCGCGGCGGTGCCGCCGAAGGGGATGGACCCGGCGGCCGCGACGAACACGACTTGCAGCCCGTCGGTGTCCACGGTGGAAACGAACTCCATCGCCCTGCCGTCGCCCGGGATGGGTGTCGTCCAGTTTGCCACGGCGCGGGTCTGGCCGGATGCGATGCTGTAGGTGTACACACCGTACCCGGCGTTGCCGCCGATAAACGTGCACCGGGCGCTGTAGGCGATGGTGCCGCCACCGATGCCGACGGTGCTGTTGCCGGTGTACTGAACGAACGAGGCGTCGGGCATCGGCTGGAAGTACGTCGCGACGGGAATCCACCGGGCGTCGTGGGTGTAGAGGCTGATGCCAGCGCCCGAGCCCGCAGTGACCCCGGGATTCACGAACGCGATCCCTTCGGCGCCGGCGAAGGGTGCTTCGATCCACGGACCGAGCCTGTTGAAAAAATCGGAGTGCACGTCCAGAGGTGCGCCGTCGAGTGTGCCGCGATAGAGCCCGTCGGCGGGATTGGGCGTGGACACTCCATTCCCCGAGAAGTACACGATCTCATTCCAGATCGTCGGGACCCTGAGGTGGCGAAAGGTCCGATCCAGCCTGTTGGGCACAGTATCGCCGCTGGCCGCGATGACGGTCAGGGGTGTTCCGACCGGATCGCTGAGGCGCCCGGCGAAGATCACCTCCGCACCGTCGGAGGTGCGAGCGCCATACCCCGTGTGCACGCCCCGATGGAGCGACGGCATGTTGACCGCCCGGATATCGCTGGAGTTTGGGATGAGCACCCGGAGTGTCACATCCTGAGCCAGTACGGTGCCCGATGCCAGAGAGCTCAAGACGATGATCGATGATCGCAGAGAACGCATGTTGGAGTCCAATTCGGTGTGCTTGACTTGTGTGTACCGGAGGTTGTGGCGGGCGTTCAGCAACCGAGCTCGAACGCCGTCACAAACGCGTCGTAGTCAAAGAAGTCGATGGTGCCGTCGGCGTCGAAGTCGGCGGAGGTGCCAGGAGGGCAGGCGAGCCCCTCGAAGCACCTCACGAAGTCGTCGTAGTCAAAGAAGTCTGAGGAGCCGTCGGCGTTGAAGTCCGCACGGCAGAGCGCGTCGCACTCGTCGGGCACTCCGTTGGCGTTCGTGTCGGTCGAAGTGCCGGCGGTGATGTCGCAAGAATCTGGAACGCCATTCGCGTTGCAATCGTGGACGGAGGGCGCGACGTTGAGGTGGAGGTACCAGTCGCCGAATCCCTGCGGCTTCACGAGCATGTCGGGTCGCCCGTTGTTGTCGGCATCACCAACGACGATGGTGTCGGTCGAGGCTCGGTATCGCATGACCGCCAGCCGGGGGCCGATACCGTTCACGGGGCCGAAGCTTCCGGCTCCATCGTTGAAGAATGCGGCGGGCGAAACGACGCTGCTGATGCTCGCGGAGCCGAAGAAGTCGAGATCGCCGTCGCCATCGATGTCCTGGATCTTTGGGCCAAACTGCCCGATCCCGTAGTTGGCAAAGCCGCCGATATTGACGGGCGGCGAGAGCTGGTGGTTGTCGTTTCGATAGAGCCAGGTGTACGTGGATTGCCCGAGAAGGTCGTCGTCGCCGTCGGAGTCGATATCGACCCAGGCAAAGCCGCCGACGGAACTGGCGAAGTTGGGAACGAGGTCGTAGGAATGGACCTGGTAGTCGCCGAAGGTTCCGTCGCCGTTGTTGGGGTAGACCAGGAGTGTCTCCATTCCGGGCACACCCAAGCCATCGCCGACGCCCGCGAAGATCTCCGGTGCGCCATCTCCCGAAAGATCTCCGGTCCAGATGGCGCCGAAGAACGGAGGGGTGATGAACTCGGTTGGCGGTGCGAAGTGCCCGTGCCCGTCGCCCAGGGAGATCGCGACGAAGGAGGGTTGGTTGGAGATGATGGTGCGGGTCCAGAGCATGTCGAGGTGCCCGTCGTTGTTGATGTCGGCGGTCTGCCAGTTCCCGCTCAGCACGATGACGCTGGAGAAGATCGGGGCGGCGAACGATCCGTCGGCGTTGTTGAGCATCGTGAAGCGATTCCCGCTGTTCCCCAGAGACAGGATGTCGAGATCTCCGTCGTTGTCGGCATCGCGAGCGAGGATGTGTCCCGCGGTGGGAAGGGGGACCTGCACCTCGGGCGCGAAGCGGTTGCTTCCAAGACCTCTGGCGATCCGGAAGGAGGCGGGGTTGTCGCTCGTGAAGTACGACGCGAGATCCGTGACCCCGTCGCCGGTGAAGTCGGCGAGTATCGGGTAGTAGCTGGCCTCAAGTCGGCGCATGTGGATGACGCTCTCGAAGTTCAGGGCGCCCTGGTTGTCCATGGTGGAGAACGCGGAGCTGGAGTTGCCGGCCGCGGCAAGCTCCACGAGCCCGTCGCCGGTGAGATCTCCCGCCGTGACGTCAATGGGACCTTCGCTCCCGGCGGCGTAGGACTGGCTGAACTCGAACAAGCCGGCGACGTTGTCGTAGACCCGGACGGCCCGCGCACCCGAGTCGCACCACGCGAGCTCGAGCGCGGGATCGTTGTCGAGATTGGTGCACACGAAACGGTCGGCGGTGGCGCCGACGGCGTCGAGCGGGCCGAGAGTCTGGGTGTTGCTGAACCCCCCGACGCCATTGTTGGTGTAGATTCGGAGCGAGTTGCTGTCCTTTGAGGACACCAGAAGATCGGCGTCGCCATCGGCGTTGATGTCCTTGAGCCAGATGTCGTGCGGGGCCGAGTTGGAGGATGTCTCCGCGTGCCCGAGCACCGAGATCGTCGAGTGGAGCACGAACATCCCGCCGCCCGTGGCGCGGAGGAGCGTGACCGTTCCCGTTCCGGCTGCGGAGATGAACGAGTTGGCGACAGCGAGGTCGGCCAGTCCGTCGCCCGTAAAGTCGGCGATGGCGACCGCCACGGGCTGCTGGCCGCAGGCGAAGGTGCGACGGGCGGCGAAGGTGGCGTTCCCGTTGTTGAGGAAGACCTCAACCAGGTTGTTCGCAAAGCCGGGGAGGGCGATGTCAGAGTCGCCGTCGGCGTCGAGATCACCCACGGCGATCCCCGTGGCGCGTGACCCGGAGGTCAGGCGGATCGGAGCGGCGAAGGTCCCCGGTCCGGTGGCGAGCACGACGATCACCTGGGCAAATCCCGCGTCGCTGGCGACGATGTCCATGCGCCCATCGGCGTTGAGGTCCGCGGCACGGACAAGATGGCACAGCGCGTTCGTCACGGTGATTCGAGTCGCGTAGACGAGCGCCGGCCCACCATCGTTGCGCCAGAGCGTGAGCGACGAGTCGCTGGCCTGAGCTCTCGATGCGGCGATGATGTCGAGGTCTCCGTCGAGATCGAAGTCCACGGTTGTGAGCCCCGTCACGTTGGTGAGCGTGGCCGAATCGCTGTGGTGCTCGATTGCCGCGGCAAAGTCGGGCTTGGCGAGATCGGCCTCGTCGGGAGTGCCGTTGTGGTTGCAATCCAGACTTGTGCCCACGCGGATGTCGTACGAGTCTCGGATGGAGTTTCCGTTGAGGTCCTGAGCGGTAGCGCCGCCGACGGCGACCAGGAACGAGAGGCACAGTGCGGCAATGGACTCTGTGTTTGTCATGGAATGATTCCGTTTCAGTAGATCAGCAACCCGCCTCGAACGCGATCACGAAGGCGTCGTAGTCGAAGAAGTCGACGGTGCCATCGGCGTCAAAGTCGGCGGATGTTCCAGGCGGACAAGAGGCACCCTCGAAGCAGTTCACGAACGCGTCGTAGTCGAAGAAGTCGACGGTGCCGTCGGAATCGAAATCGGCGGCGCAGGGTGCTGCCTGGACGCTACGGCACGCGGAGAATTCTGATGTGTTGCCGAGGACGGCGTCGGTGGCGGTGGCGGTGAGAACGGCGCCGATCGGCACCGACGCGGCGAGCGTCGCATCGATCGCACCGAGCCCGGCGGCGTCGGTGAGAACCCGGGCGCTGCCGAGGTACGTGGCCCCCTCGCCGAAGCCCGATGGGTCGCACGAGGGGCTCGAGAAGAACTCAACGTCGAAGGAACGCCCGGGAGCGGCGGCCAGGCTGCCGGCGATCCGAACGGTGGACGAGGTCGCCAAAGCGCTGGTGAGCACGGGGAAATTCTGGAGGGCGTTGGGTCCTGAGTCGGCGTCGAGCGGGTCGTTGGGTGTCATGCCGAGGGCGCCCAGGTCGATGCCCAGGGCGCCGTTGGCGAAGATCGCGTTGCGCGAGATCCTGGAGGTGGCCGCGTTGAGGATGCGGACTCCGGTCGTTTCGCTGGTGGTGATGATGTTGTCCTGGATGATCGTGTTGCTCGGAGTCCCGTTGGGGTCCGACACGACGGTGATCCCCTGCACGTTGAGGATCGGCGTGACGCCATCGACGCCCACGCCCAGGCGATTGCCCCGAACCTGCGTTCGGGCGGCCGACGCGCCCACGCCGATGGCGATGCCGAAGCGCTGTCCCTGGTAGTGCCCCGAGCCGGTGCGTTCGATCCCTCCCACGGTGTTGTCCAGCACGAGCGTGTCGACGGCACCGATTCCCACGCCGATGCCGCCGGCGCCGGTCCTTCCCGCGTAGCGCGAGAGGCCGTCGTCGGAAGTTCCGACGTAGTTTCCCTCGACGCGTGTGTTGGTGGCGTAGAAGATCTCAAGCTCGGTGCCCAGGGGGAGGCCCTCCTCGCCGGTGAACCCGTGGCCTGCGAGGACGTTGCGCTCGCCCGGGGCGGAGCCGCCGATGCGATTGCCATCGCAGATTCCCGGGCCCGCGTAGCCGGTGACGCGGAGCCCGTAGCGGAAGATGTTGCCGATCACGACGTTCGAGTTGGCGTGCGAGTGGATGTTGACGGGGCTGGCGAAGAGGTTGCCCTCGCCCGCGCCGGCCCCACCGATGGTGTTGTTGGCGCCGCCGCCATAGTCGCCTCGGATGGTCAATCCCGTGGTCG
The DNA here is from genome assembly GCA_964358855.1 of uncultured Phycisphaeraceae bacterium. GTDB lineage: Bacteria > Planctomycetota > Phycisphaerae > Phycisphaerales > UBA1924 > UBA2396. Next base: position 75,737 of record CAYHQQ010000001.1, read on the forward strand.
TGCAGCCGATGACGCGGCAATTGTTCCCGGTGATCCAGAGCCCCTCGTCAAAGTTGTTGCCCAGCAGACGGTCGAGCCCCTTGACGGTGATGCGATTGCCCGCGAGCCAGATGTTGGGAATCCCGGCCGGGGGTCCGGCGTAGTAGAACGCGACCTCGTTGCCGCCCGGATTGGTGTCGCCGGTGAAGGCGGTCTGAGTGGTGAAGTCGATGGTGGTGTCGTCGCCGCTGACGTAGGCCATGAGCTCCTGCCGGAAGACGCAGACATCGGGCCCAAAGAGGGTCCACCAGTCCGCCAGAGGCACCGCGAAGCCGATGGTCTGGGGTCCGGGCGTGTTGTTGGCGGCGGCCACCGCCTCGGCGAAGGTGACGACCCCGTCGGGCCCGGGGAGGTCGCCGACGCGCTGGGCGCCGCCGAAGTCGACATAGTCGTCCTGGGACCAGTTGACGGTGATCGTCTGGGCGAGAGCGGGGGAGCAGCAGAGGGCGGCGAACGCGGCGATCAGGGCTTGATGGGATTTCATGTGTGATCTCTTTGAAGGGAATTGATCAGCAGCCGGATTCGAAGGCGACCACAAAGGCGTCGTAGTCGAAGAAGTCAACGGACCCGTCGGCGTCGAAATCCGCCGACGCGCCGGGCGGGCAACCGGCGCCCTCGAAGCACTGCACGAAGGCGTCGTAGTCGAAGAAGTCGACGGACCCGTCGGCGTTGAAGTCGGCGGCGCAGGGCGAGGGCCACAGCCCCGCGGTGATAGAGAAGAGGCCCGAGTCGGCCGAGGAATTCTGGAACCGCAGGTCCTTGGCGACGACACGAACTCTCACACTCGAGATGCCGGCGGACGCGGGCAGACGCCAGTCGTAGGCGCGGGCCGTGCCGGGCAGATCGCGGGCGACGATGAACCAGCGGGTTCCACCATCGAAGCTGGCGCGGATGTCGAACGAGCGCAGGCCCTCGTCGTCGGAGGCGGTCCAGGCGATGGGAATCGTGGTGCCGCCGGGATAGGCCTGCCCGGTGTGGGTGCTGGTGAGATTGACGCTTGGGGCGGCGTCGCCAAGCAGCGTGTCGGGGCGAATGGAGAAATAGGGGCCGTAGAAACTCCTGACCTGGTTGAGCGAGCCCGTCGCGTCGTATCGCATTCGGGCGCGATCGGTGGAGACGTCGGGCACTTGAGCCGGGAGCACAGTGCACGCCGAGCCCGAGCCGATGAACAGCATGCCCAGCGAGATCGCGGTGTCGTCATTGTCCAGAGCGATCGCGGCGTAGGTGGATCCGACTTCGGGCGTGACCGTGGCGCACACGCCGACGCTGTCGCCGGGGTGATAGGTGCCCGCGCCGGGCGACGTTGCGACCATGTTGCCCGTGAAGGGATCGGGATTGGTGATCCTCAGAGCGAGGTCGGCGATGCCTTCCTGGCCGAGGTCGTCGACAGCAACGACGCGCAGGAACTGGTCCGGGCCGCTCGCGGGCGTGCCGATGTCGGGCGGGGTCCATTCGAAAGACCGGGCGGACGCGGGGATGACCGCCAGCAGCTGCATCGCGGCGTCGAGGTTGGTGTCGCCGGAGTAGTAGACGCGCTGCTCGGTGATCGAGGCGTTGTCGCGGGTGGTCCATTGCACATGGACCTTCTCGCCGGGAATGACCGCCTGGCCCGATTGGGTCACGAAGCGCACGACTGGCGGCGCGTCGCTCGTGGGAGGCGTGGTTCGAAAGGGCGAGAGGAAGCCGCCGACATCGATGCCGAAGAAGACGTCGTCGCCGGTGCCCGAGGGGTTGCGGGTGGGGTGGTGCGGGCCCGAGGGAGTGCCCCACCAGTTGTTGCGAACGTCGCTGTCGGTGTCCTCGAGGGAGTTGTGGCGGGCGCGGGCGATGAGGCCGCCCGACGGGAGGAACGTGCCGAAGTAGCCGGGGCCTGGCGTGCCGTGGTTGTTGATGAAGGTGTTGGGGTTAGAGGGGTGGTTGGCGTCGAGGAAGCCCTCGACGGTGTGGTTGGGTGCGAAGCGTTCACCGCTGTAGGAGAAGACGTTGTTCTCGAAGGTGCACTTACGGAGCGTGAAGACGGAATCGCCGCCAGTGGCCCGGGTGTTGCGCCGGAACGTGCAGTTGTCGAGGGCGATGGGGAACTCGGCGGACGCGACGCCGAGCGTTGAGTCCTCGATCACGCACCAGTCCCAGCGCGTGCCGAGCACACCGCCCAGACCGATCCCGACGCCGCGCCACTTCGTGCCCGGCACATAGGGAAGGAAGCGGATGGGGCGCTCGGGCTCGCCCAGGAACACGGGGATGGAGACGCCATTGCTGTCGGTGGTGAACTGGAACGCGATGTCGGGCGGTGCCTTGATGGTGACCCCGGGCAGGACCGTGAGCTGGCCATGGACGATTCCATTGTCCTGGAGGATGTAGGGGATACCGGCGTCGGCCCAGACGACCTTCTCGTCGAGAGGGGCGGGGTCGGTGGTGTCGGGGATCTCGTTGAGCTGGTTGCCGGTCGTCGGGAGGCTCGAACCCGGGAGGAGGCCCGCGGAGTTTGAGCCAAGGGCGACGGGCCACTTGTTGCTCTGGAGTGTCACCGAAGAATCGATCAGGTAGCTTGCGCCGCCGGCGAGACGGATGCCCGGGCCGAACGGGTTGCCGGTCACGGTGACGTTCCCGACATATCGATGCTGGTTGTGGTCTTGGGTGAGGTCGATGTAGCCCTCGGTGACGACCACATTCTTGAGAATGGAGTTGCCGACGACAAACAAGGCCTCCCCGCCGGTCGCGCCCGGGTCGAGCGTGACCTTGCCCCCGCGGAAGAAGTTGCAGTCACGGGCCGCCAGCCAGCCGCGGAGCAGCGCGACCTCGCACCCCTGACCAAAGGTGCAGCGGTTGAGGGCGAGGATCTGCCGGGAATAGGAGAGATTGCCGTCGAAGTACCGATGCCCGATGTCGCCGGCCATGTCGTTGGAGAAGTCGGTGGGGTTGGACGGATCGCGGAAGGCCGAGTCGGAGAAGGAGGCCTTGCCGCCATAGATGAGGTCGGTGTAGGTCTCGACATCGGCGAAAGAGCCGGTCATGAGGCCGCCGTTGGCGACTGAAACGCGAGCCCAGCCGGCGGCGTAGCCGGTGTTGCCGCGGAGGCGGACGGGCTGTGCGGCGGTGCCCGCCAGGGCGAGGGTGCCCGAGACGTCGAACACCACGCTGTTGCCGACGCGAACCTCGACGCCGGGATCGACGATCACGGTGCCACCCGGGACGATGCGCGGGCTCTGGCCCGTGCCAGCCGTGCTGAGCAGCACCGGGCTCATCGCGGTGGTCCAATGAACGGTTTCCCCGGGCGCGGGGAGGGGGTAGGGCAGCGGGGGCGGATTGCCCACGCGGAGCGAGTCGATGAGGAACGACCCGGAGAAGTCGAAGAGGGAGGAAGCGGGTGGGAAAACCATGCGGATGGCGATGCGCCCGGTGCCTGGAAGGCTCATGGTGCGCTCGGTCCAGGCATGGCCGCCCTGACCCGAGATGGTCGAGAGGACCTGGGTGAAGCTGCCGACGTCGGTGTCGCTGCTCCCGGTGCCGATCGAGCCCGAGGCGGAGTATCGGACCTCGAGCACGGCGTTGTTCATGCCAAAGGCGTTGGTGGGAGCGGAGGTCCAGAGCGTGAGCGGGTCGCCGGCGATCTGGCCTGGGATCGCCGGAAGGATGATCCAGGCCGAGATGCGAGTCGACGAATTCTGCCAGACCGTGAAGGCCCCATGGCCGAGGCAGGAACCGACCTGGCCCCAGCCGGCAAACTCGGTCCAATACGGGGAGTCGCCGTTATTGGGGCGGCTCTGATTGCGGAAGGTCCAGCCGCGCGCGGTGAGCGTGGGTGGCCCGCCCTGGGCGGTTGTCCCGTCGCCGACGCCCTGGAAGGACTCGGAGAAGTTCGCCTGGGCCCATGCGGGCGACGAGAGGAAGAAGGTCGAGGCGACGACGGCGATGAGGGGGAACTCGAGGGCACCCGGGAACAGTGTGCGCATGCTTGAACTCCTGGCAGGGGAAAAACACAGGTCGACCATCGCAAATGAGCCCGAGATTGCTCAAGAAATACACCGTGAGGGAGAAATTGAGCGTGGGGCGGGGCGTGCTTGACCGGGCAAGCGACGCTCGTCGGCACGCCGGGCGCGCTGTCGCCCGCCCGGCGCGAACGCCTGTAGAGCCGGCGGCACTCTCGGGCACTCTCAGCATCCAACCTCGAACGCGACGACGAACGCGTCGTAGTCGAAGAAGTCGACGGTGCCATCGGCATCAAAGTCGGCCGAAGCGCCGGGCGGGCAGGCGACTCCCTCGAAGCAGTTCACGAACGCGTCGTAGTCGAAGAAGTCCAAGGCGCCGTCGGCGTTGAAGTCGGCGGGGCACGGCGCCGCCTCGACGCCTCGGCACGCGGAAAACTCCGATGTGTTGCCAAGGGCGACGTCGGTGGCCGTCGCGGTGAGAGCGGCACCGATCGGGACCTGCGCGGCGAGGCTGACGTCGATCACGGCAAACCCGGCTGCGTTGGTCTGGACGGGAAAGGTGCCCAGGTATGTGGCACCCTCTCCAAATCCGGACGGGTCGCACGAGGGGCTCGAGAAGAATTCAACGTCGAGTGTTCGCCCCGGGAGCGTGGTGAGGCTGCCGATGATCCGAACGCTCGTGGAGCCCGCGAAGGCACTGGTGAGCACGGGGAAATTCTGGAGGTTGTTGCCTCCACCATCGGCATCGCCGGAGTCGTTGGGCGTGGGGCCGTCGGCGACGGCGGCGACACCGAGATCCAGGCCGGCGGCGCCACAGTCGTGTATGGAGTTGGAGGTGATTCGGACACCGTGCTCAAGGCCGGCGACGAAGACGCCCGTCGTCTCGACACGGGCGATGTGGTTGGCGGCGACGAGCGTATCCAGGGCATGATAGAAGGATGAGAGCGGTTTGACGGCGATGCCCGCGCGGGTCACAATGGGAGTGAGGCCGCCCGCCGCGAGGCCGATGGTGTTTCCCTGGATCACGGTCCCCTGGGAGTTGGCGTTGACCGCGTTGACGAGGATCGCCTCGCCGAAGACACGTCCGGCGTAATGGTTGGTGCCCACGACGCGGAGGCCGGCGATGAGGTTGGCGCGAATGGTCGTGTTCCTGGAGTCTCGAACTTCGACGCCGGTGGGGCCGATCTGGGGCGATTTGGCGGACATGCCGTCGGAAGTGGTGCCGATGTAGTTTCCCTCGATCACGGTGGCGTCGGCGTCGATGATGCTGATCTGGGCTCCGACGGGGAAGCCTTCTTCGCCGTAGTAGCCATTTCCCGAGATGGTGTTGCGCTCGGCCTGTGTTGGGCCGCCGATGCGATTGTTGCGCACGGGGACGCCGTACTGCGTTGCACCCTGCACCAAGACGCCTCCTTGCACGGTGTTGCCGATGACGATGTTGGCGTCGGCGGGACCATTGATGATCAGGCCGCTGAGGGTGTTGCCCTCGCCGGGCAATGTTGAGCCGACGATGTTGCCCGAGGGGACTGGGCCTCCCAGGTAACCGCCGATGTGCACGGCGGCGTTGAAGGGCCCGCTGATCTGGCACGCGATGACGCGGTTGTTGTTGCCGACGAGCCGGATCGCGTAGCCGCGCTGGTAGACCTTGCCCAGGCCCTTGACGATGCAGTTGTCGGCGTTGACGTAGATCGCGGCGATGCCCGCGGAACCGGGATCCAGCCCGTAGATGCCGATCTCGGGGCCGAGCGGGTTGGTGTCGCCCATGCTGGTGGTCTGGGTGGTGAAGTCGACGGTGGTGCCGGGGTCGTTGAGGAAGAAGGGGGACTGCTCAAGTTTGAGAAGGCCCACGTCGGCGATGAGCCAGAACTCCGAGGGTGGAACGGCAAAGGCGATGGTCTGGGGGCCCGACGTGTTGTTGGCCGCGGCGACCGCCTCACGGAAGCTGACACGTCCGTCGGGGCCCGGCAGATCGCCGACCCGCTGGGTGCCGGCGAAGTCAACGGTGTCTTCGAGGGTCGTGACCGTGATGGTCTGGGCCAGTGCTGGTGAGCAGCATGAAGCCACGGAGGCGGAGATGAGCATCAGGCAGACATTCATGTGGGGACTCCTGGATGGGTTGAGCCACTTGGCACTCCCAAGAGTATAGTTCAATTGCGGATACTTGTATCGTCAATATAGACCCCCGAGATTTCAGGGCTTTTTGATGGTCCACGCTCTTGTTTGACGACGGAATGCCGCCGTCGAAGCAGGACCGAGCTTGACGGGTCCTACGCCACCTCGGGGGTCACCGTAGCGGCTCGATTCGCGCGAACCACGAGGCGAACGGGACGCCGCGCACGATGGGGAAATGTTGCTCACTCGGAGCGTGCGGCGATCGGGTCCAACTTTCAGGGGGGCGAACTCGGCCCGCAGCGACGGCTCGCTGTCGCCGGCGCGACGCGAGCCTTGCTCAGCCGGAGGCGACCGCTAAGCCGACCCATTCAGCAACCAGCTTCGAACGCGACCACAAACGCGTCGTAATCGAAGAAATCGACCGTGCCGTCGGCGTCAAAGTCGGCGGACGTGCCGGGCGGGCACGCGCCGCCCTCGAAGCAGATGACGAACGCGTCGTAGTCGAAGAAATCGACGGTGCCGTCGGCGTCGAAGTCGGCGGGGCACGTTCGCGGCGTGGTTCCGATGAAGAACCGGCCCCAGTACTCGTTGTCACACATCTGCGAGAGGTCGCGGTACTCGACGCGATCGAAGGGGAGATCGGACCAGACGCCGACGAAGGAGAGGACGTCGTTGGGGACGTTGACCTCAACTGCCCCAACAACCTGAGCACCAAGCAGCAGTCGCACGGAATAGGTCGCGTCTGCGCATGGACAAAGGCCGTTGCACGAGCCGGGCTGGTCGGTGCCTTCCACGAAGAACGAGCCCAGGGCGTAGACGGGCATCGCGGCCGTCACATCGAGCGCTTCCCAGTCCGAGAGAGCAATCTCGTTGCCCGGGTGCAGCGCGGTGAACTCGCTCAGGATCAGGGCGATCTCGGGGCTGCCGTTGTTGATGGCGAAGGTGAGATCGCCCACGGTCGTCTGCGCGACGTGGCGGCCGACCAGACCCAGGTTCGGAAGCTCGGGCTGGGGTGTCGCGCCGGTGGCGGATTGAAAGGCCGCGACATCGGAGAAGACGGTGATGTCGGCGCGGGCCGCATCACCCGCCGCACCGACGCCCACGCAACCCACCACCACACGAACCAGGATTCCCAGCCCCTCACGACTTTGTCGCGACTCCGAGCGAAGGGCATGGGCACGCCGTGTGTGGGCTCGCACGATGGTCATTGCTTGGATTCCTTGGCGCACAGAACAAAGCCGTCCGATCACGGCATCTCCATTGGTTCAACACCCGGCCTCGAACGCCACCACGAACGCGTCGTAATCGAAGAAATCGACCGTGCCATCGGCGTCGAAGTCGGCCGTTTTGTCCGACGGGCAAGCGCCGCCTTCAAAGCAGATGACGAAAGCGTCGTAGTCGAAGAAGTCGAGCGTGCCGTCGGAGTCGAAGTCGGCGGCGCAGTCTGACTGGATCGTGAGGGTGGCCGAGTTTGACTCCCGGCTTCCGCACCCGCCATAGGCGACGCAGTAGTACTGCCCCGCGTCTGAGCTGGAGACCGGGGAGATGCTCAGTGTGCGCGTGCCGGCGCCCGAGACGTTGCCACCGTCGAAGACTTGTCCGCCATCGTGGTACCACTCGAAAGACGCAAATCCACGAATCTCGACGCTGAAGCTCGCCGAGCCGCCCACGGGAGCTTGCTGGTCGGAAGGGTCGCTGGTGATGGACATGCCGAAGTTGGAGTAGCCGATGTCGGACGCGCCCGGGGCGCCCGAGCCGCAAGCGCTGGTGGCCACAGCCCAGTAGACGTAGCCGACGTTGCCGGCGACGGCGTAATCATAGAAATCCGGCCCCGACGCGGACCCGACGTAGAGGGCGGAGGCGAAGTCCCAGGATTCGGAGCGGTAGAGGTCGTAGTTCGATCCGCCGCCGGAAGTGTCCCAGCTGACGACGATGAGATCGCAGTACTGGTTGTCGCTGGCCTGAACCCACTGAGGCGAGGCGGGCAGGTAGATGGTCCCGGTGTCGGGCCCTCCGGCCTCGCTGTCGCCGCACTCGCCCTGGGCGACGACCCAGTAAAGGTAGTCGACGCCCGGAGTGGCGGTCGTGTCGTAGAAGGGGAGAACGCTGACAAAGCCCAGGCTCTCGACGGCCGTGGGATCGCTGACGGGTGCGCGGTCGATGCGGTACCCCAGCGCGTTGTCGACGAGGGACCAGCCGATCTCGATGGGGGAGCAGTCCCAGGTCTCAGTCGCGTAAACGTCCGAGGGCGGGTAGAGGCACTGGCCCATCGCCCCGCTCCCACCCACCGCCAGACACAGCACAACACCCATCGTCGCGAGCTTCAGGTTCTTCATCACTCTGCCTCCGTGACGGCTTGCCTCACAACAACTGTGGCCGGTGCCGCTGATCGCAGCATACCGCGGGAAGAGGAGAGGAGCAATCTCCAATGGTGAGCCGTGCATAATTCTCGGCCGACGATGGCTATCACGACGCAAACGAAGCCCTCATGACAAGGAGCACAAGTCGGCCGGACGTCAGTGGCGCTGCGAGGGCGAGGTGCGGGGGACTCAATGGCACCTGACAAAGACCAAGGCTCGGGCCCACTTCGTGATCAGCACGGCGATTCGAACGCGACGACGAACGCGTCGTAATCGAAGAAATCCACCGTTCCGTCGCCATCGAAGTCGGCGGTCTTGCCCGGAGGGCAGGCGCCTCCCTCAAAGCAGATCACAAACGCGTCGTAGTCGAAGAAATCGACGGTACCGTCGGCGTCGAAGTCGGCGGGGCAGATGGGGGGCGGCGCGGAGGTTCGCAGAGCGTACAAGTTCGCGGTGTGAGCTCCGACCACCGAGAGGTCGGAGAAGACCGGGCGATTGGCGGTGGTCGTCTCGGTGCCCAGCGGCATGCTCAGCTTGAGCACGCCATCGACGAGCAGACGGGCCCCCGACTCGTCGGCCTCGAGGCGGAAGAGGCGGCGGGCGCCGGCGGCGGCGAACGCGACGGAGGGGCAGCTTGGCCCGACGGGCGCGGTGTCCGTGGCGGTCAGGAAGAGGACGGAACTGGAGATCCCGGCGAAGACGTAGCGTCCGGAGTTGTCGCTGATGGACAGGTAGTAGCCGGCACGCTGGCCGGCGCCGCCGGAGGTGGGGTTGTAGGTCGACTGGATGATCTCAAGGTCCGCCTCAATGAAGACGCCGTCGGCGAAGTACAGCGGACGGTCAAACACTTTGTACCAGTACTGCCTGGGATTGATATTCGTCGGCCCGGTGTGGAGGGCACCGCCGGAGACCGTGGGCGCCGGCTCCCCCGGCGTGTCGACGAGCGTCCAGCCCTGGGCGGTGGGAAGCGTGCCCAGGCCTGGGTCGTAGACGAGAACGCCGGGCTGGGCGAGAGCAGAGGAGCCCATGGCGGCGACGATACTCACGAAAGCGAGAATGGAACACTCGTGTGGCACGCGCAACCTCTCTTTCCGCACGTGAAGATACCAGCATCGCAAGCGTCGTTCAAGGAAAGCAAACGTCTTGCCGGCCGGGCCGGGAATCGAACGCGGAGTTTCTGGGGCTGAGGCGAGAGCAAGGGTTCGTCTACGGACGCTTACGGCGTTGAAAGACACGAAGGGTCAACGTGCGCCCACCCTAGCTGGCGCTTCGGGCTCTGATGACTTTCCACACTCGGGGCAGGCCGCGTCCTTGGCCAAACCGCGAAGATCATAGCCGCAGGTGCTGCAATACCCTCGCCGCGCCCGCATTCCGCCGGTGACGGTGCCGAAGGCGAAGGCGGCGAGGAGACCCAGGGCGAGCATGGGCTGCCAGAGGGGAAAGAGGACCCGCGACTCGCGGGGGCCGCCGGCGCGGAAGGGGCGCCAGGCGCCGGCGAAGGAGCCGTACATGTTGTCGTGGGTCACGAGGCCCAGACGGCTGTTGAGTTCGTCCATATTGCTGTGGAATTGGGTGACCAGGCCGGTCGCCCGCCCGATCACAAGGCACCCCGACTCGGCCCCCAGTACCCACCGTCCCGAGTGGACCACGGCCGCGCGCGAGCCCGTCAGCAGGAACCCGGCACAGCAAGCGAGGGCGAGCAGGGCACACACGACTCCCACGATGCGGGCGCGGCGGAAGAATGGGGGCTGGGAGGGGTGGGATTGCGTGGGGGAGGTGGAGCGGGGGTGGGGTGGGGTGGACATGCGGCCACTCTATCGGTGATCCGCCGCGCCCCGCCGCAGAACGCGCCGAGGTGGTCAACCGTAGATGTCCGACCACACCCCTCTCACTGCTGCGATAGACTGACACGCATGAAGCCCGCGATCTACTTGGAGACGACCATCGTCAGTTACCTGGCCGCGTGGCCGAGCCGCGATCTTCTGATTGCCGCCCACCAGAGCCTGACGCGGGAGTGGTGGGAGACGCGGCGGCATGAGTACAACCTGTGCATCTCGCAGGCGGTCATCGAAGAGGCGTCGGTGGGCGACGTTGCCGCATCCGCCCGTCGGCGGGCGCTGCTCGAAGGGCTGAGGAACCTGGCGCTCAACGACGCCGCACGGGCGCTCGCCCACCGGATTGTCCGCGAGGCGTCCCTGCCTCCGCGAGCGGGCGTCGATGCCTTGCATGTCGCGGTAGCCGCGGTTCATGGCGTCCAGACGCTGCTGACCTGGAACTGTCGGCACATTGCGAGCGTGACATTCCGGCCGAGAATAGAATCTGTCTGCCGTGCGGCTGGAGTTGTGCCGCCGGTCATTTGCACGCCGCTGGAGTTGATGGAGCGTTAGCCATGTGGAAAGACCCGATCGTCGAAGAAGTGCGAGCGGCCCGCGACGCGTACGCGAAGAAGTTTGGCTACGACATCGACAAGATCGTCCGCGATCTGCGCAAAAAAGCGGCCAAACCCGCCAAGCGACCCGCGACACCCAAATCGACAAAGCCGACCAAACGCAAACGCCGTGCGGCGTAGGTCAGTGCCAGACGCGCTCAGAGCCCGACGCGCCAGCGAGGGTTCGTCCACGGCCAGCTCTGGTGTCGAATGACACGAAGGATCGAAGCACGGCATGGGGCACGAGTCGCCCCCACCCCCAGTGTCGTACAGTCCATCCAGGAACCCAATGCATTACGGACCGAGCAAAGCCTGGATGCTCCGATTCAATCGGGAGCTTCCGTTCATCACATCGGAGGTAAACCCTGAGATTGACCAGCCCTACCACATCTTCCTGGGCAGTCCGAGCGATACGACACGCCTCGCGCAGTACTATCTCGATCACCAGGAATTCGACTCTCTGGGCCGCGAGATGCTCGTGCAAGGCATCTTCTACTCGTTCCGTGACGCGATCCTGAACCGACTCGTGACCGATGAGATGCACGCGACCATGAGAATGGTGATTGCGAGGGCGTCGAAAGATCCCTTTGTCCGCGACGAGATATCGTCCGAACTGCGTTTACGCGTCGAGGCACCGGAAGAGTCATGGCAGGTCGGCGACTGGATCGCGCTGAATTTTCCACAGCTGAAGCCTCAACCGTCGATCTGGTCGAAGAGCCAAGCCGAAATCGATCTGGCGCTCAAGCGCGAGCGCCGACGTGTCGGGCCGTGAAGAACAGGACGATGTGCGGGCAGGTCGCCGAGGCGGCGTGGTCAGAAGATGACTCTAACGCAGAGGCCGCAGAGAGCGCAGAGAGAAAGCAGGAGGGAAAGGGTGAGAACCCAATCCATCCTGCCCTTTGTTTGCGTTCCTCTGCGTTCTCTGCGGCTTCTGCGTTAAGGCCTTCTGCCTTACTTTTTGACGACAAAGCCAGCCTTGAACGCCGCGATCGCGTCGGTCAGCCTCTTCTCAAGGTCCGCATCAAACGCCTTCTTCTTCGCCAGCTCGTCGTAGATCGGCTTGGCCACCGTCTTCATGTACTCCAGCAGGGCGGCCTCGAAGGCCTTGACCTGCGGCACGGGAATGTCGTCCATGAAGCCCTTGGTGCCCGAGTAGATCGCGATCACCTGGTCGGTGATCATGAAGGGCATGTACTGGCCCTGCTTGAGCAGCTCCACGAAGCGGCGGCCGCGGTCGAGCTGGCGCTGGGTTGCCTTGTCGAGCTCGGTGCCGAGCTGGGCGAAGGCCTCGAGCTCGCGGGCGGCCGCAAGGTCGAGTCGCAGCGAGCCGGCGATCTTCTTCATCGCTTTGACCTGGGCGTTACCACCCACGCGGCTGACCGAGATGCCGACGTTGATCGCGGGACGCACGCCCGAGAAGAAGAGCTCGGGCTCAAGGTAGATCTGGCCGTCGGTGATCGAGATCACGTTGGTCGGGATGTACGCCGAGACGTCGCCTTCCTGGGTCTCGATGATCGGCAGAGCCGTCAGCGAGCCGCCGCCGTTCTCATCCGAAAGCTTGGTCGCACGCTCGAGCAGACGGGAGTGCAGATAGAACACGTCGCCGGGATACGCCTCGCGCCCCGGGGGGCGCCGAAGGAGCAGCGAGAGCTGGCGGTACGCGACGGCCTGCTTGGACAAGTCGTCGTAGATCACCAGGGCGTGCTTGGGAGTCTTGCCCTTGGTGCCGTTCCACATGAAGTACTCACCCATGGCGGTGCCCGAGTACGGGGCGATGTACTGCAGCGGGGCGGCGGAGGCGGCCGAGGCAGACACGACGATCGTGTAGTCCATCGCGCCGTTCTTCCGCAGCGTCTCGACGACCGCCGCGACAGTCGATTCCTTCTGCCCAACCGCGACGTAGATGCACACGACGGCCTCGGGCGTGCCCCAGTACTGCTTCTGGTTGATGATCGTGTCGAGAGCGACGATCGTCTTGCCCGTCTTGCGGTCGCCGATGATCAGCTCGCGCTGCCCCTTGCCGATGGGGATCATGGCGTCGACGGATTTGATGCCCGTCTGCAAAGGCTCGGTCACCGGCTGACGCTCGGCGATGCCCGGAGCGATGATGTCGACCTTGCGGCTCTCGGTGGAGTTGATCGGGCCCTTGTCGTCCATCGGGCGGCCAAGGGGATCGACCACGCGCCCCAGCAGGGCGTCGCCGACTGGAACCTCGAGCAGGCGCCCGGTCGACTTGACCAGATCGCCCTCTTTGATCGCGAGGTAGTCGCCGTAGACGACCGCGCCGACGGTGTCGAGCTCAAGGTTGAAGACCTGGCCCATGACCGGGCCCTTGGAGGACTGGAACTCGAGGAGCTCGCCGGCCATGGCCCGCGAGAGGCCGTAGATGCGGGCGATGCCGTCGCCGACCTCGACGACCTTGCCAACTTCGGAGACTTCGAGCTCCGAGGCGTATTGCTCGATTTCCTGTTTGATAACGCTGGCGATCTCGTCGGTCTTGATCTTCACGCGGCGACTCCTGGAGTTGACTCCACCACCCCCGGACCACCCCCCAAAGCGACCCCCTTGGGCCACGCCGAAGGGGGAGGCAAGGGTAGACGGTTGGAGCGAGTTTGTCCTGTCGGCGAGGTCGTGAGGACACCCGAACGTAGGCCGATTATTCAACCGGACCTGCGGAATATCGCCGGCGTGCCGTCGGATTCGCCCGCCGCAATGCAGGCGAGGCCAACAGAATCGTGAAGACCAGGCCGCTCATCGGTCCTGCCGCCTCTCCCATGGTCAGGGCAGCACGGTCGCGATCGTGTAGTCGATGCGAACCGCGCCGAGCTTGAGGTCGTCGGTGGGCGCCGAGCCGCCCCAGTAGCCGCGGACCGAGTAGTGGCGGAGGGAGTTGTCAACAACGAGCGAGAGGCCGGTGATGGATTGCGTTCGAACCGACGCGCTCGCGCCCGACGTGGTGTAACTGGTCGAAAGCGACCCGACGAACGTGGAGAGGTTCGTCGAGATCACGTCGAAGGTCATGCTGGTTCCCGCGCTGTTGTCGATGTAGTAGAACGTGACGCCGGTGATGATGGCTCCGTCGGGCAGGTTGACGGGGGCGCTGACGAAGTCGGAACCGACGTCGTCGCCGGCGTTGGTGATGTAATCGTGGCTGATCGACATATTGTTGTTCAGGCCGTTGGGCACGAACGACGAGGGCGCGATCAGAAGCGTTCGGGTGGTGGTGGGAATGACGATGTCGCCGGTGACGCTGATATTGCCCGCGAAGGTCACGGTGCTGCTGCCGCGCCCGATCGAGAGGGCGGGCACGAAGGGCCCGGAGTCGACCGTGCCGATGCTGAAGAAGTTGGTGTTACCGTTGTAGAGCATGCGCCCGCCCAGACCCGACGGGCCGACGGTTTCGAAGAGGTCGAGCTGCGCATTGCCGCCGTTGGTGACGGATTGGATACCCAGCACGGGCGTAGTGGTCTGCAGGTGGAGCGTCGAGACGGGTGCGAGTGACCCGATGCCGATGTTGACGCCGTCGGAGCGCATCGCACCGCCGGAGACCTTCAAGAGCGAAGCGGGGTCGGAGGCGAGAGCGAGATTGGTGACCGCGCCCCCAAAGATCATGCTGCTGGAGATCCCGCCGGTGGGAATCGAGAAGACGGTGCCGCCCAGAGAGAGCCCGGCGCCCGCGGCGTAGGTCGTGTCCTGGTCGTCCTGGGCGGTGAAGATCGAGCCATTCCACTTGAGGACCTGGCCGTTCACGGCGCTGGTGATGGACGAGCCGGTGCCGCCGCGGGCGGTTGCGAGCGTACCGGAGAGGATGTTTCCGGCCTGGAGACCCGTCAGGCCCGAGCCCGAGCCGCTGAAGGAGTTGCCAGGGTTCGAAAACCCGATGCCCTGCGAGTAATTTCCGGCGAGACGCGCCGAGGGGAGGGTGCCGGCGGTGAAGTTGGAGACATCCTGATAGAACGACGCGCTCTGGCCGTTGAGTTGCGTGGCGTTGGTCGCCGTGGTGGCGGTGGTGGCAGTGGTCGCCGTCGTCGCGGTGGTGGCGGTCGCCGCGGACGCGGCGGTGAGAGAGAAGAGGGCGTTGGGTGCGGCCGTCAACGGCTGACGCGTCGTGAGGGTGACAAAGCCGGAGAGGTCGAGGCAATCCTGCCCCGTGTCCGCCCGCACGTCGATCTCCAGGAAGCCCTGCTGACCCGCGAACGCAGGGCCGAAGTCCAGAACTGTCGTGAACCGCCCTTGCGACACGCTCGTGTTGTTGGCGCAGAGCGTAAAGCCAACCTGCGATCCACCCACGGCGGCATCGTAAAGACGAAACCGCAGGTCGAACGCCCCGTTCGCGAGCGTGCCGCTGGCCTTGAGCTCGCCCTGATAGCTGATATCCGTGCCCAGCGGCTGTGCCCAGCCCGCGGACGCAGCCAGAAACGCGACCAGACCGCCAGTACGACCACGCATGTTCATTCTCGATCCTTCCTGTAGAGCTTGTTGACACCCCGTCACATTCAATCGTGGCGTCGATGTCATCCGTGAGGATGAGCGCTCGTTCTCGATTCACCGATTCACGGTCTTGCCCGTCGCTTCTGACACCAATGCGTCAACCGTCGGGACGCGGTCGTGAAGGTTGCGATTTCTTGAACTTGCCTCACCGATTCAGGTTGACTTGGTCGAGCAAACCGGAGGCCGCCATCTTTATCGGTCCATCCCGGAAAGCGCTGGCGACGGTGACCCGGCTTTCCAACTCCACAATGCGCCGCGCGGACCGCCAGACATTCACCATTGCAATTCCTGCTGTGAATCCGGTAAAATCGCCCGTGCTTTGTCCGTTCCTTGACGTACTCGGCGCCGCCAGCCTCCTGCGAGTCTGTGCGAACGTGATCCCTTGCTTTCCAAACCACGGTCCCGAGGTCAATTCCCATGCGCTCGCACGTTGCCGCCAAGCGTCCTCTTCGAACGTTTCTCGTCCGCCTCGACGCCCGGGCAGTGCTGGCCGCGGCGACGTTGGCAGTGGCGATGGGCATCCCAGCGCCCGCGCTGGCCGACCCGCTCAACGCGCTGGACTTTCCCTCGCTGGGGACAGGCACGCTCGCGTCGGGCACCTACACGATCAACACCGACGACCTCACGCTCACCAACAGCAGCAACGTCACCCTGTACACCGGCACGCTGTACGCCAACAGCATCGCGGTCTTCGCGTTCAACGGGCTCAACGCCAACACCGGCTCCACGATCAACGTGATCGGCAAGCGTCCCCTGGCCATCCTTTCCTCGGCCAGTATGACCATCAGCGGAACCATCAATCTCAATGGCGCCGACGGCAACGTCGGTGTGGCCGGAGCCGCTAGCGGCGCTCCCGGCGGCGGTCTCTTAACCTCCGACAACGGCGGAGGCGGCGACGGTGGCATGGGCGGCACGACAGGTTGGGGTGCCCAAGGAAGCGGGACCGGTGCCGGCTGGCTGGGAACCGGCGGTGGCTTTGGCGGCAAAGCTTACGACGGCGGCTACGACTACGGCAATCTCCTGGTCCGTCTTGAAGCCGGCAGCGGCGGAACTGGTGGCTATGGCAGCCCCGGCGCTGGCTCAGGAGGCGGCGGAGGAGGCCAAGGCGGAGGCGCGCTCGAGCTGGGCGCCCAGTCAGCTCTCACGCTCACAAATGCCACCATCACCGCCATCGGCGGCGCCGGTGTCGCGGGCGTCGGCGACGCCGTGGGAGGCGGAGGCGGCAGCGGCGGAGGCGTCCTGCTCCACGCCCGAAACGTCACGCTCCCTGCCGCCGCAAACCGCATCAACGCCAGCGGTGGCTCGGGCGTCAACGCCGGCGGCGGCGGCGGTGGCCGCGTCACGATCCAGTCGGTCAACACACCAATTCTCACAGGCGTGAGCGTCGCCCCTGGCGTCGGAGGAGCCTCCATCATCCCCTTTGCCGGAGTCATCACGAGCGCCCGGGTCACGCTCACCACCACCACGCTCGATTTCGGCAGCGTCCCCATCGGCTCCAGCAAGACCCTGGGCATGCTCATCAGCAATGCCGGCGACGCCAACACCGCCCTCAATGGCGTGTTTCCCACCGCGACCGCCCCCTTCGCCCGGGTCTCGGCCACCGGCGCCTTCTCCGCCCTTCACACCGGCGAGTACAAGGCCGCGACGTACACGTTCAGCCCCACGAGCATCGGCCCGTTCAGCCAGACCCTCATCTTCGCCTCCGATGGTGGCAACTCCGCGGTGACCATCCGCGGCGATGGCGTGCCGGCGACAACGTGCCCTGCCGACTTTGATGGCGACGGCACCGTCGATTTCTTCGACTACGACGCGTTTGTGATGGCGTTCGAAACGCCTTGCTGAAAGCGGAGCGAACAGGTACACTGGGCTTGGAGGTGTCACCGTGACATTGCCATTCTCTCTTCGCCCCATTGTCCACGTCGCGGCAATGCTCGGGACGCTCCTCGTGCAAAGTGCCCGAGCACAGCCGATTACGCTGGCGAACGCCGGCTTTGAAGCGAACATCGCGCCGCCGGGCGGGTACACGATCCTCGTGCCCACCGGATGGACGCTCCACGACCCCGCTGGAATCATCGATGGGTCCAGCGACGCCGTGGGAGCGATCAACGCCAGCGGCCCCAACACCTTCTTTCCCGGCGGCGCCCCCGAGGGCAATCAAGCGGCACTCATCTACCTCGCGGGCGACCGCGGCGCTGGAGAGGTCGGGCTTCGCCAGAGTGTCTCGGCGACGCTGCAAACGCGCACCAGATACACCCTGACGGTCGAAGTCGGCAACATCGCCTCGGGCTTTGGCCCTCCGGGGAACACGTACTACAACCTCGACGGCTTCCCCGGGTATCGCATCGACCTTTTCGCCGGCGCGACGCTTCTTGCCCGCGACGCAAACTCGATGGGAGCGACAATCCCCGAAGGGGAATTTCGCACCACCACGCTCGAGGTCGAGATCGGCCAGAGCCACCCGGCGCTGGACCAGCCCCTTTCAATCTGGCTCGTCAATCTCAATCAGGCCGGACCCGCCAACGCGCCGGGGATCGAGGTTGACTTTGACGACGTGCGTCTGCTGGCGACACCGCTCCCTGAGTGCCCGGCCGACTTCGATGGCGACGGGGTCGTCGACTTCTTTGATTACGATGCCTTCGTCAGGTGCTTCGAAGGCAGCGGCTGCCCGCCGGGCACAACCGCCGACTTCGACCATGACGGCACGGTCGACTTCTTTGACTACGACGCGTTCGTGGTGGCCTTCGAAACGCCGTGCTGAAAGGTCAAAGCACGTATCCGTTCGCTCAGGGCTGCTTCTGCTCCAGCCACTTGCGCAGCCTTTCCTCCAGCTCCAACAGCGTCATGCCGTAGGTCTCTTCGAGCGCCCGCTGCTGCCCGCCCCCCCGTGAGAGCTTGCCCATCAGCACGTTTAGACGTTCGTTGGCGGCGGGGAAGCCGCCGAAGCGCAGGAAGTCGATCGCCAAGGTCGCGTTCTCGTACCGGGCCGGTTCCAGACGGTCGGACGAGGCAGAGGCCGTCCAGAGGATCGCCTCCTTGAACACACCCCGGTCGATCATCGTCCGCCGATCGGTGCCAGGAGCCGAGGGCGTCCGCGTCGACGCCATCTTGGCCGAGCGCTCGACGCTCGAGGCCAACCCCTCGAAGAGCCACCTGGGCTGATCGACGAACATCGAGGTCTGGATCATGTGCACGTACTCGTGCGTGAGCACCTTGGCCGTGGTGACCGAGGAATCGACCCGGATGATGATCTCGTTGTCCTGCGTCACGCCCGCGAGAAACGGCGTGCCGGTGCGGGCGCCGTACGACGTCTTGTCGCACAGCAAGAGCCGCACCACCGGCATGTGGATGGGCCCGACGATCGGCGCCATCGCGATGTTGGCGGCCAGGGTGGCCGCGCTGGTCATCTCCACGATCTCCTTGGGGGCGAGCCACCCCGTCTGCGGCGCGCGGCGCTCGCTGCCGAAGTGGTAGTACACGTCGAAGCTCGGCGTGCGGACAAAGGGCTGTGCGTTGCGGCTCCCCTCGATCTCGTACTTCGCGGTGGTGCGGGCGAGCCCGCCGGTCTGGCGGAACCATTGGGAGATTTCGCTGGTGGTCGAGGGGCGCACGCCGCTGAGCTCGTACACCGCCCCGTTCATCGCCATCTGCACCACGAGCTGAAGACCGGGAGCCGGCTTGAAGTCGATCGCCGGGATCAACGAGATCCGCGAGATGAAATCGCCCGCAACCTGGCCCATGCCAAGATCGGCGATCGCGTAGAACGCGGCCGCTTGGACCTCCATGTCCTCATCGTCAAAGAACCGCTTGATCGCCTCGTAGGCGTCCTGCTTGTACGCGGCCGCAACGGGGGAGTCCTTGGGCTCCCCCGAGGCCAGGTACGCGGCCCGCGCACCGATCGCCCGCACCAGAATGCGCCGCTCGTCGGCCCAGCGGATCCCCCTGAGCGTGAACGCGAGAGCTCCAAGGTCGGCGGGCTTGGCATTGCGGGCCAATACTCCGACAGCGACGATCCGGTCGGACATCGAGGCCGTCCTGAGAATGGCGTGGGCGGCGTCGCGGCAGGCGTCGGGGTCCTTGGCCCATTCGGAGTCGAGAATCTCCTCGACCTTCACCCAGTCGCCCGTGGCCATCGCCTTGTTGAGCTGGGCGTCGAGCTCGGGGCCATGTCGAGCTTCTTCCGCGGCGGGCGCGACCAAAGGCAAGGAGGCCAGGCACGAACCGCCCGCCCCAAAGGCCGCGCAGAGACCCATCGAAAGTGCGGACAACGCCGTCGTGTGCTTCTGCATTCGTATCCCTCGCATCTCACACCTCTTCAGGTTCGACCGCCCGTCGCGGCCCCCGCTCATCATTGGCGCGCCGGGGTTCGCTCCCCACGCCAGGCATTCCGAGTACCGATCAATGCTTCACGGGCCGGCGGAGCCGCTCCACGATCACCGGGATCGCCGCGGGCACGCCCGCTTCGGGCGTCTTGGGCTCGGGCGTTCCGGTCACGGTGCGAACGGCCCCGGCAACCGACAGCGTGACGAGCATCGTCCGGTGGTTGCCCACCAGCTCGACCACGTCGTCAACGCCCTCGAGCCTCGCCGAGTCGACCGCGACCACCCCGTCGCCGAACGAGTTTGCGGCCGCCTTGTACGCGCTGGTCCCAAACCGCGGCGCCGCGGCCGGATCCATCATGCGGCCCAGAATAATGGTCGTTGCCACGCCGCGCGGCAGCCCCCTGGCGTTGAGGTCCTTGAGGAACACCGACCCCGGCAGCAGGTCAAAGCCCGCCCGTCCCGGCGAGGTCGTCGAGCCCGGGGGGGCGACGGGCGCGCCGGTGATCAGCCGGGCGGCCTGCTCGCGGGCCTCTCCGATCCAGCGGTACTTGGCCCAGTCCGAACCCGCGTTGGGCGTGCCGATTGTCACAAAGTGCTCAACCGCGGGTCGTCCCGAGGCGGCCGAGCCGCTCGCGTCGGCGTTGTACATCGTGGCGCGAGTGAGCACGTCGCGGGAGACGAGCCCGCCCATCGAGTGCCCCACGAGATCGACCGATTCGACCCCTTGCTTGCGAAGGCGCATCAGCGCGGAGTAGAGCATCGCCGCCGACTCGCCGATCGCCTGGTCGTTGGGGTACTCAAAGCGTGCGACCTCAAAGTCGTCGGCCGCCAGGGCGGGTGCGAGCTCGTCCCACACCGTTCCAGGCTCGTCGAGCCCGTGGACGAGCACCACCAGGTGCTTGGGCGTCTTGGCGGGGGTTCTGGACCAGACCTGCCCGGACGACGGATTGGGCACGCCCGTTTCCTGCGCCGGAAGTGGAAGCGATTTTTCCCTCAGGAAGAAAATGCCATAAGGCGAGGTCCCGGCACTGTCGACGCCGAGCTTGGCGCTGCGCCCGCTCTCACCGACGATCGTGGGATCGAACGAGGCACCGACGCTACCACCCAGGAACCAGTCGATCCCGGCGACCAAGCCGACCAGGGCGACCACTCCGACAGCGATCGCGCTCGCGTGCATCACGGCCCGCCTTGGATTGGACTGTGTCGGATCCATGCGTGGAACTCAGGGTTTGGATCCAGAAGCGTCGGCGTCGGGCTTCACCGGTCCGCCCGCGGGCTTGTCGGTGGAAGGGGCCGGGGGCACGGGGGACCGCGGAACGGGCGTCCCGCCCTTGGACAGAATCAGGAGGTCGAAGAGCTGGTTCTCCAGCTCTCGCTCCTTCTGCCGTGTGTTCTTGATCGACTCGCGCAGCGTGCCCACAACGCGCTTGACCTCTTCGGGATCGGCGTTGCCCGCGTTCGCCATCGACTCGAGGGTGTCGCTGAGGCTCCGCAGGTCCCCAACCGCCGTGGCGTACGCACGGGCCGAGTCATAGATCAGCTCCTCCTTGAGCTCCTTGGTCGAGGGCCTGACAAAGACGCGCCAGGGCTGGGAGACGATCTCGTCGATGCCGATCTTGGCGCTGTCGGCGGCTTGGCGCGCGCTGGCGAGCATGCGCCGCACGCCGGGCATCTCCGCCGAGAGCTGCGAGCTGATCTTCGAGGCGTCCTCGGTCATCTTGTTCACGTTCTTGGTGATCGAGGGAACCTCTCGCATCGCCTCGAGCACGAACCCCAGGGTGTCGCCCGCGAGCCCCGACATGAGCGCGTCGGCGCTCTTGAGCGTGTTGTCGAGGTGCTCGCGGTTGTCGTCGAGCACCGTCTGAACGCTGTCGATGAGCTTCACCGCGTGATCGACGCCCCCGTCAAACTTGGTGAGGATCGGGTCGAGCCGATTTGCGCCCGAGTCGACCGTGTTGAGGATCTTGTCGAGCGAACCGCTCCACTGCGGGAGCTTGTCGGCAAACAGATCCACCGCCGCCGTCGCACGATCGACCGCGCGGTTGAGCTTCCCGGAGTTCTCGCCCACCAGCGCCTTGGCGCCGGCCATGAACTCCTGACCGTCCGACAGAATGCTCTTGAGCTGGCCGGCCTGGTCGGCCCCGAAGCCCGCCTGGGCCAGGAACGCCGGTGGCGCCACGCCGCCGGGGACCACCACGCCCGAGGCGATCTCCTTGTACTTGATGCCCTTGGCATCGGCCTTGGTCGGGTCGCCCGCGTCGGCGATGTTGATCGAGCTGATCGTGCCCAGGAGGGGCTTGTCGAGGACGATGATCGCGTTCTCGTACAGGTGCAGATCTCCACGGACCTGGAGCGACACCAGCACACCCACAGGAAGGTCGACCGCCCCCGTGCCCACCACCGACTTCTTGTAGTCGAAATCGATCGACGCCACCCGACCGACCTCCTGCCCGCCCAGGTGGACCGCCGACCCCGGCTTGAGGCCCGCCGCACCGTCGCCCAGCGAGAACTTGACCGTGAAGTTCTTGTTCCACCCCAGCGGCGCACCGCCCGCAAAGACGAACGCCAGCAGGACCGTTCCCGCCAGGCCCGACAGCAGAAACAGCCCGGCCAACCAGTTGTACTTCGTATTGGACCACGAGCTCATAGGCCAGAGCATATCGCACGCCCCGCCCTCAGGCTCAGCGTCACGGGGAGTCCTGAATCGGCCCCCACAGCGTCAGGGCGATGTTCCCGGCGTTGAACGCCGCGTGCATCACGATCGGCACCCCCAGCCGCCCCGTCCTCGCGAACGCGATCCCAAAGGCCAGACCCAGCACAAAGAGCGGCGGCAGGGCGTGCCAGGGCACCACACCCGTGTGCCTCCCCGCGAAGAGTGCGGCCGTCAGGATCACGCTCAGCCAGGGGCTCCGGGTCACCTTAAGCAGCGTGGTCTGAAGAAAGAGGCGATAGACCACCTCCTCGACGATGGGCGCTCCGATCACGGCGCACGCCGACATGACGATCGCGGGCCACGACGCCGGCTCGTCCTTGATCAACCTCAGGGTCTCGTGCGCGATGGGATTGGGAGCGTGATCGCTCAACCGCTCGGCCGCCCAGACCGCGATCGCCGAGCACGCCGACACGACCGTGTACGCCGCGGCCACAAGCCCGACGCCGATGGGCCCGTCCCACCGCCCCACCATCCGCCTCATCCCGCCGCAGGCCAGCACCGCCATCACCAGCGCCACCGGCACGCCCACGAGATACGAACCAGCCTGCAACACCGCCTGGCCCTTGACCGTGAGCGACGAGACCTCGGCCGGAAACGGGAGAGCGAGGGAGTACGCGAGCGAGTAGCCGACCGCCGACGAGGCAAACACAATCATCCCGGCGCAGAGCAGTATCACCGGCTCCTTCTCACTTGGCATCACCGGCTTGTGTCGTTTGAACGACCCCGGTCGTATCACGTCCATCGCCACAAGACCCGCCAGCACAAACGGGCCCGCAAGCATCACGATCAGCGCCGTGATATTGGTCCAGCCCGCGGGCGACAGCGTTCGGGCGGCCTCACCCATCGCCCCCGGCAAGGGAAGCGATGGTTCTGAAGGCGGCGGCACCTGCTCGAGTTGTCCGGCGCCCATGCAGGCGCAAACTATCGCCAGGCCCGCAACAATGAGCGTCTCTCGGCGTCGCCCGATGTCCCCCACACCCCTCGCCCAGGAGCCCAGCGTGGCTGTCTCCGTTCTCAGCGACATCATCGACCACAAGCGACGCGAGGTCGACGCGGCCAGGCGCCAGACCGATATCGACACGCTGCGAACCAGGGCCAGCGCGCGACCGGCGCCGCGGGACTTCCACGGCGCTCTGACCGACGCGGGACCAGCAGGCGTTCGGGTCATCGCCGAGATCAAACGCATGAGCCCCTCCGCGGGGCTCATCCGCCCGGAATACGCCGACGCATCGTTTTCGCCCGAGTCCATTGCCGCACGGTATCACGCGGGCGGGGCGCACGCGATCAGCTGCCTGACCGACGAGCGGTTCTTCGCGGGAAGTCTTTCCTTCATCGATCGCATCAAGGATAAGGTTTCGCTGCCGGTGCTCCGCAAGGACTTTGTGATCGATCCGTGGCAGGTGTTCGAGTCCCGGGCCGCCGGCGCCGACGCCATTTTGCTCATCGCCGAGTGTCTCGACGACCCATCGCTCGTCTCCCTCCACGCCCTCGCCCAAAGCCTCCACATGAGCGTGCTCGTGGAGGTTCACGATCTCGAAAACCTCGCCCGGGCGACGACGCTCGTCGGCGCAGGCACGGCCCGCGGCACGCTTCTGGGTGTCAATAACCGCGATCTGCGGACCATGGCTGTCGACCTGGAACAGACCATCCGCCTCGCCAGCCGCCTTCCCGTCCGTTCGGGTGTGGTTAGTGAGTCTGGCATTCGATCCAAGGCCGACCTTGACCATCTGGCCGAACATGGGGTGAACATCGTTCTGGTCGGAGAATCGCTCATGCGCGAGCGCGATCCGGGCGATGCTCTCGTGCGCTTGATCCGTGGCCAATGATCTATCGCACCAAAGTCCAACCGCGGCTTTCAGCCGCTCGGAGCACTCGATGCACCCGCAACTCAAGATGGCGTACAGACTTCCCTCCATGATCATCGCGGTGGTCGGCATGGCGACGGGCATGACAGCAGGCATGACGGGGGCCGCCCAGTTCGCCCAGCCCGCCGACCCCCCGCCCGAAACGCAGCCCGACTCCCAGCCTGTCGATTTGACCCCGCCGCCGGTCACCCCCGAGCCCGCCCCGCCGGCGGACACGACGCCCGCAAAGAAGCCACCCCTCAGGGTCACGCCGCAGCTCCCGACCAAGGAGCACGACGCCGACGCGACCGCGAAGCTCGAGCAGGCCACCAAGGCGCTCAAGGAGGCCAAGAGCCTCAAGTTCAAAGCCTCGTTCTCGGTGGATGGGCTCGGCAAGGACATGATGGGCACCTGTGCCGCGAATGTGCTGGCGGTGCACGAGAACAATGTCTGGAGCTTCCGCCTGACGGGGAAGGGAAGGCACGTCCAGAAGGTCACCGAGACCGACTTTGACCTTGTCTACAGCGGCGGCAACCTCGAGTGGCTCGACGCCGACACCAAGAAGCTGATGATCAGGCCCGCGACACAGGCCAAATCAAAGCTCCTGCAGGCCTCGTCGAGCCTCAAGAACGTCACCGAGATGTTCGGCGCCAACGCGTTCGCCGGACAGACCAAGGCCATCAAGCTGCGCATGGGCACCGAAGAAAAGGCCGGCGGCGTCGATTGCGAGGTCGTGGTGGGCGAAGCGTCCGACGGCCAGAGTTCGCAAAAGGTCTTCCTCGGCAAAGAGGACCACATCCCGCGCCGCTTCGTCCTGGAGCGCAAGACCCAGACCCGTGGCGACATGACCATCACCACCGACCTCACCGAGATGGAGGTCAACGCCTCCGTCTCTCCCAGCGATGTGCACCTGTCTCTGCCCGAGGGCTACACCAAAGATGTGCCGCCAACTCCCGTCCGGCCCGTGCTCACCGCCCGCCCCACCCCCGTGGTCAACCCCGCGGCGAACAACCCCAAGGCCAAACCCACCACAGAGGAGACTTCGGTAGTCTTGGATCCGGACTCGATCGTCCCGACCGGCAACGACAGCGGGCCGGCAATCGCGCAGCCGGTTCAGCCCACCGAGATCACGCCCACGGCGACCCCCGCCGTCAAGCCGCCTCCCCCGCCTCCCGTTGAGGTCACCAATCTTCCCGACTTTGAGCTCAAAGACTCCAAAGGGGCGAAGGTGACAACCGCCAACCTCCATGGCTCACCCTCGGTCCTGCTCTTCTGGGGCACCTGGTCCCTCAGTTCCAAAAAGGCCCTGCCCGAATTCGCGACCCTCGCCGACCGCTACAAGGACAAGGCCAAGTTCCACGCCGTCGCCGTGCGCCAAAAAGACCCCCAGTCGGCCACAAAGGTCGTCGCCGACGCCGGTTACACGTTCTCTCTTCTGCTCGAAGGCGATTCTCTCGCCCAGGCCTTGCACGTCGGCGCCTACCCCGCGCTTTACGTGTTTGGCGCCGATGGCGAACTGCTCAAGTCCTCGTCGGGAGTCTCGATTTCGGATGCCTTCGCCGCCGCCCAGGCCGCCCTCGACGGTTCGCTTGGCGTCGCCAATCCGGCCCTGCCCACCAAGCCCCCCGTGGAGCCCAAGGTCTCCCCCAAGGCGAATCCAGACGTCGAGACCGACAAGTAGCTGGCGAAAGCGACTTGTCCGTTGCCTTGGTTTTCCACAGGTTGTCCCCAACCCTGTCGGTCGTGGCATGGGGTGGGTCAGACTACTAGCCGTGGTAGACTGCGCATACCGTTGGCCGGGATTCGAGGTTTTTTGGCCGTCTCGGGAACGGGATTGACCCAGCCTGTGTTTCTGGCCGGGATGGAGAGTGCATGAAAGTCATTTGCGATCGTTCGGCCTTGCTCGAAGCCATCAACCTCGTCTCCGGGGCGGTTGCATCGCGCACCCCCCGCCCACAGCTCCAGTGCGTCAAGCTCGAAGCGACCAAGAAGGGTTCCGCCGGCGAACTGACGCTCCTGGCGACCGACGGAGAGCTCTCGCTGCGGCTCAAGCTCTCGGCTGTCGACGTGCAACAGGTCGGTGAATGCCTCATTCCCGCCGACAAGCTCCGCCAGATCGTCGGGGCCGAGGAGTCTGAGCCGACGCTGACCCTCGAGACCGACGAGGACGCGATCCGCATTCGCGGCAAGGACGCGCAGTTCAAGGTCTACGGGTACCCCGTCGCCGACTTCCCGCCCATCCCCGACATGGCCGCCGTCATCGCCGGAAGCGCCGACGCGGGCAAAGCCAAGGCCGTCTTCTCCCACTCCGCCGGCGCCTTCGCCACCATCATCGAACGCACCGTCTTCGCCACAGCCCGCGAGAACAGCCGCTACGCGATCAACGGCGTTCTGCTCAAACGCGACGGCAAGCGCCTGGAGATGGTCGCGACCGACGGGCGCCGCCTGGCCCTTTGCCGCACGCAGCTCGCCGCGAGCGACAAAGACTCCAAGGCCGTCTCATGCATCATCCCCACCAAGGCCCTGGGCATGATCCAAAAACTCATCCGCGACCCGCAGGAACAGGTGCAGATCGCGATCACCGACAACCAGATCTACTTTTCGGTCATCTCGGCGACCGAAAAGGCCGACGCGAGCAACGCCCGCGCGGTGCTCTCCAGCAACCTGGTCGAGGGCAGCTTCCCCCCTTACGAAGACGTCATCCCCAAGGACCACGACAAGCGCGTCGTGTTCGACAAGGACGTTCTCAGCTCGGCGGTTCGGCGTGCCGCCCTTCTCACCAACGAAGAGAGCCGCGGCGTGCGGATGGCCTTCACGGGCAAGAACAAGCAGCTCGAGCTCTCCAGCCGCGCCCCCGAGATGGGCGAGGCCCAGATCACCATCGACCTTGCCAAGTACGACGGCGACGACGTGGAGATCGGCTTCAACCCGCTCTTCCTGACCGACGCCCTCAAGGTCATCTCCGAGCCCGAGGTGATCCTGGAACTCAAGGCCGGCAACAAGCCCGGCGTGGTGAAGGTCGGCACCGACTTTGTGTACGTCGTGATGCCGGTGAATCTGCAGTAATTGGGCCCGCGGCAACCGATGGCACCCCATCCTGAGGCGTGGTGCCGCGCCCACCCCAAAGTCACTTGGTGAGCCACGAATCGTCGGTGGCAATGGTTCTTTGCACCCCGGTGCAACTCGATTGAATTTCACGTGTATATTTCAATCGTGAAGACCGGATCGATCAACATCCCCCAGGCGGACGGAGGCTGGATTCGAAGGCCGGCGATGGTCCGCTCCCTCCGCTCGCCCGTGCGTCAGGAGATCGTCGACGCCCTCGAAGCCGCCGGGCCGGCGACCATGGCCGAGCTGGCCCGCGGGCTGGGCCGGCGCCCCGACGCCCTGTACTTCCACGTCCGCCAGCTCCTGACTGTCGCCCTGATCAAAGAGCTCGCCCCCCGGCGCGAGGGGCGGCATGTCGCGTCGGTCTACGACGTCGCGTGGCGACCGATGCGGCTCTCCTACGAGAGCGGCGTCAGCGGCAAGAGCCTTTCGGCCGTCGTGGGCGCCGCCATGCGCCTGGCCGTCCGCGACTTTGCCGCCGCCGCCCGCGTCAAACAACCAGGGGCCGCAGCCGCCGGACGTCCGCCGCAACTCTGGGGCGCCCGCCGGGTCGGCTGGCTCGACCCCGATGAGATCAACCGGGTGAATCGCCTCCTGGAGGCGGCCTCAGACATCCTCCGCAAAGCAAGGCCCAGGCCCGGCTCGCGGTCCATGAGCTTGAGTTTCGTGCTCTCGCCCTCGCATCGTGACCAGACCAAAAAGGGAGAATCGACATGAACACGATCGCATCATGGCTCGCCGCCGCTTCGGGCCTCCTGGGATTCCTGGCGTCAAGCGCCGCCCAGCCGCTCTCGGTGGAACACCTCCGCGAGAGTGTTCGACACGCCACGGGATGGGAGACGCTTCCCAAAACCGCCTCAGGCGGCGTCATGCTCTCGGGAACGACAAACACGCTCAGCATCGACGCCGATGCCACGCTCCTCTTCGACTACTCCGGGCACCTCTCGCTCCAGCAGTCAGGACTCATCCCCATGACACGCTCGATTGGTTCGAGCGGCCCATGGATGCTCGACATCGGCGGCGAGTTCCGTGGCCTGTCGCTGGGTGAAGGCGAGGACCTGATCATCCTTGCCCAGGTAATCAGCGGCCAATGGGCCTTTGAATCCAGTCCTCTTCGCCTCGAAATCGATCAAGCGCGAACCTCGCCCGAGAAGGTGGTCGCGACGTTCGTGCTCCCGGGGCCGGGCGGTGAGCCGCTGGTCACGCACGGCGAGATCGACGTCGACCGCAAAACCTGGAAGCCCACCGCGTGCCGGGTTCACGCCGGCAAGGACACCACGACGATCACCTTCGGCGGATCCGCGATGCTGGACGAAGTCTGGTTCCCGGCCGAGGTCACCATCGCCGCCAAGTCCTCGAACTCAAGCTTCCATTTTGCCAAGGCCGCCCCGGCTCCGACCTTCGTTCGCTCGCCCTACGACCCGCCGCGCCCCATCGGCTCGCGCCCGACCGACGTCGTGTTCGATCGCGCCGTCCCCTCGATCCTCGAGCGACGCCGCGCCAAGACCGGCCACTCTCTGGTCAAGGTGTTGATCGATTCCAAGCCGGGCTGGTTCATCTTCGACACAGGCGCCGGCGCCACCGTCATCGACCAGACGTTCGCCGACTCCATCGCCCTCAAGCCCTTTGGCTCAGTCGAGGCCGTGGGAGTGGGCGGCTCGGTCACGACCGCCTTCGTCCGCAGCAAGTCCCTCACCGTCGGGCCCGCGACCCTCACCGATCCGCTCATGGCACGCCTGGATCTTTCCAAGATCGGAGCGGCCATCGGCGAGGACCTCGCCGGCGTCCTGGGCTACAACGTCATGCACCGATCCATCGCCAAGCTGCACACGGACGACGGAACCGTCGAGCTCTTCGATCCCGCGACCTTTGACGACAAGGGCCTCGCCTGGTTCCCGCTGACGGTGTACGAGCGCCACGCCTGCATCGAGGCCGCCTTCGAGGATCATCGCGGCATCTTTAAGCTCGACACCGGAGCCGGCGTTCTCCCCGTCTCGATGCACGCCCCGGCGGTTGTGCGCCTCAAGCTCTTGGAAGGCCGCCAGACCCAGGATGGCCATGCCGGCGGCGTGGGCGGCCGTGTCGCCGTCAAGACAGGAAGCCTGCGCTGGCTGGAAATCGGCGGGCGCCGAGAGGAGAACGTGCCCGCCAACTTCGCCCTGGAACCCAAGGGTGCGCTCGCCGACGAATTTACCCTGGGCAACCTGAGCCCCCGCCAGATCGGCCCCCGCGACATCGTCTTTGACTACGTCGGTGGACGGATCGCATACCCCGAACGAAAGCCCGCGCCCGAGTCGAAGTGAAACCCCTGACACCCAACAGCTTGCGCGCAAGGGTTGCCGCCCCGGTCTCGATTCCTATAGTCGCCTCCAAGGTCCAGACAGACCAGGAGGTTCATCCATGGCCGAACGCCATTTTGATATCGTCGTCATCGGTTCGGGTCCCGGCGGATACGTCGGGGCCATCCGGGCCGCTCAGCTGGGGTACAAGGTCGCCATCATCGAGCGCGACAAGCTCGGGGGCGTCTGCCTCAACTGGGGCTGCATCCCTACCAAGGCCCTGCTCGCCAACGCCGAGCTCTACGAGAAGCTCCACACCGACGCCGCAGCCTGGGGGCTCAAGGTCAACGGCACGATCGACGTGGACTGGACGCAGACGATCCAGCGGAGCCGCGAGGTCGCCAAGAAGCTCAACAACGGCGTCGGCTTCCTGATGAAGAAAAACAAGATCGAGCACGTCACCGGCAACGCCAAGCTCGTCGCCGCCCGCAAGGGAACGGCCCCGTGCCGCATCGAGGTCTACGACTGCAAGGTGCAGGACGAGCTCACCACCGCCCCCTGCGCCAACACCGGCACCACGCCCCGCGAGACCATCACCGCGACCCACGTCATCGTCGCCACCGGCTCGGTCGCCCGCGAGCTGCCCTTCGCCAAGATAGACGGCGACAAAGTCATGGGCGCCCGCGAAGCCATGAACACCAAGACCATGCCCAAGAGCCTCATCGTCATCGGCGCCGGGGCCATCGGCATGGAGTTCGCCTACTTCTACCACACCTTCGGCTGCAAGACGACCGTCGTCGAGATGATGCCCCGCATCCTGCCCGTCGAGGACGATGAGATCTGCGTCGCGCTGGAGAGGCTCTACAAGAAGCACGGCATGACGATCAAGACGTCGACCACGACCACCAACGTCGAGAAGACGCCCACCGGCGTCAAGGTCACCGTCGCCCCCTGGGTCGTCGGACCCGACGGCAAGGGCAAGGCCGACGAGAGCAAGAAGGAAGTTCTCGAGGCCGACAAGGTGCTGCTGGCCGTGGGCGTGAAGGGTCGTTTCGACGGCCTCTTCGACCCCGCCCTGGGGCTCGAGGTCGTCAAGGAGCACATCAAGACCGACTACGACCCCACCAAGAAAGAGCAGCAGAACTGCGACTACAAGACCAACCTGCCGGGCGTCTACGCCATCGGCGACGTCATCGGCCCGCCCTGGCTCGCTCACGTCGCCAGCGAAGAAGGAGTGCTGTGCGTCGAGCGGATCGCCTGGCGTGACAAGAAGCTCCCGCACGGCAACCACGAGCCCATCGGCGTCGATTACTCGACCGTCCCGGGGTGCACCTACTGCCACCCGCAGGTCGCCAGCGGCGGCTACACCGAGCGCGAGCTCAAGGCCCTGGGCAAGGTCAAGGACAAGGACTACGCCGTGGGCGTCTTCCCCTTCGGCGCCCTGGGCAAGGCGATCGCCGCCCGCAACACCGACGGGATGGCCAAAATCATCCGCGGCCTGCCCCGAGGCGAGATCCTGGGCGCCCACATCATGGGCGATCAGGCGACCGAGCTCATCGGCGAGATGGGCCTGGCCCGCAGGCTCGAGGCGACCAGCGAGGAACTGATCGTCACCATGCACGCCCACCCGACCATGCACGAGTCGCTGCACGAGGCCGCCCTCGCCAGCGAAGGTCGCGTGATCAACTCATAGGTGGCACTGCTCTTGGGTAGCACTGCTCTCCTGAGCAGTGCGTCTTGGGCTTACCGGTGGCATCGCTTTCCAGAGCGGTGCTTCCTTGTGCGCAGAGTGAACACCGCTCTGGAGAGCGGTGCCAGCAAGGCCCATCAGGGGCAACCGGCCTCAAACGCCACGACAAACGCGTCGTAGTCGAAGAAGTCGTTCGCACCGTCCCCGTCAAAGTCGGCATTCTTCCCGGGCGGGCAGGCCCCGCCCTCGAAGCACCTCACAAAGGCGTCGTAGTCGAAGAAATCGACCGCGCCATCGGCGTCGAAGTCCGCCGGGCAGGGCGGGTCGCACGAATCGGGCACGCCGTTGGCGTTGTGGTCGGTCGCTGTGCCGTCGGCGATGTCCCAGCAATCAGGACGTCCGTTGGCGTTGCAATCCAGAAACTGCGGCGCTCCGGTGGGCGTGAGCTTGTAGAGGGTCCCGCCCGCGCGCACACACCACAGCTCGCCGTAGGCGTCCTCGCCAAACGACGTCACGGCACCTCCAACATCCTGGAACGGCGTTACCACGTTGTTGGCGGGGTTCAGCGTGAAGATCTCACCCGTGCAGAAATCGGCGAAGAAGTACTGGCCGACCAGCGCCGGGATCGCACACCCGCGGTAGTCGTACCCACCCGTCACCGAGCAGCGACCCAGCTCGTGCCCGTACTCATGAACCGGGAGCGTCAACGAGGGCAAGTTGCACGTGCACCCCGTGAGCCCGGTGCAGTGAGTTCCCTCCATGCAGCGCCATCCATAGTTTCGTCCGCCCAGGAACGCGGGCTGGCGATTGATCTCTTCCCAGCTGGCCTGTCCGACATCGGCGATCCAGAGCTCGCCCGTCGCGCGATCGAACGAATTGCGCCATGGGTTTCGCAGCCCAGAGGCCCAGATCTCCGGCTCACCGCCGCCTTGGGCGAACGGATTGGAGGGAGGAATAGCGTAGTTCCTCGCGGGATCGCTCGGAAAGTCGTCAAAGTTGACATCGATGCACAGCATCTTGCCCAGAAGCGTTCCAGTCAGTGTCTGCGCGTTGCCGACACCGGGCACATGTCCCGGACCATCGTCGTTGCCGTTCCCGCCGTCGCCCGTGGCGATGTACAAGAGCCGGTCGGGACCAAACGCCATCCACCCGCCGTTGTGGTTGGACTGGGGCTGGGTGATCGTGAGCAAGTCGCGTGCGGTGGAAGGCTCGGCAAGATCCGGATTGATGTTGGAGGTCGTGTACTCGCGAATGGTGGTCGTGCCCGCCACGTCCGTGAAGTTCACGTAGAACTTGTGGTTGGTGGCGAAGTCGGGATGGAAAGCCAGTCCCAGGAGACCCTGCTCGTCGCCGCTGGCCACCGACGTGATCGCCAGAAAGGTCGTGAACGTGTTGGAGGCGATGTGATAGACCTGTACCCGCCCGGTGGTCCCCGACCACTGTTCGACGATGAAGATCCGCGAGAAATCGCCGGGCGGCGCGGTGACGAACACAGGCCTGCTGAATCCAGTCGCGATCTGGGTGAACGAACCCTGGCCCAGGGCCGCGCTCGTCAGAAGCCCGCAGAGAACACACGCCGCCAAAGTCTCACGCACGTTCCTTTGCATCTGGCTTCTCCTGGTTCCCCTTGCCGCGCGATTGCTCATCCACACGGCTGAGTATTGCGGGTTTCAGAAGCAGGCGAGACGTGTGACATTTCCCTGAATTGAAACAGTCCCCTCTCCGGTGGAGGCCGTCACAGCAGTTGACTTCATTGGTGGCACCGCTCTCCAGAGCGGTGCGTCCGTGCGCGCAGAGTGAACACCGCTCGAAGGAGCGGTGCCACCAGAACCCATCATTCAGCCTCGATCAGGGGCAACCCGCTTCGAACGCCACGACAAACGCGTCGTAGTCGAAGAAATCGCTCGTGCCGTCGCCATCAAAGTCGGCGGTCTTGCCGGGCGGACACACGCCGCCCTCAAAGCACGTCACGAAGGCGTCGTAGTCGAAGAAGTCGCTCGTGCCGTCGCCGTCGAAATCCGCAGGGCACGGCGGGTCGCACGAGTCGGGCACGCCGTTGTCGTTGTTGTCGCTCGCGGTTCCATCGGCGATGTCCCAGCAGTCGGGGCGTCCGTTGGCGTTGCAATCCAGGAACTGCGGCGTGCCGGTGGGCGTGAGCTTGTAGAGCCGCCCGTTGGAGCGAACGCACCACATCTCGCCGTAGGCATCCTCGCCAAACGAGGTGATGCCAAAGCCCAGAGAC
Organism: uncultured Phycisphaeraceae bacterium; assembly: GCA_964358855.1. Classification (GTDB taxonomy): domain Bacteria; phylum Planctomycetota; class Phycisphaerae; order Phycisphaerales; family UBA1924; genus UBA2396. Next base: position 109,291 of record CAYHQQ010000001.1, read on the forward strand.
TGAAAGGGCGTAACCGAGCTGTTGGCGGGGTTGAGCGTGAAGATCTCGCCCGTGCAGTAGTCGGCGAAGAAATACTTGCCGACCAACGATGGGATCGCGCAACCCCGGTAGACGTATCCGCCGCTGATGGAGCACCGACCCGAAGCGTGCTGATACTCGTAGACCGGCAGCGTCAGCGCCGGGGCGTTGCATGTGCACCCGCCAAGCCCGGTGCAGTGCGTCGCCTCCATGCAGCGCCATCCATAGTTCCTGCCGACGGAGCTCGAGGGCTGGTAATTGACCTCCTCCCAGACATCCTGCCCGACGTCGGCGATCCACAGTTCTCCCGTCGATCGATCGAACGAGTTGCGCCAGGGGTTCCTCAGCCCGTACGCAAAGATCTCCGGCTCGCCGCCACCACCGGCAAACGGATTGCCCGATGGAATGCCGTAGTTCTTGGTCGCGTCGCCCGGATAGTCGTCGCGGTTCACATCGATGCGAAGCATCTTGCCCAGCAGCGTCCCCGTCAGCGTCTGCGCGTTGCCCACCGTCGGCACGTGCCCCGAGCCCGTGTCGTCGCGGTTGCCGCCGTCGCCCATCCCGATGTACAGGAAGCCGTCGGGGCCGAACGCGATCCACCCGCCGTTGTGGTTGGCCTGGGGCTGTGTGATGGTGAGCAGCGTGCGGGCGGTCGCCGGCTCGGTGAGATCGGGGTTTGCGGCGAAGGTCTGGTACTCGCGGATGTTGGTCGTGCCCGCGGCGTCGGTGAAGTTGACGTAGAACTTGCGGTTGGTCGCGAAGTCGGGGTGGAAGGCCAGCCCCAGCAAGCCCTGCTCGTCGCTGTTGCTCACGGGCGTGAGCGCCAGAAACGTGGAGGTCGTGCCGGTCGCGGGTCTGAAAATCTTGATGCGCCCCGTCGTGTTGGAGAACTGCTCCACCACGAAGATCCGCGCGAAATCGCCCGCGGGGGCTGTCACGAACACGGGCTTGGTCAGTCCGGTGGTGACCTGGGTGAAGGACCCCTGCCCAAGGGCAGTGCCGGCCGGAGCGCCGAACAGAACACCGGCGGTCATGATCGCACGCACTTTCAAACGCATCTCACTACTCCTGATCATGGTCCTTGTCGCAGGGCGACATCTTCCGCCGGCTGAACCCGACGGGTTTCAGCGAATTTGGTGGCTCGTGCCGGGAGCACCGTCGCTCACGGCCCATGGCGCAGCCTCAGCAGCTGGTCTCAAACGCCACGACGAACTCGTCGTAGTCGAAGAAGTCGGTGGACCCGTCGAGGTTGTAATCGGAGGTCGTTCCCGAGGGGCAGCCCGCTCCCTCGTAGCACCGCACGAACTCGTCGTAGTCAAAGAAGTCCGTCGCGCCGTCGTGGTTGAAGTCGCCCGGACACGGGCGATCCATCACGCACGCGAGCCCGAACGACGCTCCGAACGTCGTGGACGTGCCGCCGACGCCCGTCGCGACTCCCGTCGCGGGATTCACCCGCAGGAGCTGCTCGGTCGCGGCGTTGATCGTGTAGAGCATCTGGTCCTGCATGTTGAACGCCAGGCCGTTGCAGTCCGCGATCCCTGCGCCCAGGGAGCCGACCACCGCCAGCGTGCCGGCAATGGGGTCGAGCCTGACCAGGCGGCTCCCTCCCGCGGCATCGTCGATACCGAAAAGGGTCCTGGAGATGGGGTCAAAGTCGAGGGCCCCGATATTCCCCCCCACCGCCGCACCCAGCCCGACCGTCACGCCCGTGGTGGTGTTGATCCGCACGGGCCTGCCGCTCGCCTGCAGGATTCCGTAGAGGCTGTCGGTCCAGGGGTCGTACCCCAGGCCGGCGACCGAAGCGCTCACGCCGGTGAGTGAGGCGATAAGCGTTTTGACTCCCGTGGCAGGGTCAATCGAATAGAGCTTGCGGTCGGTGCTGGTGGCGAAGAACCGCCCGGAGTTCCAGCTGTACGCCAGGCCGTCGATGGTGGTTCCCAGCACCGACACGCGTGTGAAGTTCCCGTCGACATAGCTCACCGAGCCAAAGGCCTGGGCCGAGTCCGCGCCGACAAAGACCGGCGGCACGACCTGGCCGAAGCCCGCGCGGCAGATGCCCCTTGGATTGGCCAGGGCGTTGCGAAGCCCCGGATTGTCGAGCGAGCACCCCGCGTTGTTGCCGCTCGACACGCCGCACCCGCCGTTGGTGTGGATGCCGATCGCCGTTCCGTCCACGAGATTCTCGATCGCCGAGCCCGAGTTGCCCCCGGTGGTATCGACCCGGTAGTAGAGGATCGTCCCGCTCTTTTGGGCGTACGCGCCCGTGTGGGTCTTTTGCACCTGGTTCCACGTGTTGGAAACGGGCGAAGAGGTGGTGCCAAAGCCGGTGATCCGCAGCGTCTGCCCCGAGACATTGGGCACGCTCGCCGCCAGCACGTACGTCGAGCCCTGGCGCTGGTACGCGCTCTGGTTGGTCGTGGTGTTGGGCCAGCAGCCAAAGTACGTGTAGTCGTTGCCCAGCCCGACGTTCGCGAACTGGATGCTCGTGGACTCGACGGGGTACTGGTCCTCGGGGCCCGGATGACGCAGCGACCCATCCGTGCCCGAGAGCGGCACGTTGAACTGGCACACGCCGTTGGATCCCACGCCGCAATGGCCGGCCGTCAGAAACTGATGGTTCTCGTCGTTGATGAGCCAGGACGAGCACCCCGAGGGCAGGAACCGCGCCGAGCGCGGATCGCTCGAGAGCGCCCGATCGTCGGCCGAGCCGCAGATCGTGCGCGAGATCAGCACGGGCTCTCCGGCCGTCGCATCGGGAATGGTGATCCGACTCTCACCCCCACCGCCGTTGCCGGGGAATCCGATGACCTCGACGAACACCGAGTCGCCGTTGAAGTACGCGGAGGTGTTCGACCAGCGATCGGCCGTCTCGGCGTCGAGCACCTGCGAGGCGCCGTCGAGCGTCGAGGTGATTCGCACGAACGTCCGATCATCCCGCGCGGGGTCACCCGCGAGCACGAGCGTTCCGAAGCGAAGCCGGAGCCAGGTCGCTCCGTCGGCCCGAACTTCCACCGAATACATCACCTGCGGGCCCGAGCCGTCCCCCGAGTACGACACCGGGCCGGAGTCGAAGCCAAAGTCGGCGGTGTGGGACGGCGGCGGCTCGATGGACGGCTGGGCCAGCAACGTCCCAGAAAGAGCGCAGGCCGCGAGCACCGCCGGAATCAGGGGAAGAGCGACATTGGTAGCTTGTTTCACGTCAGTTCCTTCGGATGGTCCATGGTTTCTCTTCGGGCCCAGACTACATGGGATCCCGCAATTCGCCAAGTCTGTTCCATGATGAGCGCACAAATAGCACACAAATCCCCCCGTATCGCAGCCCGGGGCACGTCAGAATGGACGTTTGGTCGGGTTGGACGTCAGGTTGTCACGCCCCAGCACCAGCATGTCCGCGATCTCGACAGCCTCAGAAAAGCTCTCCCGGGCCCGCTCGACGTCGATAGCCCCCTGGAGCACCTGCCCACGCTCGAGGTGTTCGGCCGTCGCCACCGCGTCACCACAGATCAAGGTGGTGAACCGAGGCTGCTCGAGCAGGAGCCCGGTCAGGCCAGGGGTCACGCCAGGGAGCGGGAAGAGGCTGACATGGTCCGCGAACTGATCGGGGGCAGGCTTGCACCGCTGGAGCAGGGCGATCTCCCTCTCGAAACTGGCCTGAAGCTCCGCGTCGACCTCGTCCTCCGCGGCGATGGCGGCAAGCTGGCGTGCCAGCGGCACCCCGACGGCCTCACGCTCCACCTCGCTGATCCACCACTCGGCGCTCGAGAACGCGGTGATGCCCCGCCGGCAATCGGGATGGAATCTGGTCAAAAAGACATCGGTCACCATCGAGGCCTTGAGGCCGGTTCGCTCCCCAAAGCGGGCACCGATGATCTGGTCGGGCAGGCCAGGATCGACCACGATCAACCGCTTGCCCGTGCGCACCAGGGTCGTGGTCGCGTGCCCGGTTCGAACAGGCTGCTGCTCGCCCCAGAGCGGGTTTTCCGCGAGTGTCCCGATGCTGATGACGCGACATTCAACCATGCCGGATCATTCGCACCCCGCAGGTCGCACGCTTGGGCCTTGGGAGAATGCTTCCTACTCGCCCAGCACACCCTGGTCGCGCACCTCGCGGAGTCGTTCGAGCGACGGATCCCGCTCGGCCTTTTTCTTGGCGAGCCTCTCGATGACCAGCGCGGGGACCATCTGCCGCAGGACCGAAAGGTCCTTGCCCATGGCTGTGATCTGCTTGATCAGGCTTGAGCTGGTGTAGGCAAAGCTCTGGCCGGCCACCACGAACGCGGTCTCGAGATCGGCCACCTCACGGTTTGTGACGGCCTGCTGGATCTCGTATTGGAGGTCGGAGAGGTTCCGTACCCCGCGGAGCAGGGCGGCCGCTCCGACGCTTTGGGCGAAGTCGACCGTCAGGCCGGTGAATCCACGGACGGTGACCTTCGCGCCCTCGGGCTCGCGTTTGAGGAGTTCGTCGACGAGGATCCTGGCCATCTCCACGCGTTCCTCGGCGTGGAAGAGCTGGTCCTTGGCGGGATTGCGGCCGACGGCGACGATGAGCTCGTCAAAGAGCCTCCGCCCGCGCTGGATCACGTCGATGTGCCCGAACGAGATAGGGTCGAAGCTTCCGGGATAGATGGCGAGGTGCTTTCGAAGTCCCATGCGGGACCAGTGTACCGCGACTGGGTCCCCGGGGCGCAACGACAAGCCGGGGCGGAAGGCCCCGGCGTGTCAAGTCACGGAGAACGAGCTGCGAAACAGGGCGACGAGCCGCCGCCCCAAGGTGTGAGCCTACTGGTTGGGCACCGAGGCGAGCTTGGGTTTGACCACCACGGGGGCGGCCGTCGAGGAAACTTTGACGCTGGCATCACGCGACGCACCGCTCGCAAGCCTGTTGGAATTGGGGTTGGAGCCGGGCAGGACCGCGATCGCGTTCATCTTCGGGGCAACCTGCGTCGCCACGATCCGCCTCAGGTCGATGAACTGCTGCTCGCTCTCGATGCAGTCCCAGATCATGACGCCCTTGGCGCCGGCCTGCTTGGGAATCTCGATCGCCTGCCTGATCACCAGGTCGCTGACCCACTTGCCTTCCATGTCACGCCCGACGTTGGGGTGGTACCGGAAGTAGAGGAAGGGCATGACGGGCTTGCCGCGGGAGACGCGAACCGCCTCGAGGGTGTTGTCCCGGATGTACCGGGCGTTGGCCGCGGGCGTGTTCTCGTACCTGCCCGGGGTGGGGAGGCGGTCCTCGACGGTCACGAAGACCGAGTAGACGCGCGGAAAGATCACATCAACCGCGTCGAACATCCAGCCCATCTCGTTGTCGTTGACGTTGCGCCACTTGTTCACGTACGCCGGAAGGAACGTGTAATACTCGCCGTAGGGGAAGCCGTAGAAGCCCCACTTGGCCTTGGGACGAAGGCGCTTGCCCTCCCGAAGGGTGTCGAGGTAGAACTTCTGGGCGGCCTGGTTGTACGTCACTTCCATCGCCCGATCGCGAGCGGCGCCGGTGAGCCCGCGGAGCACCTGCGGCTTGTTGAGGAGCAGGTGCTGCTCCCAGTCGTCCTTGAAGTCAAAGTCGCGAGCGTCGGGAGCGCCGTTGGAACGGGAGTTGGGGGTCCGCGACCAGTTGGGCTGCCAGGTCTCGTAGTCGATGCAGACGTAGCCGCTGAAGTTCGGGTCGGGGATCTTGGCGGCGATGTCGCGACCGACCTTGGCGAGGTGGGCCGCCATGTAGGTCGGACTGTCGGAGAGGTGCGGCCCCGCGTAGGGGAAGTTGCCGAACGAGCTCTCGTAGAACAGCACCGAGTCGCGCAGGATGCTGGTGCCCGTCAGGTCGATCTGGGCCTGCAGGTCGCGGTTGCCGACCTTGTTGGTCCAGGTCGTGACCATCCAGTGGGCCATGTACTCGTTGGACGACGCCGCGACGGGATTGGCCGTCGGACCCGTGGGCGGAGCGGCAAGGGCGGCGGGGCTGAACGCAGCCAGCCCGGCAAGGGTGAGGACGCGAAGGACGTTGCGGACTGGGTTGGTGCTCACACGCTTCATCAGAAAGGCTCCGTGGACTGCGTCAGGAGGAAATAGCGACGCGTCAAGGCCAAAGTTCGATTGCAGCTTTGTGATTTGCAAGCGATTGCGGCACTTGGAGCGGAGTTGCCGCCCGCCTGGGAGAAAGTTCCGGATTATCCGGCCGTGAAAGAGAACTCGCGGGCAGGTGCGGGCGTATCTGTTCGTGGTGTGGTCGGTTTGCGAGCGTAATCTGACGCCCCCGGGGGTCGAGTTGCGCACGCGACACGCGGGTCGTGCCGATACTGTTGGAACGAGTCGGACGCCGACACTCAAAGTCGCGGCCGGGACTCGCTTTGGAGATGCATGAATGTCCGCGGCGGTGATTGTTGGGCTCGTGTTCGGATTTTTCCTCACGCTGATCGGCTTCGTGCGACTCTTGCGCGACCCGGGCGCCGCGTGGATGCTGCTGGTCGGCATGATCCTGTTCGCCGGCTTTGCAATCCAGGTCGATCGGGTCGGCAACCAGAGCAACCACACGTGGTTGGAGCCGCTGCAGATTTATCGGGCGGAGCTTTATCTGGCCTTCGGGACGATGCTGTTCGTCGGCATGCTGGTTCACGTGAGCAAGGTGCGGCTCAACACGATGCCCGTCCAGGGCACGTTCCTCCTGGCCATCCAGATCGTGTCGTCGATGCTCAAATTTTATCATGACGGGGCGGTCGACGCGGCACAGACCCTCGTCTTTGCGCTGGTCACGATGCTGCCGGTGATGCTCCTGCTACCGCTGATGCTCAAGGACTGGGATGATTGGACCAAGGTCATCCGGGCGCTGGCGTTCGCGGGGTTCTTGTGGGGCGGGGCGACGAGCGTGCAGGTCGTGCTCAACCACCGCGAGCTCATCCTTGGATGGCAGAATCGATTCAGCGGGATGCTGGGCAACCCGCAGGGGTGCGGGTTGTACATGGCTCCGATCACCGTGGCGGCCATGTGGCTGATCCTCAACGACACGGAGCGCAAGTATCGACCCGTGTGGTTCATGGTCCTGGGCATGATGCTGACGTACAGCGCGTGGACGGGCTCGCGGACCTGCATCGCCGTCACGGCGCTTGGCATGGTCTTTGTGCTCTACTCACGCCTGGGGCGGATGGCCTTCTTCCTGCCGGTGATCCTGGCGCTGTTCTACGGCGTGTACCAGGTCGCGCTCTCGTTCGGCCTTTCGACCGAGGCGGTGGAACGCCTGGGCTCGACGCAGGACACACGGGGATTGGTGTGGGGCGTGCTCCTGGCCGACGCGTTTGAGAATCCGATCCTGGGATCGGGGTGGAAGAACACCCGGGCCAACGAGAACAGTTATCTGGTCGCGTTCGGCGCCTACGGCGTCAGCGTGGGCCTGATGGTGATTGCCCTGGCGGTGTACAGCGCGTTTCTCATGCTGAAGGTGGTGAGGTATCGTCGCCTGCTGCCGCGCGGAAAGAAGCAGATCGCGGACCTGATCCTGGGCTTCAATGCGATGTACTTCGGCGGGGCGATGTTCGAGTGGTTCATCATCTCCCGCCTTGAGGGCATGGTCATCTACATGCTCATCTTCTCAACGCTCACCAAGGCCATGATCGTCAAGCTCGACGCCGAGGTCGGCTGGCGGGCGGCCTTCGACGACGTGGCCGACGAGTACACCCAGCCCCACGAGAACCCCTACGACCAACCCTACGACCAACCCTACGACCAACCCTACGACCAACCCTACGACAAGGATTCGTCGGTCTCGACGGCCTGACTCACCGACAGGCTCGGCGCGACGACCCCAGCGGGTTTGACCGCCCGCGCTCACGACATCGAACTTGACGAAACCGACGACGATCAGGCGTCGGCCTTGGTCTTGCGCTGGCGATTGGGCGATTGGTGGCGAGGCTCGCCCACCACCCGCGGCGCGTGCACCACTCGATGCACGAGCATCGAGATCGGAGCGGCGACGGGCGCCTGGGGCCTGGGCGTCGGCGCGGGACGCGAGGCTTCAACGCGGGACGCGTGCGGGTTGATCGCAGGACGCGTCGAGCGATCCCACCACCACGCGGCCGCCGCACACAAGGGAAGCATCTGGAGCGACAGCACCGCGATGAGCACGCCCGTGGGTGTGCCCGCGGCGACACCCGGGGACATGAGGTGCCAGAGCAGGAGCCACCCGACAATCAGCGATCCGATGGCGACGGTGACCAGCGTCAATCGCCTGAGGCCGCGGCGGAATGAAGGCATGAACGAAGGCCTTTCCATCGTTTGAACACACTGGTCGCGAGGTGGCTGCGTCCGTGCAGCCGGGGCAAGAGTGACCTCCCGTGCCGGGGCGGGCAGCATAGGGTGTTCGCCCCAAGGGTGCAAGACGCGGTTGTTTTCCACAATCGACGGCAGGCTCGGGAAAACCCGGGGATGGGGGGCGACAATGGGCTCCCCTGGTCGCCGTTCCGCCGTTTCCGCTATTGTGCCCGGCCTGTGATCTGATCCACCATGAACGACTCAACTATTCTTCGTGCGGCGCGGGTATCCATGCGGATCTGGCTCTTTGCCGGGGCCGCCGTCGCTTCTCACGCCTTTGCGCAGCCGCCGGAACCCAGCGCACAGCCCGAGGCGGTGCCGCCGGTCAGGAGCGGGGAGGAGGATGCGGGCGAGAATCGCGTGATCCGCGAGATCGAGCTTCGCACGCCCAAGAAGGGCGGGAAAAGGGGCGAGTTTGTCCCGCTCGACGACGCGATGGCGCAGCTCGTGTCCAACCAGCTGCGTTCGCGGGCCGGGTCTCCGTTTGTGCGCCAGCAGGTCACCGACGACATCACGCGGATCAACCGGCTGGCGAGGTTCAAGCAGGTCGACGCGCGGGTGCAATTGCTCGACGACGGAAGCGTGCGCCTGATCTTCACGCTGTCGGCGCAACCGGTGATCGCCGACGTGCAGATCGCCGGGAACAAGCAGTTCACCGACGCGGACGTGCTCAAGCAGGTCGACGTTCTCACCGGCACGCCCATCGACGACTGGGAGATCGACCGGGCCGCCCGGCGCATCGAGGACCTCTACCGGGCCAAGGGGTACTACCTCGCCCGCGTGCGGACCAACCCCGACGAATTGGCCAAGGCGAACGTCGTGCTGTTTGAGATCACCGAGGGCGAGCGGGTGAGGGTGATGGGGATCAAGTTCGACGGGAACAGGGCGTTTAGCCCGGCGGAGCTCCGTCAGGAGCTCAAGACGCGCGAGGCCTGGCTGCTCGACAGCGGCCCGCTGGACACCGAGGTGGTCGATCTGGACGTGGGCGCGCTCGTGAAGTTCTACCGCGATCGCGGGTATCTCAACGCCCGCGTGGACAAGACGATCCAGTCCTCTCCCAACGGCAAGGAGGCGATCGTCACGTTTGTGATCGACGAGGACGTGGTGTACACGCTGCGCAACGTCGAGGTGGAGTACTCTGAGCTCAAGGACGTCTTCGCCAGCGAGAGCGAGGCCAGAGCGTTCGCCGGCGCGTCGGGCGTGGTCGAGGTGCTCAACGAGGGCGGGGCCGGGGCGCAGAAGAAGTGGGCGGCGGCCAGGCCCGGGCCGTTCGCCACCGCGCAGGTCAAGGGATTGATGACGATCAAGTCGGGCGACGTGTACTCCGCGAACGCCTTGGACCGGTCGATGCGGGCTCTGGAGGAGGCGTGCGGCAAGCTCGGCTACACCGATGCCGAGATCGTCCGTAAGGAGCTGAGAGACCCGTCCAAGCCGCTGGTGGATGTGCTGATCGTGATCCGCGGCGTGACCAAGAGCTACAAGGTCGGCGAGGTGATCATCCAGGGCAATCCGATCACCAAGGACAAGGTCATCCGCCGACAGATCCGGCTCCTGCCAGACCGGCCTGCCGACAAGACCGAGGTCGATACGTCAGTCCGGCAGATCGATCAGACGGGACTGTTCGCCCGGGGCACCAAGATCACGTTCCAGAATCCGACCGCCGACGACCCCGACCACCGGGACGTCTTGGTGCAGGTCGAAGAGAAGAACACCGGGGCGCTCATCTTCGGCGGCGTGGTCGGGTCCGACGGCGGACTCAACGGCCAGATCTCGTTCAAGCAGCACAACACCGACATCCTGGACTTCCCCGACACCGCGGGCGAGTTCTTCTCGGGCAAGGCCTTCCGCGGCGCCGGACAGGAGTTCAGCCTCGACCTGCTCCCGGGCACCCTGACCCAGACGTACAGCGTTTCGATCTCCGAACCCTACTTCCTCGAGACCAACACGTCGATCTCGGGCTCGGCGTTCTTCCACTCGCGCGAGTATCGCGAGTACACCGAGATCCGCGGCGGAACTCGCGTCGGATTCGGGCGGAGGTTTGGGACCAGGTGGACGGCATCGCTGTCGATCCGCGGCGAGGCCGTGGAGTTGCGGGACCTGGTCGCCGACAGCGCGGTCGACTACTTCCGGGTTGCGGATCAGAAGTTCATCACCGGTGTGGGCGTCTCGCTGAGTCGCTCGACGATCGACGACGGGTACGTGCCCAGCAAGGGGAGCCGTCTCGCGTTCGCGACCGAGCAGGTGGGGATGCTGGGCGGAGACTTCAACTACACGGGAATCAAGGCCGATTACTCGTCGTACTTCACGCTCTACGAGGACTACTTCGGGCGAAAGACGGTGCTGAGCCTGAGCACCCGCCTGTCGTACATCCCCCAGAGCGTGGACGACGTGCCGGTGTACGAGCGGTTCTACCTGGGCGGACAGGACTTTCGGGGGTTTGGCCTGCGGACGATCTCGCCACGCGGCATCCGCAACGACACCGGGCAGCTGGGCGAAGACCCGGTGGGCGGCAACTTCCTGTTCTTCGTGGGAGGGCAGGTCCGCCAGCCGCTGTTCGAGGATCTCCTGAGCACGGTGTTCTTCATCGACACGGGCACGGTGAACGCGGGGGCGAAACTGGACCAGTACCGGGTGTCGGTGGGCGCCGGCATCCGGCTCCACGTTCCCCAGCTGACGCCCGTGCCGCTGGCGTTTGATTTCGGCTTCCCGGTGATGAAGGAAGGGACCGATCGCAAGCGGCTCTTCACGTTCTTCATCGATGTCCCCTTCTGAGACGATCGTGCCGAGAGCTCCCCGCCGAGTTCTCCCTTTCGATCAGGGACCTGCTAATCTGTGCGACATGCAGGACAAGGAACTCACGGTTGTGCTCGGGCAGATCGGGCTGGCGGTGCTGTGCGGGTGCCTGACGGCGTACCAGCCCGGGATCAACGCACGCTTCGCCACCCACGCGGGGCAGGCCATCCATGGGGGCGTGCTGAACTTCGCGATTGGGCTCGTGCTGATGATCCTGGTCTCGCTCGTCATGCGGGCGGGGATCCCGGAGTTCGCCAGGCTCTCGCAGGGCCCGTGGTGGATGTGGATCGGCGGAGCGTTCGGGGCGTTCTTCGTGACGCTCTCCCTGGTGCTGGTGCCGCGGATGGGGGCGACGAACTTTCTGGCGGCGATGCTGGCCGGGCAGTTCGTGGCCTCGGCGATCATCGACCATTATGGGCACATGGGTCTTGCCATCCACGAGATGACGTGGGGACGGGCGTTTGGGATCGTGCTGATCCTCGCCGGCGTCGCGTGCGCGAAGTGGCTCTAGCGCGGGGCGGGAGCATCGATCAGGTACGCGGGTCCTTTGCCGCCAGCACGCTCTGCGTCTGATTGGCCCGCCAGGCCCGCAACTTCTCGCGAAGCTCGGGGCGCTTGCCCGAGACGATCGAGACGGCCAGCAGCGCCGCGTTCATCGCCCCGGCCTTGCCGATCGCCAAGGTGCCCACGGGCACGCCCCCGGGCATCTGGACGATCGAAAGCAGCGAGTCCATGCCCTTGAGGGCATGGCTCTCGATGGGGACGCCCAGCACGGGGATGATGCACTTGCTCGCGGCCATGCCGGGAAGATGGGCCGCCCCGCCCGCTCCGGCGATGATGACCTCAATCCCGCGCCCCTCGGCGGCGGAGGCGTACTCGAAGAGCCAGTCGGGGGTGCGGTGTGCGGAGACGACCAGGCACTCGCGAGGCACGTCGAGAGCGGCGAGCGTAGCGTCGGCGTGCTGCATGGTCTCCCAGTCGCTCTTGGATCCCATGATGATGCCGACGATCGGGGCGGGCGTGGTCATGGGGGGAGTTTATCACCCGGGGCGCCCGACTATCCGATCTGCCCACTTCCGCGCGCCACCGAGGAGCTCAGGGCCCGTGATCGTGCCCGTCGTCGCCCTTGTGCCCGCAGGCCGGGGGGTATTCCCAGTCGGGGCGCAGCGCCAGCACGTCGGTGCCGGGGTCAGGCTGGCTGCCCAGCCAGACGCGGTCCTCGGGCTCGCCCGCGTGCCCAAAGTAATACGCGGCCCGGAGCGAGCGGGCGCGGTACAGGTCCTGGCGGGCCTGCTTGCGTTCGTTCTCGACCTTGGCGCGCCTGGAGATGGCGTCCTTGTGGAACTCGCCCGCGATGAGCTCGCGATTCGCACGCCGGGCCTTCGCCTCGTCGCTCTCGGGGGGAGGCAACTTGCTCACGGCCGCGGGATCGAACGAGACGGGATCGGTCGTGCCGCCGAGCCTGAGCAGCATGATCGCCGACCAGTACTGGATCTCCTTGGAGCTTTCGGAGGTTTCGGCGATGGCCAGCGGCACCAGCGCCTTGATCTTCGCCTCATCCGAGGGAAGAGCGAGGAGCTTGAGTCGTTGGGCGCCGATCCCTTCGAGCCTGGGAACGTTGGATGTCCTGTATTCCTCGACCGTGACTTTCTGAGCGTGGACCAGCTCGGCCTCTTCGGCCCCCTTGAGCTTTCGCGTGTCCTCGATCTTGAGATCAAAGCGGGTGATCCCGGCGTCGAGCCACTGGGCAAGTCGTGTCGCGGCGGACTTGGGGTCCGCGGGCTCGGGACCGATGGCGTCGAACATGTCGTAGATCGCGTCGCGATCCTCAAAGACATCGGCGCGGGCGAGGAGCTCGGGCAACGACTCACGGATACGGCTCCTGGCGTCGGGGCCACCCACCCACGCGGCGCCGGCGATGGCGGCGGCCCAGCGGGCGGAGGCGTCGGAACGGCCCAGGCCGCCGAAGACCTTGATGAAGATCGGCGCGGCCTCGGCGACGTTGTAGAACGCCGCCAGGCGGGCGAGTTTGCGCATCTTGTCGGCGGATTCGGCCAGCGGGATGTTCTGGGCCAGGAAGAGGGCCGCCGCGGTCTTTGACAGCGGGGTGGGGACGGGGATGATGTAATACTTGGCCTCGCCGCCCAGGAAGTGTTCGAGCTGGTGGCTGAGGGGCTCTTTGCTGAGGATGCTGAGGGGATTGTGTGCCATGCGTGAACTCCGAGGGGGGATCTTAGAACGCGGTGATGATCCCGGGGTTGGACGTCCGGAGCCTGAGCGTGGGGTTGACCGTGCCGCCGCCCGCGTTGAAATTGATGAAATTGGCGTTGGAAACGGGGTCGCTGATGCGCTTGGGGCCGTTGACGACGCGTTCGCCGTTGCCGACGGGGGAGCCGGCGCCCATCATCTCCTCGGCGTCGTCGGCGTGGACCAGGTCCATGAGCACGTGCCCGCACTCGTGGGGCATGGTGGTGTGGACGGTGTTGTCGCCGGTGAACGGAGCCTTGCGGAAGATGACCGAGTTGAGCATCATCGCGTTTGGACGCTGGGCCGCGGGGCTGCGCGTGGTGGGACTCCACGCCTCGCCGAAGGAGTTGTCGCTCATGGCCCCGACGACGTAGACATCGATGCGATCGGAGCCGGTCTCGAAGTTCTTGATGAGAACACGCTCGTCGAGAGTCCCTACCGAGGCGTTGGCTCCGCCGAACTCCGTGATCTTGGTGGTGGTGATCCTCGCGACCGTCGCCTGATGGTTCGTGTCACCATTGGTCAGGACCTTGATGGCGATGACCTGGGTCAATGGGTCGCCCACGATCACGTCGGCCGAGCCGACGGGCTGACCGGCCATGAGCGGGTTCTCGTCGGTCTTCACGGCGAGCGCGACGGGCGGAACCTGGGCCGCGGCGGCCAGGTCGATGGCGGCCTTGAGCTTGTCGGCGGTTGCGATGGGGTCTTCACCGGCGACGGTGGTGGCCTCGGCCTCGAACTTGGTCCCGTCGACGGTGATCTCGACTTTGATCTTCTTGGCGCCGACGGCGGTCTTGCCGTCCTCGTTGGCGATCGCGATGAGATTCTGGGGCGGGGGCACGAGCCTTGGCTGCACCTCGAACTTCATGCTCATGCTGCACTGGGCGTACAGCTCGCGCATGAACTTGAGGGCACGCTTGCGGGCGACGGGCAGGGTGACCACGCCGTCGCCGGTTCGGGTCTTGCGCAGGATGTGGAGGGCGACCTTGACCCGCAGCTTGTCCTTGCCGATGGGGAGCGAGGTCTCGATCCGGCACTTCTGGTCGCCGCTGCCGGGGCACCAGTCGGGCTCGTACGCCGCCTGAACACGCTGGTCGAGAATCTCGATGCGCTCGTCGATGTCGGGAGCGGGCGCGGTGAGCAGCATCTGCTTGGACCTGGCGTCCTTGTCCTGCTGATCGACGACGAGCTTCAGATAGGGCGAGCGGAAGAGCTTGTGCCCGGCGACCTTCTTGGGCTTGACCTCCAGCGAGCGCTTGCCGCGCTCGCCCGCGGTGATGGCGCCCCGGTCGAACCTCGCGTGCCCGGTGATCGCCCCGGTCGTGGCGTCAAAGACCGGACGCAGGGCCTCGAGCATGACCTTGATCTCGGACTTCTTCGTACGGATGTCGGTGACCTCGACCTTGAAGGTGTCGGGATCGCCGTCGCCGATCTCGTTGAACGCCGTCGCCGAGGCATCGGGCAGGGTCCCCGTGCGGTTGTCGCCGCCCTTGTCGGGCCTCATGTTGCTGACGTTGAGCTCGGTGAGCGAGAGGTCGGCCTCGAAAGGCTTGTCCTTGCTGCCGTGCACGAACCGCAGGGAGACCAGCGCCTGCGCCCGGACGAACTTGTGCTTGGCCTTGTCGCCCTTTTTGGCGGCCTTGGCGTCCTTCTCGGGGACAAAGACGTCGTCGCCGGGCTGGAGGGGGCGCTTGAGGAACGGCTTGCCCTTGTTCTTTGGGTGATCGCGGAGCGCTTTGCAGTCTGGAAATCCGGCCTGGATCGCGAGCTGGCAGAGCGTGTCGCCCTCCTTGACGTCGACCACCTCGCCCTCGGGCGTGTCCTCCAGACCCGGCAGGAAGAGCTCATCGCCGGGGAAGATCACGTTGGGGTCGGGTCGCTTGGCCTTGAAAGCGGTGTTCTCCTCGCTGTTGTAGATCTCCTGCCACGTCGCGAACCCGAACCGGGCCGCGATCCCGCTGAGCGTGTCCCCCGAGACGATGGTGTACTTGCGCGACATGATGCGGGTCCATTCCTTGTGTGAATCCCGCGGGCAGATGGGCCCGCGCGGGGTTCCTCTACTTCTCTTTCAGGGCCGTCTGGTCCAGGTTGGGGAAGCTGATCTCGCACTGGCCGGGGTCGAAGCCCTCGATGCGAGCGTTGCCCTTCTCGTCGGTCGTTCCCTCGGCGACGGACTTGTCGGGCAGGACGACCCTGTAGGGTTCGCCCGCGACGGGCTCGCCGTCCTCATCCTCGAGGTTGATCTCAACCCAGGACAGTTCCTTTTTTTCCTCTTCGGTGGCTTCGGCGGGCTTGAAGGGCGCGATTTTCTGCTCGCCGTAGCGTCCCTTCTTGCTCTTGGCCTGCTCGGCCTTGGTCTTGGCGACCTCGCCTGGATCGGCGCTGTCGGCCTCGTGGGGCTCCTTGGGCGCGATGGGCGCGATGATCGAACACGCTGTTCCGCTCTTTGGGCTTGCCATGGTGCACCTCAGTTGATCATCGTCATGCCGCCCTTGAGCGTCAGCATGCCATCACCCTTGACGGTCGTCATCGGGCTCTTCATCTCCGCGGTCGCCTTGCCCTCAATCTTGATAGCGGTTGCCGAGATCTCGCCCGACGCGGACGTGGTGATCTTGAACCCGCCCGTCGCGTCGATCTTGGTCTCGCCCTTGCTCTCGGAGGTGATGGCCGTCGAGGCGAGGTTGATGCCGCTGGCGTCCAGCGCGATCGTGGTCTTCCCGACGACCAGGGTGATGTTCTCCTCACCCTCGATCACGATCTCCTTGGCTTTGATGTAGTACTTCTTGGTCACCGAGCGGGAGGCGTTCTCCTCGAACTTCTCGGCGACATCCTTGAGCACGTTGACCGAGAGCGTCTTCTCGATCAGGACGGACTCCTTGCCCTTGACCGTCCGGTTCACGTCGCGTTCGATCGCCTCGACGAGGTCCCGTTTGATCGTGACGTGCCGATCGTTCTCGATGGTCTCGATCTGATCGTTCTTGACGATCTGGTGGGTGTCGTGCCCGATCCACTGGATCACATCGTTGAGAATCCGCACGTCCATGTCCTTCTGGCCATGGAGAAAGATCTGCTCGCTGTCCTTCTTGTCCTCGAAGCGCAGCTCATTGAACCCCGCGCCCCCCTTGCTCGACGAGGTCTTGTACCCCGTCATGGTCTTGTTGGCCGGGAGGGCGTAGGGCGGCTTGTTCTCGCCGTTGTAGACGCGCCCGGTGATGATGGGCCTGTCGGGGTCGCCCTCGAGGAACTCGACGATGACCTCCTCGCCGTGCCGGGGCGTGTGGAATTGTCCCCACCCCTTGCCGGCGATCACCTGCGAGACGCGGACCCAGCACGAGTCGTTCTCGTCGCCCTTGGCCTGGCGATCCCAGTGGAACTTCACCTTCACCCGCCCGTGCTCGTCGACGGTGATCTCCTCGCCGCTGGTGCCCACCACCAGGGCGGTCTGGGGCCCGGAGATGTTGGGCTTGGCGGTCGACCTGGCGGGCCTGAAGGGGATCGTCGATTCCACCGCGGTGAAGGAGCACTCGAAGGCGTCCTCCGGGCCGCCCGACGAGCCCCCGGACTGATAATCGTCGCCGCGCAGCCGGTACGTCGCGGAGGTGACGAGCCACTTCTTGCCCTTGACGTCGTCGCGGGGCATCTGGCCCTCGAGCTCAAAGACGTGCCCGCACGCGATGCCGCGGCAGTTGCCCGAGCCCCGCACGACCTCGTGGGCCGACTGGAGCTCCTCGATGCGCCGCTTGGCGTACGAGTCACCTTCGGCCTTCTTCTCGTACTCGCCGGGATAGTCGAAGATCTCGCCGTCGGCCATGGCGTGCTTGCGTGTGATCTCGCCGTTGGCCAGGATTGTCGTGCTCGGGAGCAGGGGGTTGAAGTCCTGGAGCACGACCTTGGTCGGCGCCACCGTCTTGGTCATGACCCACGAGGAGATCCCTCGCGACTCATCGGAGCGCTTGGAACCCCCGCGATCGAATCGGACCTTCTCAAAGCCCGGAAAGGGCTTGTACGCGCCGGGGTTGTCGGCGAGCACCATCGTGTGGTTCTTGTCGGTGTGCTCGTAGAAGTACGCGACGCCCTCCTGCTCGAGCAGGCGGCTCACGAAGTTGAAGTCCGTCTCGCGATACTGGACCTGGTACTCACGCTTCTCGTACGTCGCCGTCAGGCCCTTCTCGAACTTGGCTCCCGAGTACTCGCCGAAGACCTCCTCGATGACGTCGATCGGGGTCTTCTTCTGAAAGATGCGGCAGTCGCTGCTTCGCGACAGGAACCAGAACCAGGGGACGATCGTCGCGCGGTAGAGAGCCAGGCCCGCCACCTCACCCTCCTGCGAGAACTGCGAGACGCACCCGTTGAAGAACCGATCCTTGCCGGTGCCCAGCGCAAGCCGGATCGCGACGGGATGCCCGACGATGTCGTCGAACTTGATCTTGGGGTCTTCGCTCAGAAGCTCGGCGTCGATGTGGAACGGGCGTCCCAGTTCCTCCCGGATGGTCATCGACCGGGCCAGAAGAACGTCCGTTCCAAGCGGCGTGTCGATGGCGAAGAACCGGTTGGCTTGTGTTCGAGTGCTTGTTGCCATAGAAGTCTCCGCCAACTGCCTCGGGAAGACGCTCCCGAACCCGCCCGTTCAGTCTACCAGATACTTGCGCCGAGCCTTCCCGCACGCCAAGAAAGAGCCGGCCGCCCCAAGCGTGCGCTCTTTCCGGGGATCATCGAACCGGCCACCACCCGAATCGCCCGACCTGGGTCCGGGGCGTTCGGCTCGGACCCGAACGGCCTTTCGCCCCAGCCCGACGACGACACGCGACGCCGACCGGGCGCCTCCCCTCACCAGGAGAACCAGATTGCCTTCACGTCGTCCCAGATGCTCTGCCTGGTCTGGGCGTCGAGCGTGACCTTCAACGCCGCCTCGATCTTCTTGACCACGATCTCGGTACGCTCGTCGATCAGTATTCGCCCATAGATCGGGTCGTACCGTGCCGGATCGGGCGCGATGCACCCCGGCTCGAGCAACGGCCCCACGTACGGAATGAACCCGATCGCCGTGCCCAGCGCCGTGTCGCAGGCCCTCTCCAGCCGCTCGGCCTCGAAGATCTCCGCGGCCTGCTCCTCCTCGGCGTAAGCGCTCACGACGGCGTCCACCTGCACGTTCGGATTGCCATTGTCGCCCGAATCGTCGCTCATCGCTCACTCCAGGTACTTGAGAATGTCGCCGAGAGATTGCCCCAGGCTCCGAATCGGATAGGCGGTGATCGGCTTTCCGGTGATGTCGAGCACGAGACGCAGCACTGTGCAATTGTCCTGGCCGATCTTGCCGATCACACGCCCGAACTCACGTTCCAGCACGATCACGGGCCGCCCGACCGCCATTCCGCCGATGGTCTCCCTCCCCAGATACTTGAGCGATGGCTTCAGGGCCGCCGATTGGATCAGCGTTTCCAGCGCTCGCTGGCTCCGCAAGGCCGCCTCGAAAATGGCGTGCGACGCCTTGCCCGCCTGCGGGCCAAAGTGCTCGGCCACGTGGACGAACGCGGCCTTCCAGTGCGGGCTCCCGGTGAGGACCTTGCCCGATATGCGGGTTCCGGCCTTTTTCAACGCCAATGCCGCGAACTTGGCGCCGACCTCCTCGGTGACACCCACGCTCAGCTTCCGCAGCAACCTTCTGGGAAGTCTCGCCATGGCTCGCCTCACTCAAACCCGTACACGAACTCGGACTCCTTGACCTCGATGATCATCTTCTTGATCGGCTTGCCCTCGATCATGCGGTTGAGAACTTCCCGGCTCATCGCGGGCAGCATCTTCTGAGTAAGGATCGCGTCGACCGCCCGTGCGCCGGATTCCACCTCCGTGCATCGCGCCGCGACCAGCTTGACCACCTCATCGCTGTAGACCAGCTCGGCCTTGTGGTTGGTCGCCACGCGCTTCTGGATCTTCTTGAGCTGCAGCTTGATGATCGCCGTGAGCATCTCGTCGTTGATCGGGAAGTATGGCACGACGACCAGTCGCCCCAGCAGGGCCGCGGGAAAGACCTTCAGCAGCGGCTCGCGAAGGGCCTTCTGCAGCCCGTCGACGCTGGGCATGAGCGTCGGGTCCTTGCACATGCTCATGATCAGCTCGCTGCCGGCGTTGGTCGTCAGGATGATGATCGTGTTCTTGAAGTCGATGTCTCGACCCTCGCCGTCCTCCATGTGACCCTTGTCGAAAACCTGGAAGAAAATCTCGTGCACGTCGGTGTGGGCCTTCTCCACCTCGTCGAGGAGAACCACGCTGTAAGGTCTGCGCCGGACGGCCTCGGTGAGCACGCCGCCCTCGCCGTATCCGACGTAGCCGGGAGGCGCGCCCTTGAGGGTCGAGACAGTGTGGGCCTCCTGGAACTCGGACATGTTGATGGTGATGAGGTTGTCCTCGCCGCCGTAGAGCGTGTCAGCCAGGGCCAGGGCCGTCTCGGTCTTGCCGATGCCACTGGTGCCCGCGAGCATGAACACGCCGATGGGGCGGGTTGGATTGTTGAGCCCCGTGCGGCTGAGGCGGATCGTGTTGGCGATGGTCTCAAGCCCGTGGCTCTGGCCGATGACCCGTTCGCTGAGCGTGCTCGCAAGCTTCATCACCGATTCCATCTCGTCCTTGACCATCTTGCCCACGGGAACGCCCGTCCAGTCGGCGACAACCGCGGCGATCGCCTGGGCGTCGACGTTGGGAAGGATCAGGGGGTTCTCGCCCTGCAGGGACTTGAGCTCGCTCTGGTGCTTCCTGAGCTCCTCGATGTGCTTGAGGCGATCGCCCTCTGAGAGCGGCGCGGCCGCCTCGGACGGCTTGCCATCCGCTTTGGCGTCGCTCTTGGCTTCACCCTTGGCCTCACCCTTGGCCTCACCCTTGGCATCGGCGTTGGCGCCCTCGGGCTTGACGGCCCCGAGCTTGAGCTTGTTCTGGACCTCGATGATCTTCCCGACCAGGCCCTTCTCCTGCTTCCACCGCTCCTCAAGGTTGCCCTTGCGGACCTTCTCGGTCTCCAGGAGCCCGGAGATCTCGGCCTTGCGCTCGCTGTGCTCGATACCGATGGTGCTCTCGCGATCGATAATGCCCAGTTCGACGTCGAGGCTGTCGATCTTCTTGAGGCAGTCATCGAGCTCGGCGGGCACTGCGTGCTGGCTCACCGCGACGCGGGCCGCCGCGGTGTCGATCAGGCTCACGCTCTTGTCGGGGAGCTGGCGCCCGGGGATGTACCGATAGCTGAGCTTGACCGACGACTCGATCGCCTCGTCGAGGATGTGGACCTTGTGGTGCTTCTCGAACATCCCCGTGACGCCGCGCATCATCAGGATCGCCTTCTTCTCGTTGGGCTCGTCGACCTTCACCGTCTGGAAGCGGCGGGTGAGGGCGGCGTCTTTCTCGAAGTACTTCTTGTACTCGGCCCAGGTCGTCGCGGCGATCGTCCGCAGCGTGCCGCGGGCCAGCGCCGGCTTGAGGAGGTTGGCCGCGTCGTTCTGACCGGCGGCGCCGCCGGCGCCGATGAGCGTGTGGGCCTCGTCGATGAACAGGATGATGGGCTTGGGCGACGACTGCACCTCGTCGATGACCTGCTTGAGGCGGTTCTCGAACTCGCCCTTCATGCTCGCCCCTGCCTGCAGGTCGCTCATGCGCAGCTCCCGCACCGAGACTTCCTTGAGCGCCGGCGGCACGTCGCCGCGGGCGATGCGCCCGGCAAAGCCCTCGACCACCGCGGTCTTGCCCACGCCCGGCTCGCCCACGAGGATCGGGTTGTTCTGCCGCCGACGCATCAGGATGTCAACGCACTGGCGGATCTCGTCGTCGCGCCCCACAATCGGATCGATCTCGCCCTTTCGGGCGGCCTCGGTGAGGTCCTTGGTGAACTTGGCGAGGCCCTCCTGCTTGCCCATCGCGGCCGGAGCCATCGCCCCGCTCGCGTCGCCCGGGCCCGCCCCGGCGCCCGCGCCCATGCCCGTGCCGTCGCTGGGCGACATGCCCTGCTCGGGGCTGGCGGCGCAGATCTTGAGGTATTGGTCGGCGAGCTGCTCGGGCTTGACCTTCTCAAACTCCTTGCTGATGCCCAGGAGGATGTTCCGCAGGTTGCTGTTCTTGAGCATCGCGTAGATGACGTGCCCCGTGCGGACCTGGTACTCGCGGAACATGAGCGAGGAGTAGGTCCACGCCCGCTCGACCGACTCCTCGAGGTGGGAGGAAAGGTCCGAGATGCTCGTCGCGCCGCGCGGCAGCCGGTCCAGGGCGGCCTGCATGTCGGCGGCGAGCTTGCTGGGATTGAGCTCAAAGTGCCTGATGATGCGGTGGATGTCCGAGTCCTGGTTCTGGAACATCTGGTGCATCCAGTGGAGGACCTCCACGTACGGATTGCCCCGCAGCTTGCAGAAGACAGTCGCGCCTTCCAGGGCCTTGTACCCCAGGTTGTTGAGCTTGCCGAAGAGTGCTGTTCTGCTGATCTCGCCCATGATGAGGTCCTTTGCGGCTGGTCGCCTTGTTCGTCCGTGTGGTTCGCCGGCGTCCTGCCGATTCCTTGCTCTCGTTGCGCCGCGTCGCGGCCCGTGTACAGATCCGATGACACCCGCGGCGGGGGGTCTAGTTGTGGAGGGTCACGTCGTCGGGATCCCGCCCCAGCGGCTTGGTGGAGATCCAGGTGGTCCAGCCCAGCCGCACGCCGCGCCCCAAGGCCGCCCTGGGGATCTCCGCCTGCTTGAGGGTGAGCTTGGCCTCCCAGGCAAGCTCCGGGCCTGCGTAGAGCTTGATCCACGCCGCGAGCTTCTCGTGCGCGGGGCCGCCCGGCAAAAGCCGCTCGTACTGGGTCAGGCCCATGGGCCCCAGCCTGAGACGGACGACGCTCTGACAGTTCCAGACGCGTCCGCCGGAGATGGCGGTCTGCCCCAGGATCGCCGTCGACTTGTTGCCGAGCTTGGTGAGGTACTGGTCGGGCAGGTCGAACCACCGACCCACGAACTCTTCGATCGAGGATTGCACGCCGAAGTACTCGGCGATGACCGCGATGAGCCCCTCGGCGTTGCGTGTCTGGCCGACGAGCCGCCCCGAGTAGAAGAGCTTGGCGCGGTCGGGGAGCGCGTCGCGTCCGCGCAGGTGCTCCATGCCGATACCGATGAGGCTCGCGCAGTACCGCGCAAAGTCGTCCTGCGCCTCGGCGCTCTCGACTCCAGGGAGCGCCGAGCGGTCGTAGCTCACCGCGGGGCGGTTCATCGCCCAGGCCCGGTAGAACAGGCTGACCATCCGGTGGTTGAAGATGTCCAGGAACCGGGCGAGCGTCGGATCGGCGTGGTGGATCTGCCTCGTGTACGCGTAGTCGGTCAGGTGCGCGGGCATCGGCCCCTGCGGACCCAGGAGCCCCATGAAGTTCACGAAAAATCGCGTGATTCCCGAGCGCGTCTTGACGCCGGCGATCGTTCGCGGGGCGAAGGCGAGCGAGGGTTCCTGCGAGAATCGAACGACGTCTTCCGAAGCGCGGACCGACTTGCCCAGCACGGGCCCGCTCCGCGCCGCCGCCCACAGCACCTCCAGGCGCCGGACCAGGTGGAAGAAGTCGAACTCGTGGGGCCTCTCGCCCGCCGCCGTCAAGAGGTCGAGCATCGCCAGCTCGGCGTCGGCCCGGACGTGCGATGGGTCCTTGGCGGTCCGCTCGCGTCCAGTGGACAGCTCCGACGCCAGGAGATCGGCGAGCGTGTCGCGCGGCGGAGCCACCGGAGAGGGGAGGGGAGCGGGCACACCGACCTCGCCGCCCGCTCGCCTCGCGGGGTTCACACCAGGGGGCGTTGTCCGAGCCTTGCCGGCCATCTCATCACCATGTCCCTCTCCACCGTGCGGATGACCGTTTCGGTGAAGGAATTGAGTCCTACGTACCTCGCGAAAAACTGTTCGAGCACCGCGCCGAACGCGAACACTCCCGTGCCCTCAAACCCTCGCTCCTCCAGTGTGGCCGTGATCTCAAGCCCGCGGGCGAACGTGATGGGGCCGGGCGTGGGAACCCTGCGCACCACCGGGCTCGCCTGCACCGAACGCACGGCGTCGATCTGCTTGCGGATGACCGGGTCGGCCATGTCGCCGTAGAGCTTGAGCATGTCGCGCAGCCCGGCCGATCCCTCGCGCTCCCCCGCGTCGGTGAGCGACAGGTAGTTGAGCGCCTGGTGGCTGACCAGCCGCCACGCCGTCTCGCCCTCGGCGCTGCTGGACCTGGGCTTGGTCGGACCGGCAACAACCCGCGTGCTGACCACCGGCACGCCGATCTCCAGCGAGAAATCGCTCCGCCCCTTGCCCAGGGGCATCTGCAGCGGAAGGTCACGGTTGGTGCACAGCGCCTCGACACCCAGCTGCTTGAGATCGACGCTGAACGGGGCGGCCTGTGCGTCGACGATCGACAGATGGACCTCGCTCCCGGGGTAGCTCGAGCGGCGTCCCTGGTCGCGCTCGCGCTCCGAGAGCACGCGCGGGACGCGGGAAGCGACGTAGTACGCGCTCCCCGTGCCGTCGTCGGACTCGCTGAGGGCAAAGAGCGGGCGGAAGACTTTCTCCTCCCCTGTGCGTGAGCCAAATCCCGTCGCGCCCATGATCCGGTAGACCTCAAAGTCGATGGGCCTGGTCCGATCGGGGATGATGTGGAACTCGCTGGTGCGCTCGGTCACAAAGATGCGATCGCAGAGCTTGGGGAATAGATTCACCGCGGGGGTGCAGTGGAGCGCGAAGTTGGACCCCTGCACCACGCCGTCGAGGGACGCCTCGTCGTCGTCGAGCAGGAAGATGATCTCCATCCCGTCGCACTGCGGGGGCAACTTGACGCCCGAGAGGCCCGCAACCTCGACGAAGAGGAATCGCTGCGGGAAGGCGAAGTACTCGGCCAGCAGCCGGTACCCCTGGAAGCTCCGGGCGTCGTAGGGAAGTAGCTGCTGCGACTGCTCGAAGCCCACGCGGCGGATCGCGTCCTGCCCCAGCACGGTGAATCCCTGCTCGTTGCGTTCCCGCGCGCTCGACCATGTTGGGCGAACAACCACGCCTCGGCAGTGGGCCAGAAGCTGCTCGTAGATCCGCATCGGGTGCGAGCCCTCGCCCCGCAGGAAGAACGCCAGCGTGTCGAGCTCGATCTTCGCGAACGGAATCGTGGGGGACGATTTGAGAGTGACGGCGATCGCCGACTTGATCGGAGCCAGGCCCTTGAACGCCGCCTGATCGATCTCCAGGACGCCCATGTCTCGTCCGTGGTAGGCCGCGGAGGCGACCTGGATCGGCCACAGGTCGAGCTTGTGGGCCGTGCGGTACTCGCACTGGGTCCGCTCACCCACGCCCAGCCCGGCGACCGATCGCAGGACGGTGTTGCGCGGGATGGGCACCCCCTGGGCCAGGGCCGAGTCGGCCATGTCGGGATTGAACTGCACCACCGCCATCGAGGGTGTCGGGGCGAGGTAGTGCGGGAAAACGGTCTCGAGCAGGCCCTGGGTGAACCTGGGGAACTCCGCGTCGATCTTGAGCTGCACGCGGGCGGCCATGAAGGCAAAGCCCTCGAGCAGCCGCTCGACGTAGGGATCGCCGCACGAGAACTCCTCGAGCGACAGGCGACCGGCGATCTTGGGGAACTCGCGCGCGAACTCTCCGGCCGAGGTTCGCACGTGGTGGAGTTCGCGTTCGTAGTACTGGAGGAGTCGTTTGTCCATGGTCCCTTGCCGATGTGCCGGGCGTGCGTGTGGCGTCAGATCGATTTGAGCTCGTAGCTGCCGGTCTCCAGATCGATCTCCGTGCGGATGTACAGCGCCTCGGGCATCGGGAGCGGGCAGAACTCCCCGGAGATCTCAAAGCCGATGAGAGAGGGCGAGTGGGACGCCTTGTCGGTGAACTCGCCGCGGATCTGCAGTGTCGAGGTGACGATCCGGGGCTCGAACCGTTCGATCGCCCTGCGCAGCGAGAGCTCCACCTCGCCCATCGAGAGCCCCGCGGAGCTCAGGCCCGTCGCGTCGGGCATGCCGTAGTTGACCACCGAGGTCGACGCCAGCGGGAACTGATGGATCTGGTCGGACCGGGTCGCGGCGCTGGTGTTCAAGAGCCACGAGAGGTCGCGCAGCACCGCCGCCCGCAGCTGCTTCATCGACATCACGCGCTTCTCGCGGCTCTCAACCTTCGAGCCCCGATCGTCGTCGGTCAGCCGGTCCAGCAGCGAGGGCTGCAGTCGTTCGGAAGTGGTCAGCTCAGCCACCGGCGGACTCCTTGGCGTCGCTCGCGTCCGAGGGCGGGGCGGGCGCGACGGCCATCTCGTTGTCCAGGACCAGCTCGGAGGTCTCCAGCAGCGCGACGTCGCCCCCGCTGGTCGCAAAGACCCGCTGCCCCGTGCCGATGAACGTCGCCCCGTCGCCGATGTCGGTCCAGTCGGTCTTGTGGGAAAGCCTGATGGCGTGGTCGGGTGATTTCTCCGATCCGGGATACCGGGTGGGCACAAACCCCTCCTGGGCCGCTCCCGAGGTCCACACAAAGGACGCGGGCGCCCAGACCATGTCGCGCAGGTCCGTGGGCTTCTCGATGCGCAGACGCTTGAGACGTGAGAGGGGCACCCAGTAGTAGTTCGACTGGACCAGCACCTCGAGGATGGGCCCCAGGCGGATATCCGCGTCGACGATGAAGTCGATCCGGTTGCCGTTGATGACGCCGGGAAAATCGGGCGCCGCCTCGAGCGCCTTGCTCCGCAGATCGGCCGCGGCGGCGTGCTCCCCGCGGGCGTTCATTCCCAGCGCCTCGATCATCCAACCGACCCAGGGCTCGGGCTCGCCCATGACCACCGGGGTGCGCTTACCGGCGAAGACCTCGGCCCGGAACCGCTCGCACAGGGTCGCCTGGCGGCACACCTCGATCATCAGCAGGCTCTTGCCGTCCATCTGCGCGGTGACGTTCATCTGCGTGGTGGCCCGCTCCCAGGCACCCTGCACGCACAGGAGCTGGAAGAGCAGCACGCGGTGCTTGACCGCCGAGGGGTCGTTGCGCACCGCGTTCTCCGCCTCCTTGAGCGCCTCGTCGAGCCGGGCTTGTTTGATCAGATCGGCAACGGCCATGGAGTCCCTTTCCTGGGGAGCGACAAGTCGCGGTGCGCCCTGCAACAGGATAGCAAAAAACAGGGCGTGCCGAGTGACGGCACGCCCCTGTTGGAATCAAATGTTGAGATTTCTCAGAGCACTTTCTGGATCTTGGAGTCGTACCCGCCGTGGACGGGGGCGTCGAGCGATCCGTCGGCCTTCTGCATGCAGTAGTCGATGCTGCAGGTAGTGAAGTTGAGCGTCACTTCCTCCATGGGGAGGTCGCCGCCCTGGGCCGATCCGCCGGGACGGACCGAGGTGATGATCACGTCACCGAGCTTGACGGTGAAGTAGTCCTTCTGGGCCCCGCCGGCCTTGCGGACGACGAAGGTCGTCTCTTTGATGTGATTGCCGGTGCAGCACTGCTGGAAGAGCACCGGGGAGGCCCGGTCGACCTGCTTCACGAAATGGAAGTCGTGGAGCTCGGCCCGGCCCGCTCCGGCGCCGCCGCCCACCGAGCTGGCGCCCTGGTTGGAGACGCCCCAGCTGAAGGACATGACCTGGATCTGGTCCTTGTGCTTCGCGTCGGGAGACTCGCCCTTGATGTCGCCGATCTTGATGAATGAGTCAAATGCCATGACTACCGCTCCTTCAAAGCCGACGGGATCACCGCGGCCCGAACTTGGCCGGAACCCCACGGGGCCCGGCAGACCTGGAACCTCTCAGTGCCGGCCGCACTGAACACCTTTGATTTCTTTGCGACGCGGCCGGCGTCCCACCCCTCACCCGACTTCACTTCTTCGCCGACGGCAACTTCGAGACCAGCCGCAGCGACACTGTCAAACCCTCGAGCTGGTAGTGCGGTCTGAGGAAGAACTTCGAGGTGTAGTACCCGGGGTTCCCCGGGACTTCCTCGACCACGACCTCGGCGGCCGCCAGGGGGCGGCGAGCCTTGACCTCCTCGCTGCTGTGCGTCGGATCCCCGTCCACATACTGCAGGATCCAGTCGTTCAGCCAGCGCTGCATGTCGTCCCTTTCCTTGAAGCTGCCGATTTTGTCTCGGACCATGCATTTGAGGAAGTGAGCGAACCTGCATACCGCAAAGAGATAGGGGAGTCGGGCGCCAAGCTGCGCGTTGGCGGTCGCGTCGGGATCAGAATATTCTTCGGGCTTGTGGAGGCTCTGGGCGCCCATGAAACAGGCCTGATCCGTGTTCTTGTAGTGGGAGAGGGGCATGAAACCGTTCTTGGCGAGCTCGGCCTCGCGGCGATCGGTGATCCCGATCTCCGTCGGACATTTCATGTCCACGCCGCCGTCATCGGTCGGGAA
The DNA here is from genome assembly GCA_964358855.1 of uncultured Phycisphaeraceae bacterium. Taxonomy (GTDB): domain Bacteria; phylum Planctomycetota; class Phycisphaerae; order Phycisphaerales; family UBA1924; genus UBA2396. Next base: position 137,004 of record CAYHQQ010000001.1, read on the forward strand.
CGTGTGGCAGGGCAGCCCCTCGGCGATCCCGCCCGACTCGAGCCCGCGGATGCGCGAGCACCAGCCGTAGAGCTTGAACGCCCGGGTGATGTTCACGCCCATCGCGTAGGCGGCGTTGGCCCAGGTGTACTTGTTGTGCTGGGAGCCCTCGGTGTCCTCCTCGAACGCGAACTCGTCGACGGGGCTCGTCTTGGCGCCGTAGGGGAGCCGCGCCAGGAATCTGGGGCACGCCAGGCCGATGTACTTGCTGTCGGCGCTCTCGCGCAGGCTCTTCCAGGGGGCGTACTCCGCCGACTGGAAGATCTTGGTGAGATCGCGCGGGTTGGAGAGTTCCTGCCAGCTCTCCATGTTCATGATCGTCGGACTGCTGGCCGAGATGAACGGGCAGTGCGCCGCCGCCGCGATCTGGCCCATGCCGGCGAGGATCTCGACATCGGGCGGGGTGTGATCGAAGTAGTAGTCGGCGATGATGGTGCCAAAGGGCTGCCCGCCGGGCATGCCGTACTCGTCCTCGTAGAGCTTCTTGAACAGCGGGCTCTGGTCCCAGGCCGTCCCCTTGAACTTGGCGCAGGTCTTGCCCAGGTCCTTCTTGGAGATGTTCATGACGCGGATCTTGAGCGTCTCGTCGGTCTCGGTGTTGTTCACCAGGTGGCGAAGCCCGCGCCACGCCGACTCCAGCTGCTGGAAATCGGGGTGGTGGAGCACCTTGTTGATCTGCTCGCTGAGCTTGCGGTCGATCTCGGCGATGATCGCCTGGATCGACTTGACCGCGTCGTCGGAGATGAGGTTGGTGGAGGCCAGGGCGACCTCCGCCAGCGTCTTCACCGCCGTCTGGATCGCCGACGTTGCGTTGTTGGTCTTGGGCTTGAACTCCTTCTGGAGCAGCGACTCGAGGTCGTTGCCCTCCAGCTGGACGCCCTGCGGAAGAATCTGTTGTTGAGCCTCAGCCATTGGTTCCCTCCTGCGGCTTGGGTGCCGAAGCAAGCGCCTTCATCAGAGTCGGATCGTTCATCACTTTGGCCATCAGGTCCTCGGCCCCGCTCTTGCCGTCCATGTACGACAGCAGATTGGCCAGCTGCGTCCTGGCCTCCAGCAGCTTGCGGAGCGGCTCGACCTTCTTGGCGACCGCCGCGGGCGAGAAGTCGTCCATGCTCTCGAACGTGACGTCGACGGCCATGTTCCCCTCGCCCGTCAGGGTGTTGGGGACATTGAACGCCACCCGGGGCTTCATGCTCTTGAGCCGATCGTCGAAGTTGTCGACGTCGATCTCCAGGAACTTGCGGTCGGCCACCGGCGCCAGGGCTTCGGCCGGCTTGCCCGAAAGATCAGCCATCACGCCGGCGATGAACGGCAGGTTCACCTTCTTCTGCGCTCCGTACAACTCCACCTCGTATTCGATCTGAACGCGAGGTGCTCGATTTCGACTGATGAACGCCTGACTACTTGCTTTGGCCATGATCGGCTCCCTTCATGTTGGCCCCGCTCGGGGATTATTCGTTCTCGCGCTCGATGCCTTGCCACGCGCGGCTTCACCGACCTCGCGCAGCCCTCGGCACAATGTACCCTGTTCAGGACGCCGGCGGAACCACCTCATCCGGGGAACTGACACGCTCCAGAAGTGCGACCGCGTCGGGAGTCAGAACCTTGACGATGTCGGTAAACCTCTTACCCACAAGCCTTTCGCAGCACTTCATCACCAGCGGAATCGGACTGGAGGGTTCCGCCCGCTCATAGTAACGATAAATCTTGTCCAGCAGCACCGAGACTTGGTCGCGCGATGTCAATTCACCATCCAATCGCATCCCGCCACCGCCCGATCCTCCACCACTCCCCGAACCGCCACCTGACGAGCCATCGGTGCCATCGCCGCCATCGCTCGTCTGGCCCTTGCGCCTGTCCAAGCGACGCCTGACCTGCGTCGCTGCATCCTTGAGAAGCGTGATGAACTTGGTCATTTCCGGGGCGTTCTGGGCGCCGGCGGCCTTGGAAAACGCCTCGTCCATCCCCTTGGCGTGCTGGAGGGCTTCCTCGGTGATCGCGGCGTTGCGCTCGAGAATCTCAAGGTCGGTTTCCTCGAACGCCCCGTCGATGATCTTGAGTTCGGGGGTGGGCGGAGCGTCCGGCGCCGCCGCAAGGGTGCCCGACGCGATCATCAGATCCTTGAGTCCGAATTTCCCCAACTGACGGGACTCACAGAGCGGAGCCTCCATGATCCGCTCGTGGAACCGCATGACGTCGCCGAAGCTGGCGAACGGGGTGTTGAACGCCGAGAGGATGTTGGACCGCTCGGTCGGATCGTTCCCGTCATCGGGGTCGAGCTGCGGATAAACCGTCGGCCAGAACGACTCGAGGTAACCCCGGATCAGCCCCAGGCCGTCTCGCAGGCCGGAAAACCCTTCCAGCTTGATCGACGCGAGGGTGAACCACAGAGCGATTCGAAGATCCTTGCTGCGTGCGAGGAGCTCCAGACATCCGTCGCGAACCTCGCGCCAGTCGGGTTCCTCGGCCTCGGTGATGGATTCCCCCATCTGAGTGGCCGGCTTGCCCTCGCCCAGCCGCATGACCTCCAGGGCCCGCCGGTCATAACGCAAGTCCTCGCCGCAAGGCGCTTCATCGGAGACGGGCTTGAGAAAGGTGGGAAGGTCAAGGGGCATGTCGTTGCGGCGGCCGGGTGGCCGCTCCTCCAGAGTTGAGGAAGCATATCAGATTCAACGAGCCACGCACTCGAAAGAAAGCGGGGTCCGGAAGGACCCCGCCAGAAAGCAATCCGGTATGGTGCCGCGGCCCAGAGGGCCAGACCCCGGCGAAGTTCCTCGACTCACCGACCGATCGACATGGACACCTGGGGTGCCGCGACGCCCCTGGCGGCATCGCGGAGCAGCCTGGGCGTCATGGCCTCGTTGGCGTCGCTGGAGCGGAGCTTGCCGGCGATGACGTTCTTGGGCTTCTCGAGCTCGATGGACGACAGGCCGATCTGATCCAGCCTCTCGAACAGCACGCTCATCCTGACCAGTGTCTGGAGCGTGTCACGGCAATCGGTCCGATCGCCCTCGTGCGCCTCGAGGAAGCGGCGGTACCCGACGCCGTCGGGAGTGCCGGCCTGCTTGAGGTACTCGTTGAACGAGCTCTCGACGTCCGCGCGGATCTTGGCGAGCTTGGCCTCATCGTCCTGGGCCGAGTAGCGGACGCCGCCGTCGGCGGCGGCCTGCTCGGTTCCGAAAAGCTCGCCGTACGCCTGGATCGCCGGATCGAGTGCTTCCTTGGAGAGACGGCTGCGCGAGATCTTGTACGAGTGGCCGTTCTCATCGTTGAACCCCGCGTCGCTGGCCTCGCCGTTGGGTGTGGGGCGGTCGTCGTAGAGGGCCCGGCCGACCTGGGCGTCGAGAATCTCAGAGACCGAGAGCTCGTCGCCCAGGGCGATCTCGATGGTCAGGAGGAACTTGGCAGCGTCCTCGGTCAGCGGAACGACGTCCTCCGACAGCTCAAGCTGGACGCTGGGGTTCAAGCCGGCGATGGGCGGCTGATTGGTCGTGATCGAGGTGGACAGGTCGAGACCAAGCAGGTTGTTGGAATTGCCCGTGCCGCCAGCGCCAAGATCCTGGAACGCAAGAGCGGTGAGCGTGATGACCTTTGTCGCCTGACCAGCGACCGAACCGGTAGCGGCTCCGCCCAGCCCGAGGGAGAATTCGCCGCCCGTCACGGTGACGGCACCCGTGGAACTGATGTTGCCTCCGGCGATCCAGTCGGCACCCGTGTCGATCTGAGTCGTCCCGTCGGCGTTGAGCAGGGTCGAAGGAGCACGGCTGCGGATGTTGATGCCGCCTGGGGCGTTGACGGTGATGTTGCCGAAGGCGGTCAGGTCGCCGACGGTGACTGAGTTGGTGACGTCGAGGGTCAGATTGCCCAGCGCCAACACCTTTTGGTTCACCCCGGTGGTGATGTTGTCGGCGAAGATCCCAAAGTCGGTCAACGCACCCTGGACAGACGTGACATTGGCCAGGCCAGTGCCAGGATCGAAGGCCGAGGCGAAGACGATGGTGGAGAACAGCGGAACGGTTCCAAGGTCCCCGCCCAGCGTCACGTTGGCGAACCTCGCTCCGAGGCTGCCGATCGATCCTTGGAACCTGAAGAGCGGCAGGGTCACCGACGCGGTGCCGGTGGACAGCAGCGAGAGGCTCCTGGGCGTGCCGTCGGTGACCAGGCTTCCTCTGAAGAGGTAGGTGCTGGCGGACATCGTCGTTGCGGCGTTGGAGAACGTCACGACGCCGGCGTACGTCTGGGTGCCGACGGTGGTGATGCCGCTGGTCGCGATGGCGGTGGTGCCCGAGTTGATCGAGGCCAGGGCGGTAGCTCCACCGACAATCCCGCCGAACGTCGTGAGGGTCGTGACGCCGCTGGTGTCGAGGGCGGCGGTGCCGTCGATGGCGGCGAAGGTCGCGTTGGTGCCCGTCACCGTCAGTCCGGATGCCAGCGTGATCGCACCGGTGAAGGTGGCGTTGCCGGCGCCCGACGCGACCGTGAGCAGGCCGCCGGCGGTGCCGAGCGTGCCGGTGAAGGTCACACCGACGCCCGTGAGGGTCAGAGCGCCGGCGGTGGTGGCGTTGCCGTAGCTCTGGGCGCCCGTCGTGGTGACGGAGGTGGCTCCGGCGCCAAAGGTGGTGACTCCGCTGGTGATCGAGAGCAGGCCGCCCACCGCTCCGTTGAACACGGTGGTGGTCATCGCGGTGCTGGTGAGGTCCGAGGCCCCGCCCAGCGTCCCATTAAACGTGAGGGTGGTCCCGGTGAAGGTCACGGCGGGAGCCCCCAGAGTCGTGTTCCCGAACGTGGCGGTCGTGGCCATCACCGATGCGGCGTTGATGGCGGTGATGCCCGAGTTGATCGCCGTCAGGGCGGCGCCGTTGCCCACCAGACCATTGAAGGTCGTCAGGGTGGTGACGCCCGACGTGTCGAGCGTGTTGGCGCCGTCGACGGTGCTGGTAAAGGTTGCGTTGGCTCCCGTGACGGTGAGGCTGGCACCGGCGATGTTCACAGCGCCGGTGAAGGTTGCGGTGCCGGCGCCCGCGGCCACAGTGAAGAGCCCGCCGCCGGTGGTGAGGGTGCGATCGAAGGTGACGGCGGTGCCCGTGACCGACCGTGCTCCGCCGCTGCTGGTCACGTCGGAGGTGAAGGTGACAGTTCCCGTCGAGGTGATGTTGCCGCCGCTGATGAGGGTGGAGCCCGTGACGTCGGTGACGAAGAGGACGCTGGTGTTGAAGGCCACGTCAGCCGCGATCGTGGTGGTGCCGGTCTGGGCCGCACTGCCAATGGTGATGGAGGTCAGGCCGGGCTGGATGAACGCCAGCTCGGCGGCGGTGAGATCGAGGTCACCGGTCGCGTTGTTGGTGTCGCCGACGATGATGTTGCCGGCCGCCGACGAGTTCTGGAGGCCCAGGGTGAACGCGCCATCGGTGGTCACGTTTCCGGCGAAATCGATCTCGCCGGCCGAGAGCACCGTGTTCGCCGACACGAGGAGGGTGCCGGCGTAGTTCTGCAGGCCGGTGGTCTGAATGATCGAACCGAGGATCCGGGCGTTCCCGGTGGAGAGGGCGGTCAGTGGGGTCACGCTGCCGACGGTGCCGGCAAAGGTGGTGAGGTTGGTGACGCCGGTGGTGTCGAGGGAAGCCCCGCCCTCGATCGCGTTGAAGTTCGCATCCGTCGCTGTCACGGTGAGGTCGGAGCCGAGCGTGACGAGTCCGGTGAAGGTCGCGGTGGCGGCGCCGGCGGCGACAGTGAGCAGACCGCCGCTGGTTCCCAGCGTTCCGGTGAAGGACACGCCAACGCCCGTCAGGGTGAGCACACCGGCTGTGGTCGCGTCGCCATAGGCCTGAGCGCCCGAGGTGGTCACGGAGGTTGCGCCGGCCCCGAAGGTGGTGGCGCCGGTGGTGATCGAGGCGAGAGTGGCGAGTGTGCCCACAGCGCCGTTGAAGACCGTCGAGGTCGCACCGCTCGAGTTGAGGCCCGTCGTTGCCAGGACCGCTCCGTCCAGCGTCCCGTTGAAGGTCACGATTCCACCGGTGAGCGTGACCGCAACGCCCCCCAGAGTTGTCGCTCCGCCATAGGTCTGGTCCCCGCCCGTGGCGATCGACGTGTTGTTGATCGTGGTCGCGGTGCTGTTGATCGAGGCGAGGGTGAACAGGGTTCCGACAGCCCCGTTGAAAGTCGTCGAGGTCGCGCCGGTCGTGTCGAGAGCCGTGGTGTTGGCCACCGTTCCGTCAATCGTGCCGTTGAAAGTGATCGCTCCGCCCGCCAAGTTCACGGTCGCCGAGGTGAGCGTCAGGTTGCCGTAGGTCTGCGTTCCCGTCGTCGAAACGTTGGAAGTGCTGGGGCCAAAGGTTGTCGCGCCGCTGTTGATCGACAGGAGCGCGAAGCCCTGGCCAACCTGGCCGTTGAACACGGTCGAGGTGGCCCCGCTGGTGTCCAAGGCCGTCACTCCGGCCGCCGCTCCGTTGAGCGAACCGCCGAAGGTGACGGTGGTGCCCGTGAACGCGATCGATGCGGCGGTGAGCGTGGTGTCGCCGTAAGTCTGCTGTGCGACCGTTGAGACATTGGTCACCAGGGCGCCAAAGGTCGTCACGCCGCTGGTGATGGACGCCAAGGTTCCCGGTGCGGTCTGGCCGACCTGACCGTTGAACGTGGTCGACGTCGCACCCGTCGTGGTCAGGGCGGTCGGTGTGACGGTCGACGTTCCATCGACCGTGCCGTTGAAGACGATCGCACCGCCCGTGAGCGTCACCGTGCCACCCGACAGCGTGGTCACGCCGTACGTCTGGTTTCCGGTCGTCGCGACAAGCGTTGTGGCGATGTTGGTGATACCGCTGTTGATCGAGGCGATGCTCACGTTGGCGTTGAACGTCGTCAGCGTGGTGACGCCGGAGGTGTCGAGGTCGAAGGCGCCGGTCAGGCCGCCGAACGATGCGTTAGTGCCCGTCACCGTGACGTTGCCACCCAGCGTCGTGGTGCCGGTGGTCAGCGTGCCGATGTTGGTGACGTTGGCGTTGAGCGTCGTTGTGCCGGTGAGAGCACTCGTGTCCAGATTGAACGTGGCTCCGGTGATCGCCCCGAAGATCGCGTTCGCGCCCGTCACCGTGACGTTGCCACCCAGCGTCGTGGCGCCGGCGGTCAGCGTGCCGATGTTGGTCACGTTTGCGTTGAGCGTCGTCGCGCCCGCCAGGGCGCTGGTGTCCAGATTGAACGTGGCCCCGGTGATCGCCCCGAAGATCGCGTTCGTGCCCGTCACCGTGACGTTGCCGCCCAGGGTCGTGGCGCCGGCGGTCAGCGTGCCGATGTTGGTCACGTTCCCGTTGAGCGTCGTCGCGCCCGTCAGGGCGCTGGTGTCCAGATTGAACGTGGCCCCGGTGATCGCCCCGAAGGTCGCGTTCGTGCCCGTCACCGTGACGTTGCCGCCCAGGGTGATCGCGCCGGTGGTCAGCGTGCCGATGTTGGTCACGTCGGCGTTGAGCGTGGTCGAGCCGGCGAGTGCGCTGGTGTCCAGATTAAAGGTGGCGCCGGTGATCGCCCCGAAGCTTGCGCTCGAGCCCGTGACAGTGACGTTCGCCCCCAGGATCGTGATGCCGCTGGTGAGCGTTCCGATGTTGGTGATGTTGCCGTTGAAGGTCGTGGAGGTCGTGACCCCCGTCGTGGTCATGTTGACCCCGCCGCCGGTGACCGCGCCGAACGCCGCGGTTGTGCCAGTGAACACGGTGTTCCCCAGCAGCGAGATCGCGGTGTAGCTCTGGGTCGTGGTGGTGGCGATGGTCGCCGCGGCCGCCCCGATCGTCGTCGTGCCCGAGGCCAAAGACCCGATACTCACCGCGCCGTTGAAGGTCGTCAGCGTGACGCCCGTGGTATCAAGAGCAAAGGCGCCCGTCAGGCCGCCGAACGTGGCATTGGTCCCCGTCACCGTCACGCCCGCACCCAGGATCGTGGTCCCGCTGGCGAGCGTGCCGATGTTGGTGATGTTGGCGTTGAACGTCGTCGAGGTCGTGATGCCCGTCGTGGTCAGGTTGAACCCGCCGCCGGTGATCGCGCCGAACGCGGCCGTGGTGCCCGTGAACACCGTGTTTCCCAGCAGCGTGAGAGCGGTGTAGCTCTGGCTCGTCGTCGTCGCCATCGTCGCCGCGGCCGCACCGATCGTCGTCGTGCCCGAGGCCAGCGAGGTGATGTTCACCGCGCCATTGAAGGTCGTCAGCGTGGTGACGCCGGTCGTGTCGAGGGCGAAGGCGCCTGTCAGCCCGCCGAACGTGGCATTGGTCCCCGTCACCGTCACGGCCGCACCCAGGATCGTCGTCCCACTGGTGAGCGTGCCGATGTTGGTGATGTTGCCGTTAAAGGTCGTCGAGGTTGTGATGCCCGTCGTCGTGAGGTCGAACCCGCCGCCGGTGATCGCCCCGAAGGCCGCGGTTGTGCCGGTGAAGACCGTGCTGCCCAGCAGCGTGGTTGCGCCGTAGCTCTGCGTCGTGGTCGTCGCAATGGTCCCCGCGCCCGCGCCAAAGGTCGTCACACCCGCGGTGATCGAGGCGGCCGTCACACCCGCGTTGAAAACCGTGCTGGCGGCCGTCGAGGTATCGATCGAGAAGGCCCCGCCGGCGATCGCGCCAGAGAAGGTCACGGTGCCGACGCCCAAGGTAAGGTTGGAGCCCAAGGTGACGGCACCGATGTTGGCGTTGCCGCCGGCGGTCATCGTGATCGTCGCCCCGTTGGTCGTCAGCGTGCCGACGGAGTTTGCGACAGCGAGGGTGCCGGCGCCGATGTCCAGCGTGGTACCCGCACTGAGCGTGACGTTGCCGCTGTTATTGAATGAGATTCCGCCGCCGCCCGTGGTGATGCTGACAGTGCCCGTGAAGGAGGTGTCGACCACGTTGGCGCCGACGACAAAGTTTCCGAGGTTGGTCGTGAACGCGTTGGTGCCCAGGAAGGACACGTTGCCTCCGCCCGCGGCGTCGGAGTTCGCATTGAGGGTGACGTTGAGGGCGCCCGCGCCCGTCGCGGTAATCCCCGAGCCGGTGCTGAAGATGATGTCGTTGTGAGCGTTGAGGGTGAGCGAGGCGGTGCCCGCCCCGGCGTAGTTGAGCACCACGTTGGTGTCGAAGGTGATATCGCCGTTCTGAAGGTTGGTACCGCCAGTCGCCGTCGAAATGCTGACCGCGGTGCCCGCTCCCAAGGCCGTCACGATGAGATCCACGCCCAAGGACGCGGTGTCGTTGGTGGTCGCGAACGGATCGGCCGCGTTGATGTTGGTGTTGCCGGCTCCGGCAACGACCAAAAGGTTGTTGGGATCGATGAGCCACATTCCGGCCTGGCCGCCCGCAACTCGCGCCCGGGCGTCGGGAGCCGCCGCCAGAGCGATGTAGCCGCCCGAGGTCTCGATGAATCCGCCGTTGCCGCCCAAAAGGCCGCCCCGGGCGTAAACGCCGCCGGCGATCCGCGCCGCGTCGGTGCCCCAGAAGGTGATCAGGCCGCCGTTACCGTTGCCCCACGCGTCGGAACGCACGACAGAGTCGGCGCTCACATAGACATAGTCGGCGGTTCGCATGTTGCCCTGCGCGTCGGGCGCCGAGCCGCTGAGCCCGCCGCCGATGGCGATGGTGCCCCCGCCGTCCCGCCCCGAGGCGTCGACGTTGGCGCTAAAGAGTCCAACGCGCTCGCCGGTGACGACGATCGAGCCGCCCACGCCGGTCTGATTCGACGCGTCGAGTGTGCCGGCGATGTGGACCTCGCCGGTTCCCTGGCCCTCGATATCGATGGCGGCCGCCTGGATAAGCCCGCTGTTGAAGATCGCCATGCCCGCGGCGTCACCCGCCGACATCAGAACGCGCCCCTCCTGAGCCTGGAGCGTGCCGTAGTTCTCGACCGACGCGTCCGCCGCGCCATTGTCCGTGGGAATCTGGACGTAGACCTGGCTGCCCTCCTGGCCCACGAAGACGTCCCTGCCCGCCGCCAGCACGATCGTGCCCTGCGACGCGACGATGGTTCCGTAGTTGGCGACCTGCTTGCCGATCAGGGCCACCGTGTTCGCGTTGATCGAACCATGGTTCTCGACACGCCCCTCGTTGCCGGTGAAGTTGTACCGACCGGCCTGGAAGTCCTTGTCGGAGATGTTGCCCGCCGCGGCGAAGAGGCCGCCCACGTTGACCACCGCGCCCTGCCCGAAGATGACGCCCGCGGGATTCACGAAGAAGACTCGGCCGTTGGCCTCGATTCGCCCCTCGATCATGGTGGGGGCGGCGCTGTTGATGCGGTTGAGCACCGTGGAGAGCTGGCTGGGCTGCAGGAATCGGATCGTCTCAAAGGGCAGAACGTCGAAGCTCGCGTAGTTGATGATCGAGCCGTCGCTCGCGGTGATGATCCAGACGTTGCCTTCCCTTGTGAACGTGACGTTGCCGACCACGACCTGCTGGCCATCGGGGCCGGCGATCACCGAGGTCGTCATGGCCGCGGCTAGGGCCAGAGCGACGACGGCCGCACCTCGGGCGCGCAAACGACCCGATCCAGTCGCACTGCCGGCGATGGACGCGAAGCGCGAAAGAGCCCGGCGAGCGTGCCCGAATCCGCGACCACCGAGCGTGAGTTCAGAATGCTTCATTTCTCTTCCCCTTGAACGAAGGACACGACTTCGCGGTCGTGCCCGGGCGTTCTGTCCTTGCTCCAAGACTTTGGAGCGTGGGTCCACTGTCCATACGCGGGCTTTAGGCCCCTGTTGCAACTCTATACCACTCGAACAAACTACAAACAGACCGGCCTCCTGCTGCAAACGAGTCCTGACATCGACTCAATACAGGAAAGTGGCCGAGAAATGCAGGCGGCTGTCGCCCTTCTTCACGTTCTCCGTGCCGTTGACGTCCCGAAGGGCAAAGCCCCAGTCCAGACGCAACTGCACGTTCTGCTTCAACTGCAATTCGGTGCCCACACCCGCCCCGACCAGGGTCCGGTTGCGCTCAAACACCTGGATCTTGTTCTGCCGCACGTTGCCCACATCGATGAACCCGCGGAAGATCCAGTCCCAGTCCGCCCGATCGAACGGGCCCGACGGCCCCACTCGGAACCCACCCGTCGTGGCCGGATTGATGAAATCGGCCTTGCCCGACGCGTTGGTCGTCATGAGAATCCGAGGCAGATGGAAGCGATACTCGGCGCTTCCGACGATCGAGTTGTCACCCGCGACAACCGACTCGGGGTATCCGCGCACCGAATAGAACCCGCCCGCGACTCCCTCGTAGGACGGGATCAGGCGGAAGTTGAAGGCCTCCTGCCCGCGGAGCGAGAACGCCACCTCATGGGCGAGGGTCGCCCTGGTCCGGTCCTCCTCGATCGCCTGGGCCGAATAGAGCAGGGGCTCCAGGTACATCGAGTGATCGAAGTTGTAATGAAGGACTGTGAACCGGTCGTCGGGGAAGATCCGACCCAGGATCGTGAGCTCGGACTTCTTGAGCCCCGTCCAGCTCTGCTGGGTCGTCTCCACCGAGATCGACGCGTTGGTGTGCATGACGTCGGTCGAGTGCTCGAATTTCACGCCCGCGTAGGGAATCAGGAACTTCTGGCGGGCTCGCTGGCCCAGCGTGGGGTTGTTGACCTTCACCATGTCCCACTTCACGCCCGTGAACACGTCGATGAAGTACGCGCCCCGCTGGAAAACCGTCGCCTCAAACTCAGCGCCCACGTCGATGTTCTCGCCCTCGAACGTGAAGTTCGCGATGCCCACGCTGTCGGCCGAGAACTCGCTCCAGCTCCCGTAGATCCGCGCCCGCATCTGGTTCTCGGCGAACGGCCGCTCGTAGCTCGCCGACACGGCGTTGGTGCTGTTGAACCCGGCCGTCAGGTAGTCGAACCGGAAGACGTCGTCGGCGTTGGTCAGGTTGTTGTGCACGAAACCGAAGCGTTCACGCCAGTCGCCCGTGGTCTTGGTGCCGATGTTGGCGAGCTGTGCGTAAAGGGTGTAGGGCCGCGCGGCCTCGCTGATCTGGTACTGCAGCGCGACGCCGCTGGGGTCCTTGGCGTCCCGTCCGGGAATGATGGCGGCGTTGATCCGGCGCCCCGGACGACGATTCAGCCTCAACATGTAGTCGTCGAGCAGGTCGCGGTAGATCAGATCGCCCGGTCGGATCTCGTCGCTCTGGCCGATCCGCAGGAGCCGGTCGGGGTTCTTGCGATCCTCACCCTCGACGTCGGGCGACTGGTTGAGAATCTCGACCTCGGTGATGTGCCCGGTGTAGATCACGAGCTTGAATCGGAGCGTTCCCTTGCGCTTGTCCTCGCCCGAGCCCCAGTTGATGTCGCTGGGGCTGGGCACGACATTGACGCTGACGAGCTTGCGGTTGTCGATCAGTTCGGAGGCAATCGCCTTGCTCACCGCCAGAACGCCGCTGGGCAAAAAGACGTGCCCTTCCTCGCCGAACGACTGGCCCACGGTGATCGTCGTGGTGGGCATCCCCGGGTCCTTCTCGTCGGGAAGGCAGTAGGCCTCCTTCCCGTCGGCGGACTTGGTCACCCCCACCGTGACCGGGAGCTTCATCAGGTCCTCGATCTTGGGCCCAACCTCGCTCTTGAAGTCGAACTCAAGGTCGAAGTTGCTGATCACGTACGACCGGCCCGTATCCTTGGACGCGGCCTTCACGGGCTGCTCGCCCGCGGCCGGAGCCCCACCGCCCTGTGCCTGGGCCCGCTCGACGTTGAGCGCCAGGCCGACGACCGACACCAGCACCGCAACCCGGCAAGCTGCCATCGCACTGCCACGCTTGATCGACTGGCTTCCCCACGTCTTCAGCTTCATGCCTTGCCCTTCTGTAGACGGTTCAGAGGCCGCTCACGGAGCGACAACCAAGCCCGGACGCACTCTGCGCTCTTTCAGTCTGAATCCACGTCAGTCGGCACACCTTCCAACACGATTTGCAACGTGCCGCCAACCGTCAAACACCTCAACACCGCCTTTTTGCGGAGTAGCGTCCAGACTAGCTTACCGGACATCGACTTGTCAACCCCACATCCCTCCTAATTCACCCCCCATTAGTGGTGAGCGTCGATCATCGCTGACTCGGAGCTCGTTCGCGCTGCTCCGATCGACGGATCAACCTTCGGGACGGCCCCGAGTTCGCCATCGATCGATGGTGCGACCAACCTGTTCTTCAAACAGAGGCTCAATGCCAAAGGGAATGTCCGTGGTCATGGGCTCGATCGCTTGCGCGGCGCGCAGGCAAAAGAAGTTGCGCGGGCTTGGCTGCCCAACGATCAAGTCGGCGTGCCCCCCGCCGATCGCCTCGATCCCAACGACTCCCGCCGCCAGGGCGGCGTCGGTTCCAAGCAAATCCAGGGCGACGGCCTGCCATGCGCGAGCCGTCGCCATACCCATCGACTGGTCGCCGATCAGGGGAACGCGGAACTGCCGGGCGGTCATGTCGATGCTGCGCGTTCGCCCCTTGGGGACATCGGTCTTGAAGTTGGCCATCTTCTGGTCGATCTGGTACAGCACGCGGGTCATCGCGAGCCGGTCGGCGGGATCCTGAGCCCTGCCGGCCATCGCCGCCAGGAGGTCGGCATCGGGATCGACGTCGGTGGACGGGCCGGCCGCCGTTGCCGCCGCCTGGAGTTGCTGGCTCACCTCGGCGACGCCGTCGCGCACGCCCTGGGCGGTCGCGGCGTCGAGACACCGCTGCCGCAGTCGCACGAGTCCGGGAAGACCCACCTCGCACAGCCACCCCGAGGAAACTCCGGTGCCCGAAAGGCAGACGACCATCGGGTAGCGTTTGCGCCCCTTGCCGTCGCTGCTCGACCACATCAGGCCGACGGCCGATTCGCCGGGCCATCGCCAGAGAAACCGATGGTCGAAGGTCGCAAGCAGCTGCTGCTCGTTGAGCTGCTCCCATCCGGCCGAGTCGATGTTCTGCGAGATCCCGTCGATGTAGAGGGTCTTTTTCAGCCACACCAGCCGCTCGGTGTCGACCCCCACGTCGTCGATGTGGTCGTCCCAGCCCGGGTGCTTGCCGAATGCGGCAAGGTGGACGCGTGGTCCCGAGGGCGCCCCACCCCGAGAGAAGAATTTCGTGAGCTTGCCGATCATCGTGGTTTCCGAGTGAGCGTGTGAAGATAGAACCGGCGTGCAAAGGAGTGCGGGGGGACGAGGCGCCGCCGCGCCAGGAGCGGGGCGCCAAAACTCACGGTCTGGCGCCGATCGACGCGGGCCAGTCGGCGAGGTCTGGCATCTGAATGCTCTGGCGAAGCTTGAGCCTGAGGTTGAAGCCGTACCGCTTGCCGTCGGCCCCGGTGAACACGACCGGGACCGTGTAGCCCTTGTCGTCCTTTGTGACGTTCGGTAAAGCGAGCAGACGGGCCGCCGACCAGGGAACGGGGAATTGCACGGCAGGAGCAATCGCGGCGCCGTTCTTGACGAGGGTCAGTTCCAGGGGCTGTTCCTGCGACGGGTCGAACTTCGTCGCGTCGGCGTTGAACGCCTCGTCGGACAGAAGGAGGTCCTTCCTGGAGCCCGCGAGGTCCACGCGCACGAACTCGGCGATCACGCGGGCGGGCTGGGTGCCGCTTGGCTCGCCGGGAATGAACTCGATCGACTCGATCATGCCCTTGGTGCCCGCCGCTTTGAAGGCCGCCAGCATCTTCCGCAGGTTGCCGACGTTCTTGAGGTCCAGGACAGCGTCGAGGCGCTGGCGATCGGGGCTCAGGATCTTGGTCGCGACGATTCGGATTTCCTTCTCGAGGTCGTTGAGCCTCGCGAGTCTTGGCCCGTCGTTGGGCCCCCCCTCGGGGAGCCCCGCCAGGGCCGCCTCGACCGCGGCAAATTCCTGGAGCGAGAGCGCCCCGCGCGACGGGTCGCGCAGCAGCGGGAATTTCGCCAGGTCGATGAGCGCCCGGGCGTGCCCGTCGGCCTCGTCGCGAACGCTCTTCTCCAAGGCCCCGAGCATTCTCAGCGGAAGATCACGCCAGTACATCGCCGAGTCCTTGCCGCTCGTGGCGTTGAGGTGGTCGACCGCGGTCTGGTCGCTCTCGCAGATCTCGCGCACGCGGGCGCGGGCCGCCGACACCGCCGACTGCCCCGCGGCCGGCTGCTTCTCAAAGAGCGAGCTCACCTCGCTCTTGAGATTGCCGATGTCCTTCTCGCCCTTGCCCATGCCCTCGGTGTACGCGGCGGACTGCTTGCGGATATCCGCGACGATGTCGGCGTAGCTCTTGGTGCCCAGGATATCGTCGATCAGCGCCAGATCGGCGGCGACCTGGTCGCACAGGTCCTTGAGCTGCTGGTTGATCTTGGTGGGCGCGAGCGCCGTGCGGCTCTCGGAATACTCCCTGGACGCCTCGGCCCAGTCCTTGTAGTCGTCGCGGACACGGGCGTCCTTCAGATAGATCTTTGAGTACCAGTAGTCCTGATACTTGCTCGCGTACAGACGCACCGCGCCGTCGTGTCTGAGCTTGCCCGCCTTGAGGGCTCTGCCCCCGACGATCAGGTCGGCCCTGGCATCGTCGACCGTTTCGTCGCTGACAACCTTCCACGCGCCAAGCAGCCTGCCGGTCCCAAGGGGGGCGAAGTCGGCCTTCTTTCCCTCGGCGCTCAGCCGCGTCAGAGGAATCACGGGCAGATTCGCCTCGTCCTTCGATTCACGATTGATCGCGGTGGCCAGATCCTCCTTGCGTGTCGCCTGGGCCTCGAGTTCCTTGAACAGCCCGTCGATCGCCGACGACAATCGTCCGCCGCGGGCGATCGCGACTCCGCGGTCGATCGCGGGGAAGACCGCGCTGTCCTTGAGCGCCTGCTTGGAGGCGTCCTTGAGCTTGGTCACCTCACCCGAGGCCGCCGTCGTCGCCGACTTGACCTTGGCCGCCTCGGCGCCCACGTCGAGCCACTTGACGGCGTCGCCCTTGACAAGCACCACGTCGAGCGCTCGGTGCGCCTTGACGACCGTCTCGAATCCGGGCTCGCCCGCCCCAGACCTCTCCACCAGCGCCTTGCGCCCGGCGGCGGCGAAGTCGGTGCTCATGGTCGAGGCGGCCTTCTTGAGGCCGTCAGACGTCGCGTCGGTTGCTTCCTTGATCTTGGTGGCAAGCGTGTTGAGCTTGGCCGCTTCCTTCTCCCTGGGCTCGGCCGGGATCGCCCTGGCGACGTCGTCGAACCGGTCCTTGAGACCCTTCATCACGTCGCTCAGAAGCGCCTCCTGCGAACCGATCTTGTCCAGGCTCCCCGAGTAGCTGGTGTACAGCGACGCCAGCACCGCGTGGCGGCTCGTCTTGCCGTCGGTCAGGGACTTGAGCCCCGCCGAGTGCGCCTGCGCGAGCGTGTTGTACTCGTCAAGCGTCCCGGGCATCGCCTTGTTGAACTTGCCGTCGATCGCCAGTGGCTCGCGCAGCAGCTTGGCCTCGGCGTCGAACTGGTCGATCGCGTCGCGGAGCTTGACGAGCTTGCCGAGCTCGTACGCCTCGGACTGGCCGATGGTGGTCCAGCACGCGCCGGCGCTCACGGCAGCAGCCTCGAGCTCGGCGAGACTGGCCTCGTTCCCGAAGATGCCCCGCTCCCGCAGGTACTCCCTGGGAACCTGGCCGACCATCGCGTCCAGCGCCGGATTGGGCTTGTCGTCCTGCGCCGACGCCTCGCCGATCTGGGTGAGAAACGCGACCAGCGCGTTCACGTTCAGTTCCTTGCCCTTCTTGTCGTCGGCGGGCTTGAGCTCGCGAGCCACCGTTTCGGCCGCCGTCAGCTCCGAGAGCGCGCTCAGCGCCCTTCTGGCCTTGGTCTCGTCCTTCCAGAGCGCCGAATTTTCCGCCCTTCCAAGCTCCGCGCGTGCCCGTCGCACAACGGGATCGAGGATCGACAGCTGCACCACCGCGTCGAACGCGTCCTTCTGCAGCTTGTTGATGTTGACCACCGGAGGGATCGGACCTGTCGGGATGGGTGTCGCGGCCCGCGTCTGGACCGCCTCCACGAGCTTGCTCCGCGTCATGTCGGGCGCGATGCTGAGCCCCTTGGCCTCCGCGTCCTCGCTGAAGACCGCCTGGTCGACCATGTTGAAGTACTGCGACGCGTTGGGATGCTTCACCAGGGCGAGACGCGAATCCTCGGGCGTTCCCATGCCCACCACCGTCGCCACGGACCTCCAGAAATCGAGCGGGTCCTGCACGTCCTGGCCCAGCCGCCAGCTGCTGTACGCCGTCAGTCCGATGAGCGCGGTGACCACGCCGATTCCGACGACGATGAGCTTGCGACGACGCCCGGTCTGTTCCTTGTGAACGTTGGTCGCGCGCGTGACCAGCCCGCGTTCCTTGAAGATCTTGGAGACAAAGATGTCGCGTAGAAAGAACGATCGCTCCTCATCCCACACCTTGCCGCCGGGGATGGCGTCGACGGGAACGCCCATCGCCGCCGCCACTTCCTCGTCGAGCGCCTGTCCCTGACGCATCGAGCTGCTGAAGTAGATTCCGCGGAGGAAGAGCGGCTTGGGCGACCACTCGCCGGCCTGGAAGATGATCTCCAGGTACTTGCGCAGGCGCGGGGCGATCTTGGCCAGGTTGTCGGGAAGCGAGAACAGCTCGTCGATCTGGTCGGTCCGCCGGGCCTGGGGGTCCTCGGTGTGCACAGGATCGATCATGAGGCCCGCCCGGTACTTGAGCAGCCTGGACCGAACGGTCTTGATGTGGTTCTCGACGCCGTCGGCCTTGAAGGCCTCGTCGAGCGAGGCGGGGTTGGACCAGCCCAGCATCTGGTGCTGGAGCTGCGGATCGTCGATCTTGTCGAAGAACTCCCGGAAGCCGGTGATCAGGTCGCACTTGGTAATGATCACGTACACAGGGAAACGCACGTCGAGCGTCCGCTGGATCGTGTCGAGCTGCTTGGCGATGTGACCGGCCTTGGCCTCGATCTGCTCGGCGGTGTCCTTGATGAGGCTGTCCACGCCGATGACCAGCAGCATGCCGTTCATGGGCGCGTTGGGCCTGGACTGCTTGAGCAGCTTGAGGAACTCCCTCCACTCCGATCCGCCTTGCAGAGCGGCCTCCTCCATGAACATTCTGCCGGCGGTGTCGAGCACGACCGCCTGGTTCATGAACCACCAGTGCATGTTCAGCGTGCCGCCCGCGCCCTGGAAGCAGTCCTGGAGCCCGGGCGGGAAGCCGACCTTGCAGTGGCGAAGCGCCTCGGTCTTGCCCGAGCCCGCGGGGCCCACGAGCAGGTACCAGGGAAGCGAGTAGAGGTCCTTGCCGGCGCTCTTGAACTTCTCGACGCCCTCCTCGAACTTCTTGCGGAGGTCGTCGAGGCGGGCGAGCTTGGCGGGATCGGCCACGCCCGCGGGGGACCTTCCGGCCGCGCCCTTGATCAGATTGCCGAAGGGGATCGCCTTGGCGCGATCCTTGAGCATCATGAGCCCGCGGAACGCCAGAACGAGAAGGGCGGCGAGCACGAGCCCGCCGATCACCCACGGAATGATCCGGCCCGCGCCGCTGCTCAGAAGATTGATCGCGCCGCCGATCGAGTCGGCCGCGAGCAGGGTCTGGTTCCATTCGATCATGATCAGCACACCTTTCAGCACGGGGCCCGCGAGGTCGCGGACGCCCGGATGTTACTTGGAGACCACCGGAGTCTTGGGAGCGGCGTCGATGACCTTCTGGAGCTGCTCACCGATATCCCTGGTGGCCGAGTACGACGTGTAGATGTACGAGGCCACGAGCACCGCGACCATCGTGATGAGGACCACGACCCACGCCATGAGCTTGCGCGCGGGCGGCTGGGTCAGCATGCGGGTGTCGACGTTCTCGTACGTGTCGGGGCAGATGCGTCCGGTCTGGTCGGCGTCGACCAGTCCCCGCACGCGAGCGGCGATCTCGCGGGTCTTGCGACGCAGGTGCGAGGGGTCGGTCGCGTAGAACCCCGTGAACCCAAGCCCGATCATGGTGTAGAAGACCGCCAGCCGCTGGTTGGCCGACTCGCCCGATTCCAGCAGCGTCTCCTCGAGAATGTC
Source organism: uncultured Phycisphaeraceae bacterium (assembly GCA_964358855.1). Classification (GTDB taxonomy): domain Bacteria; phylum Planctomycetota; class Phycisphaerae; order Phycisphaerales; family UBA1924; genus UBA2396. The sequence continues at coordinate 155,987 of CAYHQQ010000001.1, forward strand.
GAAGAACTTCTGTCCGCCCGCGAGCTCCCGACGGTCCTCGGCCAGGTCTCGCCAGCCCCCGCCCATGCCCCACGAGGCCGCAAGCTTGCTCTCGCGGATCATCTCGTCGACGAAGAAGATCACCGGCAGCTCGATCTTCTCGAACTGGGGTCCCAGGTTCTCCTTCTCGGCCTTGGCCTTGATGTCGGCGATCAGCGCGCGGAGCTCGTCGCGCACCATGCGCGGGCTGGCGGTGCCGCCGGCACGACCCAGCCGGTTGATCTTGCAGACGTATTGAAACGCGGGTTCGCAAAGTTCGACGAGTGTCATGTGTCTATTCGTCCCATGAGTCCAATCCAATCCTGGGCGGCGTCGCCCCCACCGCAAGCCTCGAGCTCCCCCACCCCACTCCAACCTCCACCCCTACCCCACCGTCATGTACAGCTGGATCTCGCCGATGTCGGAGCCCTCGTTCTCCGGCCACCGGGCCGCCATGGCCTTCTGCTGGATCAGCTGCTCCCAGATCTGAGGCCTGGTCTCGGCCTTGTTGAGCCGGAAGTAGTGCAGGCCGACCTCGCTGGGCAGTTCGGTCGGCGGGTGGCGCTCGCCGTCGAGCTTGACGCCAAAGAAAACCATCTTCCACATGCTCTTGGGCATGAGCTTGAACTTGTCGGCGTCCTCGACGAGCTTGGCCAGGACGTTGGGATCTCCCTTGCTGCGGATCCCCAGGAAGTACTCGTTGGCGTCCTTGAGATGCTCGTCGGTCAGCTGCGCCGAGAGCACGCCCTGGGCGTCGCGGACAAACTCGGTCTTCATGAACCGCTTCTTGACGACGCCGCGGAGAAGCTGGCGGATCCGCTGGTCCAGGTCGTAGAACGAGACCGACGGGTCGTCGTGGTCGTACTTGGGAGCCTCCCAGGGGTCCCGATCGGGATAGAGCGCGGCCAACTCCGAGAGCAGATGCCTCAGCTCCAGGTACATGTCGAAGGGGGCGACACCAAGCCCGGTGTTCCCGCCCGCCGCCACCATGGCGGGAAGGCGGGCCGCAAAGACGTTGAGCGTGCGCAGGCGCATCAGCTCCTCGAACTGCGGGCCGCGGATGTTCTCGATGTTGAAACCCGCGCGGGTGATCTGGAAGACCAGATCACGGCGCGACGCCTCGACCTGGTTGGCCAGGTCGCGGAGCAGCGCCCGCAGGTCGGCCGAACCGCCGATGACCATGCAGGGGGGCAGGAATCTCGAGTCCCGCTTGGGCTGTCCGCCCTGCTCGCCCGTTCCGTGAACGACTCGAAGGAGCGGAATCACTTCCATATCGGTCGTGTCGTCCCCCTGGATCACCAGGCGCGCGTTCACGCGCCGGACGATCACGTCCTGCGTCGACTCGCCGGTGTTCTCGTCGGGTCGCTTGGTCTCCGACAACCGCCAGAGCCGCTTGACGCGGGTGTCGTCGACGCGTCCCCGGCCGGCGGGCGCGGGCTCGACGGTGTTGGCTCGAAGCGCGTCCCAGAGCGGCACCGCCAGCCCGATGGTGAGATTCTCCGCCGACCTCTGGAACGCCTGCTTGATGTCCAAGGCCGGCAGGTCCGTGTTGCCCGGCACGTCGATCTCAAGCCCGCTGGGCGTCACGACGCGAAGGCGGTCGAACCGGACGATCAGGTTCTCCAGCGCGTCGGGGCTCAGCCTGGCCTCCACCACGCCGTAGGGGTAAGGCCACGCCAGGCGCCGCTCCGAGGCAGCGCGGTCGATCCCCTCGCGCTGGAGCATCTGAAGGTGGTGGGGCTGAAGAAAGAGGCCTTCATGCCAGTGGACGAGGCTCATGGTTCGTTCCTGTAGGTCGTTGGTGTGGTCGATTCAATACTCAGGCCTGCCGTGTGCCGGCACCACCCTCGGCAAGCCCGCGGGCGGCGTCGCCGATGGTCTTCATGATCTCCGCATCGATCGAGTCCGCGGTCACCTGGACCATCAACTCCTCGTACTTCGCCCAGTACCTGGGAGCCGGACTCCCCCATCCACCCGCGCCCACCGCGGCCTTGATCGCCTCGACGCCAAAGACGTTCAGGTGGCTGCGTGCGAAATTCTTGCCCGCACGGCTCGTCGCCGCGATCGTGGCCGCCGTGATCCGTCGCAGGAGGGCCAGATCCTCGGCGACCTTGGCCTTGGACGATCCCGCGTCGCCCCGGACGTACTGCCCGAAGGTCCGGCGGATGGGGCCTGGCCGGTTGAGCTTGCCGCCCCTTGCGATCGCCTCGCGCCAGGCGGTCCACACCAGATCGTCGAGCCCCGACGAGAAGTCGACCAGGATGCCGCACAACTCGCCCGCGCGGGTGCCATCGACGTTCTCGTGATCGGCCAGTGCCAGAGCCTTACGCAGATCGCCGCCCACAACCGCAGGCTGGCCGGGCGCGTGGTGCGGAGCGGGCTGGGGAGACGGCTTGGGCGCCGGGGCAATCGGGGGCTGCGGAGCGGAGGCCGAAGCGACGCTGACGGTCCGAAGTTCGGCGAGACCGGCGGCCGACAGTTTCTTGACCAGCGTCTTGCGCTGGTCCTCGTTCTGCTTCTTGGACAGCTCGATGAGTCGATCGGAGACGAATCCGGTGTCGTTGAACCTGGAGAGTTCGGTCCGCAGGGTGGACACCTCGGCCTGGGCCGCCGCCAGCGCGTCGAGCGTCGCCCGATCGGGCCCCGCACCCTGGCCGGCTTCGGGAGCCGCAGATTCGCCAAGAACGGGGAAGGCATCGAGAATATCGAAGAGAAACTGCTTCCTCTCGGTGGGGACCATCGCCCGCAGCACGTGCTCAACCTCGTCGCGCAGATGCCCGCGACGCTCTTCGGCCGGATGGTCGACGAGCTCGGCCTGCACCAGCCGCAGCCGCTGCGCCACCGCGGCGACACGCCGGGCCCGTTCTGTCAGGAGATCAATACCCAATGCTCACATCCTCCAACCACGCACGCCCCTGGTCTGTCGTGCCTCGAGTGTCCCGGACTGCTCCGCCGGGGATGATAACGGAACGGCGGGCCTCCGTCGCGTCGGGCCCAAAGGCCCGGGATCCCAAATGATCGGACCCAGTGCCTTCGGGCGAGTCGGCATGGCCCACGTCGTTACCCGACAAGGTGTTACAGGTAGACGGGACTCCTGCGCCTTCTCCTTCCGGTGACGAAGTCGCGCCGTTTTTGCGCCGATGGTCTCCGCACCCCTTGGGTCATCCGCCTGGGGGAACGGAGGTCTTTCCATGAAGCGTCGTCTCCTTTCTGCGGCCGCACTCCTCGCACTCGCCGGCTTGATCGGCGGTTGTTCGGGCCCATCACGCGTTCGTTCCTACAGCAGCTCCGAAGAGGGCCGGACCCCGGCTTACCTGAGCATGTCGGCGGGCGATCGCGCCGGGCGGGTGATGCTCGAGAACCGGATCTTCACGGCCCGGACCAACGTTGAGAATGCCCAGTTCGCGACCGTGCTCCAGGAAATCGAAGCCGGCGAGTGATGTGCCATCGAGCGTCTCTAGATGGTGGGCAGCTCGTAACCCTTGCGGCGTTCGTAGGTCAGCCACGCGTTGGCCTGGGCGTCGCCTGGGAATTCCCATTTGACGGGGTCCCACTTGAGACGGCGGCGGTGCCAGTAGGCCATGTTGCACAGGTGGGCGCACGCGATGCTGCGTGCTCCCACCTCGACGTCGCACAGGGGCTTGTCGCGGGTCTTGATGCAACTCATGAAGTTGTCGACGTGGCTCTTGTGGCGGGGCAGCTTTACATCCCCATCTTTGAGCGGCTCGCTCAGGATGCTGTCGGGGATGCTCTTTAAGTAGTCTCGGAAGACCGAGATGACGCCGGTGGTCCCTGTAAAGGTGATGCCGCCCGGCCCGCCGTGGATCACCTCGACGCCGTTCGCGTAGACCAGCTTGGCCCCGTACATCGATTTTTCGTTTTTGGGCGGGATCACCTCGACGGGGCCCGAGGCGTCCATGTCCATGCCCCAATGAGCGATGTCGAAGTTATGGGCGCCCATGTCGGTGAGGCCGCCGCCGGAGTACTCCCAGTAGTCACGCCACTTGGGGAAGTGCCCGTGGACGCCGCGGGGTGAAAGAATCGAGTTGTAAGGGCGCATGGGGGCCGGGCCGAGCCAGCGGTCCCAGTCGAGGCCCTTTTCCATTGGTTCTTCGGGCAGGTCGCAGGCCTTGCTGCTGGTGCCCACGCCGACGTGGACGGTGAGGAGCTCGCCGATGCGGCCGCTCTTGACGTACTCGCAGGCTTTGACGAACTGGTGGCCGAACTCGGTGCGTTGCTGGCTGCCGGTCTGGTGGACGACGGCGTACTTGCGACAGGCCTCGATGACCAGTCGCCCCTCGGTGAGCATGAGGGTGAGAGGCTTCTCGCAGTAGATGTCTTTCCTGAGCTTGGCGGCATCGATGATCATGTTGGCGTGCCAATGGTCTGGCGTGCCGATGAGCACCGCGTCGACATCCTTGCGGCTCAAGACCTCGCGGTAGTCGATGTGGGTTGCGCAATCTGTGTTTGTGTATTTGGTGTCGACGTCCCGCTTGGCCTTGTCGCGGCGCGTGGTGTCGACATCGCAGACGGCGGTGATGCGGACGTCGTCGCGGCCCAGGAGCTCGGGCAGGATTTCGAAGGCCCGCTTGCCGGTGCCGATGATGCCGATGCCGATTTTGCCGTTGGGACCCGGGCGGCCCGAATGGGCAAGGGCGGGATTGGGGATGAGGATGGGGGCCGCGGCGGCGATGCCGGCGGCTTGAACAAAGTCGCGGCGGCTCATGGAATGCTCCTGCATACGCCCTCGCTTTCGCGGGGGCAGCATATCAGGAGTCAGATTTCATGGGGCCGGGCGATGAAGCCCATGCCGATCGCCCACTCTTCAGGCCGGGGCGTGCGTGAAGCGCCGGAAGAGCGCGACGTAAGCGAGAGTCACCGCACGGCCGCGGTCGGTTCGATCGCCCTCGACAAAGGAGATGAAGGACATGTCGGCGAAGGAGTGGGCGTGGGAGTCGATGAGGGTGCCGGCGGTGGGCGGGTCGAGGAGTTGGGCGGTGATGGCGCCCTTAAGGGCCCAGAGGGCGGTGTCGTTGGCGGCGATGAGGCGGCCTTTGACGGTCACGTCGAGCTCGACGACGCCCGAGGCGATCGATTCGGCGGAGGGGGAGCCCAGGGCGGAGAGGGAGAAAACAAAGGGACCCTGTTTGCCGACCATGAATCGGTGCGGGCCGGAGGCGAAGAGGTTGAGACCTTTGAAGGTGCTGGGCATGGGTTGACTCCGTCACATGCGGCGGGGTGGTCGACCGTGCAGGATGTTTGGACGCGAAGGAACATCGCCCGGAAGGGCGATGCCACGGGGTCACACTTCGGCGCCCGCGTCGCTCACGGTCACGGGGTCGGCGGCGCCGTTGGAGGAGACGAGGGCGAACTTGAGGGTGCGGATGGCGGTCATGCCGGGGGCGGCGCCGGAGGCGGTCGACCTGAGTTCGATGGTGGCGGCGACGACGATGCCTTGGGCCGAGAGCTTCTGGCGGCCGGTGTCGCCGGCAGTGGGCGCGGTGAAGATGACGAGGGTGGCGGTGTCGCCCGGACGCGGCGATTGGGTTTCTTCGCGCGTGAGGGCCTGCTTGACGATGGCCGCGACGCGCTGCTCGGGGACGTCGGCGAAAGTCGCGAAGGGGCCTTCGTCGCCCCATTCCAGGACCTCGCGCTCGGCGGAGCGATCGATCGTGACGGCGACGACGTTTTCGAGCGTCACGGTTCCGAACTTCACGAGCCAGGGATTCAGGATGAGCATTTGGGCGTTCTCCATCGCGAGTTTGGGTTCGGTCCCGACGTCGTGAGCACGAGGTGAATTCAAATGGCTCAAGCCGTCAAGAGGGGAAGGCCGTTGAAACGGCCTGCAGATCAGGGTCACGAAGGGGATAGTCGCATGGCCTACCCACCGCTAAAGCGGTGGGCTACAAGCGGGAAATGCCGTTGAAACGGCATGAAAGACAGGGTGCAGGTGGCGGCTCCCAACGTGACTGCCCTTCGCCTGCACTTTCTCTCCCTCCTGCCATCACCCCCCACCCCCCCACTCCCTCACCGTGTCACCGCGTCACCGCGTCATCCTCGCCTCATCCACCCCGCGCTCAGCCGGCGTGTCGCGTCGGGCAGGCCGTCGGCGTTGGTGTCGAGCTTGATGTTGACGCGGGCGCGTTCGGTCTCGAAGCGACGGCGGTACCACTCGCCGCGTTCGGCGGCGGCGGAGCCGTCGCCCATGAGGCCGGCGGCGGCCCACCAGATGAGTGCGAGGGCTCCCAGGCATTCGAGGCGCCGCAGCGACGCGCTGTTGGCGATGCTGGCCTGGGTGGGCGCACCTGAGGGAGTTGGTTCGTCGGGGTCGAGCCCCGCCAGGCGGAGGATCTGGCGGTGGGCCGAGCTGAGCTGGGGAACGAAGGTCATGACGATGCACTCCTGCGCGGTGGCGGGGCTGGGCGTGATGACGGCGGTGCTCATGCCGCTGGGGGAGTCCTCGCGGAGGCGCGAGATCTGGAGTGAAGTGGCGCTGAGGCGCGACATGACCTCGTACGCGGTGCCGGCGACGGTGACGACACTGCCGGTGGTGACTCCGGCGGCGTCGAAGGGGACGTCCTGTGCCGACAGGGTGAGCGTCGTGCCGGAGATGGTGCCGGTGCCCTTGACCAGGCGTTGGCCCACCCAGCCGACGTCGCGGAAGATGTTGGGCTCGTAGACCAGGAGATCGCGATCCGCGGCGAATGTTCCCATGATTCCCTCCAAAGCTCCCCCAGGTCTTTCGACCCGGGGAGAGCTACCCCGCCCGTCCGTGAGCTGGAGTTGATTGTGACTCAGGATCACCGCCCGGAAGGGCGGTGCCACGTGGGAGACATCGCCCGGAAGGGCGATGCCACGGGGCGATGCCACTTACGACGTCGAGAGTCCCTTGATGAGTGCGTGGGCGTTCTCGTTCTTGAACTCCATCGTGTACTCGCCCACCACTTGGCCATGCACGGCGTCGCCGGTGGTGCCCATGGGCTTGTAGCCGAAGCTGCGCCCTCGCAGGGGCATGACCTCGATTCGCGAGCTGTCGAGCAGGAGCAGTTGATCCGTGGGCACCCAGCGGCTCATGATGACGCGACAGACGCCAAAGTCGCTCTCGTACGCCCCCACCAGGTCGCGATAGTTCACATCCTCGGGTTGGTACGCCCGAAGAGTGCTGGCGAACGCGTTGATGCGGCGCTTCTGGAACCCCCCCACCACGATCGTGTCGATCTGGCCGCTGGACTGCTCCCAGGTCGCACGCAGCGCGGCGTTGAGCACGGCCTCGTTGAGATCGCTTCCCGAGCCGCCGCCGGAGGGGATGCCGCCCGACCCCGGCGTGTACACGTTGGTTGCGATCTGCTTGATGATGCCGTTCATGCTGCGGCGGATGGTGGTGCCGCCCTGGGGCGAGGTGGCGGGGGCCGCCCCGTTGATCACGCAATTTTCCAGGTCGCGGATGAGCTCACGCATCCGCTCTTGCTTCTGGTAGTCGAGCTCGTCCTGCACGCCGTAGGTTCGCACGGCCTGCATCGAGCCGCTCACCTCGACGGTGGCGGTGAAGATCTGGGTGTAGTTCTGCTTGCGAGTGCGATTGGTGAAGCGGGCCGCGTTGGCATCGGCGCCTTCGAGTGCGGCGTTGCCGATGATGAGGAGCTTCTTGGCGTTGGCGAGGGTCGCCTTGGTCGTGCCGCCATAGCCGCGGACGACGGTGAGGACGTTGACGGCGATGGCGGTGACCTGCATCACCTCGTTGGAGCCGTCGGGCCGGACGCTGTCGCCGACCTGGAAACGCACGCCGTTGTTGACGGTGAGCGACGTGGCGTTCTGGGCGTCGGGCGTGAAGACGGTCTGGTTGAGCGTGTCGGTGTTGGGGAGGAGGGTGTCCTCGATCCACTCGTGCACGGTGTTGGTGGCGGGGCGTTTGGAGTCGCCCAGGTGGTTGAGCAGCGGCGTCTCGTACGGGCTGACGATCCCGATGACATCGGAGACGTCTTCATAAAGCTCCGGCAGGTCGGTGCCCGCCCCGAATGTCGGCTTTCCAGTGAACGGCATGAGTGCCCCCTTTCGATCCCTTTGAGATCAATCCCTGAATGTGAAGAACACGATGAATCAGACTCCGCGCTTGGCCCGCAGATAGCCCAGCAGGCTCTTGCGGTTGCCACGTGCGGCGCTGGCGCGGGTGAAGGCCTGGTCGACGGCGGCCGCGTATGGCTCGGGCATCTGTGCTGCGGCGCCGACGGGCGCGTGCGGCGGCTCGGGCGGGTGAAAGAGAGCCGGTTTGCGGCTCTTGACGTCGGCGACCGCCTGGCCCACGTCGATCCCGGGTTTCTGCGCGAGCGACTGCTCGACCAGGAGCAAAGCGGTCTCGACGTCGGCTGCCTTCGCGTCGACGAGTAGGTGCTCGACCTCGCGCCGGCGTTTCATGGCGTCGAGGGTCTGCTGGGCGGTGGCGAGCTCGGTCTTGAGAGTGGCGAGGATGCTGTCGAGCTCTTTGGCTTTCTCTTCGGCCTGGAGTGCACGGCCTCGCCACTCGGTGGTGTCGGTCTGGTTGACGCCGCCGCCCGCGAGGGTGCCGACTGGTCCTTGTCCGCCTGTGCCTTCGCCTTCTGGCATGGGTCTACTCCTGTGTTTGAGTGTGAGAACGGTTGATCACACCACGCCGACATCGGTCGCGGTGTATCCGAGTTCTTCGAGGAGCGTGCTCTGGGGCACGCCGAGACGCAGCTTTCCTTCGGCCGCCAGAATGCGGTCGTGCTCGTCGATGGGGACGGGGTCGGGCCAGTTGATGCGCACGGCTCGCTCGGCGGGATCGGTGCGGAGGGCACCGGCCCAGTCGAGGGCGGTGAGCACGAGGCGACAGATCTCGGTGAGGCCCCGCCCGTAGGTGACGCGTTTGCGGGCGGTCTTGGCCAGGGCGCTCATGAGCGTGACGCGGAGGGCGGTGGCGCTGGAGAGGTTGCCGATGCGGCCCTGCACGACGCCGCCGGCCAGGGGCGGGACGCTGGAGATCTTGTCGAGGGCGTCGCGGATCTGCTGGATGTGGTTGTCCTCGCTGGGGGAGGCCATGTCGCCGCCGAAGGCTTCGACGGAGGCGCCCAGGTTGTCGGTGGACCAGATGCGGCCTGGGCCGATGGGAGCCTGGTCGAAGCCCTCGATGCCTTTGGCGATGTACATCTTGAAGCACTGGAGGGCGACGCGATTGGCGCGGTCGCTGAGGCGGGTGTTGAGCTCATCCTGGAGCGGGATGAGGGGCTCGACCTCGCCCACGCCGGTGTAGTGGAGCGGCTGGCTGAGGTTTTGGATGTGGACGATGGGGAGTTCGCCGCCCGACCACGCGAGATTCTCCTGGCGCGTGAGGCGCCGGTCGTCGTAGAGCTGGCGCGTGGTGCCTGAGACGATGAGTGTGCTGGCGGCCGTGGCACGTGTGGGCGATTGCGGTGCGGCCCCGATGGCTCGCTGCCACCAGGTCTCGGTGACCTGCGAGTTGAGCTGGCGCTGGAAGTGGACGACGTAGGCGGTGATGCGCCGGACATCGGCGGGGTCGAGGAGGGGGATGCCGCGGCGGGGGTCGATGACCTCGATGCGGATGTGCTGGGCAGCCTGGGCCGGATCCATTTTGGCGCGGGCGGCGTCTTTGAGGGCTTGTTCATCGACGGAGACCATGAGGTCGACATGGCCGAAGACGTGGGCGAGCAGGGCGGCGTCCTGCAGGAGGGCGATGCCGCCGGAGTGTTCCCAGACGCTGTCGAGGGTTCGCTCGATGGTGGCCTTGGTTTCTTCGTTCTTGGCGATGCTGGCAATTTTGACGGGCTTGCCGAACATGAGATCGATCATGGTCTGGATGCGCCAGCCGATGTCGTTCTCGATGACGACCTCGCGGCGGGTGCGCTGGCGGTCGTCATCGGTGGGTGAGGAGCCGCGGCCCGTGACGCGTTGGGGGAGGCCGACCTCCTGGCCCAGGGTGTACCAGCCGCTGGATTCGCGTGAGGTGGGAGAGTCGGGTGAAGAGTGGGAGTGGGGGTTGCCCCGGCCTACCGGCTTGAGCGGATTTCGGTAGTACGTCCAGAGTTTGTCCAGTCGCGGCAGGGCCGCGGCGGAGTGCTCGTCGATGACGAGTTTGAGAAGTGCCTCATCGAGGCCGACGTTTGAAAACACACTCAGCCGGTAGGCCATGGGCTGTCCCCCACGCCGGGCCGATCTCGTCGCACGAGCGACGCCTAGTGGGCCCGACACAAAGGGGCGAACGGACGCGATTGAGCGCACAAACGCGACAGATGATTTTGAAGGGAGTTGTAAGTGGAGGGTGGGGAAGGGGATGCGGCGCGGGAAAATCTGGGACGTCGCGACGCACGGCGCCACGACCGTGCGCGCGAGATGGGTCAATTCGACCTATGAACGGCGTTGGACTGCGTCAAAGGAATCTGGGACGCGTCAGTCCTGCCCTGTTGGCTTCAGGTTTCAGACAGACCCTTGATGAACGCGAGAAACGAAGTCTCTACCTTCTCCATGCACTCTCGGTCGAGCGGGATGAACGGAACTTGCACGATCGGCGACGCCGGGTCTGCCAAGTCGTACGCGAAGGCTTCCCCACCACCGGTTGAACCGATCACAAAGAGCCCCGGAGCGTATTGGTTCTTTTGATTGTCTTGATTGAACGAAATGAGTTCATCGGCGCGCCACAACATCAAGTAGTTCTCGCCGATGAACCCTTCCCCGCCGTCGACTTCAGCGAGAAATGCGAGGTAGTCCGACGGCAATGGAACACCGCCAACTTGCTGGATTGCAGCGAGCGACGAAGGACTTGCGGGAGGGTTTCGATTGAAGTTCTTCAAGTACTTGGAGTATTCAGAATTCACCATCATTCCCTCGGGTACTCGCGACCCATCTTGAGCTGTTACTGAAGCCTATTCGAGAATGTAGTCATGCTCTTGCGGCGAATTCGGCATGAATTTGAAATCACGAAACCTTGCAGTTCGCGAACCCTCGCGTGGGGGTGTCGTAGTAAAAAGGCCTGGCGCGGCGTCGATGAAGCCGGACGGTTGTCGCCCAAGACTGGGCGCAATCGGTATACTCGACTCGCCTGTCCCGCGGCGGAATCCGAATTGGAGGTCCCATGGCGCACATGTCGAGAATGTTGTGGTGGAAGCACCTTCGGGCCGAGCCCAGCGAGTACATCATTCTGTTCCGGCGGGGCGTGGCCAAACGACAGGGGCGCGGGCTCTCGGCGTGGTTCTATCCGCTGTCGACGGCGATCGCGATGCTGCCGGTTGAGGACTGCCAGACGACCTTCGTGCTCACCGACAGGACGGCGGACCTGCAGCCGGTGGCGGTGCAGTGCACGGTGACGTACCGGTTTGTCGACATGGAGCGGGCGTCGTCGCGGTCGAACTTCTCGATCTCGCTGGAGACGGGGCGATGGATCGAGAACCCGCTAGAGCGGCTCGCGTCGTTCTGGTCGCAGCGAGTGCGGGACCCGGCGCGGGCGCATCTGATTCGCCTGCCCTTGGGTGAGGCGGTGAAGGCGGGGGCTCAGACGATTCGGGCGGCGGTGGTGGCGGCACTCGCGGCCGATGCGGAACTTGGCATGATGGGGCTTGGGCTTGTGGACTTTCAGGTGGAGCAAATTTCGCCGCCGCCGGATCTGGCGAAGGCACTGGAGACGCCCACGCGGGAGGCGGTGCAGCAGAAGGCCGACGAGGCGGTGTTTCAGCGACGGGCGCTGGCGGTTGAGAAGGAGCGGGCGATCAAGGAGGCGGAGCTTGCGACCAAGGTTGAGATGGCCAAGCGGCAGGATGAGTTGATCAAGCTCGAGAACACCAACCGGTCGCGCGAGATCGAGGGCAAGGCGTCGGGCGAACGGCTGCGGGTTACGTCGGAGGTGGAGCTGGCGACTTTGGCGGCCGAGGGGCACGCGCGGGATGTCAAGACGCGAGCGGGGGGTGATGCCGAGGCTCGGCGACTCTTGGGCGATGCCGAGGCGCACGCCCAGGCGGCGCGCGCGGCGGCGTGGCGGGATGTGCCGGGCGAGGTGCTCGCGGGGCTGGCGGCCCAGGAGCTGGCGTCCAAGATCCAGACGATTGAGAGTGTGACGGTGACGCCCGACCAGATCGGTCAGGCACTGACCAAGCTGCTTGGCAAGAAGGGCGGTTGATGGAACCGGGAGCTCCAAAGCGTCTGCCGCGGGCGGTCATCGTGACACGCCACTCGCTGTTGACGCAGCTCATCGAGCGTCACGGGACGTTCGGGCAGGCGGAGTTCTTCCTCAAGTCCCGCGGCGAGCAGATCGAGACGTACGTCGAGGCACACGACCGGGTTGTTGAGGCCTGCAAAGTCGTCGGGGCGGCCCTGGCGCCCGAGCAGCGCCGGGCGAGCGTGGATCGCGACGAGCTGGATCGGTTTCTCTTCGCGCCCGACGACGCGGTGATTGTGGTGGGGCAGGACGGGCTGGTCGCCAACGTGGCGAAGTACTTGAAAGGGCAGCCGGTCGTAGGGGTCAATCCGGATCCGGAGCGGTACGACGGGGTTCTGTGCCGCCACAAACCCGCGGACTTTCACGCGATCTGCCAGTGGCTCGTGCACTCGGGAGATGCGTTTGGCGTCGAGTCTCGCACGCTGGCGGTGGCACTTCGCGAGGATGGGCAGCGCTTGCTGGCGCTCAACGAGGTCTTCGTCGGGCACCGGTCGCACCAGTCGGCTCGGTACCGGGTGTCGGTGAAGGGCCAGGAGGAGCGGCACTCGTCGTCGGGCATGATCTGCTCGACGGGGACGGGGTGCACGGGGTGGGCGCGATCGATCGCGGAGCAGCGGAACATTGCGGCGGCACTTCCGACGCCCAGCGCGTCGTCGCTGGCGTGGTTTGTGCGCGAGCCGTTCCCGAGCGTGAACACCAGGACCAGGCTGAACTTTGGATTGCTCGCCAGGCCCGAGTCGATTGAGGTCGTCTCAGAGATGAGCGAGGGGGGCGTGATTTTCGCCGACGGCATCGAGAGCGATCGGATCGATTTTCTATCGGGGCAACAACTGACGCTCTCAGTCGCGGATGAGACGTTGAATCTGGTTGTGCCGCCGCGCGAGGCGACGAAGGCCGAAGCGAAGGCGAGCCAGAGGCTCGATGAGCTGAATGCGAATCAGTGGGCCGAGAGCGCGCTCGCGGCGATCCAGGCCCCCACGCCAATCTCCACGCCTAAGCCACCACCTCGACGCTTGAATACTGGTCGAGGTTGCACACGACCAGCTCGCCATCGTCCTTCTTGAGTTCCAGGCGGTCGAGCCAGAGCTTGTGGTCCTTGCTGTGGGCGTACCACGAGCCGGTCTTGGACTGCTTGGCGCCCACGACGATGCCTTCGATGGGCGTGGTGGCGAAGGTGGGGTCGCCGTTGCCCAGGTGGGGGACTTGCTGCGAGACGCGGACGCGCTGGCCGACTTTGAAGGGTGCTTCGAGGGACATGGGGGGATGGTAGGACTTTGATGGCACCGGTCTCCAGACCGGTGAGTCTTGGGCCTCCGGAAGCACCGCTCTGGAGAGCGGTGCCACCTGGGAAGCACTGCTCTGGAGAGCAGTGCCACCAAAGGCAGTCAGCCGGCAATGATTTTGGCGGCGTCGTCGAGGAGGGATTGGGCCGTTGCAGCGGTGGGGGCTTCGGCGATGAGGCGCATGATGGGTTCGGTGTTGCTGGCGCGGACGTGGAGCCAGGCGCGCTGGGCGTCGAAGTCGATGCGCACGCCGTCCTGGAGGTCGACGCGCTGGGCGGCGTAGGCCTTGGCGAGTTTGTCGATCGAGGGTTTGGCGGCCTCCTTGGAGGCGAGATCGACCTTGCGTTTGACGATCGCGTACGCGGGGAGGCCGGCGACGATCTGGCTCAGGGGGCGGCGGCCGTTCTCGAGCAGGGCGAGGACCAGGGCCATGGAGCTGAGGGAATCGCGGACGTAGGTGACGCGGGGCCAGATGGTGCCGCCGTTGCCCTCGCCTCCGACGATCGATTCGGTCATCTTCATGAGGCTGACGACGTTGGCCTCGCCCACGGGCGTGCGGGTGACGGTCGCGCCGTAGCGGGCGGCGAGGTCGTCAAGCATGCGGCTGGTGGAGAGGTTGGTGACGAGCTTCTGGCCCTTGGTCTCGTGGCCCAGGCGTTTGTGGCCTTCGAGGACGGCCATGGCGCCCAGCAGGAGCGTGTACTCCTCGCCGATGTACTGGCCGCGTTCGTCGATGATGGCTAGGCGGTCGCCGTCGGGGTCCTGGGCGAAGCCGACGGCGGCCCCGGACTCGCGGACCGCTTCGCAGAGCAGGTCGAGGTTCTCGCGGACGGGTTCGGGGGTGTGGGGGAAGAGGCCGGTTTCCTCGCAGCCGATGTGGAGGAGTTCCTGGACGCCCAGGCGTTCGAGCCCCTCGCGGCCGACTTCGATGCCCGAGGCGTTGACCGAGTCGAGGACGACCGAGAGGCCGCGGCCGAGGGAGTCGGGGTCGTCGTGGACGCCCGAGGCGGTGAGGGCCTCGACGACGCGTTCGATGTGGACGACGGATGCGGATTCATCGCGGGCGACGGAGCCGAGCTTAGCCCAAGTGGCGAGGCCGACCTTGCCGGCGTGGAACAGCTCGACGAGCTGTTGAGCGATTGCGGCGGGTGGGGCGCAGGCGGCTGAACCATGCAGACCGGGCGTGGTGGCGAGGAAGCATTTGAGGCCGTTCCACTGCTGGGGGTTGTGGCTGGCGGTGAGTTCCATGCCGGCGACGAGGGCGGGGGTGCCATCGCCCGCGGGTCGGCGCGACATTTCGTCGACCATGACGGCGGTGGTCGGTGTCATCGAGATACCCAGGTCGACGACTTCGACGCCCGCGGCCAGGAGTCCGGCAGTGGCGGCGTGATAGATGACGGCGTTGCCGACGCGGCCATCGCGGCCCAGGACCACCCGCACAGGCTGGCCCGCGGCGGCGTTGACCAACCAGCCGCCGAACACGCCGGCGAAGCGGGCGGCCACTTCGGGGGTCAAAGACGTCCCGATAACGCCACGCAATCCACTGACTCCGATCATCAGCGCAGAACTCATCGACGGTCTCCCGAGTACACGATGGACAGGGTTGGCAGCGTAGGAATCGTCCCTACGTCGAATCTTGATGTTCGGTTCGAAGTTGGT
Organism: uncultured Phycisphaeraceae bacterium; assembly: GCA_964358855.1. Classification (GTDB taxonomy): domain Bacteria; phylum Planctomycetota; class Phycisphaerae; order Phycisphaerales; family UBA1924; genus UBA2396. The sequence goes on from CAYHQQ010000001.1 coordinate 171,125, forward strand.
CAGGATGTGGATGGCGGGGCGACTGGCCCCTTCCGCTATAGTCGTCTGTGTACGAGATCATCGTGGAATCTTCGTTTTCGGCCGCTCACGCGATCATGATCGCGGGTGAGCGCGAGCCCCTGCACGGGCACAACTGGCACGTGACGGCCACGATCGCGGGGGAGAAGCTTGATCCCGACGGGCTGCTTTGCGATTTCCACACGGTGCACGGGGCACTGCAGGAGATCATCGCGCCCTTTGAGAACCGCAACCTCAACGAGGTGGAGCCGTTTGATCTGGTGAACCCGTCGGCGGAGAACGTGGCCAGGCATATCGCGGCGGAGCTTGGGGCGAGGCTGGACGAGGGGCTGGCACCTCATGCGGCGGTGGCGGCGGTGTCGGTGACGGAAGCGACGGGGTGCCGGGCGGTGTATCGGCCTGTCAATGGGCCAGAGGGTGGTTTGAAGGGTGGGCAACGTGGGTGACAAGCACACAGGGAGCGCCAAGCACACGCCGCCGGGAGGCGGGCGTCCGGGGCTGCGCCTGCACAGAGCGCCGGCGGCACCGGCGCGCGGCGAGGCGCACGGCGGCCCAGCGGCCGGGGGCGCGATCGAGAGCGCCCGGTTTTTCAACCGGGACGTGTCGTGGCTGGAGTTCAACCGGCGGGTGATGCAGCAGGCGGCCGATCCCAGGACGCCCTTGCTTGAGCGGGTGAAGTTTCTGGCGATTTTCACGACCAACCTGGACGAATTTTTCATGAAGCGGGTCGGGGTGATCAAGCGTGCGGCCCAGTCGTCGACGGCGCCGGTGGGGCCCGACGGGATGACGCCCCGGCAGCAGATGGCGTCGATCCGCGGGCTGGTCTGCCAGCTCCAGCAGCAGCAGGTGGGGATCTTCCGAAGCGAGCTGATCCCCGCGCTGGCGGAGCAGGACATCCACGTGCTGCGGTACACGGATCTGTCGAGCAAGGACCGCGACTGGGTGAACGACTGGTACCGGGTGCATGTTTTCCCCGCGTTGACGCCGCTGGCGGTCGATTCGGGGCACCGATTCCCGTTCATCTCGAATCTGTCGGACAACCTGGGGCTGCTCGTCGAGCCGCCGCCACTGCTGCGTGGACGTCCGGGCGCGACGGCTGGGGGGGCGCAGGCGAGCCGCGAGCCGATGTTCGCGCGGGTGAAGGTGCCGCCGGCGATGAAGCGGTTTGTGGCGCTGCCGCACGAGGTGAAAAACGGGAAGCGGGTGGTGCGGTTTGTGTACCTGCACGACGTGATCCGCAACAATCTGGCGGACCTGTTTCCGGGCGTGAAGATCCGGGAGCAGTCGGTGTTCCGGGTGACGCGGTCGGCGGGGATCCAGCGCGACGAGATGGAGGGGGAGAGCCTGATCCAGTCGGTCGAAGAGGACCTCAAGCAGAGGCGGTTCGCACGGGCGGTGCGCCTTGAGATCGAGCCCGACGCGTCGCCGGAGATGGCGCACTTTCTTCTCGACAAGCTGACGCTCGACGCGCAGGATCTGTATGAGCAACCGCCGGATGAGTACGACAGCTTGTTTGAGCTGTTTGATATTGATCGCCCGGATCTCAAGGAGCCCAGGTGGCGTCCGGTGACGCCCCACAGGCTCATCGACCCCAAGGCCAACATCTTCGCCGCGATCCGCAAGCAGGACATCCTGGTGCACCATCCGTACGAGAGCTTCGCCGACAGCGTGGAGCGGTTCATCGCGGCGGCGGCGGTCGACCCGGACGTTGTGACGATCAAGCAGACGCTGTATCGCACGAGCCCCGACTCGCCGTTCATTCAGTCGATGATCCGGGCGGCGGAGGCGGGCAAGCAGGTGGCGTGCCTGGTCGAGCTGCGGGCGCGGTTCGACGAGGACAAGAACGTGCGGTTCGCACGCATGCTCGAGAAGGCGGGCGTGCACGTCGCGTACGGCGTCATGGGGCTCAAGACGCACTGCAAGACCGCACTGGTGGTGCGACGCGAGCGGCACGGGCTGCGGTGCTACGCCCATATCGGCACGGGCAACTACAACCCCAAGACGGCGAGCCTGTACACGGACTTTGGTATTTTGACGTGCGACCCGGAGATCACGGCCGACGCGGTGACGCTGTTCAACTACCTGACGGGTGTGGCGGTGCCGCAGAAGTACGAGACACTGCTGGTCGCGCCGTTCAACATGCGTGAGCGGATCGGGGAGCTGATCGACCGGGAGATCGAGCACGCAAGGGCGGGCAAGCCTGCGCGCATCATCGCCAAGATCAACTCGATGGAAGATCGGGACGTGACCGAGCGTCTCTACGCGGCGAGTGCGGCGGGTGTGCAGATCGACCTCATCGTCCGTGGGTTCTGCTGCCTGAGGCCCGGCGTGCGGGGGCTGTCGGACAACATACGGGTGGTGTCGGTGATCGGGCGGTTCCTTGAGCACTCGCGCGTGTTCCATTTCGGGGGCGGACAGGAAGATCCGCTCGACGGCGAGTGGTACATCGGCTCGGCGGACTGGATGTACCGGAACCTGTCCAACCGCGTCGAGTGTGCGGTGCCGGTGAGGGACTCGGACGCCCGAAAGCGGCTGCTGCGTCTCTTTGAGATCATGCTGGCGGACCATCGCCACGCGTGGGACCTGGACCAGATGGGCACGTACACCGCCAGGCACGCGCTGGAGGATGCGCCGGCGAGCTCGCCCGAGCGGATGGGGACGTTCGCGACGCTGATGCGGGAAGTGTGAACCCAGTGCTCAGTTCAATCGCTGCAAGGCTGTCGCCGGGTTGAATGGCGCGTTGCGGGCCCGGAGCGGGTATATTTCGGTCCATGATGCAGATGCTCGCCGACGCCGCGCCCTCGCTTCTTTCGTTTGACGCCATCATGGCGTTGCTCACGCTCACGCTGCTTGAGATCGTGCTGGGCATCGACAACATCGTTTTCATCGCGATCCTGTGCGGGCGGCTTCCCGAGCACCAACGCGAGAAGGCCCGGAAGGTGGGCCTGGCGCTCGCGCTTGTCACGCGGATCGCGCTCTTGGCGACCATCAGCCTGATTCTCTCGCTGGCCACCACGCCGCTGTTCACCGTGCCGTTCTTGACCGAGCCCGCGACGCACGCCGCGACGGAGCTCGCGGCGGGCACGGTCGTGGAACGCGCGCCCTTGACGGTCTCGGGCAAGGACCTGATCCTCATCATCGGCGGGCTGTTCCTGCTCTGGAAGGCGGTGCACGAGCTGCACGCGAAGATGGAAGGCGGCGAGGAGGCCGGCAAGGGCGGCAAGCACGCGAAGTTCGGGGCGATCATCGTGCAGATTCTCCTGATCGATCTGGTCTTCTCGATCGACAGCGTGGTGACGGCGGTGGGTATGGCCCGGGAGCTTTGGATCATGGTGACGGCGGTGGTGATCTCGGTGATGATCATGATGGTCTTCTCGGGGTACATCGCCCGGTTCATCGACAAGCACCCGACGCTCAAGGTGCTCGCCCTCTCGTTTCTCATGCTCATCGGCTTTGTGCTCATCGCCGACGGGCTTGGGCAGCACATCCCCAAGGGGTACGTCTACTTCGCGATGGCGTTCAGCCTGATGACCGAGGTGATCAATATCAGGATGCGCGTGAAGTCGAGCCTTGCCAAACCCCTCTGATTGGGCCTGAGCGATGCGGCCCGAGTGGGGCGGTCCGAATGGGGCGGGGCTATCCTTCGCCCATGCTGACACACGCCGCAATCATTGCTCTTTCGCTGATGGTCCAACCCGCCGAGAAACCCACGGCACAGCCCAAGCCCGAGAGCGCCGCGCCCGCCGCCGCGCCGGGGACCGAGTTCCTGGAATCGCCCGAGCTCACGACGCTGGCGACGGGGCTCAAGTTCGCCGAGGGCCCGCAGTGGCGGAGCGACGGCAAGCTTGTCTTCTGCGACATGCAGGGCGACACCATCTACGCGATCAACCCGGCGGACGACAAGAAGGCTCGCACGCCCGCCGACGGGCTTGAGATCGTTCGCAAGGGCTCCGAGCGGGCGATCGGGACGGCGTTCGATGCCAAGGGGCTGATGGTCAACTGCCACTTCAGCGGACAGGTGACCCGGACCGACGCCGAGGGCAAGGTGACGGTGCTCGCCAAGGAGATCGATGGCAAGCAGCTCAACATGCCCAACGACCTCACGGTGCGGTCCGACGGCACGATCTACTTCGGCGATTTCGGCAAGGGGCGCGACGAGAAGCATATCGCCACCTTCGGCCTCTACCGCATCGACCCCATGGGCAAGGTGACGCTCGAGTCCAAGGACGTCACCGCGCCCAACGGCGTGGCCCTCTCGCCCGACGAGAAGAGGCTTTACGTGGGCCTCTACTCCAAGGCGCAGCTCATGGTCTTCGACGTGGCGAGCGACGGGTCGCTCTCGGGCGGCAAGATCTTCGCCGAGCTCAACGACAAGGAGCCCAAGGGACGCAGCGCGCCCGACGGCGTGCGGACCGACATGGCCGGCAACGTCTGGACGACCGGCGCGGGCGGGATCTGGGTGTACGACGCGGCGGGCAAGCGGCTGGGCACGATCGCCGCTCCCGGGGCGTCGAACTTCTGCTTCGGCGGGGCGGATTTCAAGACGCTGTTCATCACCGCGGGCGACAAGGTGATGTCGGCCAAGCTCAAGACACCGGCGCTGGCGGGCAAGAAGTGAGAGCCCGGCAGAGCCTGGCGAGGGGCGTGTGCTGATGGGCCGTCCGTCCAAAGCCTCGACGCCGACCTGGGCGTCGCGTGCCCGGTTCCTGCGCGAGTTCATCGCCAGGCCGACGATGATCGGGGCGATCAGCCCGAGCTCGCGCCGCCTCGCGGAAGAGATGCTCAGAACGGTGCCGCTTGATGGGCCCGTCGCGATCGCCGAGTACGGCCCTGGGACGGGCGTGTTCACCTCGCTCGTGCTCGAACGCCTGGGCGGCGGGGCGAAGTTCTTCGCGATCGAGCGCAACGAGGTGCTCGTCGAGGAGCTTCGACGGAGGTTCCCTGGGCTTGGGCTCCATGCGGGCAGTGCGGCCGACATCGAACGGTTCTGCGCCATCGAGGGCGTGTCGAAACTGGACGCCGTGATCAGCGGCCTGCCCTGGGCGAGTTTTCCCGAATCGCTCCAGACATCGATCCTCGAGCCCACCGTGCGGGCGCTCAAGCCGGGGGGGCAGTTCGTGACCTTCGCATACCAAGTGGGCCGTTACATGCCCGCGGGGCGCCGGTTCGCGAAATTGCTGCCGAGGTATTTCGCCACCACGACGCTGAGCCGCATTGTGTGGCGGAACATGCCACCGGCGTATGTCATTCGATGCACGACGCCCGGTTGAGGTCGCCGTTGAGATCACCAGGTGGCCTTGCGCCTCGCGTGCTCCTGATAGTCCCGCCAGAAGCGAACGCCCAGCACACCGACGACCACGAGAAGGACGAGGAACGGCGCACAAAGCCATAGCTTGGCGTTCCCCTTGACGCGTGAGAACTGGGGCGAGCCGGCGAGGTAGTCGATGTCGACGGTGCCAGTCTGGGAGAAGCTCTGGCCGCTTGGGATCGAGTCAGTCTCCGACCGAAGCGACGACGTGGGCACGATGCGTCCGAACTGGTCTTCGACGAGGATTCTGGTCATCGCCTCGTCGTTGAACTCGTACCGGATCTCGCCCATCGACGACTGCACGCTGACGATTTTGGCCTGGGCGTGCTTGGCGGCCACGAGATATCTGAGCTCGGTGAAGCAGGCGTAGGCGGAGATCAGAAGAAGCGCGACCGCGCCCATGATCAGCCGGATCTTGATCTGCGTGCCCCACGGGGCCTCTCTTTCCCACGGGAGTGATCGCATGGCAGATTCTACCGGGCAGTCAGAGGCGATGGAGGGACACGATCGTACGATCCACATGCCGTGAAGAAGTCCAAGGCTCCGCACATCCCGGTGCTGTTCGATGAGGTTCTCGACGTGCTTTCGCCGCGTCCGGGGCAGGTGGTCGTCGATTGCACGCTGGGGCTCGGCGGACACTCGGCGGCCATTCTTGAGCGCATCCAGCCGGGCGGGCGGCTGATCGCGATCGACTTTGATCCCGCCAATATCGCCGCGGCACGCGTGAATCTGCAGCGCGTGAGGGTGACCGAGGGCGGTCGGTTCGATCTCTTCCACACCAACTTCGCTGGGCTCGACCGCATTCTGGGCGAGGCGGGTGTCGAGAATCTGCAAGTCGACGCGGTGCTCGCAGACATCGGCGTCGCGAGCACGCAGATCGACGACCCCGCGCGGGGGTTTTCGTATCGCAAACCCGGGCCCCTGGACATGCGGATGGACCCCACGCGAGGGCAGCCCGCCTCGGTGCTCGTGAACCGGATGAGCGTGGAGGAGCTCGAGTCGGCGATCTACGAGTACGGCGACGAGACCGACGCGGGGCCGATCTCGCGGCTGATTGTCAAACGCCGGGCCGAGGCCCCGATCGTCACGACCGAGGCGCTCATGGCGATCGTCTGCGAGGCCCGCGACTTCACGATCGAGCGCGGGGCCGGCGCCAAGCTGCACCCCGCGGCCCGCACGTTCCAGGCGCTGCGGATCCTGGTCAACCGCGAGATGGCCAACCTCGATCGACTGCTGACGATCCTGCCCAGCGTGCTCAAGCCTGGCGGCGTCGGAGCGATCATCAGCTTCCACAGCGGTGAGGACCGGCGGGTGAAGAACTCTTTCCGCACGGGTCTGCGCGAGGGGATCTACTCGGCCGAGAACCGCGACCCGATCATCGCAACCGAGGCGGAGCAGAAGGCCAACCCCCGGTCAAAGTCGGCGAAGCTGAGGTGGGCGAGGAAGGCGTGAGAGGGTGAGGGCGTGAAGGGGTGAGGGGGTGGGAGGCTTGTCGCGGCGTTTCCAATCGGCGTTGTGCAACCCATTCTCCGAGCGCTTGTACAAAGCGTGCTCTCGAGCGCGTGCCCGGGGAAACACCACCGTGGAGTCTGACCGATGACCAAAGCTCTCCTTGTCGGCGCTGTCTTGGTGAGTTCCGTCCTTTCGATGTCGGGGTGCATTTTCGTGGTCGTCGACGCAAAGGACGGCGATAGTTCGTACTCGTCAAAGTCGCACACCAGAACGATCGGGATCGAGATGTCCGACGTCTCTGAGGCAACTGCCACACAAGCGGGTGTGGACCGGGGTCGCTGCTCGATCGTGACGCGTGTGGTCCCCGATTCTCCCGCCATGGCGGCGGGCGTGCATCAGTGGGACATCATCACGCATGTCGACGGGAAGGACTGGGCCAAACCCAGCGCGGTGCGCGAGGCGGTGCGGTCCAAGCACGACGGGGAGTCGGTGGTGCTCAAGGTCGCCAGGGCCGGCGCCCACCTCGACATCACGATCGCGGTACCCAAGAGCTGAGGAACGGACGCGAGCGCTCGTGCCGGAACGCCATTCGCGAACACGCCGAGGCTGAGTCTTCGAAGCCTCGGATTCCTACAACGTTCCGCCCCGTGGCCAGTTTCGCCAATGCGTGTTCGGCACTTGCGTTGGGCGGTAGAGCGTGACGTCCCCGGTCTCAAGTACCTTCGCCAACTGCTGGAATGTCTCGGACCAGCTCGGTCGTGCGCTGTCGTCCACCACGTCCGGGTGATGCCATTCCTCAAGCTGCAGAACCTGGTCGAGTTCGGGAGGAACATTGACGCGACGTTCCTGGGCAGTTGCAAGAACTTTGTCTCGAGCGACGCCGGCGAGATAGCGGCACAGTTCGAACACCAATACGCGCGGACTCTCTATCAAAGCAATGTCGTGTTCGGCAAAAAGGCTTGGCTCTGGCAATCGCACTGTTGTGTCGCGTACGACGATGTCCTCGACGTCCGTCGAAACAAGAAACTCGCATCCTTCGTCCCGCCACGCTCCTTCTTTCACGGGATAAACATAGGCGGACTCACTGCGCGGATTGCGCTCTACATATCGCGCCTGCATCACCGGGTCTTTGTAGTGGGGCCTGCGCGCGTGGATCCGGCTCCCAAACGTAGAGATACCGATGCTCGGAAAGCCTTCGCCCGGCGAGAAGCCAAAGACTTCAATCACCATCGCCCAGTCCGCGGTTGAACGATACAGAGAGAGTCGCGTTGCGGCGAGGTAAACGTGCCCATTGTCCAGCATCGGAAAGACGAACTCGTCGCAGCAGTGGTCAAGAATTGCGAGGATCTCAGCTGCGTTCATGCTCATCGACGCTCCATCAACCCAGAATCTCGGCGTTTCCCGATGCGCGCACCGTCCCGAAGAATCCGAGGCTTCGAAGACTCAGCCTCGGCGTGGGCGCGAGCAACCGGTCATCCCTTGGGCCCAGCGGCACGGACATTCGCCGGCAGATCAAACGTCGCGTCGTTGTCGCGGAAGCCCTTGGCGAGCTTCTTGGCCGCGATGTCGTAGGCCGCCCCGTCCTTCCAGGTGTTGCGCGGGTTGAGGACATCGCTGGGCACACCGGGCACGCTGCTGGGGATGTGCAGGCCGAAGATCGGGTCGGTGGTCGTGGGTACTTCCTTGAGCGAGCCGTTGAGCATGGCGGTGACCATCGCCCGGGTGTAGGCGAGCTTGAAGCGTGAACCGGTGCCGTAGGGCCCGCCGGTCCAGCCGGTGTTGAGGAGCCAAACGCTGCACCCATGCCGCTGGATCTTCTTGGCGAGCATCTCGGCGTAGACCTTGGGCGGGCGGGGCAGGAACGGGGCTCCGAAACATGCGGAGAAGTTGGGCTGGGGCTCGGTGACGCCCGCCTCGGTGCCCGCGAGCTTGCTGGTGTACCCGTTGACGAAGTAGTACATCGCCTGCTCGGGGGTCAGCTTGCTGACGGGTGGGAGAACGCCGTACGCGTCGGCGGTGAGGAAGACGACGTTTTTGGGGTGGCCGCAGACGCTGGGGATCGTGGCGTTATCGATGAAGTCGACGGGGTACGTCACGCGGCTGTTCTCGGCGATCTTGGTCGAGTCGTAGTCGGGCACGCGGGTCTTCTCGTCGATGCTCACGTTCTCGAGCACGCTCCCAAAGCGAATCGCGTTCCAGATCTCCGGCTCCCCCGCCTTCGAAAGCTTGATGCACTTGGCGTAGCACCCGCCCTCGAAGTTGAAGACGCCCTTGTCGCTCCACCCGTGCTCATCGTCGCCGATGAGGTTGCGGTTGGGGTCGGCCGAGAGCGTCGTCTTGCCGGTGCCGCTGAGCCCAAAGAACAGGGCTGCGTTCGTCCCGTCCTTGTCGGTGTTGCACGAGCAGTGCATCGGGAACACGCCCGCCTCGGGCATGTCGTAGTTCATCGCGTAGAAGATGCTCTTCTTCATCTCGCCCGCGTACTCGGTGCCCAGGATCACGACGATTTTCTTCTCCAGCGACTGGGCGATGCACACGGGGCCCGCCACGCCCAGGCTCTTGGCCTCATCGGGCGTCAGGCGCCGGCGACCGGCGTTGAGGATGGTCCAGTTCTTCTTGAAGTCGCTCGCCCCGGCGGCCGACTTGCTCCCCAGCTTAATGAAGAGCGTGCTGGCGAAGAGAGCGTGCCAGGCCTGCTCCGAGACGACCTGCACATGGCAGCGGTGCGCCGCGTCGGCCCCGGCGTACCCCTCAAACCCAAAGAGGTGCGGGCGACTGTTGAGGTGGTTGACGGCAATCTCCAGCGCCTTGTCGAACGCCTCGGGCTTGAGGGGCATGTTGATCTTGCCCCACCAGATCTTGTCGTGAACGCCCGCGGTGTCCTCCAGGACCTTGTCCTTGGGGCTGCGCCCGGTGCGATCGCCCGTCAGGCAGACCAGGGCTCCGTTGGAGGCAAGACGCCCCTCGCCGGCGGCTACGGCTCGCTCGATCAACTCGGGCGAGGAAAGATTGAGGTGAAACCGTTTCGGGGACAGATCGAGGCGAGCGAGAATGGCGTTGTTGGTTGGGCTTGTCATCGGTGAAGGGACTCCGGAACCCGGCAAGTGGGTAACGGATAGCCTAGCCGCCAACCCCCACCAAAGGCCAGCGAAAACTCGGCTGTTCTGTGAACTCACAGGGGTGGGCCGGGCAACTGGAGGATCGGGCGCGGCGGCACTATCATGGGGGTCACTCGGAAAGCCCTCCGCGGGCTGAACCGGTGCGAGTTGGTGGCCATAGCTCAGTTGGTAGAGCGCGAGGTTGTGATCCTTGAGGTCGCGGGTTCGAGCCCCGTTGGTCACCCTTCATGAGAGTCCGTCGCCCCATCCGGGCGTGCGGACGAGCGGGAAAGGGCTGAACTCATTGCCCCGGCCTCAGGCCTTTGTGCCCATCCCGAGCCGCGTCATCACCATTCGCAGATCGGCCCAGACTTTGGCCCTGTTCTCGTCGGTGTACGAGCGGAGCAGGAACGCGGGGTGGTACGTGGGCATGAGGGGAACCATGCGACCCCGCGCGTCGGGGAACTCGCGCCACGTGCTGCGGAGTCGGGCCATCGAGTCGGTGGTGTCCAGAAGCGCGTGCGTCGCCGAAAGGCCTAGGGCCACCGCGGCATGGGGCTGGATGATCGCCAACTGCTCGAGCAGGTAGGGCTTGCACGCCGCGACCTCGTCGGGCGTGGGCGTTCGGTTGCCCGGCGGCCTGGTCTTGAGCACGTTGCAGATATAGACCTGAGTCCGCGACAGTCCCATCGCAACGATCATCTTGTCGAGGAGTTGTCCGGCGCGCCCGACAAACGGACGCCCCGAGAGGTCCTCGTCCTCGCCGGGCGCCTCACCGATGAAGCACAGACGGGCAAGCGGGTCGCCCTCGCCAAAGACGATGTTGGTGAAGTTGGTCACAAACGCCTTGTGGGGCGCGTCGGCCTCGTACCGCGCACGCAGCGCGTCCAGGGCCGCCTGAACCGTTTCGCGCGATCGGTTGTCGACTTCGCCGCCCGGCACGACGCCGGGCGCGGAAGGAGTCGCCGAACGCGGAACGCTTTCAGTAACGGTTGTTTCGGGTGCTGGCGGGGCATCGATGGATGACCTGTAGCGCGGAACGAAATCGACGCCCAGAAGCTGAGTGGTGCGGGCGTGCTGCTTGAGGAGCCTGGTGGCCTGATCGTCGGAGCTCATTGGGAAACTCTAGCACGAATTTGCTCGCGTTGGCCTTGACGCGCCGGGGTGGATCGGTTGTACTGAACGCTCATGAAAGCCACATTGCTCGCCGGGGCCGTCGCCTGTGTCGGCCTTGCACACGCCGTTCACGGGCAGGAGAAGCTGCACTTCACCTACCTGTGGCATCTGGAGCAACCCGTGTACTGGCCCGAGCGTCAGGCGTCTGGCGCCGACCGCTACGAGCGGGCGTGGGAATCGATCGTCCGCAAGGACTCCGGCGGCGCCCACCCGCTCGACAACCTGCGCGACATCTTCGGCCTCGCCGACCGCCAGGCGATCTATCAGTACCGATCAAAGGACTGCGTCGCGGCCATCAGCGGCGCGCCCGAGGCCGGGGCCCAGCTCACCTACAGCGGCGGGCTCATCGAGAACATCTCAAGCCTGGGCAACGCCGGACAACTCGGCTATGGGTCCGGCTGGTTCAACGACATCCGCACCGCCCGGAGCTGGAACACCAGCGCCGCCGGCACAAACAAGCCTCGCCTCGACGTCGTGCTCTTCAGCTTCCACCACGCACTGCTTCCCCTGCTCGACGACTCGGCGGTGCGCAAGGAGATCCAGCTCTACAAGCGGATCTATGGCGACGCGTGGGGCACCGCGACGCCGATGTCGGGCGGGTTCTTCCCAAGCGAGATGGCCTTCAGCGAGCGCCTGATCCCCATCCTGGCGAGCGAAGGGGTTCGCTGGACCTTCGTCTCGTCGGAGAAGGTGGCACGCGCCTGCACGGACTTCCCGGTGATCTATGGATCGGGCGGCATCAACTGCGACCCGCCCAACCGAGCCGATCAACTCAACGGGGCGGCGGGTCAGTGGAATCGCCAGTCGATCAGCCGCGGGTGCTCGCCCGTCGAGGCGGTGCCGCTGTCGTACACGCCGCACTACGCACAGTACACGGACCCGACGACGGGAGTGGTCTCCAGGGTCATCGTGGTGCCGTGCAGCCAGTCGCTGGGTTGGAAGGACGGGTACGCACCGCTGGGGCTGGGTGATTTCAACGCGGTGGACGCGATGGCCAGGCCCGCAAGGCCCATGCTCATGGTGCTGGCACACGACGGCGACAACGCGTGGGGCGGCGGGTACTCGTACTACCTCGAGGCGACGCCCAACCTGGTATCGTCGGCGAGATCGGCGGGGTACGTGCCCACCGTCGTTGAGAAGTACCTGAGCGACCACGCGGTGCCGACGGCGGACGTTGTGCATGTCGAGCAGGGGGCGTGGGTGAACGCCGACGGCGACTTTGGCTCCCCCCAGATGCTCAACTGGAACTGGCCGCTGCTGAGCTCGTCGGGCCAGATCGACATCGACAACGGGTGGCACGAGGACGAGCGCAACTGGGCGGTGGTCACCGCGGCGAACAATCGCGTCGAGACCGCCGAGCAGATCTGGCGCGACGCGGGCGGGGGCGTCGATCTCGGGCAGATCCTCTACCCGGGTTCATCGACCAACAACGTCGAGCGGGCGTGGCATTATTTCCTGGGAGGCCTCAACTCGGGGTTCATGTACTATGGCACGTCGCTGGACATGGAGGTCAAGCCGACGGTGACGAGCAATCGCGCGGTCTCGTACGCCGACCTTGCCATCGGCAACGGCTCGCAGGACCGCACGGGGCCGACGGTCTGGTCGGTGCAGCGAACGCCCTGGAACCCCGGCTCGACCAACTTCGGACCTCAGCACGCGTATCGGCAGGTTCAGTCGAGCGGAGACTTCACGGTCTGGACGTTCGCGTACGACGTCTCGGGTCTGCAGAGCGTGACGCTGAAGTACCGGCTCGACATTGACGCCGCCCGGACCCTCTCCTCGCCCGACAACGACACCTACGCGGGCGGAGCGGGCGTAGGCGCCTGGCAATCAATACCCATGACCGCCCGGACGTTCCCAGCGGGCAACGTTTACAACAACCCATCGATCGACTTCTTCGTCATGCCCGCGTACATCGCGACGCAGTACACCGCACACCTCAACGGCGTGCGAAGCAAGCTCGTCGACTACTACGTCGAGGCGGTCGACGCGCGCGGCAACGTCAAGAAGTCACCCATCGAGCACGTCTATGTCGGTGACGGCTCGGGAAGTTCGGGAGGCGGCGGCGCCGCGGTCGTTCTGAGCCCCGCGGTGCCCGTCGCGGGTCAGAACGTGACGGTGACCTACGACCCGGCCGGCCGAGTGCTTGCCGGGGCTCCCACCGTCAAGATGCACTACGGGTTCAACACGTGGAATCCGGTGATCTCTCCCGACCCCGCGATGACGCCCATCGCCGGGGGCAAGTGGCAGATCACCGTCTCGGTCCTGTCGACCGCGACCAGGCTTGACCTGGTCTTCAACAACGGCGCGAACACCTGGGACAACAACTCCGGGGCCGACTGGCACTTCGACGTCCAGGGCGGGGGAAGCGGGCCCAGCTGGGTCATCGACGGGCTCCGCGACACCGACTCGACGCTCGTGGGCTCCAACCCCAACGGGATCCACCTCTGGGCCGGGCTCAAGGGCGACGTGCTCTACGTCGCCACCGAGGACGCCGGCGAGGGAAACGACCACTTCGTTCTCCTCGCCAAGGACGGGGTCGCCCAGCCGCTCCAGGGCGCGATGTGGGGCAAGGCCGGACAGGTCGCACGCTGGGACGCGTTTGTCGCCGACGAGAACGACAACGCGTTCAGCGGCTGGTCCGACGCCGGCGCAGGCACCGCGGTGCAGAGCGCGACGGGCGCCAATGGCGGGGTGCTCGAGGGCACGATCAACCTGCGCCAGGAGCTCATGGGCGGCGCTGCGGGCGCGCTGCCCGGCACCGTCAGGCTGGCGGTGGCGCTCTTTCCGACCGCCAACGGGGCGGCCCTGCTCAAGACGCACCAGGTGCCGGTGAGCGTGAACAACGACACGAATCTGGACGCGAGCGAGTACGCCGTGGTGGAGCTGTGCGCGATCGAAGTGGGCGGGCAAGGATGCTGCCCGGCGGACTTCAACGCCGACGGGGCAGTGGACTTCTTTGACTACGACGAGTTCGTTGCTTGCTTTGAGGGGAACGCCTGTCCGTCCGGTAATCCGGCGGACTTCAACGGTGACGGAGCGGCGGACTTCTTTGACTACGATGATTTCGTGAGGGCCTTCGAGGAGGGTTGCTGAGGGCCGATGGAGGAGTCATGAAGAGGTGCGCGATCGCTCTGGTGTTGTTGTTGGGCGGGTGCGGTTCGACCACGCCATCGCCCGAATCGCTTCGGGCGCAGGTCGCACAGACCAAGGCACTGCTCGCCAGAGGTGATGCGCCCAACGCGAGCCCATTGCCGGCGGCGACCGGCGCCGACCGCGCGTTCGCCTGGCATCGGCTCCGGTGGATCGATGAGCACGGGACGATCGCGCCCGGGGTGTTCCAGCGGGCTGTCGAGCAGAGACGCACGATGATCGCCGCGCTGGAAACGCCCGCGGACGGGGCGGGGGGAATCGGCGACCGCGACGCCGGACTCAATAGGCCGCTGTGGGTCTCGCGGGGACCAGGCAACGTCGGCGGACGCACGCGGTCGCTCCTGATCGATCCGCGCGACTCGAACCGGATGATCGCCGGAAGCGTGGGCGGGGGAATCTGGCGATCGCTCGACGCGGGAACGACGTGGACTCCGGTGAACGACTTCATGCAGTCGATCGCCATCGGCTCGCTCGCCAGGGACCCTTCGAATCCCGACGTTCTCTACGCGGGCACGGGCGAGGGCCAGTTCAACGGGGACGCCATCGGCGGGTACGGCATCTTCAAGTCGACCGACAACGGCGTGACGTGGAACCTGCTCGCCGCAACGGCGGGCTGGGACACCGTCAACTGCATCTCCGTGCATCCGACCAATCCAAGCTTCATTCTCGCGTCGAAGCGGTATGGCGGCATCGTCCGCTCCTTCGACGGGGGCAGCACCTGGGCGACGGTCTACTGGGCCCAGGGATCGTTCTTCGTGCAGTACGACCCCACCGACGGACGCAAGGCGGTCGCCACGGTGATCGACTGGAACGGCAGCGACTGGGTGCATCGGGCGCTGTGGTCGGGAAACGTGGGAGCGATCTGGAACGTCTCGACAGGCCCGCTCGCCTCGGCGGTCGGGTTCAGCAGCCGCATCGAGCTGGCAATCGCCCGGAGCAGCCCCAGCACGGTCTACGCGAGCACCGGATTCGACGGGAAGATCTACAGGTCCACCGATGGCGGTCGGAGCTACGTGCTGCGAACGACGTCGGGGTCGTCGGGGGCGAGCTGGTACTGCTGTCCCATCTGGGTCAGTCCGACGGATCCAGACTTCGTGGTCGTCGGCGGCTACCAGCCCTCCAGGTCGACCGATGGCGGGGTCACCATGACCCAGATCTCAAATGGGTACATCCTGACCGACTCGCCCCACCCCGACATCCAGCGCCTGGTCGCCGACCCGGGGTACAACGGGACGACCAACAAGAAGTTCTGGGTCTGCTCCGACGGAGCCATGGCGTTCACCCCCGACATCACCACCGCCACCGACGCGGGATGGACGCGCAAGTACAACTCCTACCGCACAACGCAGTTCTACGGGGCTGTGGGACACGGGGCCTCGGGACGAATCGTCGGCGGCACCCAGGACAACGGCACCCTCGTGCTGGACGTCGGCTCGGACACGGCGAGGCTCCCTTACGGGGGCGACGGAGGGTTCTGCGCGATCGACGGCGTCGATCCCAACTACATGTACGGCGAGTACATCAACCTGATCGTTCACCGGTCGACCAACGGCGGATTCAGCGCGGGGAACATCACCTCGGGGCTGGGCGACGCGGGGACCGCCGCGAATTTCATCGCGCCGCTGGTCATCGATCCCATCAATCACAACATCCTGTACGGAGGCGGACGAAGCCTGTGGCGGACCAAGACCGCCCGCACCTCGGCGACGTGGTCGAGCGTCAAGCCCGCGGGGACCGACAACATCTCCGCGATCGTCGTCTCGCCTTCGGACAATCGACGCGTCTGGATCGGACAGAACAACGGGGAGATCTACCGGACGGTCACGGCGTCGGCCACGGCCCCGACCTGGATCACAGTCGACAACAACGCGGCGCCGACCAACCCGCTCCCCAACCGGTACGTCACGCGGGTCCTCATCGATCCGGCGAACTTCGACGTGGTGTACGTCGCGCTGGGCGGGTGGGCCCCCGACAACCTCTGGAAGACCACCGACAGCGGCGCGACGTGGACGATGATCGGCGGGAGCGGGGCCACCGCCCTCCCGAGCATCCCGATCTATGGCATCGCGCGCCACCCGCAGAACCCAAGATGGCTCTACGTCTCGACCGAATCGGGCGTGTACGCGTCGAGCGATGGCGGCGGTCATTGGTCGACAAGCAACGAGGGACCGGCCAACACCAGGGTCGACGAGATCAACTTCCTCACCGGCGGCTCGACGGTGCTGCTGGCGGCGACGCACGGGCGAGGGCTTTGGACCGCGGACATTCGCTACTGTGCCGCGGACTTCAACGCCGACGGAGCCGTCGATTTCTTCGACTACGACGAGTTTGTGTTGTGCTTCGAGGGACTGGGGTGCCCGGCGGGTGCGAGCGCCGACTTCAACAACGACGGGGCAATCGACTTCTTCGACTACGACGAGTTTGTCGTGGCGTTTGAGACCGAATGCTGACCTACTCGTAGCGCAGGTGCTTCATCGACTCGCCCGAGTCGCGGAGCTCGGCGAGGGCGTCGATGCCGATCTCCAGGTGCATCCGCACGTGCGACTCGCTCACCGCGCGATCGCTCACCGACGTTTTCACGCCCTCGGGGGTCATCGGGCTGTCGGAGACCAGGAGCAGGGCGCCCTTGGGTATGCGGTTGACAAACCCCACGAGGAAAATCGTGGCCGTCTCCATGTCGATCGCCGCCGCGCGGATCAGGCGGAGGTAGTCCTTGAACTCCTCGTCGTGCTCCCAGACGCGACGGTTGGTCGTGTAGACCGTTCCGGTCCAGTAGTCGCAGTGGTGCTTGACGATCATCGACGAGACGGCCCGCTGGAGACGGAACGAGGGCAGGGCCGGCACCTCCGGCGGCAGGTAGTCGTTGCTCGTTCCCTCGCCCCGGATGGCGGCGATGGGGAGGATGAAATCGCCGACCTTGGCCTTCTTGAGCCCGCCGCACTTGCCCAGGAACAGGACGGCCTTGGGCTCAACAGCGGCGAGCAGGTCCATGACCGTGGCGGCCATCGCGCTGCCCATGCCGAAATTGAGCATGGTGATGTTGTTCGCCGAGGCCGAGGGCATCGGCTTGTCGCGACCGACAACCTCGACACCAAATCGCCTGGCGAAGAGTTCGACGTACTCACCGAAGTTGGAGAGGAGGATGTACTCGCCAAAGTCGGCGAGATCGCGTCCGGTGTATCGCGGCAGCCAGTCGCGGACGATCTGCTCTTTCGTTCTCACGCCGGAGTTGTAGCACGAATCCCCCGGCGACGCGGCGCACAAAAAAGCCGAAGGGTTCGGGCTGTCCTTCCCGAACCCTCGCGGCTGTGCGTCTCAACTCCCTCCGGGCTGAGAACGCATGGATCGGTCTCTCCTCCGAGCCATCTGTCTCTCACCGGGCGAACCCGGTCCTGACTCTCAACGGGCGGCCTTGCTCTACACCTCCGGCGGTCGCAGGGAGAAAGGCAGGCAAAAGCCCTTGCTGCGCCCTTGGGAAAAAAAGCGATTCGTCGCCCGGAAGGAAGGGTCGTGTTAGGGCTTTGGGCCGACGCCTGGCTCCCGACCGACATTGACCGTTCAGGAGGGGTCGCTACTATCTCGGCCCGCCCGGGGTCCGTTCCTGGGTGCTTGGGGATGGACTTTCGGTTGGACTTGGTCTGGGCTGCTCGGGGCCTTTGGCCGCTGTAGCTCAGCGGTAGAGCACTCCCTTGGTAAGGGAGAGGTCGTGGGTTCAAGTCCCACTAGCGGCTTTGAATGGACGGGGGCCCCGACGCCGGGACCCCATCGCGGGACGTTCGGACAGGTTTGATTCGTTTGCGATCGATCAGTTTTCGCCTCAAGGCTCGCCTGGTACATGGAATCAGGCTGGAGAGCCCGACCCGAGGCGTCAGGTTTCAGATTGTGGTCTCGATTTGCTCGGAGATTTAGTCATGGCCAAGGGCACATTTTCACGTACCAAACCGCACGTCAACGTCGGCACCATCGGTCACATCGACCATGGCAAGTCGACCCTCACCGCAGCCCTCTCGGCCCGCTCGGCGGCCCGCTTCGGCGGCATCATCAAGTCGTACGCCGATATCACCAAGGGTGGTACCGTCCGCGACGCCAACAAGACCGTCACCATCGCGTCCTCGCACACCGAGTACGAGAGCGATCTGCGCCACTACGCTCACGTCGACTGTCCGGGCCACGCCGACTTCGTCAAGAACATGATCACCGGCGCCGCCCAGATGGACGGGGCGATCCTGGTCGTCTCCGCCGCCGACGGCCCCATGCCCCAGACCCGCGAGCACGTCCTGCTCGCCCGTCAGGTCGGTGTGCCTCACATCGTCGTCTTCATGAACAAGGTCGACCTGGTCGACGATCCCGAGCTCCTCGACCTGGTCGAGATGGAAATCCGCGATCTGCTCAAGAAGTACAACTTCCCGGGCGACACGACCCCCGTGATCCGCGGGCAGTCCAAGCTCGCGCTTGAGAACCCCAAGGACGACAAGGCCTGCAAGCCCATCGACGACCTCTTTGTCGCGATCGACACCTTCATCCCCGAGCCCACCCGCGAGATCGACAAGCCCTTCCTGATGTCCGTCGAGGACGTCTTCTCGATCAAGGGCCGCGGCACCGTCGCCACGGGCCGCGTTGATCGCGGCATCTGCAAGGTCGGTGACCCCGTCGAGATCGTCGGCCTCGCGGCTGCGAACAAGGCCTCGGTCATCACCGGCGTCGAGATGTTCCAGAAGACCCTGGATCAGGGTCAGGCCGGCGATAACCTCGGCGTGCTCCTTCGGGGCGTCGAGAAGTCGGACATCGAACGCGGGCAGGTCATCTGCAAGCCCGGCTCGATCAAGCCCCACACCAAGTTCAAGGGCGAGGTCTACATCCTCACCAAGGAAGAGGGCGGGCGTCACACCCCGTTCTTCTCGGGTTACCGTCCTCAGTTCTACTTCCGCACAACCGACGTCACGGGCACCTGTAAGCTCATGGGCGGGGCCGAGATGTGCATGCCCGGCGACAACGTCCAGATGGAAATCGACCTGATGGACAAGCCCGTCGCCATGGAGAAGGGTCTCCGCTTCGCGGTGCGTGAAGGCGGCCGAACCATCGGTTCGGGCGTCGTGACCGAGATCATCGCCTGAGTTCAAATCCTCGTTGGCTGGTGGGGTTTGGGTTGGGTTGGTTTGGGTGGAGGGGATGCGTTCGGCGCTCCAACAGGCCGGCAGACCGGCGAGTTGAGGCGACGGGTGCCTATAGTGGTTCCTACGCCGTCCGAGTCGAAAGACTCGGACGGTTGTTTCTCCAAAGGTTGGATGTCCGGATGAATGTCGGGGGCCGTGGAACGCCTCCAAGCAGGGTTTGAAAGCTCCGCACGGAACCGATGATCGGGTGGTGTTCGGGAAACGATGGAGCCTGAGAAGGATTTGGTGGACCAATGGCGAAGAAAAAGAACATGGCGCGTGAATACTGCTGGCTCCAGTGCTCGGAGACCGGTGATCTCAACTACCGCACCGAAGTGAACACCAAGGGTGGCATGCCCGAGGGCCTCAAGGAAGGGCTGATGAAGTACAGCCCCAGGCTCCGTCGGCATTCGCTGCACAAGGTCAAGAGGAAGTGATCGCCTCCTGAGGCCGGGTGCTCGGCTTGTCCGAGCATTCGTGCGCCCGGGTGAAATCCCCGGGCGGCGGCCGAGTCGTGGGCATGGGCCCAAAGGTCGAATCCGGAATCCAGGTGTCGCGACCGCACCTCCGGATCGTCGAGTCTGACGCCGGTAGCTCAATTGGTAGAGC
Organism: uncultured Phycisphaeraceae bacterium; assembly: GCA_964358855.1. GTDB lineage: Bacteria > Planctomycetota > Phycisphaerae > Phycisphaerales > UBA1924 > UBA2396. The sequence continues at coordinate 191,092 of CAYHQQ010000001.1, forward strand.
AGCGGATTCCAAATCCGCAGGTTGCGGGTTCAAGTCCCTCCCGGCGTGTTTGATGGCCAGCAACACAGACATCACCAACGTGACTTCACCGCTCGCACCTAAGCCGACGCGTAACGGCGAGATTGTCGACGCGATTTCGGCCGCGCCCGTCACGGGCCTCCACGGTGGCCACGACCACGGCGGCGGTCTCTACAAGCCCGGACAGGGCTACTGGGTGCGCGTGCTCACCGCCAGCGCCATGGCCCTCCTGACCCTCGCCGCCGCGGCGTGGGCCTTGAGCCAGGCCGATCTGATCCGGGTTCCAACACCGACCTCCGACGTCTTCCTGAGCGAGCCGGTCCAGGGCCTCTCGCAGGGCCAGACCGTCACGCTCCAGCAGGTGATCGGGGACAGGCAGACCGATTTCGGAACGGCCGTGATCGAGTCGGCGCCCTCACCCTCAAGCGCCAAGCCCAAGGTGACCATCGGTTCATTCGTCGCCATCGGCGACCACTCGCTTTCGGGCGCCAACCGTCTGATCGGGCCCGGCACACCGCCCGCCTACACCGCCACCCTCACCCGCATCGAGCCGATCAAGCTCTTCGACATCGTCTGGCTCAAAGTCACCTTCGCGGCCCTGGTGATGGTGGTGGGCCTGGGGATGACCTTCTGGTATGTGGGACGCAAGACCGCGTCGGTGGATTTCCTGGTCGCCACCGACTCGGAGATGAAAAAGGTGAACTGGTCGTCGCGCCGCTCGGTGATCGATTCGACCGTCGTGGTGGTTGGCGCGTGCTTCTTGATCTCGGGCTTCCTGTACGTGATCGACATCCTCCTTCAGACGGTCTTCCGCCTGGTCGGTGTGCTCCAGCACTGATTCTGTCCCGCTCCAGTCCCGGCAGGGTGCCCGCCGCCCCGGAGGCCGGACTTGATTTGAAAGGTTACCGATGACAGATGCTGTGACAAAGCTCGACGGACGCCCAAACGAGCGCGGCGACGTGCTGCTCCCCGACGAGCCCATGCGTTCGGAGGGCATGGACTGGTTCGTCCTCCGCGTCGCGAGCAACAAGGAAAACTCGGTGCGCGACACGCTCCTGCGCAAGGTGCAGATCGAGCACATGACCCACCTGGTCAACCGCATCCTGGTCCCCACCGAGAAGACCAAGACCATCAAGGGCGGCAAGCAGAAAATCACCGAGACCAAGCTCTACCCCGGGTACGTCTTTGTCGAGATGAAGCTTGAGAACGAGGGCCGCATTCCTCAGGACGTCTTCTTCCTGATCAAGGAGACCACCGGCGTGGGCGATTTCGTGGGCGGGCCCGGCAAGCCCACCGCTCTCAAAGAGCACGAGATCGAGAAGATGCTCCGCGACAGCAGAAAGCCCGAGGACGAGCCCACCATCAAGCTCGTCTTCGACAAGGGCGAGCATGTGGTCATCAAGGAAGGCCCATTCCAGAACTACGAGGGCACCGTCGACGAACTCCTTCCCGAGAAGGGCCTCGTCCGCGTCCTGGTCACCATCTTTGGTCGCCAGGCTCCCATCGAGCTCGAGGAGTGGCAGATCGGCAAGTCCGAGACGGCCTGAACGCCGTTGTTCCCCCGCCGATTCGTCCAACACCTGCGCCGACCTTTTAGTCGCGAGCCGCTCGTGCCAGGTCGTCTGCGCGCTGACGGACCGACTCGAGAATCGCCTGGCGCGACTGGCTGTCGGGCGCCCGCGAGGCCTCGAACGCGTACCTGCAGATCGCGGCGGCATCGGCCAGCGACGCGCCCAGCCAGGCCGACGCCGGCGGCGGCCCCGAGGCAAGCTCCGCGACCGCCGCACCCGCGTTGGGACAGGGCAATAGTCCGCGCTCACCCAGGGCCTTGCACATCTGTGCCGCAAGCAGCGCAACCGCGAACCGATCGCCGATCGAGTCCAGTGCCTTGTCGGCGCCGGCCTCGTCGTTGATCACAAGCTCCGCGGCGCCGCGGATCGCCTCGGGCAATCCCCGTGAAACAACGCGCAGCACTCCCGAGTCGAGCTCCCATCCACCCCAGGAATTGGACGGGCTCTGGGGCTGATCGGCCGCCATGATCGCCACGACCGACGCAAGCTGGGCGAACTCGAGCACCGTGTGCAGGCCTTGAAGCCGGTGCGACACGCCGGGCGCCGGAGCGCGCTCTGACCCGGCCCACGACCTGAGCCACTCGCCCCGGGCCGAGTCGAGTGCGCCGATCAGATCCGCCTCAACATCGCCGAGCACGGACGCCAGCTTGCCGCCGCGCACGTCGTCCTCGCCGGGCATCGCCAGCGCCTCGTGGGCCTCGGCCGCCAGCGCACGAAATCGCACCAGCGCGGCGGCGAGCCTCTGCCTGGAGACCCCGTCGTCCTTGCGTGCGGTGTCGGCGGCCTCTTTCGCATACAGGAGCAGTCGATCGGCGACGGGCTTGGTCTCATCGCGGGCGGCGAGATCGCCCGCCGTCGATGAGCCCGCGAGCACAAGAGCGTCGCTCGCGGCTCGGAGCAGGACCAGATCATCCAGGCTCCGCCGGTGTGCGGCGATCGCGCCGATCACCTTGGGCATCGTCATCGCGTCGGCGCGGTCGAGCACGTCGGGAAGGACCTCGGCCAGGTCATTCTCGGTGCTCTCGGCAAGCTGGTGCAGCGTGCGAAACGCGGGTCGGAGCTGGCGCACATGCTGCTTCTCGTCGCCCATCGCCGCGCGGCTGGAAAGTAGCGCGGCTGCATCCGCGAGCGAGGCGAGGGTCGCGGCCCTTGACGCGGCGTCGGGGGCGTCGACTGCCGGAAGCGTGATGATCATCCGCGCGATCGCCGTACGCATCCGCGTGGCCGCGGCGCCCTTGAAGCCATCGGCATCCCGCGCCAAGCCCAGGATCATCAGGGCCCGATGGATCGCCTGTCGCGCGGGCACAGATGTGATGTCGACCGCAAGCTGTCGCACCGCAAGCGCAACATCGCCTCTCAGGCGTTCACGCCCCTGCGCAGTCAGCCAGGCGGGCAATGCAGCGATCCCCCGCTCCATCGCCAAGAGCTCCCGCTCAAAGTCGCCCGCGACGTTCGCGTACGCAGGGATCGCGATCGCAGCGGCCAGGCGTGTCCGCAGATCTGCCGCCGCCGCGATCGTGGCCGCATCCGAGAAGGGCGATGCCGGTGCCCCGGGCGCAGCCGGCGCGACGGGCAGACCCCTGGCTCTTGGCCAAGGCGCCGGCGCGACCCGGATGATCGGGGCCAGCGCATCTCGCAGGGCAATCTCAACACCCGGCACGTCCGCGGGAGCAGCCCTGGCCAGCGATTCCAGGTCGGCCGCCACAAGTCCTGCCACCGCCGAGTCGACCGCCCCCACCACCGCGTCAAAGGCGGGGAGCCGGTGGGCGATCTTGAGGCCCAGCAGGACGCGGGCCGAACCGGCCGGTCCGGTCGCCTCACCCTTGTTGAGCAGGTCCGATGCCAGAAAGTGGAGCGCACGCGAGGCTCGGTCGGCTGGCGAACTCCCGCGCGGCGAGGCGTCTCGAAGTTCCGCGGCCAGCGCGAGGACCGCCTTGCCGTCGCCGGGCTTGGGCGTGGACGGACCTCCAAGGTTGAGACGCTGGGCCAGCGCGTGCGGCGCGGCACCCAGCACCAGAACGATCAGCACGCTACCGGCGAGCGAGCGACAGAGCCTGGGCATAGACCCGCTCAAGCTCGGCCACCATGACGCCGGCACTGAAGCGGCGGCGGCAAAGCTCCCGGCCTTGCTGGGCGAGTCTGTGGCGTGCATCGGGAGCATCGTACAACGATCGAACCGCCTCGCGCAGGAGGGCAAGATCTCCCAGGGGCACCAGCCGCCCGGTCTCCCCCTCGATGCACGCCTCCCTGGTCCCATCGACGTCGTAGGCGACGGGGCAGACACGCGCGAGCAGGGCCTGCGGGACCGTGCGGGGAAGGCCCTCGCGCGAGCTGGGGTGGATGAGGATGTCCATCGCCCGCATCAGGCCCGGCACGCGGTCGCTGGGAACCAGCCCGGTGGTGAGAAGCTGATCGGCCAGCCCCAAAGCCCGGGCGCGGGCCAGCAGGCGATCTCGCCACCATCCGTCGCCCACCCAAAGCAATTTCCAGTTGGGGTGGCTCTTGAGGTCATCGCCCAGGGCACTGAGCAGGTCGTCGTGCCCCTTGTGCTCGGCGAGACGCGACACTGTGCCAATCACAAAGTCGGTCTCACCCAGCCCCAGGGATGCTCGCTGAGCCTCTCGCGACTCCCCCGGCGAGGCGGCCTGGAGGTACCGATCGACCTCCATGCCGGAATAAACGGTCTTGAACTGCTCGGGGCGTCCGATGCCCCGAGCTAGAAACTGCTGCGTCATGGCGTCGGCCACACTGATGATGAGGTGGCAGCGGCGCGCGGCGTAACGCTCGGCCCACTCGTAGACTTTGTTGGTCCCGCGCACCTTCAGCCGGCGGGCCAACGATCCCTCGATGGGCATGAACGGCGGGCCGTGGATCGTGTGGACGATCCCCATGCCCGGCGAGCGGCGAAAGGGCGACTCCCACGCCGCCGCCCGCCCGACGATTCCAGCCTTGGACGAGTGCGTGTGCACGATGTCGGGCTTGAGGCGTTCGATGAGTTGACGGAGCTGAACCTTGGCCCGGCGGTCGCGGATGGGGCTCAGCTCGCGGCACAGATCGGGGACTTCGTGGGGGGCGATGGTTCCCCCGGTGTCACTGCGGAAGGCCGTCACGCGCTCGAGCATGGAGCCCTCAGGGCCGAAGATGGGCCCGTAGGCGAGATGGACCTCGTGCCCCAGGCGCGACTGCCCCTCGCAGGAGAGAACGGTGTTCTCCTGCGAGCCGCCCAGGATCAGTCGTGTCGAGACATGGAGGATTCGCACGGTGGAGAGGGTATTGATCTGACGCGGGCCAGAACAGGTCACCCTAGGATCGTCCGATGTCGAGCCCTTCCCGCGAAGATTTCGTGCGCCTGGTCGAACGCCACCGCTCCGGCGACAAGACCCTCGCCGTGCCCATGTCGGTGCGGCTTCTGGGCGACCAGTTGACGCCCGTGCTGGCCTACCGGCGCCTGGTCGCCCCCGACGAGCGGACGGCCCCGTCGTTTCTGCTTGAATCGGTTGAGGGTGGTGAGCGCCAGGGACGGTACTCGATCCTCTCATCCAGACCAGTCATCGAGGTGGTGGCCTACAGCGCCGACAACGACAACCAGCGCGTCGAGATCGCCGACCGACGAGAGCATCCCGAGCTTGCCGAGGCGATGGAGGCGCAGGCGGACGAGGACAACCCCCTGTTTGTGCCGCGGGCCATCTCGCGGCAGTTCCACCTTGTCATTCCGCCAAGCCCCAGCCCGCGCGACGAATTGCCGCGTGCCTTTCTGGGCGGATGGGTCGGCTTTGCCGCGTACGACACGGTGCGGTACGCCGAGCCCGACAAGCTGGCGTTCGCGACCGCGCCCAAAGACGACCGAGGCCTGCCGACACTCCACTTTGGCTTTTACGACGGGGTTGTCATCTTCGACCACGTCGACAAGCTGGTGCACGTGGTGCAGATGGCCCTGGTGGGCCCTGACCAGGACGCCGGCGAGGCGTACGACAAGGCCCAAGCGAGGCTTGAATACCGCGTCGAAGAAATCCAACTCCACACCAAGCCCCTGCCATCGGGACGCGTGGACGCTGATCGGGCGCCGACACCCCTGGCGAGCAACACGACAAGAGAGGCTCATGCGGCGATGGTGGCGCGGGCGATGGAGTACATCCGCGCGGGCGACATCTTTCAGGTCGTGGTCGGACAGCGCTTCGAGCGCACGAGCCGTGTCGATCCGTTCGACGTCTACCGAGCGCTTCGGGCCGTGAACCCGTCGCCCTACATGGGGTACATCCAGGCCCAATGGTGCATCCTGGTCGCGAGCAGCCCGGAGATTCTCTGCCGGGTCCGGACGACCGACGCCAAGCGAGTCGTCACCAACCGCCCGTTGGCGGGCACACGTCGGCGCGGCGCAACGCCCGAGGAAGATCTGGCCCTCGAACGCGAGCTTCTGGCCGACCAGAAGGAACGGGCCGAGCACATCATGCTCGTCGATCTGGGTCGAAACGACGTCGGGCAGGTCGCCGTGCCGGGCACGATCGAGCTCGCCAAAGTGATGGAGATCGAACGATACAGCCACGTGATGCACATCAGCAGCACCGTGACCGGCGAGCTTCGCCCGGATCTTGACTGCTGGGACGCCCTCCGAGCGGCGCTGCCCGTCGGCACCATCTCAGGTGCCCCCAAGGTCCGCGCGATGCAGATCATCGATGAGCTCGAGCCGGTGCGCCGCGGCCCCTATGGCGGCGGCTTCGGGTACGTCGGCCTCGACGGGCAGATGGACATCGCGCTGGCGCTTCGCACCATTGTCGTGCCCGTCGATCTTGCCCAGGGCGTCGACTCGCCATCACCCAGCTGGACGTACCACATCCAGTCGGCCGGCGGCATCGTGGCCGACAGCAACGCGCCCGACGAGTATCAGGAAACGGTCAACAAGGCGGCCGCCCTGTCGCGGGCGATCGATGTGGCCGAGCAGGCGTTCCACGCGCCCGCCCCGGGTTCGTTCAGTTTGCCTCGCCCTTGAGCTTGGCCAGCGATTCGAGTCTCTTCTTGTGAACCTCGCGGTCGGGCTCGAGCAGCACCAGGGCCTCGAGCTGCCACTTCGCCGCGTCGTAGTCCTTGCGCTTGATCGCAACCACCGCCGCCAGCTCCCGCGTGGCTGGGTCGTAGGGCGCGATGCGGACGGCCCTGAGCGCCTTGGCCCACGCCTTGTCCAGATCGCCCGCGACGCCGTATCGGTTGGCAAGCTCCATGGCGAACGCGGCGGTGTACTGCTCTCGGGCGTCGAGATACTCGAGGTGCTCGGCCGCCAGCGCCAGCGCGTCGGGCTGCGACGAGCCGCCGCCCGAGAGGAACCAGGTGGCCAGCAGCTTGTGCGGCAGCGGATCAACCGGCCGGGCCTTGGCGTAACGAACCAGGAGCGGGAGCATCTCCTGCGTCGGTTGGTTTTTCGAGGCCTCGAGCCTCGCGGTGATCGCCAGCTCGAGCACGTCGGTGTGCTCTGGGTGCTTGGCCAGACACGCGTCGGCCAGCGCCACGGTGATCTTGCCGGGTGCCTTTCCGCCGCCCTCCTCGCGGAGGATCTCCTTCAGCGGCGGGGTCACCGAGGGTCCGCCCATGCCCCACTTCGCGAGCTCGCCCGTTCCCCACACCGTGAAGTCCTTGAGGAACTGCTCGCGGTCGATGCCCAGCACGCTCTTGACCGCCTCGGGCTCCTTGACGCCCGCGCCGTACTTGTCGAGCAGGTCGAGCGTCGCCTTAGAGCCCCATCGCTCGATGATGTACGCGTACATCCACTGTCCCTGCGCGTACGCCTGCCCACGATCGCTCGCCTTCTTCGGCCGCACGAACGCCAGGTTGATCTCGTCGAAGTCGAAGAGCGCGTCGTTCTCGACCGCGTTTCGCAGCAGCTTGCACGCGGAGTAGTCTCGGGGAGCATCCTCCAGATTCACAGCGGCGGCCTCGGTGTACCAGTGCGGCAGCCGGTTCTTCGTCCGCGCCAGAGTGACGGTGTGCGTGTACTCGTGCCGGACCACGCGAACCCAGTCGTAGGGCCCGACGAGATGGTTGGGCCCGCTGCGGGGCGCCTCCATCGCGACCACAGGCCCCGTCGCCGCCGCGATCGTGTGGATGCGGGGCATGCCCGCGATGCGAACGGCGAACCAGCGATGGTCGGGCATCAGCTCGATCAAGGTCTTGCCGTTCATCGCGAAATCGATTCCCCCGTCGCCCTTGCCCGACACGCGCGCGTGGTTGGCCTCCAGCGGCTCGAGCATCTCGCGAGCCACGATCCCGTCGACCCCGGGCTTGAAACGAACGACAAAGTGCTCGCTCTCGACCCTGTCGTACGTCGCCATCTCTCGAACCAGTCGAAGGGTGTTGTCCGCGCGGACGTTAAAAGGGTCGAGCTCAAACGCCGCCTCCAAAGCCTTGAGCGACTCCTCGTCACGCCCGGCCTGCATTTCCAGGAGACCCAGCTCCGAGAGCGGCCTGGCCCATCCCGGCGCCAGCTTCGAGGCCGCTCGAAGGTGGACCGCCGCCTCGGCGTACTGCCGAGCGTCGCTGAGCACCCTCCCGACCTCAAACTCCGCCGCGGCACTCCCGGGGAACGACTCTTCGAATGCCTTGAGCAGAGCGGTCGTTCGCGGCACATCAAACGCGATCGCCGCCGTCGCCGCCTCGATCAACTTGAGCAACGGTGAGTTGGGGTACTTCGCAAGCGCGGGCGCGAGCGTGAGCGCGGCGCCGTCGGAGTCGGACTGGCGCAGCCTCGCTCGGGCGACAAGGGTCGCCGCGTAGGGCGATCCTGGGGCATCCTCCGATATCTGCCCGGCCAGCGACTCGGCCTCGTCGAACGCGAACGTGTCGACCGCCAGGGAGCCCAGCGCGAACTTCGCCTCCGCCGAGCGGGGACACAGCTCGATCGCCTCGCGGGCGGCCTTCTCGCCCTCCTCCCCGTTGTCCTTGTCGACCAGCAGCACCGCCTCGACCGCGAACGCGCGCCAGCACAGACGATCAAGCTCCGTCCGCGCCCGGGCAAGCATCGCGAGCATCGCCCGGTAGTCGCCCGCTTTGGCCGTCGCGCCCGTGATCGACGCGGGCAGATCGGCCCGCAGCATCATGCACCGCACGCCCTCCACCAGATCCTCGGCACTGTCGAGCTTCTCGCCCGCCAGCCGCTCGGCGAGCGGCTTGAGAAGTGCTTCGGCTTCGACGCCCCTCCCAGCCAGCAGCAGCGCCTGACATCGCAGCCGAATCACCCGCGGCGCGGGAGACTTTGCCGCGGCCAATTCGGCGGTCGCCGCCAGGGCCCCCGCGATCTCGCCCCGATTGATCATGCCCTCGACCCGATCGAGCAAATCGGCGCCGGCATCGGCAAGGGCAGCGTCGTCCCAGCGCCCAACAAGCACCGCGGCCTGCCCCTTGCGAACGGGCGTGTCCAGGTCGCCGTCCTCCCACACCCCGTGGCGAATCCTGATGTCCTTGCGTTCCTCCTCCGTGAGCGACTGTCCTTCGAGCAGCTTGGCGACCGGGGCCGGGACCGCCGGCGGCTCGACCGCCAGCGCCCACCCTGCGGCGACCATGATGGCGCCCACCAAACCCGCGAGACTCGCCGAACGCTTGCGTGCGACTGGCATCATTCGTCCTTCATCGGTCGGTGGTGCCCGGTGACTTGGGATCAACCGGAGGATTGGCGGGCGCTTCAACAGGCTTGGGCGCCTCGGGGATCGGTGCGGGCTTGGCGGGCAAAGCCTGGTGGAATCCAGAGTCGGAGACCTGCCAGCCAGGCTCCGCCTCCGTGCTGATGATCGACGCGTCGATCTTCGCATCGGAATTCACCTTGACGTTGATGAGCTGCACGATCGAAACGTCACCGTTGCGGTTCTTCGTGCGGGCCATCCGGGGGAGCAGGCGCTCCGACGGCGAGTCGTCCTTGGCCATCTTTGCCGGCGACTTGCCGCGGTACCAGATGCGGATTTCCTTGAAATCGTCGGTCTGTTTGAACGCCTCGCGCGGGACAAGTCGCAGCTGCACCGAGCCGGCCGTGAATTTCTTGAGCGTGTCGTCGGTGAGGTCGGCCTCGGCAGGGAGGAGATGGGCCTCATAGCGGCGCAGGATCTCGTCCTTGCTCTGTCCGATCGGGATCGGGAGCGGGCCCTCGCCGAGTTTGAGCGGGTCGAAGCTCTCGCCAGGACCGACAATCTGCCGGCGGGTCATGCGCTTGTCACCCGGGAACTTGTCGGCGAACACCGTGCCGTCGAAGACGTGGATGCGGGTCTCTTCCCGCTTGGTCCTGCCGACGATGAGCGAATCGAATCTCACCGCGAAGCGTTTGGTCGCCCGGGCGACAACCTCACCGGGCTTGTCGGCGGCGCCCTGGGCCGGCTTGGGACGCAGAATCTGAAAGTACATCGCCCCCTGCCTGATCTGGCGCTCACCCTCGAGATCGAAGGTGCGGTCGTAGCTGATGTCGGCCTGGAGCTGATCGAGACCAAGGTCGGCCGTTTCCAGCGCGCCCAGCAGTTCCTCGGCGCTCGAAAACTCGCCGACTTTGACCTGGGGTGGCACCTTGACAGGCTCGGCCGCCTTCCCCGCCTGGGCCGTGCCGGCCGGCTCGGCCGGAGGCGGAGTCGATGCGGGCTGGCACGCCAGCAATCCGGCGAGGACGAGCGCGGCAAAAATGAGGCTGGACACGCGAGGGCTCCTGGTGGGTGAACGATACGATCGGCCGCCTGTTTAGACCGGTGGACGTCGGAAAGGTTCAGCACCGGTCCAAGGGGGTCTGGTGGGGACCTGATACCCTATCATCGCCGGCAAAGGTTGGCGACGCCCCGCGACGGATTCGCGTGGCCTGGATCGGATTTCAAGGACCTATTCGATGCGTGGACTCGTCAGATTCATCGCGTTCTTTGTCGCCCTGGTGCCGCTGGTGTTCGCCGGGCTGCTCTGGAACGCCACGGGCCAGAAGCTCTTCACGCAGCTGCCCTCCGACGCCCTGGCCAAGATGCTCGAGGCCAAGCCCGCGGTCGATCCGTTCGCCGAACTGGGCACGAACGACCTGGCCGGCAAGCCCGAAGAGGTCGACAACGTATTCCATCTGGGAATCCTGCCCGCCGGGTGGGGGAACTCGTTCGCCGATTCGGCGTCGGTTCTGAGCCTGGGCGCTCCTGGGTTCTTTCTCCTGCTCTGCCTCATGTTTGCAACACGGCGCGAAAAAATCGCGCCCGTCAAAGCTTGAATTGCCGCGCCCCGCCGCGGTCCATCCTGGAGGTCTCATGCCGCGTCCCTCGCTTTGCGTCTCCCTCTGTGCGTTCATCGGCTTGGCCGGCCTGGCTCAAGCGGTCACCCAGCCGCAGGACCCCAAGCCCGCCGAGATCAAGCAGCCCGACCCCAAGCCCGATGCCAAGGTCGCCCCCGTGATCAAGCGCGCCGAGTCGGGCAAGTCGCTGGTCGTTCCCGACGATCAGTCCAAGCTCGGCACGCCCTACCACACGCTCTCGACGGGCGCCAAGCAGATCACGTTCGTCTCCGCCGCCCACAACGCCAAGTCCGAGGGACACTCCGCGGGCGTGATCGGATACGCCGTCGCCGGGCCGACCGACACTCCCGCGGCCCTCAAGGCCGGGGCGTGGTTGATGCCCGTGAAGAGCCTCGAAACGGGCAACAAGACCAAGGACAAGAACCTCACCAAAGCCGAGTGGCTCGACGCCACCCGATTTCCCGACCTCAGCTTCGTGCTCAAAGAGGTGAAGGACTCCAAGATCCACAAGGAAACGCCCGAGGGCAAGTCCTTCGCGTGCACGCTGGTGGGCACGATGACCATGCACGGCGTGTCCAGAGAGATCACGATCCCCGACACCATCATCGCTTTCCTTACCGCGTCAACCAAAACCGCCGCCGTCGCCAAGGGCGACCTCATGTCCATCCGGTGCAAGTACATCGTCAAACTCACCGACTACGGCATCACCAACGAGTATGTAACCACGTCGCTCAGCGTCGCCGACGAGATCCAGATCGACCAGAGCCTCACGCTCTCCACCGTCCCGCCCGAGAAGCAGGATCCAAGGCCCGAGGCCAAGTCGGACGCAAAGCCCGAAGCAAAGCCCGAGGCAAAGTGAGACCGTCACTCGGCGACGGGCGCCGGTAAGCCCGATCGTCGCGACTCGAGGGTCCCAGCCGCGAAGACCTTGAGGTCTTCCGCCAGGCGGGCGATCACGTCGCTCCACTCACGGGGCGTCGTCTGGCGGTACAGCTTCATCGACGGATACCAGGGCGTGCTCTCACGCCCCAGCAGCCAGCGCCAGTCGGGCGGGCTTGGAAGCAGTGTCCACACCCTCTTGCCCATCGCTCCGGCAAGGTGGCACACCGAGGTGTCCACGCTGATCAGGAGATCGAGCGCATCGATCGCCGCGGCCGTGTCGTCAAAGCTCTCGATCATCGGCGAGAGGTCGGTGATGGGCCACGGCGCAACGTCCTCGATCTGCCGCGACGCCGGACCCTTCTGCAGGCTGTAGAACCGCACACCCTGCGCCGCCGCCACCGGCAGGAGCAGCCTGAGCGGGATGGACCTGTTGCGGTCGTTGGGGTGCTTGGGCGAACCCGCCCACACCAAGCCGACTTTCACGAGCCCCGCAGGGTCGTACACCCTGGACCGCCACTGGGCCGAGCGAACCATGTCGGAACGGATATAAGGGAATGCGCACCCCACCACCGCGGGCGTGGTGTCGGGACGCGTCGCAAACTCCATCGCCAGACTCATCGATGGAATCGCAAAGTCGTGGTCCGGCAGCGTCCCGTCCAGAGCCACGACCTCGTCGACACCCTCGATGCCGCGCAGGAGCGACGCGACCTCCCCGACACAGTGCAGGATCACCCGCGACGCCTCCCTGGCAAGCATCGGCGCGTACGAGGCAAAGTGAATGGCGTCGCCCAGCCCCTGCTCCATGAACACCACCACGCGCGGCAGCCCACCCGACGTCGTCCTGACGCCCCGCTGCCACCGCGGCGCCGCGTAATCGCGGGCCGCCCCGTGCACCTTTGCGTGAGGCAATCGCCACTCGTGCTCTTCCCAGCCACGCTCCCACTCACCCGTCAAGAGCAGCATGAGCGAGCGGTTCACCCTGGCCTGCAGCCGATCGGGCTGGCGCGAGAGGGCACGCTCGTACGCCTTGATCGCCTCGGGGGCGTTTGCCGAGCGCTCAAACCCGACGCCTAGATTCGTCCACGCGTCCGCGAATCCCGGATCGAGCCGCACCGCCTCATTGAACGATGCCGCCGCCCGGTCGCTGTCCTGGGGCAGCCCGCTCGCCCACAACGCCGCGCCCAGCGCGTTGTGTGTCGCCGGGTCGCCGGGGGCGGCCGCCACCGCTCTCGACGCGGCGTCGATCGCTTCCTGAAACCGGTCGAGCCGGACCAACGCCGTTGACAGGTTGCGCAGTGCCGTCGAGTTGCCGGCGTCGAGCTCTGTCGCCTTGCGAAGCGACTCCACCGCCTCGTCGGGCCTTCCAAGCTCCAGCAACGACGCCCCAAGATTGGCGTGCCCGACCGCAAACCCGGGAGCAAGCTGCGTCGCCCGGGCGAACGCATCGGCGGCCTGGGCGTGCCGGGCGATCGCGGCGTAGTTTGCCCCGTGGTTGATCCAAGCGACATGGTCGTCGGGAGCCAGCGCGACCGCCCGCAACGAAGCCTCAACACCCTCGCTCGCCCTTCCCGCCTCGCGGAGTGCATCCGAGAGTCCCATCCACGCCGCGACATGTCCCATCGCCTCGCACGTCAGCGCCTGGCGATAATCGGCGATCGCGTCGTCGAATCTCCCGAGCGATCGCAGCACGCCGGCCCTCGCAAGCCTCACCGCGTAGTGCCCCGGCGAGACCGCGATCGCCGCATCGGCGTACGAGAGCGCTTCCCCCGCCCGCCCAAGACGCACCATCACCCCCGCGAGATTCGCGGCCGCCCCGGGGTGTCCCGGCCGACGCCGAAGCGATTCCTCGAACGCCGCAGCCGCCTCCTCGTCCCGTCCGAGTTGCAGCAGCGAAATGCCCAGGTTGTTGTACACCTCGGGCGTGCGTCCGCCCCGCGCGATCGCTTGGCGATAGTGCTGCTCCGCCTCGTCGGTCCGCCCGGACTCGCGCAGGGCGTCCGCGAGATTGCTGTGAAAGTGCGGGAGCGGGTTTGCCGCGCAGGCGGCCAGTGCTCGCTCCATCGCCGCGATGCCGTCGCTGTGCCGTCCGTGGGCGCACTCGATCATCCCCAGCAGGTGCAGCGCGTCGGGGTTGTCCGCCTGGACCACCAGCACCTGGCGGTAGATCGCGGCGGCGTGCTCTAGCTGGCCGGCTTGGTGGTGCCGGACCGCCGCCTCAAGAGCCTGTTGCACGATCGATTCTGCCATGGTGAGCCGAGACCTTACGGGCCTTGAACCCCAAGAAACGCACAAATGTGGTTGACACCCAGAGACCCAACCAGGTCGTTCACACTTGGCCCCCTTATCACCCCTCGGTTAGGTGTGGGTTCGGTATGCGCTCGGACCGAATCGTGAGTTGAGCGCGCGATCTGACTGGAGATTGGCACTTTCAGGAAGGTCCCGCGTATATTGCTCATGCCAGTGGGCCAGCACGTTCGGCCCGTCGCCTTGGTCCAGAGACCACACCATGACACATATGAAGAATCTCGACACGTTCCCTCGGGTTCGTCCGCTCTCGGTTCGTCACTGGCTCACTCAGCGACAAGGCGGCCTCTTCAACGCCATGGTGATCTGCGTTGGAGCCGCATCCTTCGCCGTCGCCGCAGGTCCGGATGATCGTGACGGAAAGCAACCGACCAAAGCGCCGCCGCAATCGCAGCCCGCGCCCCGCGCAACCCCCACTCCCGCGCCCGTCCGGCCCTCGGCCCCCACGCCCGCCGCAACACCCGCCGCCTCTCCACGGCCCGAGCGGGTCTCGACGCCGGTCCCGGTGCGGACCCAGGCCCCCGTGCCCCAGGCCGCACCCACCAAGGTTCAACCTCCGGCCGCGCCCGCCGCGACACCCACGCCGACAAAGGCGCCCACCCCGGTGCCCGCACAGCCCCCTCGGGTTGTCACACCCGCGCCGACAAAGTCCCTGCCCACTCCCCCGCCACCCACGAGGGCGCCCGCGGCAACTCCTTCGCAGGCGGCGCCAAGCCTCCCGCCCACGCGGTCTTCGACTCCGACTAAGTCACCCGCCGCAACACCCGCGCCCACGAAAGTCCCCACCACAGTGCCGGCGAGCGGCCCCAGTGCCACGCCCCCGAACGCAGCTCCGAGCACGCCCGTCAAGGTTCGCACGATCAATGTGCCGGTAAAGACCGCCACTCCGTCGAGCGCACCCACGAGCGTGCCTTCGGGGTTGCCCACACGGACCAAGTCGCCCACGGCGATTCCGACGACCGCTACGCCGTCGGGAACTCGCGGCGGCGGAGTGAGTGGCAACACACCGATCAAGCCCTCACCGTCTTCGGGCCTGGTGAAGCCGGCGATCATCGGAGGTGCCGCTGCGAGCACCGCGATTGCGACGCGCGTGAGTGACACCACGCCGCGATTCAGCGGCGTCACCCGTGCGACTCCCCTGGTTGATCGCGTGACGCCTCTGGATGCGACCGGGCGAGGGGGTGGTTCGGGCGGCAACGGCTCGGGCGGAAGCGGTTCGGGCGGCCACGGCTATGGTGGGCACGGCTCCGGCCACGACGACCGCTGCAACGACGGACGGCACAACCATCATGGCCATCATGGCTGGGGTGGCCACCACGACAACTGGTGGGGCAACGACGGGCGTTGCCACTCCCACTGGTCGTTCAACTTCTACTTTGGCTCATCTTGGTACTGGGGCTCGCCTTACTACTCCGGCTACTACACCCCCTACTACACGACGTACTACACCCCGTACTACAGGCCCTATTACACGAGCTACTACTCGCCCTATCGCTCCTACACCACGACGTACATCTCAAGCTCCTGGTACGGCGGCTCGGCGGTCACGACCTATTCGACCGTCGATTACAGCCCCTTCCCGCAGTACGAGTGGGTCGGCCTGCTCGACACGGGCAACGAATCCACGACCGTCGTCTACCGCCCGCTGGGCGAGACGGTTCCCGCAGGTCCGCGGATCGTTGAGGTCCAGCCCCCCGCGTTCCAGCCCACGGTCTATCGCAGCACCGAGTTGGCCGGCGTGCTTGGATGGAACGACACGCCCGAGGCGATCGTCGGAGCCCTTGCGTCGTCGACCCTCGAATCGCGAGCGGGAGTCGCCGGCCAGTTCCTGGGCCGCGTGCCCGCCGGCGGCTGGGACGTCGGCTTCGAAGCCGACAAGGTTCAGGACGGCGTCCGCGAGCTCTGGTTCCGAAGCCTGAACGTGAACTCGCGCGGACAGCGAACATTGATCGTCGTCCGCCCCAGGGGCACCACGTCGCAGTTGTTCGCTGGGCAGCGAGTGCAGATCACCGGTCGACTGGCCGAGATCTGCGTCGACGATCCCTTCGAGCAGGCCGGCAGAGTCACGATCGAGGAGGGTTCGATCAAGTACTGATCAATCCTGAATCGTGCTCGAGACATCTGAAGCTTCTACTCGGGCCCGGCTCTCACCAGCCGGGCCCCGTTCTTTCCCGGAACAACCGGACGCTTCTCAGGCCGCCCCCAGCTCGAGCGCGGCCCTGCCCAGAAGCGTGGCCCAGGGCTCGGGCGCGACCGATCCAAGATCCAGGAGCATTGAAGACAACTCCCCGCGAGGCTGGCTGCTGATGAGACGATGGTGGTGAACAGCAGCGGCGGCAATGGCGATGTAGTAGCCCGCGGTGGTGGCGAGGCGGACGTGGGTATCCCCATCGGTGAGAGCGGCCGTCTTGCACCGCTCCTTCATGTCGTCGATCTCGCGGATGTTCAGTCGTCCGCGCGCAAGTCCGGACTCGGGGTCGCCCTTGCATCCGACCTGGGGCATCCGAAGCGCGTCACCAAGCCATGCGCTGGATCCCGGACCCGAGAGACGCTGGACCAGGTGGTCGATCGGCCTCTGGGGCGTCGAGATTCCCATCTGAAAGAGCCGATCAACGACAACCTGATCCAATGCTCCGGGAAGGCCCGTCGGCGCACCATCGCTCCCCAGCCGTGGCACATCGATGCGGGACATGCCCGCATCAAAGCCCGGGCGCTGCGGTTCGGGCTCCCCTGAAGCGTCCTTGGTGTGGTCGTTCTTCATGACCCCTCCATGAGTCCGCGAATCTCCGCGTTGATGTCGTCGTCACCGGTGCTGTCTCGCGCCACGAGCGTTCGCAGCGCGATCTGAAACTTCTTCTTGGCGGTGCGGGCCATGACCACCGCCCGCCCCGCATCGATGCCAAGCTCGTCCACGAACTGCTCGTAGGGCTTTCCCAGGCAAAAGTGCGTGTAGAACACCTGCCAGTGCGCCGAGAACCCCTGGCCCGTACACATCCGCTCGGCGTCGATCAATGCCTCGCGAACCAGCGAGGATACATACGCCCGGTCGATCGCCTTGGTGTCACCGGCGAACTCAACCGGCTCGTCGGCCTTTGGTGAATCGGCCTTTCCGCGGTGGCGGAGCCTGCGCAGCTCGCGAAGATAGAAACAGAACGCGTTGATCAGCCAGTGACGCAGACGCAGCCCGCTGACCCGCCAATCGGCCAGGAAGTTCGGACGGGCAAGCCGGTCGGCAAAGAAACCGTTGATGACTTCCTCGGGCTCGCCGATCCACCGGTCACGCGTTCCAAGGAAATAGACGTGCAGCGGGAACCGGTAGACCGACATGATGTGCCGGTTGATTTCCGAGCGACCCTGCTGACCCATGTCGAGCTGGGCGTCGATCCACGCGAGCTGCGTCGCCGGAAAGACGTCGTTGGGGCGACTCTTGGGTTTGGCCGAGGGGCTTTGCATGCGATGCGCAGTCTACACGATCTACCGGGGGCTGTGAAGCGCAACATCGACCAACTGGCCACGGTGAGTCCCCCCGCCAAGGTCGAGAGCGGCGTAGGCGGTCGCCCGGTAGCCGCTCCCGATAAACGCCTGGTCCAGGTGCCACATGGGTGATCGGCTGGGCCAGGTGGCGACAAACCCATGCCCCGCCTGGTCGTACGCGTTGCGCAATCCACCAGTGAGCCGCTCCAGCGATGCCGACCCGCGCGGGATGTTCATGTCGCCGATCACAAGGTCGGGCGGCGGAAAGCCCCGACGCGCCCCCTCGCCAGGCTCAAAGCCCCCCTGGCCCTTTGGAACCCGGGGGCGGCTGTCGGACTCGGCGATCGCTCGAGCGGCCTCTTCGGTCACCTGCCGACGGGGCAGACTCACATCCGAGGGCAGATCGAGCAGCCACACAACAAAGGATCGCCCGAACTGGGCGCGCGTGTCCAGCTGGAGCCAGACCGCCCTCCCCGGATCGACGCGCGAAGTCATGCCGCTCTTCTGGCGAGGATCGATCCCCTCCCCGGGCTCGACGCGCAGCGAGATATCGCCCATGAGCGTCACGCCAGGCTTTGAGATGATCGTGAATCCGTGCAGGAACATCACCGTCGCGCCCTCCCCCATCCCCTGGATGATCGGTCCCCAGGGCTGGTTCGACGCGGGATTGATGACGACCAGGTCGGGGTGAAGGTCGAGAATGTCTTGCGTCCATCGGACTCCGATGTCGTCGGACGCGTTCCAGTGAATCACGCGCAGCCGCTGATCGGGGGGCGGAGCCTCGCCCGCTCGCGAAAAGAATCGAAGATCGACGCTCAGAGTTGTCCACACCGCGACCACACCCAGAAGCGCCGTGATCGCCGCGAAAGGCCGAAAGAGACCGGTGCGAACGCCACTCTCCCGGCGCGAGAGTCTCGCCAGGGCGATCCCGACCGCCGCCGCGCCCACCGCCCCCGGCACGATCAAAACGCTTGGAATCCAGAGCAGATACTGCGACCACTGCCATCGATCGCTCAACACCCGCCCCGTCGCCCACGCCGCAAGAGCCGTCACCCCCACCAGCCAGAGGAATCGGCCAAACCACACAAGAAGTCGAAACCCCATCGCTCGCGGCATGGGTGCATCATTGGCGCGACAGACGCTCGTGCGAATGGAGGGGCAAACGACCGGTTCCCAGCAAGCTCTCAACCGCATCGGCCACCGCACCGCTCTCCAGCCAGTCCATCGGACAAGGGACCGCGGGTGCCAGCACCCAGACGCTGGGGCCCAGGGGAGACCAGACTCCGGGATTCGTCGGGCCAAACAGCGCTAGCGTCGGCACACCCAGTTGCGCGGCCAGGTGGCTCGGTCCCGTGTCGGCACCGACGAACACCGCGGCAGGGGCGATGGCGTCGACAAGCTCATCGAGCGAACCCAGGAGCCGCCCACCGCCTTTCTCAAACGATTGAAGACATTCGGTGGTCCACAACTCGCGCTCGACCTCGCCGGCGACGAGCCGCACGCGCACTCCGCGATCCGCCAGCGCCTTCCCGGTCGCCAGCCAGCGGCCCAGCTCCCAGGACTTTTTGCCCCCGCCCGAGCCGACATGGCACACGACCTCAAGGGGTCGCACCGCTTCTTGAAATCGCGGCACCGCCACCTGAGGGCCGGCTCGACGTTGCAGCGCCAGAGCCTCCTCCCGATCCAGCAGTCCCGGTGGCACGACGATCTCTGCCATCGTAAACCGCTGCCTCGCCGCGCCGATCCATGCGGCGTTGACGCCCACGCCAACGACCAGGTCGATCTCGTGGCGGGGCGGATGCCCCTCCACCGATGGTCCACGCCACAGCAAGGTCCATTCCGGTCGTTCAGCGTCGCTCCCTCGCACACCCAGAACCCGCCGGGCAAGACTTACTCGTGAACTCGCGGAGATCAGCTCGACATCCGCCCCCTGCGCGCGAAGCGTTCGAAGCAAAGGCCACACCAGCACGAAGTCCCCCAGGGCGCCGCCGGGATGGAAGACCAGGGCGCTGCGTGGAGCGGGCCCGGCTCTCATGGCGCCGGCTCGCGGAGCGACGCAAGGGCCGCGCGAATCGCGCGTTGCTCAAGGCGAGGCACCAAAAGACGGGAAATGCCAAGCTCACCCGCGACGGCGTTCATGGACCGCGGAGGCCCGCCATCCCAGCCCATGCGAAGCCTCAGAATTCGGGCCCCATCGGACGGGATCGAGTCCAGCAAGCCCCTTACCACCGGATCGGGCTCGAGAAACGCCTGCCACGACGAGACCGCGAGCGTCCAATCGGGCAGCGTCTCCCGCGCCACCATCATCCGCGTCGCCTGCTTCTTGGCCGCTTCTCGGGGAGCTCGATGCTCCTTCGCCCACGCGGTGGCTACAGCGTGCAGCGCCATTCCCGCCGGCGCCGCCAGGCGTCCGCCGCGCGTGGGGTCGGCCCGGTCCGACGCGCCGGCGATCGCGTGCACGAGCCTGGCGATCACGTCCCGGCACTGGTCGGGCGCGAGCGTGTCGAGCGTTGCGCCCAGCACCGACTCGAGAGTCTGGATCGCCAGTGGAATCTCCATCCGCACGATCTCGGCCTTGATCCGGGCGCTCCACCGAAGCGCGGTCTCCGCCTGATCGAGCCGATCCGACTGCGGATTGGCTCGCGAGATCCGCCCGATCCACTCGCGGGCGATGACCCGCAGCACGTGATACGCCAGCAGGAGAGCTCGCTCCTCCCGGGGACCCACCGCCCTCCGCGGGCGACTTGCCTCGATGAATGCACCCAGATCCGTGATCCCCGGCACCGCAAGCCCCGACCGTGCCCGCGCGGGGGCAAGCAACGGGTGCGCCGTCCAGTCGCCCAGCGCAGCCCCGATGGTGATCTCGCCGATGCTGGGCGTGGAGAGTGAATCGTCCTCGAGCAGCGCGAACAGTCGCCCGGCTCGCTCCAGGTTGATCGCCCGCTGCACCGCGGTGCGACCCACGCCCAGTTGCCTCGCCAGCGCTGACGCCTCCTCGCCGACCCTCCATCGGCTGTACAACCCGCCGGTCTCCGCGGGCGACATGGGCCGTCGGTCCGCGAAAATCGCGGGCTCGCCGCTCGCCTGCCTTCGCTCGTCCTCGCGCTCCAAGAGCGTGCGCACCGCTTCGGCGCTGCGACCAAACCGCGCGCCCAGCCGCTCGGCCGCCGCGTGGCGCGAGAGCCCGAGGCGCCGGCGGTACCCCTGGGCGCGGGAGATGAGTCTCGCTCGCAGCCCGGGATCGATGCGGGAGTACGCCGTCGCCGCCGAGAGCTCTTTGGCGTGCGATCGCTCGAACGCGTGCACGACGCCGGGCATGAACGCCAGATGCGGGCGCCCGTCGCGGTCGGCCGCGCGCCGGGCGACCAGCCCCGCGCGCCGGTACCGATCGATCGTCTTGACGCTGACCCCCCACCGGGCGCCCAGCTCCTTGGCGCTGATCGCACCCAGGAGCTCGGCCAGACGCACGCCCGCGTGCTCGCACAAGCCCTCCACCAAAGCAGAGAGGTCCCTGAGCAGCTCGGTCCCCGCGACCGACGCCAGAATCGCGGTGCCTCCCTGGGCGTCTGGCCTGTACCCGGTGATGCGATAGACGATCCAGTCGCCCGGGTACTGCGCCTTGGGCTCGATCTCCGCCGCGAGCGACTCGGCGCGGGCGATGTGCTTGCGAAGAGCCTCGGGCGGGGCAAATCGTACCTGCCGCGACAGGTCCGCCAGTACCGCCGAGCCTATTCGCGGAAGAGGTGGCATGGTGCTCGATCAGCCCGCCATCGCGAGCGTGCGCGATTGGACAAGACCCGCCGCCGACGCTCGCTCCAAAAACGCGCCCGCGGACGCCCGTTCACGCTCGCCCAGCTCATACTTGAGCAATCGTCCAAGATAACGGGCCGCCAGCTCGACCGGCCAACCGCGTTCGCTCGCTCGCTTGCCGACAATCCAGTCCAGCCGGGTCTGGTTGTGCCGGCGCTGCCGGTCGAGCAGGGCCATCCCCACACGCACCGCGGGCGTTCGCAAATCGCTGGTGCGGCACATCCAGGCGGCGTACACGAACGGCATGCCCGTGAGCCGCTTCCACGCCTCCCCGAGATCGAGCTGGTGCGGATAAAGGCTCGCGGGATGCTCGCCCGTCACAACCTTGTCGCCGATGAGGAGCATCGCCTCGGGCCAGTGTTCCAGGGGCGCCGCGGGGTCCAGGGGCTCAATCCGGGGCGACACGCCGTGCAAAGCCCGCATCAAGAGCCCGCAGAGCACCAGCGACGTGTGGCTGTCGGTATCGGCAAAGATCGTGGTGATGCGATCGGGCGGCACACGCGAGAAAAGCCGAACCGTCAGTGTCGGTCCATCGCTCCCGATCATCCCCACGGGCAGCACCGTCAGGGGCTCGGCGGCGTTGACGGCGTCGACGATGGACGCCAGAGCGATATCGACCTCGCCCCGCACGAGCATCCCCACCAGGCGCGACGGCACCGCTGGCACCAGCGTGAGCCCATGGACCTGGTCGAGCCCTTCGATCAGGGGCGTCGTGTTCAGGTACTCGACCACCCCAAGACGGACGTTCGGCATCCCCAACTCTACTCGCGGCGGGGGCGGCGGTCCTGTCGGGGTGTCCATTCAGCGCCAATCCCCGGGAGCGCCGATACTATCGGCATGATTCGAGGACCTGTGATCCTTCTGGGCGGCGGCGGACACGCCCTGGTCGTCGCCGATGCCATCGTCGCCGGCGGAGGATCCATCGCCGGCGTGGTCGACGACAACCCCGCTTGCAGCGTCATCGAGCACAAGGATGTGCCGCACCTGGGCACCATCAAGGACCTGCTCGACCACTCGACGCCCACCGTCGGACCCTTGGTCCTGTGCGTGGGCGACCTTGAGCTGCGGCGCCGCATCATCTCGACGCTCGATGCCGACACGGTGATCAACCACGTCATCCATCCTTCGGCCGTGGTCGCACCGTCGGCCAGGCTCGCCCTGGGCGTTTTCATCGGGCCCCTCGCCGTCGTCCACTCCTTCGCGCAGGTGGGCGCCCACTCGATCATCAATTCCGGAGCGATCGTCGAGCACGAGTGCATCATCGGGGCCAACGTCCACGTCGCCCCCGGCGCGGTGCTTGGCGGGGCGGTCTCGGTCGCGGCCGATTGCCTCATCGGACTCGGATCGATCGTGCTCCCCGGGCTTCGCGTCGGACGAGGCTCAACCATCGGCGCGGGTGCGGTGGTGGTGCGAGACGTGCCCCTGGCGGCCACTGTCGTGGGAATTCCCGCCAAGGTCCGGACCCTGCTCTCGGCGCCCAGGGCCAGCCCGATCAGTCCGGCGAAGAAGGCTCCGAAGAAGAAGGCTCAGAAGCGATCGGCGCGGTCTGCTTCCCGAGCTCGCGGGCGCGGTCGATAAGCCCCTTCTCCAGCTCCGGGCGTCCCATCGTCGATTCCAGAGCCGGCTTGAGCGTGAAGTTCCATCGCACGCGGGTCTCTACACCCCAGGGCATCGCCTCCGCCACCAGATCGGGTCCGACGTACTCGTACCACGGGGCGGTCGCCACCGCGCTGGTCACGACCGGTTCGTAGCCCTCAAGACGCAGCCGAACGTCGTAGGTGCCGTAGTGCACGAACGACGCCTCCAGCGGCGTGCGTCCGAGCTCCACGTCGTTGACCCAGACCAAAGCGCCCGGCGGGGCCGAGGTGATGACCAGGCGACGATCGGCGCAGCCCCCCGTCAGCAGGACCACTCCCAGCAAAGCCGTCCAAGCTCCAGACCTCATGTCGCGCTCCCGTTGGTCACCGATTCCCCCCGCTCTTGATGGTGATCGTCGAACTCGTCGCCCCGGAAGAGCGACCCAAGATACGCCCGCTTCACCAGCTCGCTGTTGATCAGCTCCTTGGGCGTCCCCTGGGCCAGCACGTGCCCCGAGTCGAGGATGTACGCCCGGTCGCAGACCCGCAGCGTCTGCTGCACGTTGTGGTCGGTGATCAGGAACGCGATCCCCGCGTCGCAGAGCTTGCGGATCTCGCCCTGCAGTTCCTCCACGGCGATGGGATCGACGCCGCTGAAGGGCTCGTCGAGCAGGATGAGCTTGGGCTTGGTGACCAGCGCCCGGGCGATCTCCAGCTTGCGCCGCTCGCCCCCGGAGCAGGTTCTGGCCGCCTGCTTGGCCTTGTGGGTCAGGTGGAACTGCTCGAGCAGGGCTGCCGCCCGGATGTGCCGCTCGCGCCGCCTCAGGCCGATGGTCTCCAGGATCGCCAGGAGGTTCTGCTCGCAGGTGAGTCGCTGGAAGACGCTGGGCTCCTGCGAGAGGTACCCCATGCCCATCCGCGCCCGCTTGTACATCGGCTGGGTCGACACGTCGCGCCCGTCAAACATCACCCGCCCCGCGTCAGCGTCGATCATCCCGATCGCCATGCGGAAACTGGTGGTCTTGCCCGCGCCGTTGCGCCCCAGGAGCCCGATCACCTGTTGACGCTCGACCGCGAACGACACGTCGTCAACGACGAGCCGGTCGGCATAGCTCTTCCGCAATTTGGACGCCTCAAGCAACGGCACGCAACGAGTCTAGGCCGCCGGAGGGAGCTCCTTGGGCCACCCACGAATCGTCGCTACTTCACAAACCGCAGACAGATCGGGTACCGGAAGGTCTCCCCCCGCCCCGCCGCCAGGGCGCCGCGGATCGCCGAGATCGGAATCACGACCCACAGCAGCAACACGAGCGGGAATCCGATGATAACGAAGCACAACAGGCCCGCGATGAGCCCGTAGATGCCCATGGAAATATGGAAATTCAGGGCCTCTCGCCCGTGGTCGTCGATGTACTGCGACTCGTCTCGCTTCATGATCCACAGAATCAGGCAGACCACGATTCCCGTGATGTGACCGATCCCCGGGAGCATCGGAGCCGCCACCGACAGGTGGATCCACTGGGCGTGCTTTCGCTCCGATACCACGGTCTTCATCGGGATATTCATAGACTCCATGAGGGCCCCCCGCCACGGGCCGTGTTGGAGCCGCTGGGCTCCAACCCGGCCGAGAATGGAGTATTCGGGTTCCGGCGATCGCGGTTTCAGCCCCCGGCCGGACCCGCCCCAACATCGCCCGATCAATCGGCAAAGAGCTGCCTCAGCGATTCCATCTGCGCGGGCGTCATGTCGGCCGCCGTCGCCGCCGAGATGTTGCTCGCCGCCTGCTTGGCATTGCGGAACCCCGGAATCGTGCTGCACACGTGCGGATGGGCCAGGAGCCACCTCTGGGCAATGGCCGAGAGCCCCGCGATGATCTCGTCGGGCGTTCCCGAAATGCCGAACTGCTCGCGCACCACCGCCAGCTTGCGCCGGACCCCAAGCAAGATCTCCCGTGTGAAGTCCTTTCGATTGTGGCGATAGTCCCCCTCGCCAAAGGCCGGCGGCCGCTCGGGGTCGAACTTGTCGAGCAGGACTCCCTGATCCAGCGGCCCAAAGGCGACGAACGAGCACCCGTACTGGTCCATCAGCTTCTGGCAGCGTCCCCCAGGGCGGACGAACTCGTCGTACCGGAGATTCGCCTTGTTCTGGAGGACGTCGGGCTTGAGCACAGGCACCGCCCGCTCGAAGTCCTCGGGCGTGTAGGCGCTCTGACCGATCGCCCGCACCTTGCCCTCTTTCACCAGCTCGTGCATGGTGCCGGCGGCCTCCGCCAGGTAGTCGTGCGGCAGGGCGTCGTAACCCGGACCCTCGTAGCTTCCGTGGTGAAAGTAGTAAAGGTCGATGTGACTGGCCTGCAGGTTGCGGAGCGACTGCTCGCACTGGTTGCGAATATGCCTGGGTTCATAGGCGTGGGGTGCGGTGCCCTTGAAGTGCCCCACCTTGGTCGCCACGACCTGCCCCTGTCGGTTGACCCCCAGCTTGCCGAAGCACTGCGCCAGGAGGCGTTCGGCCCTTCCGTTGCCGTAGATGTCGGCGTTGTCCCAGTGGTTGACTCCGGCGTCAAGCCCGACCTTGACGCCCGCAAGAACCTCGTCCTCGTTGACCTCGGACCAGCCGATGGGCTGCCCGGTGGCCGAGGACCAGTTGGGCCCGCCCATGGTCCAGCACCCAAAGCCGACTTCGGAGACCTTGATCGCCGTCCTGCCGAGCGTTCGGTATCGCATGTGGTGAGGGTACCTCAACCCGGCCGAGCGGGCGTGACGGACGCGAGAAAAGCGAAGCCGGGGCCCGTGATCGGGCCCCGGCGTGAGATCATGTGTTCGCGGATCGGATTACCGGCCGCCGCCGGCAATTTCCTTCATCAGCTTTTCCTGGGCCGCAACCCACTCGTTGAACTCCTCGATTCCGCCCCAATTGAAGAGGGCGAAGTTCGGGTTGTTCTTGACCATCGAGCGGATCTGGTTCAAAGCCTCCCGGGCCTTGTTGATGAACTTGCCCCGCTCGGTCTTGTCGGCCTGGGCCTGGGCCAGGGCCAGATAGTTCCGGTACACGGCCACATACCGCTGGAAGCCCGTCTCGTCGGCCTTGGTCTTCTCGCGGAACGCGAGCATGTGCGCCTCGGCCTTGCTGATGGGGTACTTATACAGCGGGTCGATCTTGCCAACCCACTCCACCTCGGCCAGCCCCATCGCCTTGGTGAGCTCATCGGTCGTCGCCGCGACGCCCTTGGCGAACCGGATCCGCGTCGCGTCCTCGGAATTGAGCGTCAACACCGCCACCGCGCGGGGATTGAGGACGATCTCGCCGCTGGTCGCGTCCTGGTAGTACGTCACCTTGCCCGTCACCGGATCGACCGTGCACGACAGCGCGCCCCAGGGCGGCTCGATGTCGAGCACCGAGCTCTCCTCGGCCCTGCCCGAAATCTGCATCGCACGCATGATCTTGGGATCGTACCCGCCCCGCGCCGAGATCTTCTCCATGTCACGCAGAACCTGCTCGAGCCCGCGACCCTTCATGGCGTTCTTGTCGCCGCTGAACCCGGTGCACGCCCCGTAGTTGGCCTGGGGCATGAAGTAGATCTCTTCGATGCAGTGCGCGGTCATCGCCGCCGCCGAAATCGCCGACTCGATCCACGCCACCACCCTGTACTTCTTCTTCAGCTTCAGGTGGATCATGTCCGAGAGGGGCTGAATCTCAAGCAGAGCCCCGCCGCCCGACTTGATCCGAATCACCAGGATGTCCACCTTCTCCTCGTCCAGAAGCGGGATGCACTGCTCGATCGAGTTGGCCGTCATGTAGATGCCGACCATTCCCTCGAGACTCAGCACCGCCGCACGCGGCACCCCGCTCTTGGCGGTGCGAGGCTTGGCCTCGTCCTTGGAACCCGCGGGCACCGCGGGCTTGGCGTTCTCTTCCGCGGGCTTGGAGACGTCCTTCTCGACCTTGCTGTACTCCGAGGGCGTGTACATCGTCGTGCCGATGTTGGACTTGAACCAGATCACCCCGTCGGCCTCGCGGACAATCTCGCCCTCGATGACCTTCCCGTCCTTGAGCGTGAGCTTGTCCGCCGCCATCGCCACCGAGGGAACATACACGGCAGACGCGACAAACGCGACGCCGAGTACGAGCAAACCGATCATTCGTGCAAGTGCTTTCATAAGTTTCCTTCCATCTCCACAGTTTGGTTCGGTGGGCGTTGGTTATCTGGGCTTGTCAGCGTTCTGCTCGATCTTGATCCGCTCGATGTACTGCTTGAGCTGTTCTTCCATCGGCAACCGGTTCTGCGGCGCCCACGGCATCATCCCCTCGTGATAACGATCCCACACGCTCAGCATTGCCTCGAACTTGCGCTTGCGGATGCCGCGAGCCTTCGTCCGGGCGTCGTAGTCGCCGGGGGCATCGACCCGCACGTCGCCGGCCTCTTCCCAGAGCTTGCGATACTGCTTTTTCGCGTCGGCCAACTGCTTTGACCACCCCTCGGTGATCGACTTGCTCTTGGCGTCCACACGCAGACCGCTCCGATCGAGTTTGAGCGCGTACAGCAGGCTGTCCAGATCGTCCGCCGTTCCTTTCGAAATCCGCAGGCGCAGCGCCTTCTTGGCGTCCAGGGTCAGCACGTCGTTCCCGTCCCCGCTGATGCGTTCCTTCACCGTGTCGGCCCGCGCGTCGGTCCCGTCGTCGGTGAGCAACTCCTCACCCTTGAGCGGGTCGGCGTTGCGCTCGTAATACTCCACCTGCTCGCCGGTGACCTTGCAGCTCAACCAATACTCGACCACGCACAGCGCGTTGATGATCCTGGGGTCGTACCCGCCCGAGATCGCCCACCCCTGGGCGTGCCCCAGATGGGCCGAGTACAACTTGGACTTCACCACCTCGTCGCCCGTCTTGAACATCTGCGTCAGGCCGCCGATCCCCCCGATCCGCGAGTCGGAGGACATGTAGATGTCCTTTGCACAGAACGGCAGCAACGCCGAAGCGCCCATCGCCTGCTTCACCCAGAAGATCACCCGCGGCGAGGGCTGCTTGGCCAGCCCGAAGATCGTCGGCAGTTCATTGGTCAAAATTGGCGTGAGCCGCTCGGCCGCGAAAACGAAACCCAACTCGCCGACTTCGTCGGGAAGCCGCTCGCCTCCCTGCTCCCACTTGTTATCCAGCTCGAAAATCACCACCTCGGCATGTTGCGACGCGGCATCCTTGAGAATGTTGCGCAGCGGCGTCTCGGAGATGTCCTCTCCGAACGTGCCCTTGAGCGTCGCCACATAGACCTTGGTCTTGCCCGTCTGATCCGCCAGCGGCTTGACCGGCTCCTTGCCCGTCGGCTGCGGGACCTTGTTCGGGTCAACCTTGACCGAGTCCGTGTTGGGCGCGCCCGGCGTCGTCTGGTCCGGGGCCCGCTTGCCCCGCTTGATCGTCAGGATCTCGCTCTTGTCGTACTCGGTCTCAAAGGAGATGCCCGACTGAACCCCCTTGAACTTGATCTTCGTATCCGTCTCCGACAGGATCCGCCCGCGGATCTCCAGATTCGTGCTCTTCATGATCAGCACGTCGTCCTCGTCGCTGGCCACCGGCTTGGTCTTCTCGGGCTGAATCGCCCCCACCGGCGACATCGCGATCTGCGTCGTCGCGGCCGAAACCGCCAGAATCGCCACACCGCTCGCGGCAAGGAGACGCTGGAGAACCGTGCCCTTGCCAGAACCGCCGCTCATGGATTTGATCATCGCTGCTTCGCCTTCTTCTTGTTGATCCGGCCCGCATTCGCATGCCGGCTGGATCACGACTCGATCGAGTACCGACTTCTGCCACCCGCTGGCCACCCCAGGAACCAAACACGACTCCCACCCAAATAACCCGTTCCAAAAACCTGGACGGAACCGTCCGGGCCCAAGCTTTGCCTTGGCCCCAACCTCGTTCTGGTCGTTCCGCCCCGGCATTCTATCCGATTCCTGTCCAAGAGTGGTACCAGAAATAACCGGCGAGCGCGTGCACGACCCTGGTCCCGACAGACGGGTTGGCACCCTTTCAGACACCGAGGCGAGAGGCAAGTTCCAAGGCCTCTGCTTTTTCGTGGACGATTCCCTCTAACTGGGCATCATAAACCCGATCAAGTACCATACGAAACCGCGGCCCCGGCTTCCAGCCCACCGAGATCAGGTCGTCCCCGGTCACCAAAGGAGGCGGACACAGGCCAACCCCGTCGCTGGCGAGGCGCGCCACCTCTTCTTCAATACGCCGGCCGTCGTCCGGTGATTCGGCGCACAGGAGCACAATCGCGTCCGCCGCCTGCGGCCTCGAAAGTAGCCGCTTCCGTCCCGCCACGCCCAGGGTCGACCAGGCGCGCGTCAGACTCCCCAAGATGGACAGCACTCCCGTCAGCGCAGCATGCTCGTCGTTGGAGAGGCACAACGCCCGTCGCCATTCATGGGCGACCGACTTGATCTCCTCCGGCCCCGCCGACGCGCCGCGATCACGCGCCCACGCCGCAAGCGCCAAGCCCAGATGTGCGCTCGGTCCCAGCTTGGCGAGCCTGAGGGTCAACCGCCCGCTCGGACCTGCCGGCGCCCCAAGAACTGCGGCGTCCAAACCCAGCCCTTGCAGAAGGTCGATGGCAATGCTCCGGGTTGGGTGGCCCAGCATCAGCCTAACTTCATCGCCGATGCGTTCGCGGCTCACCCCGCTGAGCTCGCCCGTGTGGCGTGCGATCGCCTCCGCCGTTTCGGGCGAAATGGAAAAACCGAGCTTTGCGGAGAGTCTCACCGCCCGCAGCGCCCTGAGGTGATCCTCGCCCAGTCGCTGATCGGGATCCCCCACCGCTCGAATCACGCGCCGCGCAAGGTCACCCAGCCCGCCCACATGATCGATCACGCGCCCGCCCGGCCCCGACTGGGTATCCAAAGGGTCCAGAAAGAGCGCGTTCACCGTGAAATCCCGACGCCGTGCGTCGTCCTGTGGGGTGCTGAATCGAACCGAATCCGGTCTGCGATTGTCGAGGTATGTCCCATCGGCCCTGAAGGTCGCGACCTCGATGACGCTCTGACCCTCCTTCACCAGCATGACGCCAAACGAAGCACCCACCGCCGCGGTCCGGCGAAAGAGCGAAGCGATGCGGTCGGGCGTGGCGTCGGTCGCCACGTCGTAATCGCTCGGTGTCAATCCCAGGAGCTCGTCGCGCACGCAACCGCCGGCGAAATAGGCGACGTGCCCCGCCTCCTGGAGCGCACGAACGACCACCACCGCCGCGTGGCGGTCGGGCGAATCGCCGGACTTCTGGGGCTGCGCCGAGTGCACGCGACAGAGTATCGCCCGCGCGCAAGCCGCGCACTACCGACCAGGCGGCGCGCCCGGCCCCGCCTTGGCCGTGGCGATGACCTGCTGGAGAATGTCTCCCCCCTCGCCCTTCCACGCCGCAAGTCGCTTCCCGTTGATGAGCACCCAGGGCAACTCGGTCACCCCAGCCGCCTGTCCCATCGCAACGTCCTGAGCAAGGGCCCGCGTCGCCTCGGCCTGATCCCGCAGGGCAACGATCGCCGTCCAGTCCAGGTTGTGTTGCTCGGCGACACCTCGAAGACCGGCATCGGAATAGACCCGATGGTTCGCCAGTGTCCACTCATGGATCGCCCAGAACGCCGCCTCGCCGCCGACGATCCCAAACGCCTCGGCGCTGCGGGCCATGCGGCAGGCCAGCGGATGAAGGCTTCGCGGCACCGCGGGATTGCACTTGCTGTCGCCGGGAAAGTGCCGATAGTGGTACGCGAGGGTCGGATCCTTGGAGACCATCGCCCTGATCTTCGCGTCAAGCTCGGCGGTGCCGTCGTCCTGATAGTCGCCAAAGACGTCGATCACAACCGCCCCAGAGCCCGCCGCGCCCACGCGATGATCGGTGCTGTCGGGCGCCATCACAACCGGAGTCTCCGCAAGCCACTCGCTCAAGGAACGCTCGACGCCCGTCGGTGGTTTGTCGGCGCTCGCCGGAGCGCCCGAGCGTGCCGCGGCCTCCAACGCCCGGGCGATCGCGTCGGGCACGTTCCAGCCGCGCAGCTCGACGCCGTTGACGAAGATCGTCGGCGTGCGATTGAGCCCCAGCCCTACCGCCCGGCGGGCATCACCCCTGACCAGCTCGAGCGTCTCGGGCGCATCGAACGCCTTGAAGAAAGACGCCTCGTCGAGCCCAAGTGCCCGGACCTCCGCGCCAAGGCTGGTCCGCGAGAAGGCCCCACGAAGCTCAAAGAGCCTTCGATGCATGGCCCAGAAGCCCTTGACACCCCCGACCATTCCGCCCGCCTCCGCCGCCAGGGCCGCCTGGCACGCGTTCGCATGGATGGTCTGCTTCACCGCGGGATTGCAGTCGACACAGAACGGAAAGTGAAACACGCTGAGCGACGTGTCGCCTCGAACACCCAGGAGCCGCTCGATCTCGGCGTCGACAACGCGGCAGTCAGGGCACTGGTAGCCGGTAAACACCACCACTCGGACCTTGGCGTTCGACGGGCCCAGCCTGTACCGACCCTCAAAGGCCGGGACCGCGGGCCTGTCGCCGCCGGCGATCTGCGCGATCGACTCGGCCGCTTCCTGGCCGCTCCGGGAAGCGAGCTCGCGCTCGTGGCGTCGTTCCACCAGTGTGAGCAGCGTCGCCGCCACCAGCGCCACACCGACGCAAAGCCCCGACCGCGCCGGACTCCAGCGAAGGCTCGCACCACGGCACGCGAGCTCGAACGAGATCCAGGCGATCAAACTCCCCGCGTGGCATACCAGACACCAGGGACACCACAGTCTTTCGAAGGCCGACACGCCAAGAAACGCCGCCGAGCCCAGAGCGCACACCCTGGCCAACCATCGCGTGCCCCGATCCGGGGCGCTGCAACACAGGCCCATCGCAAGCGCGATGAAGGCAGAAAGCGCCAAGGAGGCCGTCGACGTTCCAAGCACCGGCACAGTGGCCCACACGCTCGCAGCGGCGGCGGCGCACCCCGAGCTCGGCCCGCAACCCGGCGTCGCCAGACCCGTGGTTCGCCCGAGAACAAGGACGCCCGAACCGACGATCGCGGCGAGAACCGAGAACCTGGCCGCGAGAATTGGAAGTCTGGAAGGCATGGATGCGAAGTGGAGGAGTGTAAACCGCCCGCGATTGAGGGCGATCGGTGGCTTTCGGGTGTTTCCCGGGAACACCGATGGGCCCAGGTCCGCATAGAACAACGAGCCGCGTTCTGCACGCCGGCTGAGTTTTGATTCGTGTTCGGGTATCTTCCGGCACGAATTGGAGGTATGCTGGGCAAGTCAGCGAATGGGCGGCAATCGGGCTGGGCGAACCGGCACGTTCCACGGGAAAGTCACGAGAGCTGGGAGGATGTTTCATGGGTTTGATCCGGTCTATTGGTGCGGCCGCGAGTCTCTTGGGAATGGCCGCGATCTGCTCGTCGGCAACCGCGATGGGTCAGCCCGTTGAGGATGGTGCGAGCCAGTCGACACGCCGGGTCGAAGTCCCCGTCACGTTCGACACCCTTCGAGTTCTCCACGTGACGCCCCGGGGAGTCGTGGCGAACCCCGCGAACCTGCCCGAGGCCTGCAACACCCTCTCAAGCCACACCGACGCCAACTTTGGCGGAGGGTCGTTCAACCTTCAAGCTGGCATGGTGGACACTGAAGCCTTCGCGGCGACGTACACCGTGGCGGCGGGTGACTGGCCCATCAAGCACAACATGACCGAAGTGATCTTCGGCACGGAGAACACCATCGTCGCGACCACGACCCAGTGGTCAATCCTGATCTACGAGGGCACGCCCCAGTCGGGCACGCTGGTGGCGACCTACTCGTCCGATGGCACGATTCTCCCTCACATCGAGATCCCCCCGGGGACCAACGGGGTGAACCTGCAGTTCTCCATCGATCCAGAAGACCCCGAGCAGGTCATCCTCAACGACAATGGCTCGCACCAGTTCACCGTGGCGATCCGCATCGATCATCTCAACCAGAACCCGGCGAATCCCTGCTCAACGGCGCCCACAAGAAACCGAAACGCCTTCATGGCGTCCGACGTGTCGGGACTCGCCCAGCCCACGCTCAACTGGCTCAACGGCATCAACTGCGGAGCGTTTGGCTGCCCCTCCAACGGCGGCTGGGCCCGGTTCTCCAACCTTCCCACCTTCTGCCGTCCAACCGGCGACTGGGTTGGACGCACCACCTGGTCGAGCTTGAACTGCAACCCCGGCGTGGGCGGGTGCTGCCTCCCCAACGGCAGTTGCATCATCACCACTGTGGGCGACTGCCAGACCCAGCAGGGTCTCTACCGCGGCGACGGCTCCGACTGCAACGGGGCCGGCTGCATCGCCGCCGCCGGCGCCTGCTGCTTCTCCAACAACTTCTGCCTCACGCTCAGCCAGGTAGACTGCGCCGGAGCGGGCGGAACCTGGCTTGGGGCCAACACGGTCTGCGGCGCCGGAAACGCCTGCCCCACCGGCGCCTGCTGCCTCCCCGATGGCTCGTGCATCACCGGCGTCACCGCCGGCCAGTGCACCGCCCAGAGCGGCACCTTCCGCGGCGTCGGCTCGACCTGCAACGGCGCCAACTGCCCTCAGCCCGCGGGTGCGTGCTGCCTCTCCAATGGATTCTGCCTCCAGGCGACCCAGCAGGACTGCGCCGGGATTCCCGGAAGCTCGTGGTCCGGAGCTTTCACAACGTGCGTCGATGGCAACGCCAACGGCCAGGCCGACGTCTGCGAGCCCCCGTTCTGTCCCGCCGATTTCGATGGTGACGGCACCGCCGACTTCTTCGACTACGACGCGTTTGTAATCTGTTTCGAGGGAGGCTCCTGCCCGCCGGGCAAGACCGCCGACTTCGACGGCGACGGCGTCTCCGACTTCTTCGACTACGACGCGTTTGTCGTCTCCTTCGAGGCCGGATGCCCCTGAGTCTGTTCCTCGCACCCGTTCTACCTGTTGGACATGTCCACGATCTATGCCCGCTCGAGAGAGCGGAGCGACAAGGGGCCCCCACCGATGCTCGCGCATTTCGTTCTCGCCTGCTGTGGCCTCGCCGCCACTCCCGCACGTCCCGCCTACTGGGTCTACCTCACGGACAAGGGGCTTTCGCCCGTCCAGGAATCGGCCGCCATCGACGCGATGGAGTCCACCGCCGACCCGCTCCAGGTCGCCAGGCGTCGCCTCCGCCGCACTGATCCAGGCCTGTTCGATGCCCGCGACCTCCCCGTGTCCCCGGCGGCCCTCGAAGGTGTGCTCGCGACGGGCGCAACGCTGCGGCAGACGAGCCGCTGGCTCAACGCTGTGAGCGTTGAGGCAAGCGCCGATCAGATCGACGCCATCGCAAACCTCCCCGGCGTCGCCTCGATCAGACCCGTGGCCACCGGTCACCGCCTCACCCCGATCGCACCCGACGACGCGCTCGCCTCAGGCCCGGGCCTCTCGCGTGACTTCTACGGCTACTCCAGTGCCCAGCTGAACCAAATGAACCTGCCCGCCCTCCATTCGCAAGGCTTCCGCGGGCAAGGCGTCGTGATCGCGGTTCTCGACACCGGCCTGGTCCGCACTCACGCCGCCTTCAACAACCCCGCCAACCCGCTCAACCTCATCGCGTCCTACGACTTCGTCAAGCACGACGACAACGTGGGCATCCAGGCCGGCGACGACCCCGACCAGCACCGCCACGGCACCTGGATCACCGGTTGCATCGGCTCCTACTGGCCCGACACGCTCGTGGGCGGGGCCTACCAGGCCTCGTTCATCATGTGCAAGACCGAGGACCTCCCCACCGAGACGCCCATCGAAGAGGACAACTACGTCGCCGGCGTCGAGTTCGCAGAGGCCCACGGCGCCGACGTCTGCACCAGCTCGCTCGGCTACATCGACTGGTACACCCAGGCCCAGCTCAACGGCACCACCGCCGTCACCACCCAGATCGTCAACATCGCCTCGGCCAACGGCGTCCACTTCTGCACCGCCATGGGCAACTCGGGGCACGACGCCAACCCCGCCCTGAGCCATTTCATCGCGCCCGCAGACGCATTCCACGTGATCTCGTGCGGCGCCCTCGACGAGGCCGGCAACATCGCCGGTTTCAGCTCCGACGGCCCCACCGCCGACGGGCGCGTCAAGCCCGAGATCCTCGCCCGCGGCGTCAACACCCTCACCGTCTCCTCGAGCAACGACTCGAACCTCGCCCAGGTCAGCGGCACCTCCCTCAGCACACCCCTGATCGCCGCCGCCGTCGCCTGCATCACCTCCGCACACCCCAACTGGACCGTGGCCCAGATGCGCCGCGCGATCCTCAGCACCGCCCGCGACCAGGTCGCCAACGGCACTTTCGACCCCACCTTCGTCCGCGGCTACGGCCTCATCGACGCCGCCGCTGCCGCCGCCTTCCCCATCTGCTCCGCCGACTTCGACGCCGACGGCACCGTCGACTTCTTCGACTACGACGCGTTTGTGAATTGCTTCGAGGGAACCGCGTGCCCGCCAGGTGCGACGGCCGATTTCGACGGCGACGACACCGTCGATTTCTTCGACTACGACGCGTTCGTGGTTGCGTTTGAGGCGGGATGTTGAACTTCGCCGATCTATGAGCGCTTCGCTTTCCACCAGAAAGCGTAGTGAAAATAGATAGGGCTACTTGGAGGGGAAGAAGTGCATCCACACGATCCCGCCGGTCGCCGCCGCGAGGACACCGATGACCAGCGACTGCAGCTCAACGACCCGTTCAAGGCAACTGATCGCCTTCTCCGAAGCGTCTTGCCCCGTCGATAGCGAGGCGACCTTCGTGGCGACCGCGTCTGTCGTGGCACCGGAGGTGGCGGCGAGGGCTTTGTGGTAGTGCTCGCGGTTCTCGGTCAGCTTCGAGTCCTGGCTCACGGCCGCCGTAGCAAGGGACTCGGTGACAAGCTGCCGAACGCCCTCCTGCATTCCGTCAGGACGCTTACTAATCGCCGCGATGCCTTCGGCAGACTGGCCTCGGCTCTGCTCACCAGCCGCTTCAGAAGGGACAGACATTCCTCGTGGGCAGTTCGTAACAACGCCTCGGCGGCCTGACGCAGAGAGTCCATAGATTCTGCAATCTGTTTGCT
The DNA here is from genome assembly GCA_964358855.1 of uncultured Phycisphaeraceae bacterium. Classification (GTDB taxonomy): domain Bacteria; phylum Planctomycetota; class Phycisphaerae; order Phycisphaerales; family UBA1924; genus UBA2396. The sequence continues at coordinate 227,017 of CAYHQQ010000001.1, forward strand.
CTGCCCAGCGGCCGCAGCGGTGGTACCGCGCCCGGTTGTCCTGTACCCCAATCCTCGCCCATCTACATCGCTAATCCTGTAGTATGTCCATTGGAACACAGCGGGCAGTCTTGTCATCTACGACAATGATACATAAGCGTTGGTCGGCGCTCCAGCGGTAGGTGATATTCCACCTATTAGTTTCGTCGTCAAGCTTTGCTTTCACCAATTCCATCTTCGTGGCGTCAGCTCCTACGAATTCATTAGCCACTTCAATTGCCCGTTCCTTGGTCATTTGTTGTCCTCACGCTATTTTCTTCTCTAGTAATGTAATCGGTCGCGTGCGTTCGATCTCTGGACTTGAGACTGTTCCAACGGCCCTCTTGACGTAGCCGATCGTAGACGGCCCGCTCGCGCCGTACTTGCGCCGTTCTCCAGTGCTCGGCTTCCCTGAGCGGCGGGTGGCATCGAAGTTCCAATGAGTGCCCGTGGCGCCGCCTCGTGCCATCGAAGTCGGCTTTGAGACTTCGATGGTCGCGTGCCCTGCTTCCGATCCACTCGGTGTTGGCGACCGACGGGTCTAGACGCGTGACGCGAGTCGCTCCTCTGCAAAGTGACACGAACCGCTCGCACATCGTTCCCAGCCACCCTTCGCGGCCCGAGCGACTCGTGCCGGTTCGCCCGCGGCTCCAACAAGTCCCTCAGCCCCCGCACCCGGCGGCCCCACCCAATTCCCGCGCCGCGGCAAGTCCGACCGGTCACTCTTCACCATCCCACCCCTCCCCTTCTCCCCTCGCGCAATCTCCGCGCGTCCGACAACTCTCTTTCTATCACTCCTTACATCTCCCCCTCCACTTTCAAAGCTTCCCGATTCCTTCGCCCGACCTCTGACACCAATGTCACAGGCCGCTCCCACACACTCCGACCTCCTCGGCGCATACATCGAACTCCAGGGCGATCTCGCCGCCCTCCGCGCCCGCTTCGCCCTCAGCGGCCTCGAACTCCTGGCCTTCCTCGAAGACCCCGCCATCTCCCAACCCCTCCCCACTCACACGCCCATCAAGGCGCCCAACAGTCCCCTCATCAAAGTGGTGCCCCACTTCGCCCTCCTCGTCAACGCAGGCCAGGCCCCCGTGGCACGGGCTTCCAGCCCGTGATTCCCAAGTGGCATGGGCTTCCAGCCCGTGACCGTGCTTGGAGTTCCAGCCCAAGTTTCCTTCCAGCCCTCACAAAGAAGTCACCCGTTGCAACCCCATCCGCGACACCCATACGGTGTTCGCCGATGGACCGCGACTTGTACTCCTTCGTTCGCCACGCCGCGCTCGAACTCATCAGCCCCCTGCCCATGTCCGCGTACGAAGTGCTCCTCCGTGATCTCTTCCTGCAAGAGCCCGCCGACCTGCTCGACGTCGGGTGCGGGAAGGGAACACTGTTGCTGGCATTCGCGCGGCGCGGCTGGCGTTCGCACGGCGTGGAGCGGTCACCTCTCATGGCAGAGGCCGCCCGCCAGGCCGCACTGGACCAGCACCTCCAAGGCCGCTTTCGCATCACCCAAGCCGACGCGGCCCAGGCGGTGGAAGCGCTGCCATCGGCCTCTATCGACTGCGCCCTGTGCATCGGCTCGTCGCACGCGCTGGGCGGCCTGGACCGCACGCTGGTGGAGTTCTCGCGCCTCGTGCGCCCTGGCGGTAACGTCGTCATCGGCGAGCTCTACTGGCGATGCCCGCCACAGCAGGAGTTTCTCGATGCTCTGGGCATGAACGCCGCGGATCTGGGCGATCTGAGCGCCACACTCGCCAAAGGCCCTCCATTTGGGCTTGAGCTTCTCGCGAGTCAGACCGCGACACCCCAGGAGTTCGCGAGTTATGAGGCCGCCCAGCGCCACGCCGGCGCCGCGTGGTGCACCGCCAACCCCAACCACCCCGACGCCCCCGCCATCGCCGCCCGAAGCGAGTCCTGGTGGGACCTCCACGAGAAGTACACACGCGACACCTTCGGCTTTGTCGTCTGCGTCTACCGCGCCCGCACGTAGAGCAACCCGGTCGAACGGGTCACCGCACCCACCGCCGGCAAGCCCCTTCGCTACAGTCTTCACCTCGGGATTCGCCTCACCGCAACGGAGAGTCTCATGGCCCGTCTGCCCCGATGGCGCTTCATCTGGATCGGATTCACCGGCGGAGTGCTCTTCTTCCTTGTCGCGATGGTGATCATTCCATCCCTGGGTCCGCTCGCACACAAACTCGGCCTGCGATCGGCACACACGTCCCTTGGCCCGGATGAGCAACTCCAGAAGCAGTTGATCGACGCCGTCATCCGCGACCGGTTGCAGCTGGCCGAAAGCCAGCCCCTGACTCCCGACGCTCGCTCGCGGCTCTCAGAACTCTGGGACATCCCTCGAACGTTCAACGACACCGGCGCCAGGATCCTGGCTTCCCCGACGGGCGGCCTTGCCTCGCTCACCACGCTCGACCTCGCCAGCACCAGCATCTCCGACGCGGGTGTGAAGGAACTCGCCCGCCCGGACAGCGCTCTCAAGGGGCTCAAGACACTCGGCCTCAATGACACCAAAGTGACCGACGCAGGTGTCAGAGACCTCGCTCGCACCGATTCGGGTCTCAAGACACTCACGGCACTGTGGCTCGCCGATGGACTCGTGACCGACGCGGGCATCCGGGAAATGACCCGCACCGACTCGGCCCTCAAGACCCTGACCGAGCTCAACCTGCAGGGCACCTGGATCACCGACCGGGGTCTGGCGGCCCTGGTTGGGCCGCAGAGCCCCCTCCAGTCTCTCGCCCGATTGAATCTCGCCCACACCCGCATCACCGACGTTGCCCTGGCCGAGCTCGCCCGCTTCGACAGCGCCCTCGAATCGCTCGACACCCTCAATCTCAGCAACACCAGGGTGACCGACTCCGGGCTGGCGGCTCTGGCCAGGTCCCAGGGCACCTTGCGAAATCTGACGACGCTCATGCTCTACAACACCCGCATCACCGACTTGGGCATCGCCGCGCTGGCCGACCCCCACACAGGGCTCCCCTCGCTCGTCACACTGCAGGTCAGTGGAAAGAGGCTGACCGACGAGTGCATCAGGCAACTCCTCGGGCCCCAAACTGGACTGCGAATGCTGAGAGAACTCGAACTTGCCGGCACCGGCGTCACCGACGATGGCGCGAATCTGCTCGCCCAGGCCGACCCAAATTTGCCAGGGCTGCGTGCGCTGAGCCTGTACGACAGCGAGGTGACCGACGCGGGTGTGAAGGAACTCTCGCGCGGCGAGACGGGTCTCAAGACGCTGACCAGGCTGAATTTGGGATCCAGGCTGGTGACCGACGAGGGCATCAAGGAACTCTCCCGCGCCGACACGGGTCTGTCGGGCCTGGTCTGGCTGAGCCTGCAAGGTTCGCAAATCACCGACGCCGGCCTTGTTGAACTCACGCGAGCCGACACCGGCCTCAAGGCGCTGACCACACTGCACGTCGGCTCCACCCAGGTCACCGACGCCGCCATCAGCGCCGCGATGTTCCAGCGACCCGGTCTCACCATCAGTCGCTGAGCCGCCAGCCTGTGCCTCGCGCGGGGTTCGTTAGGGCTTCTGGCACTTTTGGGGGGCGTTTGGCCCCTGAGCCGATACGATCGGTTCTCAAGCAAGGAAGCTTTCACCATGGCGACTGTGCGTACCGGCGGACGAATCAGGACCAATCAGGCCTCGGGTGCCTTCGTGCCCGCAGCGGCTTCGGGCGGCAGCGGCGGAATGGGTATTTCCCTGCGCATAGCCCTGGTCGTCGCCCTGGCGGCCTGGGCCTTCATCGTCGTCAGTCTCTTCAGCTTCCGCGCCACTGATTGGCCCAGCCACACGACCACAGCCGCCAAGGGGGCCGTCGCCAATCTCTGCGGACCCTTCGGGTCCCTCCTCGCGTACAACCTCGTGATGCTGCTGGGGTACGGAGCCCACCTGCTCGTGGCCCTCGTGGGCATCGGCCTCTTCACCCTCGCCATGGGCTGGCGGATCCCCCACCTCTACACGCGGATCATCGGTGTGCTCATCGTCGTCGCGGCCGCCGCCGGGCTGCAACGCCTCATGCTCGACGCCTCGGGCCCCTTCGCGGACATCGCCGGCGGCAAGATCGGCGTCATGACCGTCGACCTCCTCAAGCAACGCTTCGGTGTCGTCGGTACCGGCATCTGGCTCGTGCTCTTCCTCATGCTGGGCCTGCTCGTCGCCGTCGACGAGATCGTCACCTGGCTCCTGCGGCTGACGCGCGACCGCGGCGTTCCCGCCGCCGCCGTCGCCGGGCGCTTCGCCGGTAACGTCGCACTCCCCGCCGCCTGGTCGGCGACAAAAGTCGTCGGCGGCGCCACCGCCGACGCCGGCGGCGGGCTCTTCTCGCGCGTGCGCGACATGTTTAAGGGCAAGGAAGCCGAGCAGGAGGAGTTCATCGAAGAGCTCAAGGAAAAGGCACAGGAGCGGCGCGTCAAGCGCGGGCGCACGGCCGCGGACGCGCCCAGTGCGGCCTTCCCGGGTGAAGGCGGCGTGACGGCGACCTTGGACAACATGACGGAGATGGAGGACGAGGCCGCGGAACATGGGATTGCCGATCCCGATTTGGAGAGTGCGAGGGACGACGAAGTCGAAGACACCCCCTCTGTCACTCGCGGACTCGTGACACCTCCCCCGCGAAGCGCGAGGGAGGAGGATGAAGACGACGATCTCCCCGGCGCACCTCAGGTCTTCGACAAGGACGCCCTGCGGGCGAAGATGGCTCGCCTCCCCGTCGCGTTCGGCCAGGACCGGCGCGAGGTCGCGACCGACGCCGACCTCGCGGGCATCCAGTCCGCCGAGCAGCTCGAGATCGAGGGCAAGCAGTACCGCTTCCCCGGGCTCGACCTGCTCGAGAACCCCGAAGAGAATTTCAACGCGACCCTCGAGGCGTACGTCCGCGAGCAAGCGGCCGCCCTCGAAGGTGCCATGCAGGAGTACGGCATCGACGGCGAGGTCGTGGGCATCGAGAGCGGCCCGGTCATCACCCTCTTCGATGTGCGTCTCGCCCCCGGCACCAAGGTCTCGGCGGTGCAGGCGGTCACCACCGACATCGCCCGAGCCCTCAAGTCGGCCAACCTCCGCATCGTCCCCAACCAGATCGGACGCGACACCATCGGCGTCGAAGTCCCCAACGCGACCAAGGAGAAGGTTCGCCTCAAGGAACTGATGGCCAACACCGAGCGCTACGCCCACATGAAACTCCCGATGTTCATGGGCAAGGACGCCAGCGGCGAACCCTTGATCGAAGATCTCGCCAAGATGCCGCACATGCTCATCGCCGGCACCACCGGCAGCGGCAAGAGCGTGTGCATGAACACGATCATCATGGGCTTCCTGTACACCAAGAAGCCCAGCGAGCTCAAGATGGTGCTCGTCGACCCCAAGATGGTCGAGATGTCGCAGTTCAAGGACATCCCACACCTCATGTGCCCTGTCGTCACCGAAATGGGCAAGGCCGCCGCGATCCTGGAGTGGGCGTGCACGAAGATGGACGAGCGGTACGAGCTCCTGGCCGAGGCCGGCTGCCGCGACATCGGAGCGTACAACGAGCTGACGTGGGAGGAGCTCAAGGAGCGCCTGAGCATCACGACCGACGAGGAAGGCTCTCGCGTCCCCCGCAAGCTGCCCTACATGGTGTTCATCATCGACGAGCTCGCCGACCTCATGATGACGGCCAAGGAAGTCGAGAGCCACATCATCCGCATCGCCCAGAAGGCCCGCGCCGTCGGCATGCACCTCATCCTCGCCACCCAGCGCCCACAGGCCAACGTGGTCACGGGCCTGATCAAGAGCAACATGCCCTGCCGCGTCGCGTTCCGCGTGAACAGCGGCATGGACAGCCGCATCGTCCTCGACGGCAAGGGCGCCGAGCTCCTGCTCGGCTACGGCGACATGCTCTTCTTGAATCCCCGCACCAACAAGCTCTCGCGCAGCCAAGGGACGCTCGTCGAAGATCGCGAGATCCGCAGCGTCGTCAAGTTCATGCGTGACGTCGCCGGCCCCAGCTTCGAGCGCCAGCTCATGGTCCTGCGTCGCCCCAGCGAGGACGGCAACGGCCTCTCGCAACAGTCCGACGAGGACCGCCTCCTGCAGAGCAAGAACAACTCCTCGGCCAGCCTCAAGGCCGCCCAGGAAGACACGCTCTTCGAGCGGGCCGTCGAGATCGTGCTCGAGAGCCGCCGCGGCAGCGTGAGCCTCCTGCAGCGGCGCCTTGCGATCGGCTACACACGTTCGAGCCGCCTGATCGACCTCATGGGCATCGCCGGGATCATCTCCGACCACAAGGGCAGCGTCGCCCGCGACGTCTTGATCACGCCCGAGGAATGGGAGATGATGAAGGCGATGGCCAAGGAAGAGGCCCAGGCCAAGGGCCTGTCGTGGCCCGTCAAGGGCAAGGAAGAACAGGGCGCCCTCTTCGTCGGCGAGCCAGCCGCGGCCCCACAGGTCGAGGAAGAGGCCGAGGAAGTCGACGAGATCGAAGAAGACGACGACGAGGTGCCGCCCTTCCAGGGAAACCGGGAGAAGCGGGTGAGGGATGAGGACGATGATTTGTGACTGGCCTCAACAACGGCTCGTTCTTGGGTGAATAGGAAGTCGCCTGGCGATTGGAGACCGGGCTACAACCGTTCCATCCGTCCGACCGGACGACCCACAATCTGGTCCCGACTCCAACTCGTTGCTGCACAAGCTCTTGGGAGCGCCTCATAACGCCCGTTCAACATAACGGAAATTTGAATCCGTCAAATTTGCGTTTTGAGCCGTTGTGTTGAATTTGGCGTCGGAGGGTTTCGCCAGGGCGATTCGGGGCAAGCGCTAGGTATAGCGGGTTGCCTATGCGGTGCGGAGATCAACGAACAGGAACCCGGGCGTTTGCCAGGAGTCTCATGCCCCATGTCGGACGCGTGGATCGATCGCCTGTGGATGACTGTCGGCCTGGGCCTGCTGGTGGTCGCGTGCGCGGGGTTCGCTTGGGCGATGACCGGCGACGGGGTGCGGGGCTGGCGCGCACGTCGGGCAGGAAACGCAACGCGGAGGCGTTGCGGCAAGTGCTGGTACGACATGACCGGCGTTGCGGGCCTGCGGTGTCCGGAGTGCGGGCGCGAGGCGCGACACGAGCGCGGGCTGATGCGATCGCGCATCCGCTGGAGAGGGGTTCTCGTGAACCTCGCGGTTCTATTGCCAGCGCATGTGGCCGCAAGCATGCCCACGGTGCGCGCCCATGGCTGGGGGCGGCTGGTGCCGATGGTGGTGCTGGCTTCGTGGCCGATGAATTTGGACGCGTGGATAAAGGGGACTTCCGCAGACTGGGCGGGGAAGGAATTGGACGATCGGCTGAAAGAGGAGCTATTCGGGCCGCTTTCGCAGCGTGTGCTCGCAGAGCGTGTACGCCAACTGCTCGCCCGCGATCGACGCACAGACGAGTCGGTGGAAGTCTTTCCAGTCGGAGATCTTGTGCGGGAGATGCGCTTTGAGCCCGCGGGAGTTCGAACCTGGGGGGCGCCGAGTCATGTGTTTGAATTGGCAATGTTCATCCAGGATGCGATTCATTCTGACGAATGGACTTACTACTCGGGAGAAAGCGCAAGGCTTGAACACATCGGAGAAAGGCTGATCGTGCGAGCCCCGGCTGGTGTGATGTCGGAGGTGAGGAACCTCCTCTCGGCCATGAGGGCGGGAGAGGGATGGCTCGCTACTTACCAGGGCGATGACACGGTCGCTTTCAATCTCAGTCACCGCAGTCCATCGGTCGTTCACGCCGGAGATCTCACGGTGATCGGAATGTCGCTCGCACACGGCGCAATCGCCGGCCCGAATCGTCGGATCTCCCAGCAGGCTGACGCCCGAGGACTCGTTACCCTCCTCACCAACGTCGTTGACCAAGATTCCTGGACCGACAACGGCGGCGAGGGGGGGTCTCTCCACGCGGTCGCGGAACGGATCCTGATCCGAGCACCAAAGGCCAGGCGCTTGCGATGCGTCGAGCTTCTTGAGGCAATCCAGTCGTGTTCCGCACAGCATCGCTTTGTTGAGAGCGGCGGCCTTTCCATCGCCTCCCTCGATCGGTTACCGGGAGTGATTGACGACCCCGAGCGAGGGCTCGTCGTGAATGAAGACCAATGGAGAAATCTTCGCCGCATTCTGGTCGAAGCAGTTTCGCGAGACGCATGGTCTGACAATGGTGGCGACGGCGCCTACATCTTCCCGCACAAGCATGTGCTCGTCATGGGTGGCGAACCCTCCATCCGCGCGAGAGCGTGCGAAGTAATCGACGCGGTGCTCGCAACCGCAACCGACGGACAACCCCGAAGATGTGAGGGCTCGCGGTGCTACAGAAATAACGACTCCGATCCCTTGAGCGAGAGTCGCCTTGAGTACGTGACAACCTGGAAGATCACAGGCAGCACGCTTCGGGCCTGGGGGGCGCAAACCGACGAGGAAATTACAGCTGACAATGGTGGGATAAGCCCGCAGGAGTGGGCGAGGACGGGGCCGGATCGCAATCGAGCGGTGGTCACCTACGACGCGGAGGAGTCCGAAAGGCACGCATTTAGCGCGGTGGTGGACCATGTCAAGACCATCCGTCCCCAAGCGTGGGAGGAGAGTGCACGAATAGAGCTGGTCTTTGGAAATGTCGCGTTGCTTTGGACGACCAAGCCCGAGGTCGTCGACGAAGTGGAAGCCGCCTTGCGAGAGGCGGCGAAGGGACCGCGCCCCGATCAACCGTGAGACCGTTGCGAATCGAGTCCCCGGAGAGCCAATGTCAGACGCTTGGATCGATCGCCTGTGGATGACGGTGAGCATCACCCTGCTGGTGGCCGCCTGCGCGGGTCTCGCGTGGGCACTTGTCGGGGATTGGGTGCGAGGCCTGCGTGCGAAGCGTGCCGGAAAGGCGGCACGCCGACGTTGCCAACAGTGCTGGTACGACATGACCGGCGTCGCGGGCTTGCGGTGCCCAGAGTGCGGGCGGGAGGCGAGGAGCGAGCGCGGATTGCGGCGTTCGAGGCGAAGGTGGGGCCGGGCGGTCCTTTCGTGCTTGCTTCTGCTGCCCGCGCATGTGGCGTGGCGAATGCCCGCGGCGCGGGAGCACGGCTGGGCGCGTCTGGTGCCCACGATGGTGCTGGTCTCGTGGCCTATGGATGTTGGCGCGTGGGCAGAACACCGTCAAGTGGATTGGGCGGGGACAGAATTGGCCGCTCGCCAATACCATGAACTCCTGGGCTGGTTGCCCGCGCAGATCCTTGCGGGCCGGGTCCAATCCCACTGGAAAGGTCTCGCCCCCGCCGACCACGAAGTTGTGATCCTCGATGTCGAGCGAATCACGCAGGTCCAACTCGGTCGATCCATAGCACGTGTCGAAGGTAGCACTCAAGACTTTGCCGTATTCCTCTGGGCCCAATTGCAGCCGGAGACCTGGGCCGCCAATCGGGGCAAGCGAGAGTGCACGGTTAGGGAAGTTGGAAGGTTTCTCGTCCTGCAGGCCTCGCCAGAGCGCGTTCGACGAGCCCGAGCGATTGTGAACATGCTGGGCGATCAACAAGGCCAGAGCTCGATGCTGGATTGGGAGGATCTGACTGTCGTGGGGATCCAAGCAAACCATCCGGGCGCACCGACTGCGGAACCCCCGCTCCAAGACTCCGCTGGCAGTGCGGCTCGCTCTCTGACTACGGCGATATGTCGTTACTGTGTAGTTGACGCACACGGCCATGTCGGTGGCTAGACTGAGGGCGTGAACGATGTCGGAGTGGTTCTCGGGTTCTTGACGCGCGCGCCGATCGGCGTGTATGATTCTGCTTCGACGCGACGAGCACAGAATCAGGATCCGCACCATGACGCAAAGAAAGCGGGAACCGAAAGCCGTCAAGCCCAAGAGCCGTCCACCGCAAGACGACGAGCCCAAGCGCGGCCCCAGTCCATCGCGCCTCAAACTCGACGGCAACTTCGGGGACAGGATTCGGGACTCGTTCAAGGCCAAGCCGACGAAGTAGGGCGAAAATGCCCTGTTTTCGAGCCTCCACACGATCGGTGGGGGTTTGGTACGCTAGTGGGATGGAAAAGACGGTCGTCCGAGAGGTCGCTAAAAGCGCGCGCGAACTCGTCTGTGCTTGGGGCCAATGGGGGTGGGTCGTGCTAATCGACCTTCTCGGAGGCATGGTTGGTTTCTACCAGATGGGAAACCCAAACTACTCCCTTGGATGGAGAAGTCTAAGTGTCGCCTCGGTTGTCGGTCTCGTCGTTGCGGCGTTTGTGGCGTTTCACAAAATCCGAAAAGAACGAGACGAGATCAAGGCCCGATTGGCTCCGGCGGCAGCTCGCCGTGAACTGCGAGCGATTATGAATGAGGCTCATTCCATTCTGTACGGCACTGGAGATGTGCAATCGCGAGCCTTGGAATGGAGAAATCGTGCGGCCGCCACAATTCGCCAGTGTCTTGGGCCAGACTACGAACGAGAGTTTCTGGCAAGCGCCGCAAGCGAACCGGGACCGTCGTTGGAATATGTGCCGCCGTTGCCGGAGCCCGGAAAGCTCGGCGCGCCGAGGTATGCGTGGGATTGGGCTAGGGCCAAGCTGAAACTGCATCACGACAAGATCCACGCTCTCATACTAGAAGTCCCAGACGCCGATTTTGATCCAAAATGGCTTGACGCGCTACCATCCCGACCGTCGCCAATCGCTCAACCGTGACCATCGGGCCAGCTCGCCGCAAACGTGCGGTCTAGGCGATCCGCACGCACGACTGCTTGTAGGTCAACCGCTTCCCGCTCGCGCCCCGAATCGCCATGATCGTGCGTTCGCCGTCGTCCACTCCCCGGGCGCTGTAGACGAATGCCGCCTCACTCGCGTATCGGTGGAGGTGCACGCGGGAAACCGAGTGGTGCGTCCCGTCGATTCGCTTGCGGAACAAGTTGAAGAACCCTTCGACCGAATTGGTGTGGATGCGCCGATCGTCGAAGTCCACGTAGCGGCCAACGTCATGCCGGACAATCCCATGTTGGCACGCATAAGGGACCGCCACCCGGTAGGTTTTGAGCGCGTCGGTGCAAACGAGCGTGCCCGACGCGACGTTTGTGCGGATGAAGTCCCCAAGGTTGGCACCGGTTACACTGGCAACCACGTTGGTTCGCACGGACCCGCCGCGCTCGACCACGGCGAGTACCGGCGTCTTGTCTTTGGGACCCCGAAGCACGACGCCCTTGGCTTTGTTTGCCCGGGCCTCCGCGCGGGTTGCGCGTCCACCGATGTACACCTCATCCACTTCGACGATACCGCCAAAGGGCGGGGGCTGGTCAGTGGGCGTCATCGCGTGCCGAATGCGGTTCATCAGGAACAGGGCCGATCGGTAGTTGAGCCCGGTCTGGCGCTTGATCTGGAGGGCCGAAACACCCTTCTTGTGCGTGCAGGCGGACCAGAACGCGAACACCCAGAACCGCATCGGGATGCGCGAATCCTCATAGACCGAATTGATCCGCACCGTGTACTGCTTGCGGCATCCGCCACAGCGCCACAGATACCGCTTGTTCCGCGAGCCGTCGGCCGCGAGCATCTTCCGGACGTTGGTGTCGCCACAGCGCGGGCAGCATGGCGAATTGCCCCAGCGTTGACGCTCGACGAACTCCACCGCGAGCGTCTCGTCGGCACACACGTCCGGCAAGGCCGACACCGTTGGGGACTTGTCGCCACAGATTGAGCCCTTGCGGCGCGGCTTGCGGGGTTTGGTGGTCGTCTCCATGAAACCATGTTAGATAACGCACACGGCCTTGTCAAGAGACTATCGGTGTTGACCACGACAGGATCGCGCCATACACATACCGAACGAAAGGGGTGGGTTATGCCGATGGTTCATCCGTGGCACTCGGTCAAGCAAGAGGTTCGGCACGACAACACGACGTGCAAAACCGGCAACAACATCGAAGACGACAACCGGCGAGAGGGGACGGGGAACAAGCCGCTCTGCAAAGAGTGCGAGCACCTCAACCGACAAGGCAAGTAGCCTTGCGCCAAAACACAATCTCCCAGTGCGGGCCAGTCGGCTCGTCGTTATTGATCGGCCACGTTCGGCGGATCTCCGACACGGGCAAGCCGTGTTTCTGCGCGATCGCCAGCGCCCGGAAGCCTTCGCCGGTTCCGCCGTGAAACCGAATGGTCGGTTCGGTGTAGGCGTGCCCGTGGCCGCCCTCGCAGGACTCAAACGTCTCAATTCCTGCGTTACTCAAACACTCGACGAACGGGCAAATACCGGGGTCCAACGGAGGATCAAAGTCCATGCTCGGGCTCCATGCCCGGATCGGCTCGGCGCGCACCTTGCCATTGTCCGGGGCCGTCCCGACCGTGTGCGTCAACTACACACGCGCCCGATATGTCCACAAGCCTGGGATTGGAGCGGAGAACGCAGTGCTTACGTCACGTCGTTCAAGGCCAGTCTCATCATCCGAGGGCCGGCCGATATTCGCGCACGATCGCGAGCTCTCCTCAGCGCCCTCCACGATGGAATCGCCGCCCGACTCGGGCCGTTCACCGCGGCCTGCGTACCGAACATGAAGCCGGAACATGTGGCGATGTGGCCGGTGCGTCCCCTGCTTCGAACGTGGGGTATTCGAACCGTCAAAGCACTCGACGCGGGTTGGGAACGCGACCCGGCGGCGGGAGAATTGGTCAGGATCTGGCGCTTCTCCAATTCGGACCAAGATCCCCAGCATGCCTTTGAGTCGCTCACCGTGCGACGGAGTCGCCCGGGCAATCAGCCCGACGCCTGGCAGCACGACGCCACCCTGTTCCTCGTCGGCGATATGGCGATCCTTCGGACCACCAACGCCCATTTGATAGAAGTCGTAGAAGCCGCGTTGCAGGAGGCCGAGAAGGGGTTGACACGGGAAAGGCCATGAGGCCCATGTGAATCGAGCGCCGCGGAGGACCAGTGGGAGACGTCTGGATCGATCGCTTGTGGATGACGGTGGGCGTGGGCCTGCTGGTGGCCGCGTGCGCAGGCGTGGCCTGGGCGATGGCCGGCGATATGGCCCGAGGCTGGCGATTTTGGCCAGGCTCCAAGCCAGCCTCGCGCCGCTGCGGCAGGTGCTGGTACGACATGACCGGCGTTGTGGGCCTTCGGTGCCCCGAGTGCGGACGAGAGGCGAGGAACGAGCGGGGCCTGCGGCGTTCGAGACGAAGATGGGGTCGGGCAATCGCCGCCTGCGTGCTCCTGCTGCCCGCTCACGTCGCGTGGCGGATGCCGACGGTGCGGGAGCGCGGCTGGGCGCGGCTCCTCCCCATGGTCGTGCTGGTCTCGTGGCCGATGGATGTAGAGGCGTGGGCGGATCGAGCACCCACCGATTGGGCAGGCAGAGAGATTCGCGATCGGCAGGAAACCGAAATGCTCGACTGGCTCTCGGGGCGGATACTTGCCCGAAGGCTCAAAGCAGCGTGGGCGAGCGAAGCTCCCGCCGGCGACGTGGTCGCCGCAATCGATGTGTCAAACGTCGGCCGGGACAAGTTGATCCACGACGACGGACGAGCACACACTTTCAACTATGGCGGTCCAATTGATCAGTGGACCTGGAGGTTCGGCCAGTTCATCATGACACATATCGACATCCACTCCTGGCGGGGCACCGGCGAAGGAGATGGACGGGTCCGGGAGGTTGGAACGCAACTTGTCGTCGCCGCTCCCGAGGCAACCGTGAAGAAGATCCGCGACCTCGTCAAAGCGCTTGGCAATGCACGGCCGGGTGTGCCCATCATCGACTCGGAAGGGTGCACCGTCGTTGGCCTGGATGCTTGGGACAACGGACCCGCTTGGTGGGTGTCTCTGGGCCGGGAACTTCGCGCGTTGGTTCTCAGGAGCGTCGTGGAACGCACGGCGTGCCCGCACATTTGGACCGACAACAAGAGCGGCGTAGCCGCGATTGAATTTGAAGGAAGGTTGCTCATCCTGGGACCGAGCGATATCCGCGCGAGATCACGCACCGTGCTGGAAGCGGTTCAGGCGGGCAAACCGGCGCGCCTCGGGCCGTTCTCCGCTCCAAACGCGGCGGGCTACGCGCCCACAGAGCACGTGGCAATCTGGCCTCTGGGAGATGTGCTCCAGGCAGTCGGAGCACTCACGATCGAAGAAATCGCGCGGCGAAACGTCAAAGCCGGGAGATTCAATGCCCTGACATCCGATCCTCTCAACAAAGGAGAGGCCACGGGCAACGCGATGATGTCCGCTCAGGAAGCGCACAAATCGCTCTACAGTTGGCTGAACACGCAAACCAAGTCCTCGCCGGGTAGTGCCCAGTTTGTCATGGTCAAAGACCTCGCCGTGCTCTGGACGACTCGCCCCGAAATAATCGATCATGTCGAGACATTGCTCAGGGAGACGGCTGGGCCACGCCCGGGTAACTGAGTGAGCTTTGGAGTCCGAATTCTCGGAAGTTCGGCGAAAGTTGAGGTCCTGGGGCCTCCTGGCCGATCCAAACCTCCCCAACACCCGAAATCCCTTGGAGAATCGGGGATTGTGTGGTACATAGGCCAATAAGGGTGGCGGGTGTGACATGACCTTGGCGGGGTTATCGCGAGGGGTGCTCTCGATGACACCGGGAATCACCCCCTCCGGCCTCGAAGACTCGGCCACCTCCCCCGCTGCGCGGGGGAGGAGGGATCAGGAGCTCAATGATGACGTTTGCTCGCCGTGCAGTTCGAAGCGTTCTGGCGACCCTCGGTGCCGCCGCCTGCGTGCTCGCCGCCGGGCGCGCCTCCGCCACCTGGTCCATCGTCATCATCAACACACGCACCGGCGAGGTCGCCCTCGCGTCGGCCACGTGCCTCACCAACTTCGACCTTGAGGCCAACACGCCCGTCCTCCTCCCCCTCATCGGCGGAGCCACCTGCCAGTCGGCGGTCGACCAGTTCGGCCTCAACCGCACCTACATCCGCGACCGCATGCTCCAGGGCGTGCCGCTCGCTCAGATCCTCTCGGGTCTTTCGACCTTCGACCCCTCACACCAGATCCGCCAGTACGGCTTGGGCACGGTGCACGGCGGCGCCGGCGACCTGGGCGAAACACTCACCTTCACCGGCACCGGCGCGGGCCAGTGGGCCGGGGGCCAGACCGGCCGCGTGGGCGACCTCGTCTACGCCGTGCAGGGCAACGTGCTCACCGGCGACCCCGTCGTCACCATGGCCGTCGCCGCGATCGTGAACACCCCTGGCGACATCGCCGCCAAGCTCATGGCCGGCATGGAAGCTGCCCGCTTGATGGGCGGCGACGGACGCTGCTCGTGCCTCACGGGCTCGCCCCCCTCGTGCGGCTCTCCGCCGCCGAGTTTCACCAAATCCGCCCACATCGCCTACATGCTCATCGCCCGCGAGGGCGACATCCAGAACTGCCGCGCGTCCTATCCGACCGCGCGAGGGCCCCAGAACATCATGCTCGCCGACCTCAATGGCGACGGGCTGCTGGACCCCGTCGTCGCGGCCGCAGGAGCTCCCTCGAGCATCGGAATCACCCTCAACAACACCGGCGTGATGGGCAGGCTCGGCGTCGGCCCCGCGATGCTCGCCCCGGCGTTCAGCATCCCCACCGGCGGCGTCGCAAAGGACGTCGTCGCCGCCGACTTCAACCTCGACGGGCGAATGGACCTGGTCGCCAGCAACGGCACCTCGGTGCTCGTGTACCTCGCCAACGACCACGGCGGATTCTTCGACCCGCTGACACTCACCGCCGGACTCACGCCGTCGGCCGTCCTTGTTCGTGATTTCAACAACGACGCCAAGCTCGACATCGTCTGTGCCAACACCGGTACCAACGACGTCTCGGTCTTCCCCGGGCACAACGACGGCACGTTCTCACCCGCGATCGCCTCCAGCGCCGGGACGGGCACGACGATGATCTCTGCCGCCGACTTCAACGCCGACGCCAAGCTCGACCTCATCTCGGGCAACCCCAACGTGCGCAACGTGACGCTCCTCACCGGCGACGGGGCCGGCAACTTCGCCCGCGTGAACCTCTTCGCAACCTCGACGGTCATCTCGCACGTGCTGGCGACCGACCTCGACGCGGATGGGACCCCCGAGATCGTCGTGTGCGGAACCGGCGAGAACTTCGTGCGGGTGTACAAGAGGGTCGCGGGCGCGTGGACCCCGACAAACCACACGGTCGCCTCGGGAGTGAGCCAGGCGGCCGCCGCGGACATCGACGCCGATGGAAAGCTCGATCTGGTCGTCCTGGCCCGGACATCAAGCCAGCTCGGCGTGCTCAAGGGCATCGGCGACGGAACCTTTGAGGCCGCCCGCACCTTCGCGACCGGCTTCTCGCCCGCGCGGATGAGCGTGGGCGATCTCGACGCCGACAGCGACCTCGACGTCGCGTACTCCTGCCCCGGCGGCAGCAGCGTCGTGATCATGAGCAACCTCACGCGACCGGGTGGTGCGATCAATTTCGGCGAGGCCGGGTGCGCCTCGGGCCAATCGTACATGGACTTCAACGTCGCCAACCGCCAGGCCGGAGACCCCGACCCCGTCTTCACGCTGCGGGAGCAGTACGTCATGTGGCGCAACGCGCTCGTGCACGTCCCCGACGCGATCGAATCGACGGCCGCGTTCGACCCCGGCACCGTCCCGGGCGACGGACGCACGCCCGCGACGCTGCACGTACAACTGCGCGACTGGCGGGGCGTCGACACCGATGCCCTCGGCTGGAACGTCGACGCCCAGGGAACCACCGCACGAACCGTGGGCGTGAGATCGCTGGGCGCCGGACGATTCGACCTCGATATCGTGGGCACCCGCTGCGGCCTCGAGTCCATCACCGTGCGGGCAAGCAACCCCGACTTGTCGGTGACCCTCATGCCGCACGTCGCGTTCGCCTTCAGTGCCCCCGCCGACTTCGACAGCGACGGCGCCCTGGATTTCTTCGACTACGACGCCTTCCGCCAGGCCTGGGAAGCACGCGACCCCCGCACCGACCGCAACGCCGACGCCACCATCGACGCGACCGACCTCGCGATGTTCCTGGACGACTTCGAAGCCGGGTGCTGAAAGAAGTTGAACCGTTGAACAGGACTGAGTGTCGTCGTTTGCTACTCAGTCCTCAGTCCTCAGTCCTGTTCAACTGCCTTACAGCACTCCCGTCTTCCCGCACTCCGGACACCGTTCCATCGACGGGAGCGTGCGGAGGTCGTAGTCACACAAGGCACAGTGCCCTTTGTGCATGCGAGGAAGGAGCACCGTGGGGATCATGGTGCCGATGGCCGAGGCCGCGGCGAGCGTGAGCCAGTCCGGCATGGCATTCTCGACGATCGGCAGGAACACGACGGCGATGATGAAGCCGATGACCGCTCCCTTGATGCCCAGGGACACACGCCCGATGGGCGCGACGATCCGCCGATCAAAGAGCCGCCGCGGGCTGATCAGATGGATGATCTCGACCGCGAGCCACGCGGCGAGCGGCGGGATATTCGAGAGTGCCCAGGTGGGTCCAAAGGCCTCCTCGCCCTGCTTGGCGGCGTCCTGCCAGTCCCAGAAGAGCCCCAGGGAGAGACCGCAGACCCAGACCAAAAGTGAGCCGAGGATAACAAAGATCATCGCGGGGACTCCGGTCATGGCAAGGAACTCGGCGGGGCTATGCACCGGCGCTGCGAGCGCTACGGGTGGGACATCGTGCCCGAAAAGTTCACCGCCGCGCCACCGATGGCTCATCGTCCAGGCCCTCCCGCCGACGCAGCGCGAGCCGCCGGAGCAACAGTCGGCGCCAGGACGCAAATGTCCCCCATGACCTGCATGCGAACGACCTTGGCCGGGGGCGGTGCGACCGTCGGGTTCACCCACTCGCAGACCGTGCGGAAAGGCTGAACGGCCCGCAGCCGCTGCGTGAGGCTTTCGCGCTGCTGCGTCGAGGCGACAAAGCCGCCCGTGCCCAGAAAGAGCATCGCCGCGGCCACGCGCCCCACCGCCACACCCGCCCGCTTGCGCCACAGGGCGATACCCACGGGACAATCCCTCGTCAGAATCGTGCCGTCGGCCCGCCGATAGAAGCGAGCACAGACACGCCCCGTGCCGAGCCGCGCCTGGAGAAACCCCTCGGCCTGTTCGCTCGTCATTTCCGAGAGGTTGTGCACCTGCAACTTGCAGGCGGCGCAATCTCGCGTGACGGCGTCGCCTTGCATGTCCTCCCAGCGGGCAGAGCATGGCGAGGCGATCTGGATCTGGGAGAGAAGCGGAAGTGAGATGGAGTTTGGCATGAGAGGTTCCAGGCGGCTTGGGCGCTCACGAGACGGACGCACCATGAGAGAGTGCCGGGGTCTTGGGCACCCTCAGCGCCGGCGGGCACGCGATCCCTCCGGCAGGAATCGGGACGGGATTCGCCGGGAGTGCTTTGACCGCCGGGTTCAGCCATTCGCAGACGGAGCGAAACGGCTGCTGGGCGCGGAGACGAGCGTCCTGGTGGCGTCCGGTTGCCAAAGCAACGCCGCCGACCAGGAACGCAACGGCCGCGGCGGCGCGACCAACGGCCCAGGCGGCCCCCCGGCGCCAGCGTGCCACACCGACGGGGCAGTCTTTGGTGAGGACGGTGCCGTCGGCGCGTCGAAAGAGCAGCCCACAGACGCGTCCCTTGGGAATGTGCTCCCGCAGAAAGGCCTCTGCCTCGAGGGCGGTCATCTCGGCGAAGTTGTACACGTTGAGATTGCAGGCCGAACAGTGACGCACACGCTCATTCCCTGGCATGTCGTCCCATCGCCGGTCGCAGGGCGAGGCGATCTGGGCGCTGGCAAGCAGTGGAAGATGAACGGTCGTCGTGGCGGCGGGCATCGCGGGCTCCAGAGTGGGTTGCGCATGGAGCGTGCGCCAGTCCACATCGGTTCAGAGCCGTCCAATCCGGCTTGACCGCTCAATGGTCCGCAAAGCCGGCTCAATTCGCATTTTATCTGGTGTCTGATAGGTCGCCAATCCGATCAAGGGCGGACTCACTTCGGGTCGATGACAAGCAATCTCGCTCGCGAGTCTCACCCCTGAATCTGCGGGCTTGGGATCGGCGTGGGATGAATCGCTGAAAGCCCTGTTTTTGAGGCACTTTCAGAGTCATAGGGATCGAGCAGACGCCCCGGATTGCTGCTACAATAAGGGTCCCTTGGATCGGCCTCGACCAGGCCGGGCGACCGGCGGTCGGACCGGACTCTGGCGACCATGGACCCGAACCGCGATGGCGGGCGATTGACGGGCTGATCCTTGGGTGCCGGGAATGCTGCCTTTGACGCCATCGGGCGGGGCCTTTGAACGCGAATCTGACCATCTATGCCATCACCCAACTCTTCATCGTCGGTCTCCGATTCACCCTCCGTCGCCATCCGTTCCGCCGCGGGGCCCCTTGAAGTGAAACCCCTGCCCCTGGGCGAAGGAACCACCGACTTCGGCAAAACCGACGGCAACTACGGCGCCGATCAGATCCAGGTGCTCGAAGGCCTCGAGGCCGTCCGCAAGCGCCCCGGCATGTACATCGGCGGCACCGGCCTCAATGCCCTCCACCACCTGGTCTACGAGACCGTCGACAACTCCATCGACGAGGCGATGGCCGGGCACGCAACCTTCGTCCAGGTCACCATCCACCCCGACGGCTCGTGCAGTGTCGTCGACGACGGGCGCGGCATCCCCATCGGCCCCATGAAGCACGAGGATCCGACGCTCAACGGGCGTCCCGCCATCGAGATCGTTCTCACCAAGCTCCACGCCGGCGGCAAGTTCGGCCAGGAAGGGTCGGCCTACAAGGTCTCGGGCGGCCTCCACGGCGTGGGCGTCTCCTGTGTCAACGCCCTCTCCGAGTACCTGCACTGCGAGGTCCAGCGCGACGGCATCATCCACGCGATCGAGTTCGAGCGCGGACGCGTGAGCGAGCCCCTCCACGTCGTGGGCAAGATCCCCGACGGCAGCCTGCGCAAAACCGGGACAACAGTCACCTTCCGCCCCGACACCACGATCTTCCCCGACACGACCTTTGACTACTCGATGCTCGCCAACCGCCTGCGCGAACTCGCGTACCTCAACCCCGGCGTCACCGTGAAGTTCACCGACGAACGCGTGGGCGCCGACGGCAAGACGCGGGGCGAGACGTTCAGAGCAACCAACGGCCTGGCGGAGTACGTCGAGCACCTCATGACCGGCAAAACCGCGGTCTCGCCCATCGTCTACGCGAGGCGCGAGGACGCGGCCAGCTCCCTGGTCTGCGAGGTTGCGCTCCAATACCACGACGGGTACAACGAGTCCCTGCTCTCCTTCGCCAACAACATCAACAACAAGGACGGCGGCACCCACGCCCAGGGCTTCAAGGTCGCCCTCACCCGAACCCTCAACGCCTACGCGAAAAAGGCCGGGATCATCCGCGACAAGGACCCCGTGCCCAGCGGCGAGGACCTGCGCGAGGGGCTCATGGGCGTTGTGAGCGTGAAGCTCCCCAGTCCGACCTTCAACAACCAGCCCAAGGAACGCCTGCTCAACCCGGAGATCGAGGGCTTCGTCGCCGCCGCCGTTGGCGAATCGCTCGGCGCATGGCTCGAGGAGCATCCGGCGGACGCCAAGCGCCTGTGCCTTCGCGGCATCGTGGCGGCCCAGGCCCGCGAGGCCGCCCGCAAGGCTCGCGAGCTCACCCGGCGCAAGAGCGCGCTCGACAACGGCTCTCTCCCGGCCAAGCTGCGGGATTGCAAGACGCGGGACATGGATCGCAGCGAGCTCTACATCGTCGAGGGTGATTCGGCGGGCGGGTCGGCGACGCAGGGACGCGACGTCGAGACTCAGGCGATCCTGCCGCTCAAGGGCAAGATCCTCAACGTCGAGAAGGCCCGAATCGACAAGATGCTGGCCTTCGAGGAGATCAAGACGCTCATCGCCGCCCTGAGGGTCGGCATCGGCAACGAGATCGATCTCTCCAAGCTCCGCTACGGCAAGATCATCATCATGACCGACGCCGACGTCGACGGGAGCCACATCCGAACGCTCCTGCTCACGTTCTTCTACCGCCAGATGCCCGAGCTCATCCGGCGCGGGCACATCTACATCGCCCAGCCCCCTCTGTACCAGGTGAACAAGGGCGGCAAACGCGGGCGCACGTGGTACGTGCTCAACGAGAAGGTGCTCGACGACTCGCTGACGGGACTAGGGCTCGAAGGGGCCGCCCTGGTGGTGCGGGAGATCGCCGCGGGCAAGGTGTCGCGTGAGATCGCCAGGATCGAGGGCGATCGCCTCAAGCGGTGCGTCTTCCTGCTCCGTCGGCTGGCTGAGCTCGCGGTGATCGCCGAGCGCCGAGGAGCTCTCTTCGTCGACCTCCTCAAGGAGCGGGCCAAGGACCCCTCGGGTGGCAAACGCCTTCCGACGCACAAGGTCACCTGGCGGGGCGGGACCGAGTACGCGTGGAACGAGGGTGAGGCGGTCGCCGCCGTCTCCAGACGCGGGATGAGACTCGCCGACACCGGCAACGGCCCCGCCGCGGGCGACGCACCGGCGGCCGACGGAACACCCGCGGTCGTGGACGAACGGGCCGCGGCACACGTCCGCGAGCTGCACGAGAACCGCGAGCTCGACCGGATCATCTCCGAGCTCGCCGGGTTCTCGATCGACGTGGGCGACTACGGGCTCGCGCGCGAAGAGACCGTGACCGGCGAGAAGCTGCCGGCGAAGTACGCCTGGCTGACCGAGAATGCCGGCGCCGATGGCACGCAGGCCTCCTCCGAGGACGACGATGAGGGTGCACCCAAACGCAAGCAGCCGCTGGCCAAGATCGTCGAGGCCGCCAACGTGCCCGAGATCCTGGCGATGCTCACCGAGATCGGTCAGCGTGGCCTGGAGATCAAGCGGTTCAAGGGACTGGGCGAGATGGACGCGTCACAGCTCTGGGAGACCACGATGGACCCGGCGCGCCGGACGCTCCTGCGTGTGAACCCCGACGTGGCCGCCGAGACCGACTCCCTCTTCAGCATCCTCATGGGCGAGCAGGTCGAACCGCGCCGCAAGTTCATCGAGGACCATGCCCTCGAGGTGAAGAACCTGGACGTGTGAGGACCGCGGGTGAGCCGGACGCAACGGGGCCGATAACGCCCGACCGGGCGCCGATTGTGCGGGCAGCGCCGGAGCCGCGGGGTGCGTCGTTGGGGTGCGGGTGAGATTTCACAGATCCGCCTTATTGGTCGGGGGCGAAGAATCGATACCTCCGATGGACCCTCGGCGGCGCGCCGTCCCGTGGTGTCCGGAGGGCGCAGGCACATGGCACATCCTTTCTCCAAGGGCCCCACATCGGCCGCGACACGTCCCAACACCGTGGGCCTCACCCAGGAAGGGCTCAATGAGTTCCTGGATTCCGTGGACACGGCGAACTCAAAGGGCAAGACTGTCAAGCGGGTCTTCGTTCGCTGGCCCTTCCGAAGGATGTCGGTCGATGTAACACTCATGCAACCCGGCGGCAACGCCGCCAAGCTGAAGATGGCCTGTCGGAATATCTCCTGCGGCGGGATGAGCCTCCTGCACAACTCTTTCGTCCACACCGGAACCCGCGTGACCGTGAAGCTCTCGACACCCTCCGGCGACATCATCGAGTCCGAAGGGACCATTGTGCGATGCCAGCATGTTCGCGGGATGGTCCACGAGATCGGCGTGAAGTTCCTGCAGCAGATCGTCGTTCGTGACATCGTGCAGTCCAGCCCGTTCAACAACACGTTCTCGCTCGAAAGGGTCGATCCCGAGTCGCTCCGCGGCACGATCGTGTACGCGGACGATTCCGCGGCCGAACGCAAGCTCGTCACGCACTACCTCCGAGGGACCGCCCTGCGCCTCCGCACCGTTGACAACGGGATCGAGGGCCTCACCATCACGGGCGAGGGATGCGATCTGGTGATCGTGGATCTGGACATGCCTGGTATGTCGGGTGCAGAGATGATCCAGGGGATCCGCGAGGCGGGCTATTCGACCCCCGTCATCGTTGTCACGGCCGACACGGCGGCGATCAACAGGATCAACGCGCAGGAACTGAAGATCTCCGCGTTCCTGGCCAAGCCCTACACCCAGGACACCCTGCTCCGCGCGATCGCCGAGTTCATCTCCGCCGACTCGGGATCGAAGCAGAGCTGCAGCACGCTCGCCGAAGACCATCCCAACCGCGGGCTTGTCGCCGGGTACGTCTTGCAGGTCATGGAGTCGGCCAAAAAGCTCTCGGAGAAACTCAAACGCGAGGATCTCGAGGGATGCCGCACCATCTGCATGCAGCTCAAAGGAAGCGCCGCCAACTTCGGCTTCGAAACCCTGGGCCATATCGCGTCGGTGGCCTTCAAGCAGCTCGCGGCCACCAAGAGCGTCAGCGAGTCGGGGATGCAGCTTCGAACGCTGATCACCGCCTGCGAGCGAACTCGTCGCGATTGACGACAGGCCCACCCGGCCCGCGCTGTCCGGACCAGTTCCACGCCAATGAAAGAGCCCCGAAGTAGATCTTCGGGGCTCCGCTGTGCCTGGATTCAAACGGTGGATCAGGCGGCGCGACGGACGACCCGGCGGCTCGTCGAGCTCTTGAACGCCTTGGCGGCGGCAAAGGCCCGGAAGGGCTTGGCGGCCTTGAAGGTCTTGCGGGCGCTCTTGGCCTTGGTCTTTGCGCGGAAGGTCGTCGTGCGCTTGGACGTGGACTTCTTGAATGCCTTGGCAAAGGTTTTGCCGAAGGTACGAGTGCGGGCCTTGCGGGCGCCGGCCTTCTTGGTCGCCTTGCGGGCGACGTGCTTCTTGGCCGACGCCTTGCGTTTGACGGCGGACTTCGAGAACGAGCGTGTCTTGCGTTTCATGCAACGATTCTCCGATTGGGGCGTCATGCCCCAGAGGTTGCCACGGTATTGCCACGCGATCCGTCGCGGGCGAATTGGGGAAACAAAGCGCCCCCTGAACGCGGCGATGAATAAGGTCATCGAACTCACAATCACGATGGATAAGCTTCTTTTTCAAAGAATCCGGAAAAATCACGACAATTCACGCCTCAAAGCCACGATTGATCGAAAAAGGCTGCCCCCAACCCATGTCCACACCCACTCCCGCCCCATCCTCGGCCAATGCCAATAGCGGGCTCGCGGCGCTCTCGGCGGCGGCGCCGGCCCCCTGGACGCCCGAATCCTGGCGGACCAAACCCGTCTCTCAGGCAGTCGATTACCCGGACCCAAGGGCCGTCGCCGGGGCCGTCGAATCGCTGCGACAACTGCCGCCCCTTGTCACCAGCTGGGAGATCGAACGACTCAAGGGCGAGATCGCCGAGGCCCAGGAGGGCAAACGCTTCATTCTCCAAGGCGGCGATTGCGCCGAAATGCTCGCCGAGTGCACCAGCGAGGCGATCACCAGCAAGCTCAAGATCCTCCTGCAGATGTCCCTGGTGCTGGTGTACGGCGGCAAGCGACCCGTCACCCGCGTCGGGCGCTTCGCAGGTCAGTACGCCAAGCCCAGATCCAGCGCGACCGAAACGATGAGGGTTGACGGCAAGGAAGTGACGCTCCCCAGCTACTTCGGCGATCTCTTCAATGGAGTTGATTTCACCGCCGAGGCCCGGCGCCCCGATCCGTACCAGATGGTGCGGGCGTACAAGCACTCGGCGCTGACACTGAACTTCATCCGCGCACTCACCGAGGGCGGGTTTGCCGATCTGCACCATCCCGAGTACTGGGACCTGCGGTTCTTCACGCACGCGAGCCTTTCGGAGGGCCTGCGGAGCGAGTACGAGCGGATGAAGAACACGCTGGCGAACGGGCTGCGATTCATGGAGGCTCTGGGCGAGCGGACCGTGGACGATCTCACCCGCGTCGAATTCTTCACGAGCCACGAGGGACTCAGCCTCGAGTACGAGTCGGCACAGACCCGCAAGGTGCCCCGACGCGAGGGGTACTACAACCTGACCACGCATCTGCCGTGGATCGGTGAGCGGACCAGAGAGGTTGACGGAGCGCACGTCGAGTACTTCCGGGGGATCGAGAATCCAGTTGGAGTGAAGATCGGGCCGTCGATGCAGCCCGAGGTCCTCCTCAGGACCATCGATCGCCTCAACCCGCGCAACGAGATGGGCAAGATCGTGCTCATCTCACGCATGGGCGCAGAGAAGGTGCGGGGCTCGCTCCCGCCACTGGTCGAGGTGGTCAAGCGAAGCCAGAAGCGAGTTCTGTGGATGAGCGATCCCATGCACGGCAACGGCATCAAGACCGCCGGGGGAATCAAGACCCGGAACTTCGACGCGATCTTGAGGGAGCTTGAGGCGACCTACGACATCACCAAGGCGGGGGGATCGCACCTGGGCGGCGTTCACTTCGAGCTCACGGGCGAGGACGTCACCGAGTGCGTGGGCGGAGCCGCGGGAGTGTCCGAGAACGATCTGTCCCGGAATTATGTGAGCCTCTGCGATCCACGCCTCAACTACCAGCAGGCCCTGGAGATGGCCTTTCTCCTGGCGAGAAAAATGGGGTGTTAACGGTTGAAGCGGGTGGAATGTTGCGCCGATAGTGGCTGTGAGGGTTGCACGGTTGCGGCCCGATGACAAACGCCATGGAAGGTGAGACATGACCAAGGCCACACGCGCTGACGCACGCACCCATGCGGCTGGATCGTCCCCGGGATTGCCCGACTGGGCCAGGGCCGCCGAGGCCCGTATTCGCGATCGGGATCGCCGGCGCGAGGATCGCTCGCCGCTGGCGGGCGAGGGGATCGCGGTGTTCAGCGACGCCGACGGGGGCGCGAAGATCGTTCGCGTCGACTTTGCCGACGCTTCCGCCGCGGGCATCGGTGTTCTGAGCGGGCTGGCGATCACGCCGGGCGCAACGTTCACGCTCCGCCCCGAATCCGGCCTTTCCCACGCGCACAGCGGCGTGGTGTCGCGCTGCACCAGGGAAGGCGACCGCTATCGCCTGGGGCTCAAGCTCGCAAGGTCGGTCGCGGCGTAAACCATGAATCACGGGCGACACAGTGAGTCACGAAAGAAAGGACCGTCCAGCTGCTCGCGCACACGGCGCGCAGGTGCGACCCGGTCTGGCTCGAAGCCGGCATCCCAATCCGCTGCTCTCTGCGCTCCAGGTGTTGAACCTTCCGGCGGAGATCCTGATGCTCGCGCCGATCAGGGAGACTTCTCGGCGTGGGTGCGGTTCCACGTCTCGCGGTATCTGGCCGCCATGGACTCCAGGCTCGTGGGAAGCACGCGGACCTGGGCGATGGCCGACATGAAGTTGACGTCGCCCGACCATCGAGGCACGAGGTGAACGTGCAGGTGCTGCGGAACGCCCGCGCCCGCGGCGCGCCCCTGGTTGATACCGATATTGATGCCCTGGGGGCTCAGGGCTCGCTCGATGAGATCCGCGGCCGAATCGACAAGCTGCCACAAGACGGCCCTTTGCGCGGCGCTGTAATCGCCCAGGCACGGACGCGCATCACCCAGCGCGACGAGCAGGTGCCCTCCGGTGTAGGGAAAGCGGTTGAGAAGAATCAGGCCCGCGGGCGTGCGCGCGACGACATGGTTTCTCAGGTCCAGCGCCGGAGAGAGCCAGTAGTCGAGCAGGAACGATCCCGTCGACGGACCCGCGACGTGCTGCGCGTCGGCCGTCTCGACGTAGGACTGACGCCAGGGGGCGTGGAGTGCGGCTGGGCCCAGGGCGGGGTCGGGAGTGGGTGAGGAATTCGGCATGATTCTCCAGAGGATCAGTCGACCGAAACAGCCGCCGGCACGGCCAGGCTCAGCATCCGGTCGAGTGCGAGGAGCGCGTCCTTGCGGACTTCGGGGTGGACGCTGATGCGGTTGACGATCTTTGGCTTTCCGTCCTTGGAGAGGCTGCCCGCGAGGTTGTCCAGGACCCAGAGCAGGTGCGGCTGATCGATCCGGAACATGGTCGTGCACAGGCACTGGCAGTCCGAAAGAATGCGGACGCTCACGCCCCGGGCACTCGCCTCGCGAGCCAATCGCGCGACGAGGTGAAACTCGGTGCCGATGGCCCACCGCGAGCCGGGCTTGGCCGCACGGATGGTGTTGATGATGAACTCGGTCGAGCCATTGAGGTCCGCCTTGTCGACGACCTCCTTGGCACACTCGGGATGGACCAGAATGGTGTGGTGCGGAGCCGACGCGTCCCTGGCATCGGCGGCACGAATCTGGTCGCAGTGCTCGGGGCGGAAGAGTTTGTGGACCGAGCAGTGCCCCGCCCAGAGGATGACCTTGGAGTTCAGCAGCAGCTCGGGCGTGGAGCCGCCGAGTGCCTCGCCGCGACGTGTGCGCTTGGGGTCGTAGAGGCAGGTGTTGAGCACACCGCGCGCCGCGGCCGTGTTGCGCCCCAGGTGCTGGTCGGGCAGGAACAGGATCTTGACATCGGTGCCCGGGTGCGACTCCATCGCCCAGTCAAAGACCCGCCCGGCGTTGCTGCTGGTGCAGCACGCCCCGCCATGAGAGCCGACAAAGGCCTTGATGGCGGCGGAGGAGTTCACGTAGGTGACGGGCACGATGGTGCCCTGCCAGCCCTGGGCGGCAAGAGCCGCGTGGATGTCGTTCCACGCCTGCACCGTGTCGTCGTACTGCGCCATGTCGGCCATGGAACACCCCGCCGACAGATCCGGAAGAATGACGCTGACATGCTCGGGTGTGAGCATGTCGGCCGATTCGGCCATGAAGTGCACGCCGCAGAAGACCACCCACTCCACCGGCCGATCCTTGGCCACCTTGGCGGCGATCTGGCTGAGCTTGAGGGAATCGCCCGTCACGTCGGCGTGCTGGAGCACGTCGTCGGTCTGGTAGTGATGCCCCAGAATGAAGAGGCGATCGCCCAGCTCGCGCCGGCGCTGCGAAATCGCCTCCGCCAGCTCGCTGGACGAGAGCTTGTGGTATCGCTCGGGGAGTGAGGGTTGCCAGAGCACGCCCGATGGTATGAGGCCCCAAGCCCGGGTCGCTCGTGGGAATCAGGCGGCCTGAATGAACTGGGTGAGGCCGATGACCTCACGCGTCAGAGCGAGAGCGGCAAGGCAATCGCCGTCGGGCGTGGTGTCGATCCGGACCACCCTGGCATTGATGAACTCGTCGGCGCGAACCACGGGCGCCCCGGTCCAACCGACGGCCGCGTCCACGATGTCGCCGACCGCCAGAGGCCGATCGCTCTTGATCTGGACCAGGAGACCCCGGGAAGAGGCATCCACGGTTCGGCAGGTGATGTAGGCCCAGGAGGCGCGGTGAAAGAGCTTGGCATCGCGGGCGATGCTGGTGCGCGAGTGGCGGCGACGATCCGTGGGCGTTTCCATATCGGAACATCGGACCAAACGCCCGCGAACTTGGGCAAGGGTCTGGATAACCGGATGCGGACCGTGGCTGGCGATGGTCAGAACATGGCCGCGGCAAAGCTGGTGACGAGCGTGTTGCCCTGGGGGTCCATCGCGCCCATGTAATTGAGGATTTCGATCTCCTGGGGCTGGGCGACTTTCATCGTGGCCACGAGGTTGCCGACCGAGCACCAGCGGGTGGGATTCTGCTGCCACGCCATCGCGGCGACGAGCTCGTCGGGCTTGTTGGCGCGGACGAGATCGAGCATCTCGCGGTCGTGCTGGATGACCTTGTTGCGGGCCTGCTCCGCCTCGGGCTCGTCGCCCGCAAGGGTTCCCTGGTCGCCAAAGGCCGGTCCGGCGTGCGAAAGATCGGCCGACGAGATGATCAAAGTCGTCCCGGGAAGGCCGGCCAGACACTCGCGCAGCGCGTTGATGAAGGGCTCGAGCGCGACGCCCTTGCCATCGTAACTCTCGCCGTTGTTGACCGCCGGATCGTGCACGAGCGCGCCGAACACCGTGGGAAGCTTGCCCCCCTCGCCCGCAAAGACGTGCTGGATCCACGGGATGTGCAGCTCGATGGAGTGCTCACGCTCGTGGTCGAACCGGTTGGCAAAGAGCTTGTCGCCCAGCTTGGCGCGGAGGGCCAAAATGATGTCGTTCGCGGCCTCGCACACGCCGAAGGGAGACTGGTACCCCTTGTCGCACGCCGTCACACCGGTCCCCTCGCCGAAGTGGTTGGTTCCCAGGATGACAATGCGGTCGGGGCGATCGACCACGCGAAGTCGTCCGTACACCGCGGCGTAGTTCATCCACCCGCGGGCGTAGTCCAGGTGCGGCGCCACGATCGCCTTGGGCAGGCGATCGAGACTCGGGTTTGCGACCTCTTCGAGAGCCTTGGCGATCCAGGCGTCGAAGATCTCCTTCATCTTGGGAAGTCCGGCCTGCTCGCGCTCTTCGGGCGAAGAACCCTCGGCCTTGTCGCCCAGAATCTGGGCGCCGAGCATCTCTGCAAACTGCCCCGTGACGGCCGGAGGAAGATTTGGCGAGCCGTCAAAGTCCGCTCGCATCCTGGCGAGCATCGCGTCGAAGGTCGGTCCGAAGAGCAGCCCTGCGCCGTCGAGCTGCGCGACCAACGGCTCCAGGACCGGGCGCGTGAGCCCACGCCCCACCTGCGCGACGATCTCGTCAATGGTTCGCGAGCCGTCCATAAGCGGAAGAACGACCTGGAACGCCGGGCTGGTGACGATGATCCGGTCAGAGATCTGACGCGCGTCGGCAAGGCCCAGGGCCTTCTGGTTGCCCATGTCGGCCGGAAATCCACGCAGGGCGCGGATCTTGGGCTTGATGTGGTGAGGGGCGGCGGGGTCGAACGGGGTCTGCTTGGCTTCTGGGTCCGGTGTGAGCATTGGACGCAAGTCTAGGGGGCCAAGAAGGCCGCCCGGCTCACTCGGGGAGCTTGGCGAGTTCGCTTTCGACCCGGTCGGTCAGGCGCTTGACCGTGGCGGGGCCAAAGTCGAACGTGAGCCCGGCGGCGGCAAAAAGGTCCGGGAGTGGACGGCTCCCGCCCAAGGACATCGCTCGGGCGTAGGCGTCGACGGCAGCACGCTCACCCTGCTCCAGGCTGACGAGCCACAGCTGCAGTGCGCCAAGCTGCGCAATGGCGTACTCGATGTAGTAGAACGGGGCGCCAAACAGGTGCGACTGGCGTTGCCAGAGCGTGGCGCGAGCCGGCTCGATTCCCTGCCAGTTGACGGCCGCCCCGAATCGAGCGTCGAGGGCAAGCCAAGCCTGCGTGCGCTCCGTGTGTGTGTGCGATGGGTTCTTGTAAAGCCAGAACTGGAAGGCGTCGATCTGGGCAATCCACGGGAGGATGTTGATGCTGCGCTCCAGTTGCTGGCGGCGAGCGCGGGCCAGATCGGCCGGGTCCTTGTAGAAGTGCTGCAGATGGGGCATCGCCAGCAGTTCCATCGACATGCTGGCGACCTCGCAGAACTCCATGGGGGCCGAGCGGTAGGCCAAAATCGGCTCGCTCGCCGCGAAGAAGCTGTGGAAGGCGTGCCCCGCCTCGTGGAGCATGGTCGTGACATCGGACGACATGCCCGACGCGTTCATGAAGATGAACGGGCGGCGCTCGCGGTCACGCATGTACTGGTAGCCGCCGGGCGCCTTGCCCTTGCGGGTGTCGAGATCCAGACACTCACCCGTCGAGATGCCGCGGCTGTTGGTGCCGTCGCCCAGGCTGGCGAGCATCGAGCCCAGTCGCGGGTCAAGATCGTGGAAAAGGGCCACCGAGTTGCCCGTGAGCTCCCGCCCGCCCTCGAAGGGCCGCAGGGGCTGGCGGCCTTTCACGTCGACGCTGAGGTCCCACGGACGAAGCTCGCCGACGGGGATCGCCAACGAGACGCGGCGCCGTTCCTGCAGGCGACGGAGCATGGGGACAATCGCGTGCTCGCAGGCGTCGTGGTACGCGCGGCAGTGCGATTCCGTGTAGTCGAAGCGGTGCTTCTCGTGGAAGACGTAGGTGGTGAAGTCGGTGTACCCGGCGTTTTTGGCGACTTTGTCGCGCAAGGCGATCATCTGGTCGAAGATCCCGTCGATGGAGGGCGTTTCTTTCAGGCGTCGGTCAACGACCGCGCGCCACGCCGACTCGCGGAGCGGGCGGTCGGTGTACTCCTGGAAGCGAGCCATCTGGGGCATGGTGCGCTCCTCGCCCTGGAACCGGACGGTGAGGCTACCCATGAGCTGGTCGTACTTCTGCGAGAGGAGCGAGAGCTCGGTCTGGAGCGGGATATTGGCCTCGCGAAAGAGCGCGACCTCGGCCTCGACGTCGCGGGCCAGCACGTGGTAGCGCTGCCCCTTGGCGGCGGGAAGACCAAGAGACCCCGAGAGGGCGACCTGGCGGCGGTCGAGCTCGAAGGACAGGGGCTTGATGGCTGGCGGGATCGTCTCGACGAACGTGGCGTAGGCCTGCTGGGTCGCGGGCGTCTCGGTGTCGCAGGTCATGGCGATGTAGAGGTTGGCCCCGGCCTGGGAGATGGCCGCCTCGAGCTCGCCGCGATCGATGAGCCACGCTTCGAGCTCTGCGAGCGTGGACACCGGGCGCGCAAGAAGCGTGCGGTAGAAGGACGCGACGACGTCCGCGCTGGTGCAGTCGATGTCGGCGGGAACAAATCGCGTCTGGACGGCAGGAAGGGTGCTTGGCATCCTTCCATTATGGGGATTGAGTTCGCGCGGATCCAGCGGGGAAGGTTCCAGGGCGTCGCGGCCTCGGCGGCGCCCTGGTTTCGGACGGCACTCATCCCGCGCGAGGACCACCGAAGATGCCGGTCATCGCGTCGCTGAGCTGGCTTCGGGCGTCGCGATACACGTTCATGATCCTGCCCCGGTCGGAGGTGCCCTGGGCGACCTGCGTCATGCGCTCGTTGAACTGCTTGCGCAGCTCCTCGACCTTGGCGCGGACCTCGGGCGAGGGGTTGCGGTGACGGAGCACGCCGTCGAGCCGCTTGTTGTTCTCGGCGATGAGCGTGTCGACCTGGGAGTTCTGGCCGTTATTGCGCGTGGTCCTGATGCCTTGGGCAGAACCGGCCGGATTCAGGTTGGAAAGGACGGGGTGGGAGATATAGCTGGCGATTCGCATGGTTGGACTCCTTGTTGGAGGGGATCCTCGCAACTCCCGTGCCGAACGGCGAACGGGCTGACGAAACGGGAGCCCCAAAGCCCGTTTTTTGGCAGGGGACTTGACATTGTGGACTAAAGGGTCGTAAATTCACCTGCTTAAGTGGACTAGAAGGTCCAGTATTCCGATGGTACAGGAAAAGGAGATCCAAATGGTCCTCACCCTCAGTGTCTTGGCGGGAATGTGCGGGTCAAGCCTTGGTTCGGGCGCGGTCGATCAGCCCGCCCCTCCGGCGGCGCCGGCGACCACAGTTCTGAGCGTCGACCCCAAGGCGACGTTTCTGATCTCCGACAAGCGGATCCAGGAAGACTCGGAGATCTTCTGGCCGGGATTCCTGACCGGACTGAGGGGATTCGAGCAGTTCTACAACCCAGTGGGCAACCCGATCTACTTCGAGTCTCCGCTCAACAACACCGGGGTTCGGTTCCTCTACCTCCACCACAACTTTGACGACAACAGCACCCTTCGCGGGGGCGACCTCGACGTCATCGCGGCCCAGGCGCGCGTGGCGATCACCGAACGCCTGGGCTTCATCGCGACCAAGGATGGACACAGCGATTTCCACTCGGGCGCGCTCCCGCACGCGAGCGGATGGAACGACATCGCCGCCGGCCTCAAGTATGTCGTCTACGTCGACCGTGACGCGGACTACGTCGCGACCGTCGGCGCACGCTACCAGATGGGCAACGGCAACCCCAAGGTGCTCCAGGGCGGCGTGCAGGAGCTGAGCCCGTTCGTTTCGTTCGCCAAAGGCTGGGAGAAGTTCCACCTCATCGGCAACCTGACCGACCGGGTGCCCCTCAGCACCGACGACGGCAACAACGTCCTGCAATGGGACGTGCACGCCGACTACGAGGTCTGCAAGGGTGTGGCGCCGATGATCGAGTTGCACGGCCTGCACTACCTCAGCAACGGCACCCGCACTCCCCTGCCCATCGGCGGGGCCGACTACACCAACCTGGGTTCCAATAACGTCTCTGGCTCCACGATCATCTGGCTGGGCGTGGGCGGCCGGATCAAGCTGACGCCGCAGATCTCGGTGGGCGCCACCTACGAGCACCCGCTGACGAATCCCAAGGCCGACATCTTCGGGAGCCGCGTAACGGTGGACCTCGAACTGACCTGGTGACCCGTCCCGGAGGAGAGAAGGGTTGTCAGAGTCTGACTCGCGAAACGGCATGGTCGCTCGTTCACCCGGCGACCATGCTGCTTTCGTTTTTTCCCCACGGCTCAGTTCTGCGCGGGTTCACAAAGCCTCTTGCGCAGCACCGCCAGCAGGGTCTCGGGCTCGAGATACTTTGGCGGGGGACGGAAGTAGACGTCCGCGAGCGTGTCGGAGTTCTTCGAGGGCAAGATCGTCACCTTGGCCTCGATCGCCCTGGACTGTCCCGGCGGAATCGTCGAGAGCTTCTCGGCCAGGGGCTTGGCATTGCGCGTCTGGAAGATCACGTCGCTCCCGCGGATCGTCACTGTGCGGACGGCCAGGGCGGCACACGCGATGCGAAGCTCGGCCAGCAGATAGAGCCGCACGGTCGCGCGGGGCGGTTCGCCGTACGCGCCGGCCATGTCGATGCGTGCCTTGTCCAGCTCCACCCGCGAGGCGGCGGTCGCGATCCGCCGATACGCCTCGAGCCGCCGCGCGTCGCTTGGGATGTAGGTCTTGGGGATGATCCCGCCAAGGCCGATCTCCACGCTCGCGGAGCTGGGCTTTCGGGCCGGCTCCTCGCTGTTGAGCTCGTGCACCGACTTCTCCAGAAGCTGGCAGTACATCTCGTACCCGACGGCCGCGATGTGCCCCGACTGCTCGGGGCCCAGGATGTTGCCCGCTCCGCGGATCTCCAGGTCACGCATGGCGATCTTGAATCCCGCCCCCAGCATGCTGTACTGCTCGATGGCGGCCAGCCGTTTCCTGGCGTGATCGGTCAGGCTCCGGCTCTCGGGCAGGAACAAGTAGCAGTACGCGCGGTGCTTGCTGCGCCCCACACGCCCGCGGAGCTGGTGCAGTTCCGAGAGGCCAAAGCGGTCAGCATCGGCGATGAGCATCGTGTTGGCCGTGGCGATGTCGATCCCCGACTCGATGATGGTGGTCGAGACCAGCACGTCGGCCTCGCGCCTGATGAACGCGAGCATGACGCCCTCGAGCTCGTCACCGTCCATCTGCCCGTGCCCGTAGATCACGCGGGCCTCGGGCACCAGGGCCCGCACGCGATCGGCGACCGACTGGATGTCGTGCACGCGGTTGTGAACGAAGAAGACCTGCCCCTCGCGGGCCAGCTCGCGCCGGATCGCCTGCTGCACCCGGCGCTCGTTGAACGGCAGCACCTCGGTCACGATCGCCCGCCGGTCCAGGGGCGGCGTCGTCAGATTGCTGATGTCGCGGATGCCAAGGAGCGACATGTGCAGCGTCCTGGGGATGGGGGTCGCCGAGAGCGTGAGGATGTCCGCCGTCATCCGCAGGCGCAGCAGTCGCTCCTTGTGCTCAACGCCAAACCGCTGCTCCTCGTCGATCACGACAAGCCCAAGGTCGGCGAAGCGCACGTCCTGCGAGAGCAGCCGGTGGGTGCCGATGATCACATCGACCTGCCCCTTGGCCAGATCGTGCAGCACGTCGCGTGTCTCCTTGGCGTCGCGGAACCGGCTGATCGCCTCCACGCGGAACGGATACCCGCTGAAACGGGCCCTGAATGTTCTCTCGTGCTGTTCGGCCAGGACCGTCGTGGGCACCAGCACGGCCACCTGCTTGCCAAACTCCGCGGCCTTGAACGCGGCACGGATCGCCAGCTCCGTCTTGCCGAAGCCGACGTCGCCGCACACCAGGCGGTCCATCGGACGCGGCTTGTTCATGTCGCTCTTGATCGCCGCCAGTGCCGAGAGCTGGTCGTCGGTCTCCGTGTAGGGAAACTCCGCCTCAAACTCCGCCTGCCACGTCGTGTCGCGCGGGAAGGCGATGCCCGGAAGGTGCTCTCGGGCCGCCCGCACCCGAAGGAGCTCCGACGCCAAGTCCTTGACCGACTCGGCGACGCGGTCCTTCTGCCCCTGCCATCGCTGCCCGCCCAAGGTCGACAGGGGCGGCGAGCCCTTGAATCCGCCGACATACTTCTGCACCAGATCGATCTGCGACGCGGGCACGTACAGCTTGCTCTTGCCGGCGAACTCGAGCACGAGATACTCGTCCTGCTCCTGCTCCTTCTTGGGCTTCGCCGGATTGTCGGCCCCCGGCAGGGCCCTGGGCTTCATGAGCGTGAGCCCCGAGAGCTTCGCGATGCCGTGGTCGGCGTGGACCACGTAGTCGCCGATCTGCAGGTCAAGAAACGTGTCCATCGCACGCGCCGAACCCAGCGTGGTTCTCCGTCGCCGGACGCTGAAACGGTTGAGAATCTCGTGGTACGGCACCAGCGCGCGTGCGCCCTGGCCGCCCGGCGGATCCCAGATGAACCCCTCGTGCACGTAGCCAAGCGCTCGCTCGATCCTCGCGCCGGGCACAAACTGCGTGAGCAGCTCGCCCAGGCGTTGATACTCGCCCTCGTTCTGGCAGCACACCGTCACGATGTGGTCCTTGGCCAGCGCCGCAAGCTCACCAAACGCCTCACCCGTGTCCTTGGCAAACGGCGGGATGTTGGCCGAGGGAAGGTCGACGTGCAGATCGGCCGCCGCAGTGCCCGCGGAAAACCGATTCATCTCCGCCACCGCGTGCGTGTGCTTCTGCAGCGCGGCGAGCACGGCGGGCGGCCCGAAAATGCCGCGCCCGTCGCTCGCCCGCTCGTAATACCCACGGGCCTGCTCGATAACCTCGGCAAGCTCGCTGATCACTCCGATCGTCCCCGCCGGCAGGAGCCCAAGGAACTGCACCCCCGCCTCCGACTGCACACTCGCGGGGTTTGCCGCGATGAGATCCACGCCCGTCAGCGCGCGATCCGACCCCATGGTCTCCAGATCGATCTCGGTGATCTTCTCCGCGGTGTCACCGAAGAAGTCGATGCGGACGGGCAGGGCGGTGCCGCCCGGGGGGAAAACGTCGAGGATTCCGCCGCGGACCGCGAAGTCGCCCGGCTCCTCGATCGCGTCCACCCGGGCGTACGAGGATGACTCGAGCCAGCGGACAAGATCCGAGAGATTGTGGTTGGTGCCCACGCCGATCGAGCGCGAGAGCGAGTCGAGCATCGACGCCGGCGGGACCGACTGCATCAGCGCCTGGATCGGGGCGACCAGAACCGTCGGCGGACTCGCCGGTAGCCCGCCGACCAGACGCCGAAGCACACCCAGACGCTCCGCGAAGAGGTCCAGGGCGGCCGCAGACTCTCCGGGAAGTGCCTCCAGCGCCGGGAAACAGATCGCCCCGATCCCGCAGGAGATCAGCTCGTCGGTCGCCTCATCGGCCTCGTCGAGGTGGGCCGCGACCAGTATCACCGGTCGCCGGGTGCCCGCGGCGATAGAACCGGCAAGCAGGTGTGCCGCCGAGCCCGCCGAGCCGCGGGCCACGACGCGTCGGCGATCCTCAAGCGCAGCGACGATCGCCCGAACGGTCGGGTCGGCGGCGAACAGGGCGGTGAGATCGCTGGGAGAGAGCACGTGGGGATTCAGGGTGATGCTAGGTTTGAAGCCAGGGCCTATTGGCCAGCCCTTCCGCATCCATTCGGAATCGCCGGGTGTAGACTCTCGCCCGCCCCTCGCCCCCACCCCCACCCCAACCCCGACCTCCCCACTTTCCGCACCCTGGCCCGAGGAATTCGCCGACATGTCGAACGCACAGCATCCCACCTACGTCCATCTCTGCTCACTCGCCCGCGAGGGAAGCACGCTCGCGTCGATCGGAGCCCTGTTGTCCTGGGATCAGGAAACCTACATGCCCCCCGCCGGAGCCGACGGCCGCGCCTCGCAGATGAGCGTGCTCGCGGGGCTGATCCACGAGCGGCGAATCGACCCCAAGATCGGCGAGGCAATCACCGTGTGCGAGGCCCAGGTCGGCAAGACAATCGCGCCCGAGTCGCCCGAAGCGGCGAACATCCGGGAGATGAGGCGGGACTTCGACCTCGCGACCAAGCTGCCGCGCTCGCTCGTCGAGGACTGGGCCAAGACGACCAGCCAGGCCAACGACGTGTGGAAGAAGGCACGAGCGCAAAGGAAGTTCAAGGACTTCGCCCCCTGGCTCGAGAAAGTCTTCGCCCTGGCCCGCCAGAAGGCCGGCTGCTATGGGTGGGATTCAACCGGCGAGCCCTACGACGCCCTCCTGAACCTGTACGAGCCCGGCGTAACTGCCAGAGAGGTCGAGACGGTCTTCACGCCCCTGCGCAAGCGCCTGGCGGACCTGATCGCTCGCGTTGCGGCATCAAAGTCCAAGGTCGACACCAAGGCTCTCTCGATCCCCGTCGATCCGGCGGTGCAGCACGCATTCAACATCGCCATGCTGGGCGCGATGGGGTTTGATCTCAACGCCGGACGTCTCGATGTCACCACGCACCCGTTCTGCGAGGGACTCTGGGCCGGCGACACGCGCCTCACCACACGCTACAAGGGCGATCGCTGGGTCGACGCGCTCTACGGCACGCTCCACGAGATGGGACATGGCCACTACGAGCAAGGTCTGCCCAAGGGCGACGAGACCATCGGTGGCACGCCGCTGGCCGAAGCGATCAGCCTGGGAATCCATGAGAGCCAGAGCCGCATGTGGGAGAACTTTGTCGGGCGCGGAAGGCCGTTCGTCGACTGGCTCCTCCCGCAGCTCAAGAAGAA
This sequence comes from uncultured Phycisphaeraceae bacterium, assembly GCA_964358855.1. Taxonomy (GTDB): domain Bacteria; phylum Planctomycetota; class Phycisphaerae; order Phycisphaerales; family UBA1924; genus UBA2396. The sequence continues at coordinate 264,702 of CAYHQQ010000001.1, forward strand.
GTACGCCAAGGGCTTCGCCAAAGTGAAGGCTCCGGCCCTCTACGCGGCGGTGAACACGTGCACCCCAAGCTTCATCCGCGTCGAGGCCGACGAGGCGACGTACAACATGCACGTGATGATCCGCTTTGAGCTCGAGCGGGCGGTCCTCCGCGGCGACCTGGCGGCCAAGGACGTGCCCGGCGAGTGGAACGCCAAATACAAGGAATACCTGGGCGTCAAGGTCCCCCACGACGGCGTCGGATGCCTGCAAGACATCCACTGGGCGAGCGGACTCATCGGGTACTTCCCGACCTACACGCTCGGAAACCTCTACGCCGCCCAGCTCTGGGAAACGATCGGCAAGAAGAACCCCAAGATCGAAACGCAGATCGCCAAGGGCGATTTCGCCCCGCTCAAGAAGTGGCTGAACAAGAATATCCACACGCACGGACGTCGCTACCGCGCGGCCGAACTGTGCAAGCGCCTCACGGGCAAACCCCTCTCGGCCGACCCGCTGATGCGCCACCTGGAAGGAAAGCTGAGCGCGGTCTACGGGATCTGATCGAGTACAATCTGTGCGATGTGGCTCAATCGGTTCATCCTGACCGAGCCGGCGTTTCTGCGACTGAATCGCGCGGGGCGTGCGTCGCTCGCTCCCGCAATTGGGCTGGGAATCATTGTGGCGATCTGGATGCTGCCCTTCGGGCACGCGGCGGCGACGCTGTGGATGGGTCTGGCGGGGACCTGCCTCCTATGTCGCAGATGGAGTCGCGATCGCGAAATCTGGAGGCTCTTCTGCGTGCTTGGTTCGATGATCGCGCTCTACGCGTGCGCAGCGACCAAGGGAATCGCCGGCGATCTGCTTCGCAAGCCGCAGGATTTCTGGCCCGAAGGAATCGACATTCTGGTGGGAGACGCGGCGGCATTCGTTTCCCTCTGGATGATCTGGACCGCGAGTGTGTGGAACTGGAGATGGTTCCACCGCAAGGACGGAGAGACCCCCCAAACACCGCCCTCCGAGCCCTCGCCCGTTCCCTCCTGGCCGCACGAGCCGCTGCCGTCCTTGTCCGCCAAAGCCCGCGCTCCGGTGGAACAGGAAGCCGATTCTGTCGCTCGTGGTGTGCAATCCTGACGCACGTTTCGCCCTGGCGTACCGCCGGGTACACTGTCGCCGTGAACAACGAGACACAGCCCGCAGGCTCGCCGGTCCCCGCTCTGCGACTTCGCGGGCTTTCAAAGACGTACGCCGACCTCACCGCCGTCAAGGACTGCTCGCTCGATCTCTACGCGGGACAGGTGCTGGGATTCGTCGGCCCCAACGGCGCAGGAAAGACCACGACCATGCGCTGCATCGCCGGGATCCTCAGCCCCACGAGCGGCGAGGTCTTCGTCAACGGACACGACGCCGCCAAGGACCCCGTCTCCGCAAAGGCCGCCCTGGCGTACATCCCCGACGACCCCAAGCTCTTCGACGGCCTCACGGTCTGGGAACACCTGCGCTTCGCGGCTTCGGCGTACGGCGTCGTGGACTGGAAAGCCGGGCCGAGGCCCTCTTGAAGCGCTTTGAGCTCTACGAGAAGCGCGACACCCTTTCGATGGAACTCTCGCGCGGGATGCGCCAGAAGCTCGCGATCTCCTCGGGTTACTTGCACGACCCCGCCCTGATCCTGCTCGACGAGCCGCTCACCGGGCTCGATCCCATGGGCATCCGCGTGATGAAGGAGTCCATTCGCGAGCGCGCCCAGGCCGGGGCGGCCCTGATGGTCTCCTCGCACCTCCTGACGCTCGTCGAGGACCTTTGCACGCACGTCCTGATCATGGCCAAGGGCACGCAGAAGTTCTTTGGCACGCTGGAGGAGGCCCGCGACGCGTTCAGCACCGACGGCGAGGGCTCACTCGAGGACGTCTTCTTCTCGGCGACCCAGGAGCCCGAGTCGCCCGCGAGCCCGGGTCCCGGAGCAATCACGGGGACCAGGCCATGAACGCGGCGACCACAGACCGCGTCGACCGCACACTCTTCCCGCGCGCACTTCGCCTCCTGGTGCTCCTGCGGTACAAGGCCCACCTGCGCCGGATCTTCGGGCTCAACACCAAGCGACTGCTCTTCACGATCGCGGGATTTTGCATGATGGGCGTCTACGTGGTCCCGCACATCATCCGGGGAGGCTCCAAAAACCCCTTCCCGCCCGATCAACTCGCCCGGTGGTTGCCCGTGGCACTTCTGGCCTTTGTGGCGTCGCGCCTGGTCTTCCCGGGCTCGGGGTCGGTCGTCACTTTCTCGCCCGCCGAGGTCGATCTCGTCCTGCCCGGACCCTTCTCCCGCAAACAGCTCGTGCTCTACCAGGTCTTGTACATGGTTGGCCCGCTCCTGCTCATGTCGCTCTGGATGGCGGTCTTCGTCCGCGGCATGGGCAGCTACCTGCGCTCGGTCATGATGCTCGCGGTCGTGATCCAATTCGTGCAGCTCATGAACCTCAACGTCCAGGCCCTTCGAGACCTGGCCGCCCAGCGGATGCGCATGCTGGCGATCACTCTCGCCGCCCTGATCGTCGGACTTCTCGCCTTTGCTTGCGTCCAGGCCTGGTCGGCGATCGTGCTCATCCCCAAGGGCGATTCCGCCGCGTTCTTCGCGTACATCAACAGCGTGCGCGACTCGGCTTGGGTCAACGCCGTCCTCTCGCCCTTCACTCCACACTCCAATCTCGTCGCCGCCCAGGGCCTGGTTCCAAGCCTCTCCTGGTTCGCCGTCTGCATGGGAATGAACATCGTGCTCATGGGCTCCCTGGTCGTGCTCGACAGCGGCCAGGTCGAGGCCCTGGTCATCGCAAGCCAGAAGAAAGCCGACAAGCTCGCGCGGATGAAACAATCCGGTCGCGCGAGGCTGACCGCCAAGTCTGCGCGGCGCCGCGTGGCGATGCTCCCGCGCTGGGGTGGGGTCGGCCCCATCGCCTGGCGACAAGTGGTCGGCGTCTATCGATGGGGCGGGCCTGTGCTCTTCTCCGCGGTCGCGGTGCTGCTCTTCGCCGGCTTCTACGCCTTTGGATATCTGGGCCAGGAGGCCGTCGCGGGCTTTCTGCCCATCCCGCTGGTCTTCACCGTCTTTCTCTCGGGGGTGCTTCGCATCGACTTCCGAGGTGACCTGGACCACCTCGCCCAGCTCAAGACCCTCCCGATCAGCGAACGCCTGATCGCCATCGGACAGCTCGCAACCCCCGTCGCGGTGCTCACGCTCGTGCAGGCCATCTGCATCGCGGGCCTGGCCGCCGGATCGCAATCGCACCTGGGCTTCGCGCTGGCGGCGCTGGGGCTGACGATTCCGCTCAACACGCTCCTCCTGTCGATCGACAACGCCGTCTTCCTGTTCGCTCCCACCCGCCCCAACCAGCAGGCCCAGGCCGCCGGCTTCGACCCCACCGTCCTGGGACGAACCATGATCCTCACCCTCGTGAAGCTCCTGACCCTGGCCGGAGTCGCCCTCGTGGTCGGCGGGCCGGGATTCCTGGTGTACTGGCTCACCGAGTCGATCCCGCTCGCTGTTGCGACCGGCGGAGTGATCATGACCGCCCTCATGCCCGTGGGAATCCTGATCGTCGCCGAGAGCTTCCGTAAGTTCGACCCCGCGACCGACATGCCCTCGTGACGGTCGGTCCGGGCCGATCTACACTCGGGCATGACACACCCACTCGCCGGCGTTGTTGTGCTCGGGACCCTCGTCGTGGTCGGAGCCCTCGCGGCGACCACCGCGTCCACACACACACCCGCAGGATCCACACTCCTTGAACTTGGGCCCGCGACCGGGATGCTCTTCAAGAGCATCACCCACCAGGGGGTTGAGTACAAGTACGTGGTCCACGTCCCAAGGGACTACGACGCCGCGAAGAAATGGCCGACGATCGTCTTCCTCCACGGAGCGGGCGAATGCGGCACCGACGGCTCCAAGCAGGTCGTGCAGGGGCTTGGGGCGGCGGTGCTCATGAAACCGGCCGACTGGCCGTTCATCGTACTGCTTCCCCAGAAGCCCGACGTCAAGAAGCAGTGGGAGGACTACGACGCGCCGGTGATGGCCATGCTCGACTCCGCGAAGCAGGAGTACAGCGTCGACGCATCCAGAATCTACCTGACCGGCTTGTCGCAGGGCGGGCACGGCACCTGGACGCTGGCGGGAAACCACCCCGACGTGTGGGCCGCCATCGCCCCCATCTGCGGCTATGTGAACTTCAAACGCGATGGCGGGGTCGATCGCGACGCGGCCGCCGCGATCGCCGACAAGGTCAAAGGCCTGCCGATTTGGACGTTCCACGGCGAGGCCGACGACGCGGTGAAGCCCGAGCAGACGAGGGCCGTCGTCGACGAACTGACGAAACTCAAGGCGGACGTGAAGTCCAGTTTCTACCCCGGGGTCAACCACAACTCGTGGGACAAGGCCTACCGGGAGGAGAAGCTCGGCGCATGGTTTCTGAGCCACACGAAGAAATAGCCCCGCCCCAGACGCCGTTTCCCGGCTCTGGTATGCTCCCCAAACTCGCCGGGGCGGGAGATCGCCGCCCCGAGAGCTTGGAGGCGTGGTCATGTCGCAGCGTGAACTTCGGCTCGGTTTCGCGATGGGCGGGGGAGTGTCGCTGGGGACCTTCTGCGGTGCGGCCCTCTGCCAGTCGATCAAGCTCGCGATATTGCGCGGAGTCGACAGACAAGGACATCCCTACGACCGCGTCGTGGTCGACGTCTTCAGCGGGGCAAGCGCGGGCGCGATGGCGCTGGGACTGATGCTCAGGGCGCTCATCGAGTCCCCGACGTCCGTCCGGGCTCAGGCCGAAGCCCGGCTCGGCGCGGAGTTCGGTCCCACTGGCGAGTTCGGCACCACCAAGCCCACCGGCTGGCGACGCGACGCCCTCATCCGCGCCGAGTGCGCGATGATCATGCAGGAACGGGCGTGGGGAAGCGAGATCACCATCGACGGCCTGCTCGGGCGGGCACCCGGCGGCGCGCACCGCGAGCCCGGACACGTCGGCTCGATCCTGGACCGGCGCGAGGTGGATCGGATCGCTCGCGATCTCTTGATCGCCGCCCGCCGGCGCCTGGGACCCCTCCGCAGCCCGCGCGGGACCAGGCGGGGGCCTCCTGGCCGATCGCGTGCTCTTTGCCTGCACCCTGGCGAACCTGACCCCCATCGTCAGCGACGCGCGGAGCGAGCTTGCCATCACCGAGGCGGGATTCATCGGGCTCGCCGATGGAGGCACCTCGCGAACCCACCGCGAGCTGCGGGTGTTCGACCTGCACCTCAACGACGCCGCGGGATCGCCCTTCGCCGAGGACGACTCCAACCCTCGCCGGTGGTGCAGGTACCACGCCGGTAACGAACTACCCGGCGAGATCGGCGACCTGCGAGCTCACAAGACGTGGAAGAAGATCGCCGCGACAGCCGTGGCCGCCGGCGCCTTTCCGCTGGCCTTCGAGCCCGTGGTGCTCAACCGCTCGAGCTACGAGTTTGGGCCCAATCTCTGGCCGCCGGCCTGCGGCCCATCGCACGAGGACGACGGAACCCCCCGCAAGTTCCCATTCACGTACATCGACGGCGGCACCTTCAACAACGAGCCGATCCGCGAGGCGTTCAGGCTGGCATCGTTCATCGACGGCCAACCCCTGGCCCAAGGCTTGGAATTCGACCGGCGGATCGTCTTCGTCGATCCGTTTGTGAACCCGGATCCGCCCTCGGTTCGCGTCCCGGTGCACACGCGGTTCGGCATCAGCGAGGGCGCGTGGATCGCCAAATCGAGCCTGGACCGCCTGGTGCCCGGGCATCTCCTGACGCTGCTGTCGGCGGTGATGGACGAGTCCCGGGTGATCGAATCCGACAAGGTCTATCAGGTTCGCGACGCGTTTAAGCAGCGAAAGGACCTTCGAGAGCGCCTGCGTGGAATGCTGACCGCCAAGCCCACACACCCCACCCTCAGCGCGCTGCGCGACTTCGCCCACAACGCCCTGCAAAGCGACAGGCTGCGATCCATGATCCCGTCGGGGCCTCTCACCGTGCCCGGAGAGCTCGACCGGATTCGTCGCGAGGTCGCCGAGTTCATCGAGCAGAGCCCCAACTTCGAGCTCATGGGCGACGCGCAGACGTTTCTCGCACGGACCAACATGGCGACCGACCCGTCGGCGGGCGAATGGCTCTACCTTCTCGCGTGCCTCGCGCTCGACATCACCATGGACCTCATCGGCAAAAATGATGAACGATGCCTCATCGCCGTCGCTCCTTTCAGCTTCCCCAGCGACGGATCGGCCCCGACGCCCATACCCCTGCCGGGCTCGCCCCTGCAGGGCTTCGCGGGGTTCTGCTCGCTCGCGCACAGACCCCTGGAGTTTCGAGTCGCGCGATTCTGCGCGCAGCATTTCCTTGAGCTCTGCGGTGCCATCGCCCCCGGGCCCACACCGCCTATCAGCCAGCCGGACCCCTCGGGCAGGTTTGTCCTCTCACCCGACGACCTCCGGCGCTTTGAATCCGACTACGCCCGCGGCCTCAACCTGCTCGCCCTTCGCGTCAAGGACATGGTCGAGTCGTCTCACCTGCTCTCCATCGGCTGGTTCACAGGCATGGCGCTCTCCAAGATCGGCGACATGGTCGCCAAGATGATCCGCGACATGGGCAAGCCCCGGGTGCACCCCGCCCTCGACACGCGGGAGTACGAGATCCGGGTCGTCGTCGAACGGGCCGGCCTCGAGGTCGACACTTCCGACGGGGGCGACGTTCCCTCGATGCCCGCCGAGGTTGCAGACAACGTGCCGACCTGGTGGATCCGAAGCACCCTTACCTTCGATCCCGCAACGGGGCGCTGGAGCGGGCCGGGCGTGCGAGCCGACGCCGGCACCGATCATCTCCGTGTGGACATCGACGGCTCGACCATCTTCCAGGGCCCCTACACCATGCTCAAGCTTCCGACCGACAAAGACCTCCTTGATCACGCGTGGCAAACGCCCAACCCAACGCTCGTCGTGAGGCTGACACCACAGGGAGGCGATCACGCTAACGTCGGCCCGTGGTCGTTTGATCCTGGTGTCACCGCGCTCGAAGAGACGCTCTGATCGCAGCTCAAGCAACTCCCCGGCGACGCCCCGTCACGGGGGCGTCGACTCTGCGCTCCAATGAAAAGCGAAGACGCGACCCGCTCCCCTCACGTGACCCGCATGACCTCCTCAACGCACCGCCGCGGCGTGGGCTTCACTTCCTTGCCGTGCCCCAGGCGAATGAGCATCTGCGGATGCCCACGCTCGTCGAGAAGTTTGGCGAGCTTGGGACGCATGGCGTCGAGGTGCATCGGTTGGTTGAGGAACGAGGCGGAATAGCCCGCCGAGGTCGCGACCAGGAGCGCGTGCTCGAGAGCCTCGCCCGCGTGGAGCCAATCAAAGGGCGAATCGCCCGCCGTCCCGATCACCGCCAGCGCCGGCGCGAGCTTCGCCAGCCGGTGGTCCTTCCTCGCCTCCGACGCGCCCGTGTTCAAGAACCGCAGAATGAACGGATCAAGAATCGACGCCAGATCGCCGATCCCACGCTCGTGCCCCGGCATCCCGTCCTTGCTGTGGCTCCGGTTGGGGTGGCTCCACAAGGCCAGTTCCCGCCGATATCGCCTGTCCTGGAACTGCACCCGGTCCGACTCCGCAACAAGCTCCGCGATCTGGTGCTTGGTCGAGAAGTCCGCCACCACGTGGCACCACGCGTGCTCGGCCTTCGTGCATTGCTCGAGCGAGTGCAGCACCGACTCCTCGATGGGCTTCTCATCAAACGGCATCCCGTGCGTGCGACGCCGTGGGATCGACACGAACAGGCGGTTCTCGTCCCCCGTCGGGTCCTGCCGCTCTCCAAGCCTGATCGTCGCCAGGAGATCGGGGGTCTTGGCGTCGGGGAATCGCTCCACGATCGGGAGGAATCCAAAGTGCCTGCACGCGATGCAAAGGTTGAAGAGCGCCGCTCCGCACGCGATCGTCAGCTCTCGATCATTCGGATCCGACACCGGCAGAGCCCGCGTGCGATCGGCGTGCAATTCCAGCACCCCATCCTCCGTGCGGAACCACCAGGGCTGCGTGTTCATCGACGACGGCGCGAGCACCGCCCAGTGCACGAACGACCGCAGAATCAGATTGGGATGAGCATCACGCCCAGGAAAGAGCTTGGACGAGACCTGCCAAGGCTTGAGCTCGACAGCGAGAGTGGAGGCTTCCATGCTGAATCTCCGTCCAATCAAGGAACGGGACCCGTCGGATGCACGCACGCCCGGGTGGGGGGTGGCCGCGAGACTGCGGTCGAACCCCAGCATACCACAACCGCTCCCCCTGTCAACGATCTTCGATTGAGCCCCAAACCGGCAACTAAAGCTTGCGATCCAGCAACCGGTAATTCACCGCCTCGGCCACGTGGTTCATATCCACCCGCTCCGATCCCGCCAGGTCCGCGATCGTCCGTGACACCCGCCTGATCTTGTCGTACGCCCGGGCCGAAAGCCCCATCTCGCTCATCGCATGCCCCAGCACGGTCTGCGCAGGCCCGTCCAGGGCCGCCCACTGGTCCAGCTGCCGCCCCGAAAGCCGCGAGTTGGTCGTCGTCGCCCCCTGCCTCGCCGCCTGCACCGCCCTGGCCGCCAGAACGCTCTCTCGCATCTGTGCCGTCGATGTACCGCGCGGAGCGGCCGAGAGTTCCTTAAACGGCACCGCCGGCGCCTCAACATGCATGTCCACACGATCCAGCAAAGGCCCCGAGATCCTGGACAAATATCGCTCCATCGCCCGCTGCCCCACCTCCCCCGCCTCCACGTGCCCTTTGGGCGTTGGATTCATCGCCGCCACCAGCATGAAGTTCGCCGGAAACCGAACACTCGCATGCGCCCTTGCAATCGTGACGCAGTGATCCTCCATCGGCTGCCGCAGCGTCTCGAGCACATCGCGCGGAAACTCCGGCAATTCGTCCATGAACAGCACGCCCCGATGGGCCAGCGAAATCTCCCCAGGCTTGGGAACCACGCCGCCTCCGACCACCGCCGCACTCGACGCCGTGTGGTGCGGCGAACGCACCGGACGCGACGTGACCAGGCCTTGCCCGGGTTGAAGCGCGCCCGCGGCCGAATAAATGCGAGTGATCTCCAGAGCCTCTTCAGGCGTCAAAGGCGGCAAAACGCCCGGGAGGGCCTTGGCCATCATCGTCTTACCAGTACCAGCCGGACCCAACAGCACAATATTGTGTGCTCCAGCCGCCGCGATCACAACCGCCCGCTTCACCCCCTCCTGCCCACGAATATCAGAAAAGTCGATCGACGGCGTCACATTCATCAGCAGCGACGCAACATCCGTCGGCGGACAAGGCTCCGGCGGCAAGTGCCCCGTCAACAGCCCCACCACCTCCGCCAGCGTTCGCGCACCAAACACGGCGATCCCCCCCACCACCGCCGCCTCCTGCGCGTTCCCCTCGGGAATCATCACCGCCGCCGCCCCGCGCCCCTGCGCCATCGCCGCCAGCGCGATCGCCCCCTTGATCGCCCTGATCCGCCCATCCAGCGCGAGCTCGCCCGCGAAAACGATCCGCCGTGAATCCATCCCCGGTGGATCCGGCGCCGCCAGACTGTGCCGCCGCGCCGCCGCATACCCGCTCGTCGGCTGAGCCCCCTGAGTCGGGATCACCCCTTGCACCATCAACGCCCCGATCGCGATCGGCAGGTCGTAGACCGGGCCCTCCTTCTTCACGTCGGCCGGCGCCAGGTTGATCACCACACGCCCGCGAGGCCAGCCGTACCCACTATTGCCCAACGCGGCCTTCACCCGTTCGATCGACTCCTTCACCGCCGTGTCCGGCAAACCCACGACGATCCCGTCGTCATTGGTCTGCGTGTCGTCGTAATCGACCTCGATCTCGCAGGGGAGAGCGTCGATTCCATGAAGCAGGTAGGATTGGACTCGGGCGAGCATCGCCCAGAAGCATACCGAACACTTCGCTAGCACGCAGACGTGCCAAACCACCCCGACTTTGCACAGAACTGTGCCGCCCCAAGTTCCTCCCAACACCGGTGCGATCTTGCCCCGCCGCTTGATCGGAGGCCGGCAGGGCGCTTTCATTCCCTCCCCACCGGCGGGCCCCACTCCCGTTCCGGCGTTCTGTGTTTGTCAGGTCCGTCGTGGCCTGGCGCAGACTGAAAGGGTCGAGAAACGTCCCGAACGGTTGAGAGGTACGCATGGCGATCCGTGTGAAATCCCGCAGCGGCGAGTCGACCGAGCAGTTGATGCGTCGGTTCAAAAAGCTCTGCGAAAAAGAAGGTCTGACCAAGGACGTGAAGCGCAAGGAATTCTTCGAGAAGCCCTCGGAGCGCAAACGCCGCGCCGCACGCAAGGCCATCAGCCGGCGTGTACGCGAAGAATTCGGCCCCGTCCGCCCCGAAAGGCCCTGAACGCTTCAGGTAGGCCGAACCCTTGCCGCAGGCGGCCGAGGGTCGCTCTCTATTTGTACAGAGGCGTGCGGCGATGGCTCGAAATATCGGTCCAAGGCCATCCAGTCTGGATGCGTGGGTGTGCGGTGTGTTGAGAAAGTAATGACAGCCATGGTTTTCATGGGGTGCCGCCGCGTCGAAGCACGACACGGCCTCTGGGGGAGTCCCCCCCGCAAGTGCACTCCACAAGGAGCGACAGGAATGGATCTGAAACACGCGAGCCGTCGATTGATGATGGCGGCCCTGACCGTCATGGTGACCTTCTGCACGCTGCTTGTCGCCGTGCCCGCCAGCGCACAGCCCGGCAATGTCAACACCCCCGACGCCGCGGCCGCTGGTCGCGTTGCCGAGCGAGCCGCCGAGGCCGCCAAGCACGCCGTCACCGAACACAAGGTCGGCGGCGAGGCCAACCTCGTCCTGCCCGATCTCTCCAACGCCAACGGCAAGGTCAGCTTTCTCGGTGGCCAGAGCGGGCGCAGTCTGCTGATGCTGGGCCTTGTGGTCTCGGCCCTTGGCCTGGGCTTTGGCGGCATGATGTACATGAATCTCAAGAACATGCCCGTCCACAAGAGCATGCTCGAAGTCTCCGAGCTCATCTACGAGACCTGCAAGACCTACCTCTTCCAGCAGGGCAAGTTCCTGATGATCCTCTGGGTCTTCATCGCCGCGGCCATGATCGCCTACTACAAGTTCCTCGTCGGCAGCTCCGTCAGCGACGTCGCCATCATCCTGGGCTTCAGCCTCGTCGGCATCGCCGGCAGCTACGGCGTCGCCTGGTTCGGCATCCGCGTCAACACCTTCGCCAACAGCCGCGCCGCCTTCGCCTCCCTCCGCGGCAAGCCCTTCCCCTGCTACGCCATCCCCCTCAAGGCCGGCATGTCCATCGGCATGGCGCTCATCAGCGTCGAGCTCCTGCTCATGCTCATCATCCTCATCTTCATCCCCGGCGAACTCGCCGGCAAGTGCTTCATCGGCTTTGCAATCGGTGAGTCGCTTGGCGCCGCCGCCCTCCGCATCGCCGGCGGCATCTTCACCAAGATCGCCGACATCGGCTCCGACCTCATGAAGATCGTCTTCAAGATCAAAGAAGACGACGCCCGCAACCCCGGCGTCATCGCCGACTGCGTGGGTGACAACGCCGGCGACTCGGTCGGCCCCTCCGCCGACGGCTTCGAAACCTACGGCG
>CAYHQQ010000002.1:0-156280 GCA_964358855.1 uncultured Phycisphaeraceae bacterium
CCTCCAGAATCTCCGCCCCCTCTCCCGCCTCCCGATATCAACCGGTCACACCGGAGATATCCGCCCCATGCTTCCCACCACTCCATCAGACGGCCGCCCCCGTGCCGTCCTCATCGGCACCGTCGAGACCGTCGGCCTCCTCTCCGACCAGCTCGCCCTCCTCCCCGACTCCCCCGAGCCCGTCGCGTTCGTCCTGGTCGACGAGCCCGACCGCGTCGTCGGCTTCGACACCCTCGAATCGCTCCCAAGGCTCACGGCGACCCTGAACCCGAACCTGGCGATCGTCTCTCTCCCCATCTCCGAATCCACCCTCATCCTAAAGGTCCGCGCAACTCTTGCCTCCCTGGGCCTCCCCGAACGATTCGTCCCGCCCCTCCCCGAACTCCTGAGCCGTCCCCCGGCGCCGACTGGCACCAGGACCCTCTCCAGCCGAACGATGAACTGGGCCGACCTCATCGGCCGCACACCCCACGGCGTCGACCGAGCTTCCATCGCGGGCATCCTCGAGGGCAAACGCGTCCTCATCACGGGCGCCGGCGGTTCCATCGGCTCCGAAATCGCCCGCATCGTCGCGACCTTCAAGCCGGCCCAGGTCATCCTCATGGAACGGGCCGAGAACGCCCTCTTCGAGGTCGACCGCCAGATCGCCGAGCGATTCCCGGGTGTCTCGCGCAAGGCCATCCTCCACGACGTCACCAACACCGACGCGACGCTCCGCCACCTGGCGGCCTTGCGCCCGCACGTCGTCTTCCACGCTGCCGCCCACAAGCACGTGCCCCTGATGGAAGACCACCCCGCCCACGCGGTCTCCAACAACTTCTTCGGCACCAAGTCGATCGCCGACGCCTCACTCGCCACCGGCGTCGAGCGCTTCGTCCTGATCTCCAGCGACAAGGCCGTCAACCCCTCGAGCGTCATGGGCGCCACCAAGCGCCTCGCCGAGACCTACACCCAGGCGCTCCACCGCCAGGCCCGCACGGTCTCCCCCTCGGCCACGCGTTTCAGCATGGTCCGCTTCGGCAACGTCCTGGGCAGCGCGTGCAGCGTCCTGCCTATCTGGGCGAGCCAGATCGAGGCCGGCAGCCCCATCACCGTCACCGACGACCGCATGACCCGCTACTTCATGACCATCACCGAGGCCGCCATGCTGGTGATCCAGGCCGCCTCACTTCCCACCGATGGCGCCAGCGCCCCGGTCTACGTCCTGGACATGGGCGAGCCCGTCCGCATCCTGGACCTTGCCCGCCGCTTCGCCGCCGCCCTGGGTTACACGCCCCGCGTCAAGGGCGAGGCCGCGACTCCCGGAATCACCGACCAGTTCGCCGAGATCATCCTCACCGGCGCCCGCCCGGGCGAGAAACTCCACGAGGAGCTCGCCTACTCCGCCGAGCAGCTCAACCACACGCAACACCCGGGCATCCGTTCCTGGACCAGCGACGCGAGCCTTCGCGTCAACATGCCCCAGCTCGTCTCCGACCTTGCGGCCGTCCGCGAGAGCACCGACCGCGATCAGGTCCTGGTTGCGATCCGGCGGCACGTGCCCGAGATGGTCGCCTCCACGAGCGAGCTCAAGCCGTTCACGTCGACCCAAACAAAGCCAAATCAAAGGCCTTCCGTGGCCGCCTAGGGGTCGTGACTCCGCGGAATTCGTGGTGTAGACTGCCCGTCCACCGGAGCAAAGTCGCCCCCGGCGCATCAGTATCTCAGCCCATGACCGAACAGATCAAACTCCTCAAAGAGACCGAAGAGGCCCGCGAGAGCGCCCAGGCGCTGCTCCAGTGGCTCGTCGAGGCCAAGACCCAGTCCGACGCCAACCTGGCCCAGACGGGCCTGCAGGACCACGTCCGCTCGCTGACGGGCAAGTCCAGCATCGAGAACGCCATCGTTTCGACCCGTCGCATGATCGACACGCTCACCCGTCACCTCGACCAGTTCAAAACCCAAAGCGCAAGGTAAGCCCACAGAGCCGCGAGCGTCAGCGAGCGACGTCCCCGGGGCCCAGTGACGTCGTGCGTCGACTGTGCTGGAAGTCCTGGGCTGGCGACGACGCTTCAATCGATCCATGGATTGAAAGTACCGCTACGCTCTGTTCGTGAGCATCAACCCGAACCCGGAACTCCTCGTCAAGCTCCTGTCGCCCCGGGCCACCCTGCCCGCGTACCAGTCCGCCGGGGCCGCCGGCCTCGACCTCTCGGCCTGTCTCCCGGCCGAAACCGAGTCCCTCACGATCAGGCCGGGCGAGATTCTTCTGGTCCCCACCGGCCTCGCTATTGCGGTCCCCCCGGGCTTCGAGGGCCAGGTCCGCGCCCGCTCGGGCCTGGCCACCAAGCACGGCATCGGGCTCCCCAACGCCCCGGGCACCATCGACAGCGACTACCGCGGCGAGCTCAAAGTCGCCGTCATCAACTTCAGCACCAAGCCCTTTGAGATCACCCACGCCCTGCGCATCGCCCAGCTCGTCGTCGCCCCTGTCGCAAAGGCGGACATTCGTGTGGTGTCCGATTTGGGCGAGACCACCCGCGGCGCGGGCGGCTTCGGATCCACGGGCCTGTCTTCGACGATCGAAGTCCGTGGTGGCACCGCTCTCCAGAGCGGTGTTCCTGGTGCAACGACTCTCCAGGGCGGTGATGCTGTTTCCCCGAAGGGTGCCGGTCCGGCCCCGCTCACCTCTCGTTGATCTGCACCGTGGCCGTGACCTCCCGCCGGATCACCTTGCGTTGCAGGGAGAGCGTCGTGGGCACGCCGTCGGCGCCCCATCGCACCGGCTCCCCGTCGGGCGGGCCTGCGAGCACCCACACCACCGCGTGCACCGTCGCGACGCCCGGAAACTCCGACGAGAAATCGCCCGAAGCGAGCGTCGGATTCACGTGCACGCGAAGCGGATCCATGGTCTTGTTCTGCTGTCCCACAGGGACCGCAGATGCCATCGTCGTCAGAAACTGCTTCTCAAAGTCCGTTCGCTTGTCGTCGGCCGGCGGCCCCGGAAGCTCCACGCGAACCCCTTCCACCACGAAGGTCAGCTGCCCCAGCGGCGTGTCCCCGGCCGACCCCACGTACCGCCCCTTGAGAACCGCCGAAAAGGTCTGCCCGGCAAGCGCCGAGGGCGGCACGTCCAACGTGAAGTCCGCGAGTTCTTCGTAGTACCTCGTCACCAGGTCGCCATCGAGCGAGCCGTCGTCCATCCGCTTGTGGAGCCAGTTGGTCGACCGCCGATCCAGCACGCTCGCCCTGGTCCGGCGCTCCAGGAGCCCCTCGGCGATCCATCGCAACTGTCCGCTCGTCAGGATCCGCTGGTCCAGCGCGCCCCAGCTCTGGGCCGCCGAGTCGGGCGGTGCGTTGAGCACGTGGCTCACCAGCAAAGGCGTGGGCAACTGCGTCGCAAACCATCGCGAGACCGTGTCACGCAGGAGGAACACCGACAGCGCCGCGGCACACAACACAAAGCCGCCCACCACCGCCCTGGGGTTGCCCAGAGGCTTGCCCACCCTCCACCCGCCAAAGTGTCTCCAGAAATGCCCGCACTCGGGACAGTGGGCGAGCAGCCGATCGCGCTCCTCGACCCGCTGATACCCGCACTCGGAGCAGTGAAGCGACCCGCCCACTCGCCTTGGCAGCGCCTTGGCCACGACAACCAGTCCAAGGGCGACCAGCGCGAGCTCGATCGCCTGGGGCAATCCCAGCACGACCCCCAGGAGCGGATTCTGCGACTTGTAGGCCGTCACGACCATCTGTCCCAGCGCGACCGCGACAGCGAACCCCGCCCCGCCAAGCGCGAGCAGCGCCGCGGGTCTTTGCCGCACCAGTCTCGCGGGCAACGTGCTCACCAGCGCAGCACCCATCTCCGAGGTACGCCCTCGCTTTGGTTGCGATTCATTCGCATGACCACCCTCCCAAACCCAGCCCCAAACGCAGCTCCAATCTCAGCTTAGGCCGCCCTTGAACTGCATGGTCTGCCCCTTGGCACGCATGCGGCGCAACGCGGGAGTTTCCTTGAGGATTTCTTCGGCGGTACGGCCCGGCTTGTCCTTGGCACCCGACTTTCCGCCGCCGCCCGGCTTCCCGCCGCCGCCAAACGCGCCGCCACCCCCGCCGCCTCCACCCATCCCGCCACCACCCCCACCAGCGCCGATCTCCACCGCGGGCAGCGGCTTCATCGCCTTCATGGACAGGCTGACCCGGCGGTTGGCCTGATCAACCTTGAGCACCTTGACCGTGATGATCTGATCCGGCTTCACCGCGTCCTCGACCTTGTTGATCCGCTTGTGGTCGAGCTCGCTGATGTGCACCAGACCCTCGACTCCAGGGGCGATCTCGACGAACGCTCCGAACTCGGCAATCTTGGTCACGCGTCCGGTCAGTTCGGCGCCCTCGGTGATGGCGGCCGCGGACTGGAACGGGTCGCCCATCAGCTGCTTCATGCCCAGGCTGATCCGACCGCCCTCCCAGTCGAGCTTGATGATCTTGCAGGAGACGCGCTGGCCTTCCTTGAGGTGCTTCTCGACGGCCTTGGCGCCGTAGCCGGTCCGGTCGTACGTCAGGTCGGAGATGTGCACGAGCCCGTCGATCCCGCCCAGGTCGATAAACGCGCCAAACTCCATGATCTTGCGCACGGTTCCCTCGACGGTGTCGCCCTCGTGAAGCGTGGTCTTGAGCTTCTCGGCCATCTCGGCCCGCTCAGACTCCATGACGCTCCGGCGCGACAACACGATGTTCCCCGAGCCCATCCGCTCGATCCGCGTGATCTGAGCCTTGACCTTCTCGCCCACCATCACTGTCAAGTCCGGAATCCGATCGACCGAAACCTGGCTCGCCGGCATGAAAGCCCGGTGGTTGGCCACCATCAGCTCCAGCCCGCCCTTGGTCACGCCCGTCACCTTCGCCTCAACGGTCTGTCCGACCTCAAGCAACTCCCAGTCGGCCTTGTGGACGGCCCCGGGGCGCGAGCAGACAAACAGGCTCTCGGCCGCCTCGTACTTGTCGACGACCACCGCGAGCTGCGAGCCCACCACCGGCAGCTCTTCCTCCTTGAACTGAATCCGCGTCACGATCCCCAGTTCCTTGGGCCCGAACTCAACGAAGATGTCCGTCGGACCCACCGAGACCACCGTTCCCGTGCGGTGCTCTCGCCCCGCCTGGACCACGCGAGGCCCTCGAATACCGGCCGGCTTGCCGCCCGCCGCGGCCGGCTTGGGCTGTGTCGCCCCGCTTCCAGGACCACCTTCCGACACCATCGCCTTCGACATCACCGCGTCCATCTCGGCCGAAAGCTCGGCGGAAATATCCGAATTGGCGGGGGCGCTGCTGGGGGTTGGGGAGGGGGCCGGACTCTGGGAGACGGGGTTGGGAGTGGTGGACATGGGTGCTTCTTGACGTGCTGAGGTCGGCCCAGTTCAGTGATAGCTCGGATGAGCAAAGATCCCGGCGGGCCTGCACCTCACGTTTCGCCGGGTCTGTAGTTTAGCGGACAACCCGCCTTTCTCCAATGCCGTTTGCCCCCTCCCCCTCCGCTAATGTTCCGCATGCCCCGCCTCGCCCTCCCAACCATCGCCGTCACCCTGGGAGATCCCGGAGGTATCGGGCCTGAGGTCACCGCCAAGGCGCTGCTGGATCCCCACATCAGTGCCCTCGCCCGCTGGCGAATTCTCGGCCCGGCTCAGGCCTGGACCAGTGCCTGCAAGGCCGCCGGCCTGGACGCGACGGCCTTCTCGATCGACCTCGTTCCTTCAAGCCTTTCCCAGTCCCAGCCCTACGACCAGCTCGCCATGGGCTCGGCCTCGCGCCCGACCATCGGAGGCGGCGCTTGCTCGTTCGCCGCGGTCGTTGACGCGATCGAACTCGCCAAACGCCCACTGGGCGATCCGCTATGTGCGCACGCGATCGTCACCGCCCCCATCAGCAAGGAGGCCTGGGCCCTGGCCGGCCACCGCCAGTACCCGGGGCACACCGAGCTCCTCGCCGAGCGTTTCAACACCCCCGATGCCAAAATGTTCTTTCACTGCCCGCTCCCGCAAGGGCCGGGTCGACCCGAGCACCACAGTCTCAACGTCGTGCTTGTTACGGTCCACGTGCCCCTCGCCAGAGTTTCAGGACTCCTGACCATGGGTGTCGTGCTCGACGCGATTCGCGCGGGCGCCCGCGCCTGTCGGTCGCTTGGAATCGCAAAGCCCCGCGTCGCCGTGTGCGGACTCAATCCGCACGCCGGCGAGAATGGACTCCTGGGAATCGAAGAACAGCAGTTCATCTCCCCGGCCATTGAGCTTGCCCGCGAAGAGGGCCTTGAGGCCTCGGGTCCGTGGCCCGGCGACACCGTTTTCAACCGTGCCACGCGAGGGGATTTTGACCTTGTCGTTGCGATGTACCACGACCAAGGGCTTATCCCGGTCAAACTCCTTGGCTGGGACCGCGCGGTGAATGTCACCGTCGGGCTTCCGGTTCCGCGCACCAGCCCCGATCACGGCACCGCCTTCGACATCGCCGGGCGAGGGCTCGCGGACCCTGGCAGCATGAAAGCCGCCATGGCGCTCGCCGCTCGCATGTGTGTTCAAGGGGCGGACCGGGTCACTTCCCGATCGTCTGCTCCAGGAACGCCGCCGACTGCTTGTTGAACAGGAGGCGATTCTCGAGCTTGGCAAACCCGTGTCCCTCGTCGGGGAAGACCAGGAGCTGGGGCGTCAGCGCGGGGTTTTTCTCGGCCGCCGCCCGGTCCTTGAGGGCCACCGCCAGCTGCATGGCCTCTTCGATCGGCACGCGTGGGTCGTTGAAGCCGTGGGCGATGAACATCGGCACCTTGATCTTGTCGAGTTTCTTGATCGACGAAACGCTCGCCAGGAAATCCGGATCGCTCAGAGGCCCGTACTCCACCTCGCGCAGCTTGCGCCGATATCCGCTGGTCTTCTCCAGGAACGTCTGGAGATTGACGATCCCGACGATATCGACGCCGGCTCCGAAGTAGGGCTTGCCCTTGGTCGCCTCGGCGTTGAGGGTGTCCTCGACGAGGCACGCCACCGACATGAAGCCGCCATAACTGCCGCCATAGGTCGTGATCTTCCCCGGTGTCGCGTATCCCTTGTCCACGAGGAACTTGGCCGCGGCGACGCCGTCCTTCACGCTTGCCCAGCGTCCCTTGTAGTCGTCCATCATCTGGAACGCCCGTCCGTAGCCGGTCGACCCGCGCACGTTGGGCAGGATGATGCCAAACCCGCGTGAGAGCAGATACTGCTGGGCGGCGGAGAAGTTCGGGCGGTGCTGCCCCTCGGGTCCGCCGTGGTACAGGCAGATGAAGGGAATCGGGCGGGGCTTGGCCGCGTCGTAGCCCGGGGGCAGGAAGACGAACGCGGGAATCTCAAGTCCGTCGAAGCTCTTGTACTTCACGAGCTCGGGGAGCGGGAACTTTGAGAGGTCGACGCCCTGTGATTCCACGAACGTCAGCTGTGTCGTTGTTCCGCCCGCGCCCAGAGTCGACACGTACGCCCCGCCGGGTGTCTTCGCGTTGTTCATCGACCACACGAGCGAGTTGCCCCGGAAGGTCCCCAGGCCGACGATGCCGCGGTCGATCTTGGGCAGATCGACGGACCTGAAGGCGTCCACCGTGTACACGTGCGGGACGCCGTACCCGTCCTCATTGGTCGCGACGGCAAGCATGGTCTTCTCGTGGTTGAATCCCACGCCGTCGAGCTCGAACTTGTTGAGCGACGGGAGGGGAGAGGACACGCTCTGGGTCTTGAGGTCCTTGATGTAGATCCGCTCGTTGCCGTCGCGGTAGTCGGAGGTGATCATCACCTGCTGGTTTCCGGGCATGTATCCGACGACGCTGTTGGCCGCGGTCTTGCCCTCGTCCTTGATGGTGATCTCGACGAGGGCGCCGGACTTGACGTCAAGCTCGAAGACGTTGGCGTCTGAGGCCGAGTTGGACTTCTCGACGATGAGCCGCGACCCGTCGGGAGTCGCATCCTCAACCGACCACGAGCCTTCCTTGCCCAGGACCTTGGTGGTCTTGCCGGTCGCGAACGTGTGCTTGTAAAGGTGGAAATCGTTGGGGCTGTCGTCGTTGCCGCTGAAGTAGAACGCCGACGAATCGTCGGCCCAGTGGTTCACGGCATACTGCGCCTTGGCATTGGCGGCGACGGGAGTGACCTTCGCGGTCTTGGTGTCCATCAGCGAGATCTGGAAGTTCTCGTTCCCGCCCACCGCGTGGCTCAGTAGCACCTTGGTGCCGTCGCGGCTGAGGGAAAAGGAGCCCAGCCCGTCCTTGTAGTCCGTCAGGCGCTCGATGCGGGCCTTCCCGGGCGAGTAGTCCCTGCCGCCGCCCGAGACCGCCAGGGGCGTGACGCGATACAACTGCCAGATTCCGTCGGGCCAGTCGCGGAAGTAGAGCGTGCCGTCGGCGGCCAGAGCCGCGCCCGCCGGCACACGGATCTTGAGAAACTGCTCGATCGTGGGACGACCCGCGGGCATCGCGCTCGACTTTGTTGCTTCGTGAGCGGCGGCCTGGGGTTGACTCGTTGGCGTGGTTGTGCACGCGGGCAGAATCGCAAGGCCCGCCACAAGCACGATCCGCATCAATTTCGACATGAAAGAACTCCTGGCGGCGGGCAGAGAGCCCGCCAACGGCATTCTACCAGAGGACGCCCGACAACGCGAGCGTCACCATGATCGCTACAACACCCAGCGCGGTCCACGCCGCCCAGGTGGGCAGCCCCTTGGTGTCCTTGGCCTCCCCCAGCACCCGTCCACACTTGTGGCACCACTCCGCCTCGTCGTAGATCTCCGCCCCGCAGTCGGGACAAGGCGTGGTTTCCTTGCCGAACTGCTCAACGTCTTCGGGGCTTGGATCTTCGTCGGGTCGAATGGGTCCCGTTGGCCTTGGGCAGCACGACATGCCCGATTCTAGGCCAAATCCAAGCCGGCCCCCGGGCGAAAGTCGACCCGCTCATTCACCGCGGAACCGCTTGATCAGCTTGGCCTGCTGCTCGGGCGTCATGTACGCCAGCAGCCCGCCCAGAAACTTGTTGCGCTGCTCCTCGGTCGGGTCGCCGCCGCTGCTCTCGACGAAGTCGTCGAACATGGAGCGGAGGGTGTCCACCTGCGAGAGGGAGAGTCCAAGACCGGTCGTTACGTAATAGAACGCGAGTTGTCCGGAGCTTTCCGATCGTTTGAACGCCTGCTCGAACTCAAAGCCCAGAAGCTCGCCCGACTCCGCCGCTCTGGCGGCAAACACCTCTCCGCGCGTCACCTTGTTCACGGGCTTGTGGAGCCTTTCCGCCGCGGCGGTCCGCCACTGGTCCCGGATCCGCGTGGCAAATTCCGCTCGACTGGATGGGGGCAGCACCGCGCTGATCTGTCCCTCCAGGTCGCCTTCAAACCCCATGGCCGCAAGCCTGCCCATCGCGTCCCAAAGCAGGACCAGCACGTCGAGCTTGTCGCCCGCGCCGCCCGCGACACCAAGCTTGGTCACCAGGTCGAGATTCTCCGCGATGAACCGCTGCAGGAGGATTCCGCGCCTGGCGATCACTCGCATCGCCTTGTCCGCCACCTCGGCAGGCAGTTCCATCGCCAGCAGCGCCGTTTCCTCGGGCCTGCGTTCCAGCTTCTTGAGCTGTCCATCAAACCCCAGGCGCGAGAACACCGCCGTTGCCGACTCCTTCACCGTGGGCCCCTTGAGCACATCCTCGGGCGGTTCGACCGCCGCGTTTGACACCGTCGCCGCTCCAGCAAGAAAGCAGACCAGCATTGCTCGTGTCATGGAACACCTCCGGGGATGTCTCATTGTTAGGCGGCCGCCCGCCCGGGTTGCACCCGACGCTTCGGGGGGCTGAACTCCTGGTGTTCCGGTAACAAAGAGACCCGCGGGATCGCCCGCGGGTCCTGGAAAGCTTCATTGGTCCCCGTGGCCGGTTTGGCCACGAGAATTCAGGGCTGATCGGGCGTTCCCGAGGTTCCGGGCACTGGCTGCGGCACCTGCTTGGCTTCCGTCGGCCTGAAGAAGAACCCGCCGGGGAATCCGCCGCCCCCGCCGTCGCCGTTAATGACGTAGTGGGCGTTGAGGGCCTTCTCGATCCGGTTGCGGGCCTCCTCGACGTGGCTCTTGGTGTACGGGTCCATTCCCGCACCATCCTTGACCTTGTCGAGCTTGCCCTTGAGTTCGCGGAGCTTGGAGGTCGCCAGGTTGGAGACGGGCCCGCTCGCCGCTCCGCTTCCGATGCCGTGCATCGAGAGGTCGATGAGCCGCTCGAGGAACTCCTGCTGCAGATTCTGCCTCAGGCTCGAGATCATGGGCTTGCGAGCGGTGAAGGTCCCGGTGGAGGGCGAGTCAAACTCGGTCCAGACGGCAGCCGACACCGTGTCCATGACTTCGGGCAAGGTGAGCATGTCCTGATCCGAGGCGGTCCGCAGTTCGTTGTCGTAGACGCGCCGGAGCGTGGTGGGATTCAGGATCATGGTGAGACTCGACGCCTGAATGCCGGCGATCCGGTCGTGGATGGGCCACGCCGGCTCCTGCATCCCTTCGCCGCGTCCGCCCGCGTCGAGCCACTTGTCCGCCGTCATCTTCGAGAGCAGTTCGGGGCTGAGCCCGAACGCCTCGTCGCGGAACGACTGCTCGATCACGAACTTCAGCGCCGCCCGCTGCTGGGCGGCGGGGACCGGAGTCACCGGGGGGCGTGCGTTGGGATCGCCCTTGCGATCCCGGTTGACCAGTGCGCCGCCGATCCAGTTGGCCATCATGCTCACAGACCGGGTCTGCATGCCCAGCGTCATCTCGTACCCGCGACGGGCCTTGGCCCAGCTCTCGCCTTCCTTCACGTACTTGTCGAGGAGGCGGTTGCGGTGCCACTTGGCCAGCTCGACCTGGCTCTTGGCGTAGTCGAGGGGGTCGGCCGCGAAGTCGTAGCGGCGAGCCCTGGGATCGGGGCCGCCGGTGTCCTCGTCGGTGCCGTACACAAGCTCGGGCTCGGCCACGCGCTTGAGCACGTCCTTGGGATCGCCCGCGGTGTACCCGTACTCGATCGCCCAGAAGTCGTACGGCCCGATATCGATCATCGTGTAGTCGCCGCCATCCTGCGGCTTGATCACCGGCCCGTCCTTCTTGTCCCCGTCTTTCTTCTCGCTGTCGGTCTTCGCGGTGTTGAGCTGCTCAATGGTCGGGATGTTCATGTTGATGGGCGTGTAGTCCATCACCGAGCCCGTGAACGCCTTTTTGCCCTTGATCTCGGGGCTGTTGATCTTGTCGAGCCCGTACACCGTCGAGGCCTTGAAGTTGTGGCGAAGGCCCAGAGTGTGTCCGACCTCGTGCTCGACCAGGTCGGTCAGGAGCGGCCCGATGAACCATTCCGGCACGCCGTCGAGCAGGTCGGACTTGGTCCCGTCGGGTCCGATCACGTTGGCCGCGCCCGAGCCCGTGGTGACCGTTTCGGTGTCGAGGCCAAGCGCGTCCATCTGCATCCGCATCATGGCGACGTCGAAGGCCTTGCCTCCGGCCGCCATGCAGAGCCCGTTGACCTGGCTCGTCCGGTTGACGAGCCCGGTGAACTCGTTGTTGCCGGCGCCCATGAGCTTGACATCGCCCATGCCCTCGGCCGCCGCCAGGGCGTGCCCGCCGTAGGCCAGGACCCCGCGGTGAGCCCGCTGGGCCATGAGGAAGTTGCGCTGCTCGGGGGGCGAGAGGCGGATCCTGGGATCCCACTGCGGATTGGTGTCGAGCCACGCGAGCGTGTCGGACGCCATCCCTTCCATCGCGATCTGCGGGAGCACCTGGTTGAAGTTGGTCCAGAAGTGGCGGATCCACCCGTCGGTCAGGATGATGTCGGCGTCGAGGATCTCGCCCGTGTACGGATTCACTCGCGACGGCCCGATGGCCGTGCCCTGGTCGTTGGACAGCCAGCGAATGAAGTTGTACCGCACGTCCTCGGGGTCCTTCTCCATGTGCGAGCCGGTCTCGGCGTCCTGCTGGCGCACCTCGATGGCTCCCAGGATCCCGACCTTCTCAAACGCCTTGTTCCACACCGTCAGGGAGTTCTCGATGTACCGGCGGTACCGCACCGGAACCGTGTGCTCGACGTAGAACACCACCGGCTGCTTGGGCGGGCTCAGCTTGAGGCGCGAGTCTCGCTTCTCGAGATTCCAGCGGTTGATGTACCGAACCCACTTGTCCTTGTCGGTGAACTTGCCCAGATCGCGATACACCGTCGTGAAGTAGCCCACGCGCTCGTCCGCCTCCCGCGGCTTGAACCCGGGCGTCTCGCCCAGCTTGCTGATCGAGTAGTGGAACGCCTGGAGGCGTCCGCCCGCCGTGGGCATCTCGTACTCGATCTCGATGTTTTCGGGGAACGCCTTGGCGCTCTTGATCGTGGCAAGGCTCGTGTTGCCCTGCTTGCCCTGGAAGAAGATGCTCACCCGTCCGGCGAGCAGGGCCGTCATGTCGATCACCGGCTGCCCGTTGGGACCCATGCCCACGATCGGCACGTCGAGCATCACGCGGTCGGTGAAGAGGCGCTTCACGCTGCTTTTGCTCTCGGCGTCGCCGGTGCTCTTGGTCTCCAGGTTCGGCTGGATCAGCATCAGCTTTTTGTCGAACCTCTTCCAGTACACCAGCTCGTCGCCGGCCTGAAGTCCGGCGTAGTCCTCGCCGCTGGCAACAGTCAGGGCGATGAAGTGCTTCTGGTTCTCGTAGCCGCGGGGGAGCTCGGCGAGCATCTGCCCCTTCTTCTTGTTCACCCAGAGGGTGTAGAAAGACTCGCCGTCGGTCGTCGAGACGACCTTCTCATACCCCTTGCTGATCTGGGCGAAGGGCGGGAACTCGGGAGCTTCGGGCGCGGGGGCCCCCTCTGCTCCGGGCTGCGCCATCGCCACCGGATATGCCAGGCCCGCCGCCAGCCCGACGACCGCGATCAAAGACCACCGACTCACCAATGACTGCTCTCGCATGACCGGCTCCTCGACAAGGGGACACACAACCTGCTCGCCACAACCACCATCCACGCCTTCTGACCGTTCCCAACCCACCCGATCGCCGCTGAACAACACATCGGCGCAAGAGGGAAATATACCGCAGGACCCCCCCGGCTGTTGCAACCCCCGCCCACAAATCGACCACCCGCCGCCCCTGTCTTTCAGCCGCCGCCGCTCATTTTCCACGCGGTCAACCCGACCACCATCCCCACAAAGAGTCCCCCCGCCAGTTGGATCCGCCAGTCTCTACTCGCCATTTCCGTCGGATCGTCGAATTCGCCCCGCTCCACCACCACGATCGCCCGCAGCAGGCCGTAGGTCGCGGGCAGCATCGTCAGCCACAGCAGGTTGAAGCCCCGTGTGTAGCCCGCCTCGTGGGCCTGCACATACAGGGCGTACGTCACCAGGGTCGCCACCGCCGTCACCACGACGCTCATCTTCAGCAAATCGTCGGTATACGAGGATTGAACGGCTCGGACATTCACCGCGTCACCTCCCGCGGCCCGCATAAGCCGGCGTTCTCCCAGACGCTTGCAGAACGCCAGAAACATCGCCAGGAAGAAGCTTGTGTTCAAGAGCCAGGTGGTGGGGGGGGTCCCCGTCGCCGCACACCCACCAAGCACTCGAAGAACAAAGCCCATCGCAAGCGAGATGACATCGGCCATCACGACGTGCTTCAACGAAACAGAGTACAACACCACGTTCAGGGCATAGGCCGCGAGGGCGACGAACGTCCACCAAGCCGTTCCGGCCGGCAATGCCGCCAGAATGCCCAAGGCACCAAGAACGAGGATCGCCGCCAGAGAGGCGGCCTGAGAGGGTTTCACTGCCCCGCTCGCGATGGGTCGGTGCTTTTTGCGCGGGTGCTGCCGGTCGCGCTTCACATCAGCAAGATCGTTCACGATGTAGCACGCGCTTGAGACCAGCGCAAAGGCCGCGGCCGCGAGCAACGCCGCGGGGAGCACTGTTCGCACGTCTCGGCCGGGTTCGGACAACCCGTACAGGGGTCCGATGAGCACAAAGACACTTTTCGCCCACTGTCTGGGGCGAGCCAGCCGGAAGAGACTCGCCGCCAGGGTCGGCGGCGCCGCTGTCTTGGGTGTTTGGTCGGGTACGCTCATCAGGCTCCTGAGCGTACTCCATCGGGTCGGCCCGTGTTCGCCTTCACCGGTGGCGCCGCGACGTGTCCAATCAAAGCAAAACCCCCACGGGCGATCCCGGGGGGTGCGAGGGGGGCATGGGTTGAGGATTCGTTGGGACGTCGCTCAGGTGCCGGTGCCGGTGTCGCCGGATCCGTCGGTGGTGGTTCCGCACCCCTGTTCAAAGGCGGTCACGAAGGCGTCGTAGTCGAAGTAGTCGACCGAGCCGTCACCGTCGAAGTCGGCGGTCTTGCCGACGGGGCACCCGTTGCCTTCGAAACAGGACACAAAGTCGTCGTAGTCCATGAAGTCCACGACGCCGTCTTCGTTGAAATCCGCGGGGCATGGATCGCCGATGGAGACGCGGAGGTAGGCGAGCTGCGACCTGCTCTGCCCGCAGCTGGTGCCGTCACCGAAGAAGACCCGATCTCTCGGTGTGCTGGCCCCGACGGCGCCGATGGGCATCGAGAGAGCGGGCACGCCGTCGATTTCAAGGGTTGTGCCGGCGCTGGAGATGACCATCCGCAGCGTGATCCACTTGCCGGTGATGTTGCCCGACTTGACGGGCGCGTTCGCGCCGCCGGTGGCCAGAACGTTGTTGAACGTGCACACCTTGTCTCCACCAAGCCCGATGTACGCCATCCGCCCGTCGTGGTCGGCGACGCCGATGTAGTATCCGGTCCGCTGTCCGGCCCCGCACCCTTGCGCGAAGTAGGTCGAGGACTCGATCAGGATTTTTGCGTCGATCTGGATGCGCTCTGACGTGTGGAGCACGTGATCGAACTGCCAGCACTGCCACCCGTCCATCGCCGTCAGGCCCTGTTTGAGCACTCCACCGGCGATCGTCGCGGCGGGCTGGGGTCCGGCCTGCACCAGCTTGAATCCCTGGGCGGGCGGCAGAGTTCCTTTGGCCGCATCGAACTCGCCGATGATGGTCTGGGCCTGGGCGAGCGATGCCAGCGCGGTGGTGACCACGCCCACGAGGAGGGTGCAACTATCCATGTCTTTGTCTCTCCATCCCGCGAGCCCCGGCCCGGCGCGATCAACGCGACGATCCGTCCCGCGTACATTGAAACTACACCCGATTCACAACGCGTCGAGCAATCCGCTCGATTGGCTCGCCCGCCGCACCGACCACAGCGACTGTCCCGTCCGCGCCGCGTCCAACCGTGGGTTCTGGGACCCTTGGTCCCGTACCACTACACTCTCCCATGGCAGCAACCCGCGCAGTTCTTGTCACCGGCTCCAACACCGGCATCGGCCGCGAGACCTCGCTCCGCCTGGCTCGCGCCGGCTGGAGGGTCTTTGCGGGCGTTCGCCAGCGGGCGGCGGGCGAGGCCCTGGCGGCCGAGGCGCGTGCCCAGAAAGCCTCGGTGGAACCGCTCATCCTGGATGTCACCAATCCCTCCCACATCGCGGCGGCCGCCGGGGTGCTGCAGCGGACGCTGGGCACTTCCGGACTTGCGGCGCTGGTGAACAACGCCGGCATCGTCATCGCGGGCCCCGTCGAGGGCCTTGCGCTTGATCAGTGGAGGACGCAGTTTGAGGTCAACTTCTTCGGCCAGATCGCGGTCACTCAGGCGTTCTTGCCGTTGCTTCGCCAGGCTCACGGGCGCATCGTCCTGGTCAGCTCGGTCGCCGGACGCGTGACCCAGCCCTTTGTCGCCCCTTATTGCGCCAGCAAGTACGCGCTGGAGGCGGTGGGCGACGCCCTGCGCCTCGAGCTTCGTTCGCAGAACATCGGAGTGACTCTCGTCGAGCCGGGCGCGATCAAAACGCCCATCTGGGGCAAGAGCCGTGACTTGGCCGAGTCGCTCCAGGCCGCACACACGAACTCGACACGCTCCCTCTATGGCGAGTCGATGGAGCGTGTCCGCAATGCGATGGGGGTTGCGGAGGCCAAGGGACTGCCCCCGGACGCGGTTGCCGCGGCCATCGAACGCTCGCTCACAGCCAAGCGATCGCCCGCGCGGATTGTCGTGGGCGCCGACGCGAAACTCGCGGCGCTGGCCAAGAGCTTTCTGCCGACCACGTGGCTCGACAAGTTGATTCTCAAGAGCATGGGCCTTCGCTGACGCGTCCTTGACTGGCCATCACGCGATCGCGCGTTCGAGGTCCGCGATGAGATCGTCCTTGTCCTCGATGCCCACCGAGAGCCTCACGAGTCCGTCGTCGATTCCCAGAGCCGCTCGCGCCGGGGCCGGAATAGACGCGTGGGTCATGATCGCGGGATGCTCGATGAGGCTCTCGACGCCCCCGAGAGATTCGGCGAGGCTGAAGAGTTTGACGCGTTCGAGCATGGTTCGCGCCGCGGGCAGTCCGCCCTTGACGACGCACGAGATCATCCCGCCCCCACCCCGCATTTGCCGCATCGCGAGCTGGTGCTGCGGATGGCTCGCCAGCCCGGGATAGATCACGCGCTCCACCTTGGGGTGCTCTGAGAGCCACCTGGCGATCGCCAGCGCGTTCTCGCAGTGGCGCTGCATCCGCACGTGGAGGGTCTTGGTGCTCCGCAGCATCAGGAAGCAGTCCATCGCCCCAGGGACCGCGCCCGCGGCGTTCTGGGCGAAGCGGAGGCGGTCGGCGAGCGTCTCGTCGCTGGTCACCAGCGCCCCGGCGACCAGGTCGCTGTGCCCGCCGATGTACTTCGTGCACGAGTGCATCACCACGTCGGCGCCGTGGGCGAGCGGATTTTGCAGGTACGGCGACGCGAACGTGTTGTCGACCACGTACATCGGCCTGGCGAGGGGTGTCCCCAGCGGGCCGAGTGTTGTGTCGGCGGCACCGCCCTTCATTCCTGCGGCCGCCTTGTCGATCACGCGCCTGACGCCGGCGATGTCGATGACTTTCAGCATTGGGTTGCTGGGCGTTTCGAGCCACACGAGACGTGTTGTGGTTCGCATTGCCCCCTCGACAGCGGCGAGGTTGGTCATGTCCACACGGGTGCACTCAAGTCCGTGATGACGAAAGATCTTGTCGATCAGGCGGTAGGAGCCGCCGTAGACGTCGTCGGAGAGCAGCACGTGATCCCCTTGGCGGAGCTGGTGGAGCACGCAGTCCATCGCGCCAAGCCCGCTGGAGAAGGCCATGGCGTGCTTTCCGCCCTCCAGGCTGGCGAGGTTGGCCTCAAGGGCGGTTCGCGTGGGGTTCTTGGAGCGGGCGTAGTCGTATCCGTCCTTGAACACGCCCGGGGACGACTGCACGAAGGTCGACGTCATGTAGACCGGCGTCATGATCGCCCCGGTGGTGGGGTCGGGGGCCTGGCCGGCGTGGATGCAGCGGGTTGAGAATCGGGCGGCCTGGGTGGAATGTTCGCTCATGCGTCCACTATACGAATCCGCGCCTGGGCACGCTCAACTCGGGCCAAAGCACGCCCACGCTTCTCGCTCGGTGATGGCCTGCTGGGCCCCGATCACACTCCCGCCGATTCGCCCGCGCCTGGTTGCGGCCAGGACACTGTCCTGTGGGTCGGCCCTGACGATTGGGACGTCGCTTCCAAAGAGCAGCGATCGCCCCGGCACCAGCCCCGCATCGATCAGCTCCCGCAGGGGCAGCACGCGCGCCAGCCGATCGGGCACACCGCGCTGGAGCGCTTCGATGTCCGCCAGGAGGTGGCAGGGCTGCACACTCGCCGTCACGCCGAGCTCGGCGAATCTGGGGACATCCGCCGCGTCGATCAGCTCGCAGTGCTCGACGCGAAACCCACCCCGTCCCCCTTTTGCCCGAGCGTGCTGTGCCGCGTCGAGGCAGGCCCGCACGGCGCCGTCCCCGATCGCGTGGGCCGCCAGGGTGTAGCCCTTTGACCAGCACTGTTCCAGGGCGCTTGCGATCTCCGGGGAAGTCATGAGCGAAGTGCCGCGCTCCATCCCGGCCAGCCCGTCGGCGAAGTCGTTGAGCATCCAGGCTGTTCGGCTGTTGAGAGTTCCGTCGACAAACACCTTGCCCCCAAGCAGCTCCACCCCGGGACGCGCCCACGCGTGGGCTCCGGCTACGGCACTGGCCAGGTCCGCCATTGGCACGAACAGTCCGGCGCCCAGCCTCAACTCTCCCGCGTCGTGCATCTGGGCCAGCAATGGCCCAAGCCAGGGCGGACTCAGAAGGTCGTGCACCTGCGTGAAGCCGAGCCGCTCAAGATCGGCGAGCGCCGCACGCACCTGTCCTGCTCGTTCGCTCACGTCGGGCTCGGGAGCGGCGGCCCGCACGAGCCCCGCGGCGGCCTCCAGGCACACGCCCGTCAATCGTCCGGTGTGCCGATCTCGCACCAGCACGCCGCCTTGCGGATCCGCGCTCGCGTTCCCAAACCCGGCCGCGGCGAGTGCCGCCGAGTTTGCCACGAGCCCATGATGGTCGAACGACATCAGCCACGCCGCTCGCGACCCCGCTCCGCCGGTTGCCTCGTCGAGTTCCTGGATCGTGGGCCACCGCGCCTCTCGCCAGCCTTCCACCCGCACGCCAATGCCCATCAGCCATTCGGCCGAACCGAGGCTGGCAAGTCGTTCACTCTCGGCTCTCACCCGCTCAAGACACTCCTCCACGCTGGCGCACGCTCCGAGGCGCAGCATGCCCAGGGACCGCCCGTGCCACCCCACGTGAGCGTGTGCTTCGCGCAGGCCCCCTGGTGTGCGGGTCTGGTCGGTCACGGTATTTCTCCCTGCAAGAATGCCGCAACGGCCCTCTCGGCGGCCGCCACATCGCCCGCGTGCCCGCCAAACTCGATTCTGATCGGCGTCGTCGCACCGCGAATCCACAGGCCCCACGCATCGACACCGACCGCGGTCGCGCGCTCGAGCCGCACGCCGCTCGCTCGTTCGCACATTCTGGTGAGTGCCGCCGCGTCGGTGTTCAGCTTTCGAAGCAAAGCGGCCTCGCCCTTGGCGATCGGGTTCTCAAGACGCACTTCCTCGGCGTCCCAGACCCGCCCCCCGCACCTCACGCTCTCGATCCGTAGCGCAAAGAGCTGCAGTTCCCGCAAGGGCCCGTGCCTGGCGATCCACCGGTCCACGGCCCCGTCCACTCTCACATCGATTCGCGTCGGTTCCCCGAGCACCTGCACGCCTCCCGGGGCTTCCTCTGGTACGCAGAGAATCCAGGGTGTGCTGTCCCCGGCGTCGGCCTGACACCCGATCACAAGCCGTCTGTCGGGAGTGACGACGAACCCCGCGCTGATCGCGAGTGGTTCGGCCAACAGAACGCCCCTGGAATTCCCAACAAGGTGGTGTGCGGGGTCAATCTCCATGGTCGTCTCGCATTCTCGGGCCCCGATCCTTCATCGACACGTGTTCTCGTTCACTCGGGCGACGGATTCCCGTCGCCGGCGCATCCTGTTCACCATGGCGTCCCCTATCCCAACCTTCAAAGAACTCGAGGGCTTTGGGCAGGAAGAAGTTCCTGCCGCCTCACCGTTCTCGCGACTGGTTCGCGTGGTCGCGACCGCGGCGCTGTTTTCCCTGCTCGTCGCCCTCAAACTCGCCGCCGACGCCCTGCCCTCGGTGGCCCAGCATCTGCTGACTTCGGTGATCACGACTTCGTCACCCGCCGCCGAGGCCCATTCGCCCGATCGCCCCTCCAACTTCGCGGGCTGATCTCCGCGGTCCGATCTCCGCGGGCCCGTGCTCGCTGTGCTCACGGCGTTCAGGAGGTTCCTCCCTCCGGGCGCATGAGCGGAAAGAACACGACGTCGCGGATCGTCCGCTGGTTGGTCAGGATCATCACCAGCCGATCGATTCCCAGCCCCATCCCGCCCGCGGGAGGCATCCCCACCTGCAGCGCGCGGATGAAGTCGTGGTCCATTGTGCGGAACGTGCTTTCCTCGGCGCTCTTCTCGGTGTCGAGCCCCCGAAGTTGTTCGCGGAACTTCGCCTCCTGCACGTCGGGGTCGTTGAGCTCGGTGTAGTGGGGGGCTATTTCCATCCCGCCGATGAAGAGGTCGGCCCGATCGGCCAGGGTCGGATCGCTGGCCTTGGGACGTGTGAGCGGGCTGATGGCGGCGGGGTAGTCGGTGATGAACGTGGGACGGGCGGGGTCGATGAGGTGCTCGGCATTGTGCTCGAAGAGGGCGTTGACGACGAGCCAGGGGTCCATCGCGTCGATGGCCGGCCCGTGCTGGGGCATCTTCTTCCTCAGGTCCGCGCGGCCCCGGGCAAAGTCGGTCATCGCGTAGCCCATTGCACGCTCGAAGAGCGATCCGTATGTGACGCGTTCAAAGGCCCGCGAGTAATCGATCTGCAGTTCGCCGAAGGGAAGAACCACGCTGCCCTGTGTACCAGCCCCTGCGACGACCTTGGCCGCCTCGCGGATGATTGCCTCGGTGAGCTGCATCACGGTTTCCACGTTGCCGAAGGCGACGTAGGCCTCGAGCATGGTGAACTCGGGGTTGTGCTGCTTGTCGAGGCCTTCGTTGCGGAAGTTGCGGTTGATCTCAAAGACCCGGGGTAAACCGCCCACGAGGAGCCTCTTGAGATACAGCTCGGGCGCGATGCGCATGAACAGGTTGATGTCGAGGGCGTTCATCCTGGTGATGAAGGGCCTGGCCGCCGCTCCGCCGGCCAGGGACTGGAGCATGGGGGTCTCAACCTCGAGATATCCGTGTGCTTCGAGGGTGTGGCGCACGCTCGACACGATGGCCGAGCGCGCCTTGAAGACCGCGAGGGTTTCGGGGTTGGCCCACAGATCCACGTAACGCTGGCGATAGCGGATTTCCACATCCTGCAGGCCTTCGTGCTTGGCTGGGGGTGGCACGAGACTCTTGGCCCCCGTCGCTACCGCTGTCGCCCAGATCGTGATCTCGCCCGTCTTGGTCTTCATGATCCTGCCGGTCACGACCAGAATGTCCGCGAGGTCGGTCAGCTTGGCTAGCTTGAACGACAAGTCGTCGACGTCGCGCTGGCTGATGGCGACCTGGATGTCGCCGGTATCGTCGCGGAGGGTCATCCACTGGAGCTTGCCGCCGTCGCGGACCAGCATGACGCGTCCGGCCACGGTGGCTTGGGGTCGCCGGTCAACATGTCCGGGTGTCTTGTTATTGGCGTTGTGCTCGACGTTTGCTTCTTCGTCGTACTTTGCCCGCGCCTCTCCCAGGGAGATGAGCCCGGGCGTGCTCTGGCCGTAGGGGTTGAGGCCGAGTGCCGCCACCCCGTCGCGGTTGGTGCGACGCTGGGCGACGTACTCGTTGGTGTCGGGAACCGGCGGATGGGGCTGTTCAGGCATAGCCGCCGATGGTACGTCGCCCGCAAGACGATGCTTGCGGAGAACCGGGGGCTTAGCGGGTCCCGGCCGGCTCTTTGGGCCTGCCCGAGACGGTCAGTTGCTGGGTTGCGTGCTCGTCGCACAGCGGCTTGTTCGACTTTGGATCGTCGAGCAGATTCTGCAAAGTCGACTTGCCGTAGATCTCGATCACCGCCGCGGCGGCCGCGTCCGCCCGTTTGTGGAGTGGGCAGAGGCTGGGGCCGTGATTGGTGAGCCCCAGCGGGCAGGTCGTGATCCGTCGCACCTCGCTGACGGCGTTGATGACCTCCAGAAGGTTGATCTCCGAGGCTGGCCGGGCCAGTTTGTACCCCCCGCCCACCCCTCGCCGGCCATCGATGAGTCCCGCCTGGGCGAGGGTCTGCAGGACCTTGGCCAGGTAGTTGGATGGGACCTTGGTCTGTTCCGCCAATGTGCCGGCCGAAACAAGGCTTCCGGGCTTGAGTGCCAGACAGGCCATGGCGCGAAGGGCGTACTCGGTAGTCTGCGAGAACATCATGTGCTCCAGGGGCTCGGGATTGGTCTGTGTACCGATACCCCCCGAGGATAGCCGCAATTCGACGCCCGCTTGGTCAATTAGTTCCCCGGGGGAGCCAGGGCGCGTGCCGGCAGGGAGATCGAAGGCCCCTTGGCCGTCAGGAGAATCAGCGAATTCAGCACTACCAGAAGCGTCCCCCCCTCGTGGGCCAGGACGCCGATCGCCATAGGAATCGGCCTGCCGAGCATCGACGCCACGAGTGTCGCGATGCTCATCAGGGCGATCACGCCCACGGCGATCAGCAGGTTGATGGTGACAACGGTCCGGGCCCGCCTGGCAAAGCGCACCGCCCATGGCACGGTGGACAGGTTATCCGACATCAGGACGATGTCCGCCGACTCCAGTGCCGCCGCCGATCCGATGGACCCGATGGCGATCGAGACGTCGGACGCGGCCAGGGCGGGCGCGTCGTTCACTCCGTCCCCGATCACCGCCACGCCCGGTGCGGGCCTGAGCCTGGCCAGCAAGCCACGGCGCCTGGGCCTGCTCGCGACCTCCGCCTTCATCTCACCGACGATTCGCAGCTTGTCCTCGGGCAAGAGCTCGGCGTCGAACTGGTCGAGCCCGGTCGACTGCGCCACCCGCTGGGCGGTCGAGCGATTGTCACCCGTGAGCATCCGCACTGGGCGCACACCGATCGCGTGCAGCTCGCGAACCAGGTCGACCGCCCCCGGACGCACGACGTCGGCCAGAACCAGAACCGCCGCCTCGCCAGCGCGATCTGGAGGATCGCCCGGAGCCTGTGCCCGCGCCACCACGACGCCGATTCGCCCCTCGCGCTGGATGGCGGTCAGTTCCTCCTGTGTCCTGGAGCGAAGGCAGGCGGGCACGATCTCCTCGACGTGCTTGAAACTCCCCAGGCGCACGCCAACCTCGCCACTCGGTGTCGCCATCACGCCCGACATCCCCCGCCCGGTGGTGTGGGTCACGCTCAGGAGTGCCATGGGCTTCACGCCTTCTCGCTCCGCTCCGGCGCGGATGGCGGCGGCGATCGGGTGCGTCGATTCCCCCTCCAGGGCGGCTCCGATCGCCAGAAGCTCCTGGCGATTGGACCACGCCACAGGGTTGATCGATTCGAGCGTGGGCCTGCCCACGGTGAGCGTGCCGGTCTTGTCGAAACACACCGCCGCCATGCCGGCGAGCCGATCCACCGCGTCTCCACCCTTGAAGAGCACGCCAAAGCGTGCCGAGCGGGCGATTGCCGCGAGCGTGGCTGTCGGCGTTGCGATGATGAGTGCGCAGGGCGAGCAGACCACCAGGAACGTGACGGCGACGTACGCCGAGTCGTTCCATGTGCGATCGATCGCCAGCTTCCAGATCAGCAGCACCATTGCGCTTGCCACCAGAACCCCGATGGCGTACGGCTGACTCACTCGATCGATGGCCCGCTGCATGGGCTCGCGCGTCTCGCGGGCGGAAAGGACGAGATTCAGGATCCGCTGCAGGCTGCTCTCGCCCGCGGGGCGCAGCACGCGGGCCTCGATCGGATCGTCGAGATTGATCGTGCCGGAGTAGATCTCAGCCCCCGGCGCCACATCTCGAGGAGCGGCCTCTCCGGTCATGGCCGACTGATCGATCTGGGTCTGCCCTTTGGTCACCACGGCGTCGGCGGGCACACGCTCGCCCGGCTTGATCTTCACCGCGTCTCCGGCCACGAGGACCTGCGGGTCCACGAGGATCCACTCGGAGTTGCGGAACACAACCGCCGTCGTGGGCATGAGCGCGTGAAGGGCCTCGACTTCCCGCCGGGTTCGTTCGGCGGCGAGGGCCTCGAGCGAGCCCGACAGCACGAACAGAAAGAGGAGCAACGCTCCCTCGCTTGGGTGCCCGGTGTAGGCCGCAAGGCTCGCGCCAACGACCATCAGAACGTCGATGTCGACCTTGCGTTGGCTGATCGCGGCCCAAGCCGCCCGCCCGCCGTAGAGCATGCCGATTGTCAGGCTCGCCCAGACGGGCACGACCATGAACGGGTGATCCCAGACACGTTGCAGGACGACGCCGATCAGGAGCAGAAGGCCGGCGACACAGGACGCGACCAGTTCTCCCTTGGTCGAGAGCAGCCACATCCCGTGCTGCCGGGGGCGCGGTTCGGAAAGGGGGGGCGCGGCGCTGATGTCGATGGTCATCTCCCAAACGCTACACGACGGGGCGCGACACATCGACTGCGACCCAAGATCAATTGTTCGGAGTTCCGCCCGCGTTCAGCGCATCACGCTGTCCATCATTTTCTTTTCCGCGGCGGAAGTTCCCTCGATGGGGGTTTCCGCGAGCAGGTTGTCGATGACCGCGTCGGTTGTGATCTGGTCCGCTTCGGCGTTGAAGTTGGTGAGAAGACGGTGACGCAGAACCGGCTTGGCGACGGCCTTGACGTGATCGGGAGTGACGTGTGTGGAGACACCGCGGCTGAGAATGGCCTTGGCCTTGGCCGCCAGCACGAGGTACTCGCTGGCGCGGGGGCCGGCGCCCCACGAGATGTAGTCCTGAACGAGCTTGGGGCGTTTGGCCCCGTTGTCCATCGGGTCCTTGACGCGTGTCGCGCGAACCAGCCGCATCGCGTAGCGAATCACATGATCGGCCACGGGCATCTGCCTGACCAGGGTCTGCACCCGACGGATGTCGTCGGCCGACAGCACGTTCTGGATCGCGACGGCGGTGCGATCGGAGCTGCGACGAACGATCTCAAACTCCTCGTCGGCGGTCGGGTAGCGGATCTGGATCTGGAACATGAACCGGTCGAGCTGCGCCTCGGGGAGCGGGTAGGTGCCCTCCTGCTCGATTGGGTTCTGGGTCGCGAGCACGAAGAAGGGACTGGGGAGCGGATGCTGCACGCCGCCGATGGTGACCTGGCGTTCCTGCATTGCCTCCAGGAGCGCGGCCTGGGTCTTTGGCGGTGTGCGGTTAATCTCGTCGGCGAGGATGACGTTGCCGAAGATGGGACCCTTGACGAACTTGAGCTGACGCTGGCCGGTGGCCTTGTCCTCCTGGATCACCTCGGTGCCCGTGATATCGCTGGGCATGAGATCGGGGGTGAACTGCACACGGCTGAACTGCAGGCCCAGGGTCTTGGCGATGGTGGAGATGAGGAGCGTCTTGGCGAGGCCCGGCACGCCGACGACGATGGCGTGCCCCTGGCAGAAGATGGACATGAGAACCTGCTCGACGACCTCGTCCTGCCCGACAATCACGCGCCGGATCTCGGTGCGGAGCTTGTCGAAGGCGGCCTGAACTTCCACCTGGGAGCCGGCGTTGGGGGTATCGCTCATGCCGGATGGTATCGGCGCATTGCGGTGTGTGCCTCGTCTGCCCGCCAGATTCGCCCGGAGTAAAAGAGAACCCCCGATCTT
This sequence comes from uncultured Phycisphaeraceae bacterium, assembly GCA_964358855.1. GTDB lineage: Bacteria > Planctomycetota > Phycisphaerae > Phycisphaerales > UBA1924 > UBA2396. Next base: position 25,209 of record CAYHQQ010000002.1, read on the forward strand.
GCGATCGGGGGCTCTGGTTCGTCGGACCGCGACAAGCGGCCCGTGGTCGTGGGCACTGTGGAATTACTTCTTGTCGTTGAGGCGTTTCTCGAGCTCGTCGAGTCGCTTGTTGAGGCGATCGAGCTTCTCAGAGAGCTTGTCGGCGGCACCGGCGAAGGGGTCGTTGCCGCCCTGGGCCTCGGGGTGCTCGCCTGGCGCGAACGGCCGGATGATCATCTGTCGCCCGTCGGGCCCGCCGCCCCGCCCGTCGGGGCCAACCACGCCGATCCGGGGCCATTCCCGGTTCGCCATGTTGTCGCTGAACTGACCGAACAGTTCCTCGACCTGCTTGCGCTGGACCTCGATCTGTTCGAGAGCCTTCTCGAGCTGTCTGGCGATCTTCTCGCGGAGTTCTTTGGTGTCCTCGGCCTTGTTGCGGAGGTCGCCGATGGCGCCGGAGAGAATCTTGTGAAGCTCGTCGTGATCAACCCCCCCAAACCTGAACGCCGAGAGTGGATTTCCCTGAACGGCAATTCTGGGTGTGGTGTCGGACATGCCGAGCTTTTTGGCGTCGAACGCTTCGAGCGCGATGGCCGCCTCGGTCTCCTTTCCGCCCTGTCTGGTGTACTTGAGCTTGAGCTCGTCGCCGGGCTTCTTGCCGCGGAGCAGCTCGCGGAGTTTTTCCTGCGAGACCGGACGCGCGCCCTCGATCTCGACGATGAGATCGTCCTTCTGAAGGCCCGCCTTGGCGGCCCCAAGTCCGTCAACGACGGAGTCGAGGAGGATTCCGCCCCCGACGACGACTCTCGGATCGGCGTCGGACATGGTGATGCCCATCATGACGCGCGGCGGACGCGCGTCGCGATTGCCGGAGCGGGGCGCGACGTCCCACCGATTGCCTGGCTGGCCGCCATCCCCGCCTGCGCCGCGACCGGCGCGTCCACCGTCGCGCGGAGGACCATTGGGGACGGGCGGAGCGGGGGGTTGATCGCCCCCTCCGAGGTTGAACAGTTGCATCTCGCCGTTGCCGCCGATGGCAACGTTGAGGGTGTGGATGACCTCGCCACGCTCGTCGAGAATATCGATAGCGTCGTCGTGCCGGCGAATCCGCTCCTTGGGGACGGATTTGCCGTTTACCTCGGCGGTGACTTCGTCGTCCTCGATATGAACGCTGACGGTGTCCTTGCCGTTGCTCTGGGTCATGGACATCGTCGAGCGACCGCCCCGCGCGTCCTGCTCGGGGCGAGCCCCGGCTCTGGCGTTTCGATTGAGCGGGCGGTCAAAGCCGCCGCGAAGCGCCTTCTCGGGTGGCTCGGGCTGCGCCGGAGGCTGAGGCTGGGCGAGTGCCGAGGCGGAGAGACCGCCGGCCATCGCAAGGAGAGCAAGAACTTTCTGACTGAACATGGAGGACTCCTTCAGGTGCGTTTTTCGGAAACGGCGACCCACTCTTTCGCCGGAATCGATGTGAGCGGTGTGCTTAGGCCGGGTTTCCCTTGCGGCGACGCTGGCGCGCGGGCGGTTGATTCTCGCCGTTGCCCGGCGCCTGATTCATCTGCGGTTGACGGGGGCCGCCCGGGCCTTGGGGATTGATCTCAATACGGCGCTCAATGATCGGGGGCTGATTCTGACCACGCTGCTGGGGATGATGATTACCGGCGTCGCCGGGTCCGCCGCCGGGACCATTCTGGTCAATCTCAACGCGGAGTTGATGCCGCTCGTTGCCTGGACCGCCAGGGCCGGCGTCGGAGCCGCCGTGCAGTTGGAGCTCAAATTCCTGCGGCGGGCCCTGATGGGGACCCTGTCCGCGACCTTCGCCTTTGCGCTGGCCCTTGTTCTGGCCCTTGTTCTGGCCCTTGCTCTGACCTTGCTTTCGTGCGGGCCCCTGATCGGGTCCGAAGTTCTGATGGCCGCGCTCGTCGTGAAACTTCTGAAACTCTTCGATTTGAATTCTTGGCATGCGTCGAAGTTGCTGTCCGCCGGGGCCGCCTTGGGGCTGTCCGTGGAAGTCGTGCTGCTGAGGGCCACCCTGGAAGCCGCTGCCGGCGCCGCCTGGGAACCCACCCTGGGGACCGCCGCGGAAGGCGCCTCGGGGACCTTGGTTGAATCGCTGCTGAAGGCGTTGCTCGATCTGATGACGCCGCTGGGCTCGGAAGTTCTGGGGGCCACCAGGACCCTGCTGACGGAACTGCTCGCCTTGGAAACCGCGCTGCGAGGGGCCGCCGGGGCCGGTGTGCTGACGGTTCATGGTGTGAGGCCCGCCGAACGCCCCGCCGCCACCTTGGAAGTGTCCTTCTTGACCGCCCATTGGGCCGTGCTGGGGGCCTTGGGGGCGATTGCCCTGCGGACCACCGGGGCCCTGGCGGCCAAACTGCCCACCCTGGGGACCAAACTGAGCGCCGCCGGGTCCACCGGGTCCACCAAGGGGCTGTCCCTGGACCCAAACGCGCATTTCGCGTGAGCCGCCGCCGTCGTCGGTGCGCCATGCCCCGGGACCATCTTGCGGGCCGATGTTGGTGCCTTCCAATTCAATGACATGCTCGCGCTGGGGACCGCCTGGTTGTCCAAGGGCCGTGGATGCGAGGAGGCCGGAGAGTGCGACGAGGAGGGTTGCGGGGAGGCTCTTCATGGGATCTGTCCTTGTGAAAGTGAAGGCACGAGTAGAAGCCTCCCCGGAAAGTCGGCTTCTGGATACGCGGAATAGTTCAGTATGCCTGGCTGGAACGAACGGTCACGGGAACCGCTTGGGTGACGAGATTTCCCTGCTCGTCTCGCGACGAGGGGAAATGGAGGAGGTTGTCGACCTGATGAACTTCGAGGATCTGGCGAATGGTGATGACCCGAAAGCCGCCGTTGGTGACGGGAGTGGCCTCGACGAGAAGTTTGTCGGGAATCTCGCCGAGAACAACGCCTTCCTTTTTGCCGGTGGACAGGTAGTTGGCCAGGGCCTCGTCGGCGGAGAGAGAGACGGGAAGAAGGGAGGTTTGATTGATTGGATTGGCGCTACCGGAACCGCCGGGCTGATTGAGTTTGAGCCCGTTGAGTGGAACGCCGGCGACGTACGCGAGAAGAATTGCGGCTGCTGCGGCCCAGCCGGCCCAGGAGCCGGTGCGGCGGCGGGGAACTTCAACGTGTGCGGGCTCACTTTCGCGAGGGCGCGGCAGACCCGTGGCCTCGGCGATGGAACCCGCGGACGAAACCAGAAGCTCAAGGGCACGCTGATCGCGCTGGGCCATGGCGATCTCGCGCCAGATGGAGGCGTCGGTCGCGGCGAGGGATTCGATGGTGGACCACTCGCGGGCGCCGGCGCGCCCGTCGACCACGCGGGAGATGACCAGATCGCGATCGGAGCATTCGTCGCCTGCTTTGGCGAGCCTGTCCTCCGGCTCCTTGTCTGGGTTGTCCGAGTTGCGATTGGTGGGGTCCATTGGCGAGCTCCGAGGGTGTATCCGCATATGGAGATGCGCTGGGGAGGCGATTCCGTCTTGCTTTCTTGTGATTTGCTCGGCTCTTAGTCGCCCGACGAAGTGGCGGGGGAAACGCCGCCCTGGGCCGCCAGTTCGCGGAGCATCCGCCGCCCTCGGGCGATGCGGGTCTCGATGGTGGTCTCGGGTAGACCGAGAATCTGACTGATCTGGCGGTAACTGAGCCCCTGGACCGCCTTGAGCAGCAGTGGCTCCCGGTATGACTCGGGAAGCTGCAGTGCCAGCTGCGCGACGGCCGAGGCGTCGTCTTGGCGACCGGGGGCTGACGGATCCCGACCGGCCGCGGGTTCGTGGAGGCGTCCCGCAGTCCCTTCGCCTGGGAAGGACTCGTCGAGCGATTGGTGGAGGCGGAGCTTGCCCTTGCGTCCGGCGAGCCTGGCGGCGTTGATGGCGACTGACCGGAGCCAGGGTTTGACCGCGGTGGGGTCGCGAAGCTCGGCGGAGTGGGCGACGAGGCTTGTCGCCACGTCCTGAAGCAGATCTTCGAGGTCGGCCCAGCGGGGCTTGTAGGCCAGAATAACCGCGGCAACCCAGCGGCGGTTGGATTCCCAGACCTGGTGGAGATCGAGACCAGAGTGCGACGGGGTGCCGGCAAAGGAAGCGGGCCCGGGTCCGGGCGATAGCCCAGACCCGAGCCGAAGGGGAGCGTGGGGTTCGCCTGCCTGGTTCGACACTGGATCTCCGTCAGAACATACCGATGCGCGGCCAGGAAAGATCCGTCAGGTTCATCATCGGTCCCTCGCTACCCTGCTCTCCATGGTCGAAGAGACGGCCGAAGCGGTCACCAAAGTCATTACCCGAAAGCAAGCCGGACAGTCCTCAAAGGGGCTGGCGGTGATGTCGCTGGGGGAGCACCTCAACGAGCTCCGGCGTCGGCTGATCTACGCGCTCCTGGGGCTTGCTCCGATATTCATTCTCGGGCTGGTCTTCGGTCAGCAACTGCTGAACTTTCTGATCCGACCGGTGCAGCAGGCGCTCATGGACGCGGGGCTTCCGCCGACTCTGCAGGCGACGGGAATCTTTGAGACCTTCGGCACCTACCTCCTGCTCGCGGTGCTGATCACGGTGGTCTTTGGCTTTCCGTGGATTTTGTATCAGGCGTGGCGATTCGTGGCGCCGGGGCTCTTCGACGCCGAGAAGCGATTCGCCCACATCCTGCTGCCGATGAGTGTCGTGCTGACGGTGGTGGGCGTCGCGTTCATGTACAAGGTGATCCTGCCCATTTTGTTGACGTTCTTCGTGCACTTCACCACGGGCATCGGAAATCAAACTGTCGAGACGGCGCCGGTGCCTGAAGGGGTCGTGCTGGCGACCACTCCGGTGCTCGCAAAGGATCCGCCCACACCCACGGCCGGCCAGTCGTGGATCAACAGCGAGCTTCGCCAGTGGCGCGTCGCGCTCCCGACGGAAGACGGGAGCGTGGCGGTCTTTGGGACGCCTCTGATCAAGGCGGCCGGAATCACACAGCTGCCGCGGGTGCGCGAGTACGTGGATCAGCTCGTCGGGCTCGCCCTGGCCTTTGCCGGCGCGTTTCAGGCGCCGGTGGTGGTCCTTCTCCTGGGATGGGTGGGCATCGTCGACATCCCGATGCTCAAGAAGTATCGCAAGTACGTGCTGTTCATCGTGGTGGTGGTGGCGGCGGCGATCACACCCCCCGATCCGTTCTCGATCTTCCTGCTCGCGGTGCCGCTGTACGGACTCTTTGAGCTCGGTGTGCTGCTTCTGGGCGTTTTCCCAAGACGCGCGCGCGTGAAGCATGCCGATGGGGTGAACGAGTGAGCGCGCGAGCGACATGGACGTGGGTGATGCGCGAGCGACGTCCGATGGGCCTCGGGGGCCAGGAGGCCTCGGCGCTCGATGTTAAGATGATGCGGTGTGCGCTCGAGCTCGCACGCAAGGCCGGGCGCGACCTGGAGGTGCCCGTGGGAGCGGTGGTGTACGAGACGGCGACGGGGAAGGTGCTCGCGTCGGCACACAACCGGCGAGAGAAGGATCTGGACCCCTCGGCGCACGCGGAGTTCATCGCGATGCGCGAAGCCTCAAGAACTCTGCAATCCTGGAGGCTCACGGGGTGCTCGGTGGCGGTGACGCTCGAGCCGTGCCCTATGTGCGCGGGAATGATCGTCAACAGCCGGATCGATCGGCTGGTGTACGGCGCGGCGGACCCCAAGGCGGGCGCGGTGCGATCCCTGATGCGACTGGCGGACGACCCCAGGCTCAACCACCGGGCGCAGATCGTGCCGGGCGTGCTCGCCGAGGAATGTTCCCAGGAGCTGCGGGGTTTCTTCAAGACCCTGCGATCACGGAAGGGTTGACGGATGCCCGAGCTTCCCGAGGTTGAGTGCCTGCGCCGGTCGTTAGCGCGGATCGTGGGGAGACGCGTGGTTCGCGCAGAACTCTTTCGACTTGACGTGACGTCGTGGATCGGCGATGCGAACGACGGGGCGGCCTGGACGGGCCTGCCTCCGGGAAACGAGATCTTCGCGCTGCATCGGCGCGGCAAGCAATTGGCGATCGAGACCCGCGGTGGAGGGGTGCTGGTGATCCACCTGGGAATGTCGGGGCAGACTCTTCTGGATTCGACGCGCGTTGAACGAACGCACACGCACGCATGCTGGACGCTCGACGATGGTTCAACATTGAGCTTTCGCGACCCCAGGCGATTCGGAGGGTTGTGGGCTGGACGCGATATCCAAGCCGTTGAGAATGTGCTTTGGAAGGGGCTGGGTGCGGACGCACTGAACGTCACTGCGACGATGATTCAAAGCGTAACGCGAGCGTCGAAGCGCGCGATCAAGTCCATCCTTCTGGATCAACGGGTGGTGGCCGGAATCGGCAACATCTACGCCGACGAGGCCTTGTTTGACGCGGGAATCCGGCCCACAAGCCGCCGAACTCTGAGCGACACCCTGGCCAACCGGCTCGCCGCCTCGATTCGAAGCACGCTCAACGCGGCGATCACGCGGGGAGGGTCTACGCTGCGGGACTACGTGGACGCCAGCGGATCGGCCGGCTCGGCACAGCACTTACATCGCGTTTACGGCCGGGGCGGAGAGTGTTGCGTTTCGTGCGGTGGCGTGCTGCGGCAGATATCGTTTTTGCAGCGCACCACCGTGTTCTGCCCACGCTGTCAACCGGCGTGAGACACACGCCGAATCTTTCCACAGGTTTTGCACGTTCCCACAACCGGTGGATTTCGCGAGTACCCCGTTGGCGACAGGAGGCCGAGGGCTTTCTTCTTCTATGAAGAGAGATATCTCTGTCATCGTCGTAGCAGTAGGCGGTGTCGGATTGGGGGAAATATCCTTGGCTCGCCGTATTGGCTTGTGAGAACAGCAGTTATGGCGACCAAGCCGGCCCAAGAAGCTGTCGGTTGGCTGTCGGGCACGTGCGGCACAGCACAATTCGTCTCCCCGGGCGAACGGCGTTGAGGTGTAGCGAGGGCGCAAAGCGGTGGGTCACTTAGCGATAGAAGGCGGTTCATCCACAGCTTCTCCACAGGGGCAAGAGGCGGCGGGTCGTGATTGATGCCGCGGAGGAATAGGCTGAATGGGGCTCAATCCGGTCAGGGCGTCACGGCGCGAATGCGGTCTTCAAGGGATTGAACGACAATGTCGAAATCGGGCTCCTGAATTCGGCGGCTCTCAACCATCTTGATGGCGTGCATCACGGTGGTGTGATCTCGGTTGCCGAAATACCCCCCGATTTCTTCCAGCGAGTGGCGGGTCATGTGCCGGATCAGGAACATGCAGACCTGCCGCGGCTGGGCCACCGAGCGCTGGCGGCGCTCGGACTGCAGGTCGACCAGGCGGACCCGGTAGAAGTCGGTGACTGTGGTGATGATCGACTGAATGGTTGGTTCTGAGGTTGGCTTGGGCGGCGTCTCCCCGACGACCTGGGTTGCCATGTCCATGTCGATCGGGCGGCTGTCGACGGCGACCAGGAGCTGAAGTTTGCCGATGGCACCCTCGAGCTCCCGGATGTTCTTGTGGATGCGCGTGGCGATAAAGGCGGCCACCTCGTCGGGCAGCGCCAGGCCCCGCAGGCGGGCCTTGTTCTTGAGAATGGCGACACGGGTCTCAAAGTCGGGCGCCTCGACCTTGGCGACAAGTCCCCACTTGAACCGACTGACGAGGCGCTCCTCGAGGTTGGGGATCTCCTCGGGGGCCTCGTCGGAGGAGAGCACGATCTGCTTGCTGGCGGAGTACAGGCTGTTGAAGGTGTGAAAGAACTCTTCCTGGGTTCGGTCGGCCTTGGCCAGAAAGTGGATGTCGTCGACGATGAGACAATCGACCTCGCGAAAGCGGTGGCGGAACTGCTCCATCTCGTTGGAGCCGACGGCCTCGATGAAGTGGGTCAGAAAGCCCTCGCAGGAGAGGTAGCAGATGACAGCATTGGGGCTCTGTTCTTTGAGCTGGATGCAGATGGCCTGGAGCAGATGGGTCTTGCCCAGTCCGACCCCGCCGTGGATGAAGAAGGGGTTGTACGAACGCCCCGGATTTCCGGCGACGGCGACGGCGCCCGCGTGGGCGAGGCGGTTTCCGGAGCCGACAACAAAGTGCTCAAAGCTGTAGTCGGGGTTGATGACGAGCGTTTCTTCGTTTCGGACGATCGTGGACTCGTGGGGGTCCATCTGGGTGCGTCCGCCGCCCATGGACTCGCGGGCGGCCGCGGAAATCCTCGGGGAGGGAGAATGAACGCCACGAACCTCGGGGACCGAGGGTTGGCCGGGGGAGGGATCGTCGGCGTGCGTGGAGAGTTTGGGTTCGACGATGGAACGAGCGCGCCCGGCATCCCGCTGGGGAACGGGAACCGGATCATCGGGGCCCAGAAAGCGGACGGCCAGGAGCCGCCCGGAAACGGTTCGGGCGGCGTCATTGAAGGGTTCGGAGCAGGAGTTGCGCAGGTAGTCGCGATGGACGTTGGAGTGCGCACGCAGGAGCAGGGCCCCGCCGTCGACTGAGATCGGCGCGAGCTCTTCGAACCATTGGCGGCAGACCCCGGCTGCGTGGCGGCGCAGATACCCGAGCATGCCATCCCAAATCTGACGATCAGGGTCGGTCATGGGTGGGTCGCGTGGGAGCAAAGAAAGTCGGAAAGCGGGCCGGGGTATTGGATTGAGTGAAGTTTGAGACCAGGCCGAATTCCGGGCGAACCGGCGGACTCGGCGTTGGATGAGCGTTGGACAATGTTCATTGGCACCTTCTTCTGACCACCATCGCGACGCTCCCCCCGACCACCATCGTGGAGTACCCACGCGTCGCGTTACCACATCGATCAGTGCCCCGATCCGGTCGGCGTGCGAGAAACGTCGCCGCATCGGTTCAACGAACCCGGGCGCGCCGCCGCGACCGGATGTGGATCAAACGTACTGTGAAAGCTGCCCCATGTCAACCCGGAAATGTGTGCATTGAGATCGGGATTTTCTGGTTCAGGGCGCGTGTGGCGTTTGCGCCTCTTGGCGCGGGTCGGGGCGCGGGTCTGGTCGGGGCTTGGGGGCGCCCGGGACCGCCAATTCCGCCACGCGGAGCTGCTCCTCGAACCTGGCCTTGCCCGCCCGGAAGTCCATGAGGAAGTGAACTCGGGAGAGTTTGTCGGCGGTGGCCTTGTCCTTCATGAGGATCTCGGCGAGGCGCTTTCTTGCGAAGCCAAGGTCCGTGCGTCTGGAGACGTGGATGAGAACCAGGGCCTGGCACTCCAGAAACCGGAGCCACTCCGCGACATCCTCGGCGTGAAGATGCATGCCGATCTTGGCGCGTTCCTTGTGCTCGGGCTCGAAGAACGTGCATTCGCTGATGACGATCGTGGCCTTGCGCACGTCCTCGCGGATGAGGTGCGGCCCGGGCTGGGTGTCGCCCAGATACGCGATGTGCGGGATCTCGAGTATGCGGGTGATCTCGATGCCGCGCTCTTTGAGCTCCCGCAGCTTCTCCTGCGGCATATCCACGAACTCAGGCTTGAGCTTGCTGCGTTTTTCGATGACGACATAGCCCATCGAGGGGGCGGTGTGCTCGGTGTGAAAGCCGCGGAGGTGGAAGTTGTTCTTGATCTCGACGGTCTGCTCGGCCTGGAGCGTGACGAGGTTGTAGGGCGTCTTCTGTCGTTCAAGGTCCACGAAACCCGCCATCATGCGCTGCACGGCCGGCGCGATCCGCTCGTCGCAAACGAGCGTGGCATCGCCCATGCCCTGGAAGCGGCGCTGGGAGCAGTAGTACGCGAGGCCGCCGACATGGTCCATGTGCCCGTGGCTGATGGCGCAGAACTTGGACGCCAGGTGTGACCTGGGACACTGACCCATGTCAAAGCACAGGTCGAGCTCGGGGATCTGAACGCTGGTGACTTCCCCGGCGACCGACAGGCCCTGAACGCGATATGGTGAGAAGTACAGAAAGCCGAGCGATCCCTCGCGTGGCGGGGGCTTTGGGAGCATCGACGAATCCTCCGTCAACGGGCATAACAGCCCGCGGGAAGTGCGAATGAACGGAGGATAGGCGGGCAGGCCTGGGAAAAGGAGCCGGGAGATTGCTCCCCGGCCCCGGATGCGGAATAGGACTCCGCCCGGTGAACCCGGGCGCTTCGTGGGGGCATGAAGGACAGGCACGATTTGAAGTGAGATCGGATTCAAACCCCAAACTCTCGGAGGTTCGGATGAAGTTCGCAACTATGACGGTCCCGGTTTTCTTCTTTGCCTCGATGGTGCTGGGTCAGCCCGTGGAAACCAAGGGCCGAATCGAGGCGGTTACGGTGTACCGGGGGCAGGCGCTGGTGACACGAACCGTGGAGCTCTCGGGCAAGGCCGGGCTTCGCGAGATCGTGGTCACGGATCTGCCCTCGCGAGTCCTGCCGGGGAGCCTGTACGCCGAGGGCGCGACGGCCGGCGGCGTGGCGGTGCGGAGCGTGCAGTTTAGAACCCGCCCGGTTTCACAGGATGTGAACGAGGGCGTGCGAAAGCTCGATGCGGAGCTTCAGACGCTTCAGGACGCGCTGGCGACCAATCAGGCCTCGGCGCAGCGGCTCGACGAGCAGAAGGCGTATCTGGACAAAATGGAGATGTTTGTGGTGCCCACCGCCCAGACGGAGATGTCCAAGGGCGTGCTGAACGCCGAAACACTGATCAAGATGAGCGAGTACTCGGGAAAGCAGCGAGACACGATCTCGGCAAGGCGGCTCGAACTCGCAAAGGAGGCCCGGGGGATTCAGTCGCAGATCGAACTGAAGCACCGGGAACGGACGACGCTCACCGCCGGATCGAGCCGGACTGTGAACGAGGCGGTGGTCTTCCTGAACAAGGATGGAGAGGGAGCATCCACGCTTCGGGTGCGGTATCTGGTGGACGCGGCGACCTGGTCGCCGAGCTACAACGCGCGGGGCGACGCCAAGGCGGGGCAGGTGACCCTGGAGTACTTTGCAAGCGTTGAGCAGGTGAGCGGCGAGGATTGGGTGGGCGTGCAACTGGAGCTCTCAACCGCGACGCCCGCGCTGATCGCCAAAGCCCCAACACTGACACCGATGTCGGTCGCGCTCGCCGCCCCGACCCCGGCGCAGACCAAGTACGCGTACGCCGAGGCGAAGAAGGAACTCGCCGATCGCCAGCGGGACATGGAGAAGAACCGGAGCCTGTCGAACTCCCTCAACGGACCGCAGGGGCCGGAAGGACCACAAGGGGCCACCGGTGCTCAAGGTCAGATGAGTCAGCCGGGAGCCGTCGGGTTCGACGGCGGCGGGAACGCGCCGCGGGGCGGCGGGGACATGTTAGTTCTCGCGATCAACGACAAGAACCTCAACGAGATCGCGAGTCAGTCGTTGATTCTGGACGTGCTCGCGTCGGAGAAGGACGTGAAGCCGTCGGGCGGCAAGGGAGGCAGGGTCGGCGGGATCCGCCCCACGTCCGAGGAGGGCCTGAGCGTCACCTACACGCTCACCGGGAAGACGAGCGTGCCCAGCCGGATGGATCGGCAGTTGATCCAGATCGCCAGCATGCCGATGAAGGCGGAGTTCGCGAAGGTGGCGACGCCGTCGTTGACCCAGTTTGTGTACGACGAGGCCCACCTGACCAACGCGGGCGGGATGGTGCTGCTGGCCGGCCCCCTGACGGCGTACAGCGGCGGCTCGTTCATGGGGAACGGGGCGTTGCCGACGGTCGCGGCGGGGGAGCAGTTCACGCTGGGCTTTGGAATCGACAGCAGCCTGCGAGCCGGGCGTGAGCTGGTGGACAAGACCGAGATCATCTCGGGAGGCAACCGGGTGGTGACCTTGACGTATCGCCTGACGGTCGAGAATTTCGCGACGTCTGCGACCAAGGTGCGGGTCAGCGAGAGGCTCCCCAAGGTGCGGGAGAACGAGATCAAGCTGACGATGGTGACAGCAACACCGCCGCCCACCCAGCCCTCCGCCGGCGAGAACGAAGACTCCGGGCTTGACGCCAAGGACAAGAAGAATGGGATGGTGAGATGGGAGCTCGACGTGCCGGCGCAGGCGATCGGCTCCAAGGCCGCGGTCGTGGAGTACACATTCAAGCTGGAGTATGACAAGCAGATGACGGTGGTTGGAACCGAGAACGGCCAGCCCATCTTGCCCGCGGCGGCCGCCCCGGCACCGGGACCAAAGTGAGCCCGATGGCGGAGAAACCGACCGCGGACACAGGTTCGGGGTCGTGCCGCATCGGACATTTGTGAAACCGTCGGTGCAAAAGGCCGAATACGCTTGTCCGTGGTTCTTGCCGTCCTCATCCCTGTGTACAACGAAGAACGCCTCATCGAGCGCGCGGTCGCTCGTTTTGACGCCTGCCCGCCGCCCCTGACCCCTGAGGGGGAGTTGACACGCAAGCTCTATCTCGTCGACGACGGGTCGACGGACCTGACCGCAGCGGCGATGGAGACCCTCAAAGGTCGCCCGGATGTCGTGTGCATCCGGCACGACAGGAACCGGGGCAAGGGTGCCGCGCTGCGGACAGCCCTGGGCGCGGCGGTGCTTGACGGGGCCGACCTGTTCATCGTGCACGACGCGGATCTGGAGTACGACCCGGCGGACCACGCGGCGATGCTGGGGCCGCTGCTCGACGGACGGGCGGACGCGGTGATCGGTTCGAGGTTTCTGGGGTCGGCGCACCGGGTGCTGTACTACTGGCACTCGGTGGCCAACCGGTTCATCACAGCGGCGAGCAACATGCTCACCAACCTGAACCTGAGCGACATCGAATGTTGCCTGAAGGCGTTCACGAGGCCGGTTGCCGAGCGGCTGACGATCCAGGAAGATCGCTTTGGCGTCGAGCCCGAGCTCGTGTCGAAGCTGGCGGGGATGAAGCTCCCCGAGATCGTGGTGCCCAGGGCGGGGATCGGCACCGCGGTGAGGTCCGAGGCACAGACGGCGGCCTCACCGACGGCGACGGCGGTAAAGCTGCGACGACTTCGCGTGTACGAGGTGGCGGTGAGCTACGCGGGGCGGACGTACGCCGAGGGCAAAAAAATAACCTGGGAGGACGGATTCTGGGCGCTGTGGTGCATCGTCAAGTACAACCTGATGACGTGAGCGCACCTATCGTGTTGGATGGAGCGAGAGTCGCTCCGCCCCATGCTCCGCATCGCGCTCAAAATGCTGTTTGGCGACCGCGCGAAGTACCTCACCCTGGTGATGGGGCTCGCGTTTGCCACGCTGCTGGTCAATCAGCAGGCGTCGTTCTTCCTGGGGCTCCTGGTGCGGGCGACCGGCCCCCTGCAGAATGTGGGGGAGCCCGACCTTTGGGTGACCGACCCTGGAACAAAGTGGTCCGCGGAGTATCGTTCGCTCGACGACAGGGCCCTTGATCGAGTGCGGAGCGTGCCCGGCGTGCGGTGGGCCGAGCCCTTCTTCAACTCGTTCGCGAACATCGAGATGCCCGACGGGACGTTCCAGCGGTGCAACATCATCGGGCTGCCACGCAACAGCCTGATCGGGCGCCCGGCGGAGATGATCGAGGGGCGCATCGAGGACCTGAGGGCGCCCGACGCCGTGATCGTTGAGGTTTCGACGCGTGCCAAGCTCAACAACCCGAAGATTGGCGACGTCCTGAAGATGAACGATCGCCGGGCAGTGATCGTCGGGTATTGCCGCGCGAAGAAGGGATTTGAGAGCAACGCAGTGATCTACACGACGGTGGACAACGCGACAGCGTTCACGCCCGTGGGACGCAAGTGGATCAGTTTCGTCATGGTGAAGGTTCAAGAGGGCGTCGACGTCTCGGACGTTCGCGCGAGGATCAACGCCCTCGACGGCGTGGTCGCGATGACCCCGGCCCAGTTCGTGGGACGAACCATCGACTGGGTTCTCAAGGAGACGGGCATCGGGGTCAACTTCGGAATCACCATCGCGCTGGGGTTTGTGGTGGGCGTGGCCCTCTCGGCCGCGATCTTCTATCAGTTCACCAACGAGAACCTGAAGTACTTCGCCGTCCTCAAGGCGCTTGGGGCGCGGAGCCCGACACTGATCGCGATGGTGGTCCTGCAGGCGGTGACCGCGGGAGGAATCGGATTCTCGATCGGCGCGGGAGTGACGGGCTTTGTCGCCATCATGATCCGGCGTCAGCCCGACAGCGAGCTCTCGCCGGTGTCGCCCTGGCAGCTTCTGGCCGGCTCGGGCGCGGCGATGCTTCTGTGCGTGATGCTGGCGAGCGCCGTGAGCCTGCGCCGTGTGATCACGGTGTCGCCGGCGAGAGTGTTCTCAACGTGATTGTTGGAAGGAGCTGGCGATGATTCGCTGGATTTCGATTCTGATTGCCGCGGTGGGACTGTGCGTGGCAGTGGCGGCGATCACCCCGACACTGCCGACGCCGCCCGATCTTGCGCCGGTGCGAATGCCCTCGGTGAATCCGTTCGCCGACGGGATCGCGTCCCTGGGACAGGTGGAACCGGCCTCGCGCGAGGTCGGCATCTCCGCCCCGGTGCCCGGACTTGTCGTGGAGGTTTTGGTCGACGTCGGGCAGTTGGTCGCGGCGGGAGACGTGCTGTTCAGGCTTGATGATCGTGAGCTGCGGGCTGAACTCGTTCGCGTGCTGTCGGGAATCGCGGTGAAGCAGGCGGTGATCGATCGGTGGTACGCCCTGCCCCGCGAGGAGGATCTGCCCCCGCTGAGGGCGGCGGCCGCCCGGGCTCGAGCGGAGGCCGCCGACCGGCAGGACGAGCTTGACAGGGTGACAGAGGCCGTCAAGGAGCGGGCGCGAAGCGAACGCGACGCGACGGCCGCCCGATCGGCCCTTGAGCAGGCTCTGTCGCGTGCGACCCAGGCGGATTCGGACCTGGCCAGGGCGGTTGCGGGCGGCTGGAAGCCGGATCTCGCGGTCGCGACGGCGGAACTCGAGCAGCAACGGGCGCTGGTCAGTGCACTGGAGATTCAACTGGATCGCCTCGTGGTTCGGGCCCCCAAGGCCGGGACGATTCTGCGCCGCCAGATCGAGCCTGGGGAGTATGCAACCCCGGGCGGGGCAACTCCGCTCGTGGTGCTGGGCGACCTATCGAGTCTGCGCGTGCGGGCGCAGATCGACGAGGAGGACATCGCGCAGGTCACCCCGGGCGTGCTGTCGGTCGGTCGAACGCGCGGGGTCGTGGTGGAGGAGTTTGAGCTGACGCTGGTGCGAATCGAGCCATACGCCAGGGGCAAGACGCAGCTTTCGGGATCGAACAGCGATCGCGTGGACACCCGGGTGGTGGAAGTCGTGTTCGCGGTGGAGAAGCGTCCAAAGTCGCCGATCTATCCCGGTCAGGCGATCGATGTGTACGTCGGAAAGATCAGATCGAAGTGAACTTTCAATCGGGATCGACGGGTCGAGCAGCTTTCGGAGTGGCCGCCAGCAAGTCGACGATCTCGGACACGACCAATCGACTGATCTGCTGGTCACCGAAGAGTCCGACGCGAACCTGAACGAGAGTCACCCGTGGCGAGGACTCCTTGAGTGTGACAACAACCAATCGTCCGTCGTTGCTTTCGCGAGCGGTGAGCTCGGCCCCGTGCGACTTGAGATCATTGACGCAAGGCTCGTAGGCGAGGTCGGTCAGCGCCTTCTGGCTTGCGGCGAAGACGCTGGCGAGGTCGTGTTTCACCGCGGCGCGGAGGTTGCCCTCGAAGAAAACGGAATTGCCGGCCTCAGCCACGCTGAGCCCGGCCGAAACGATCGGTGGTGCGCACGAGGCAAGCGACAACCCCGCGCCGGCCAGGACGAACACAAGACATCGATGTGTGGGCAACACGGTCACTCCTCATCGCCCCGAAGCCGCGCCACCACGCTGAAATCCTCGAGGGTGGTGGTGTCCTGGGTGATCTTCTCGACGCCCGCGGCAACGTCGCGGAGCAGCCTCCGCATGATCTTGCCGCTGCGGGTCTTGGGGAGAGCGTCGGTGAAACGGATAACGTCGGGTTTGGCGAGTGAACCGACAGCCTTGGCGACGTGGCGCGTGAGTTCGTCCTTGAGGTCCTGGCCGGGTTGGCGTCCGGGGTGATCGACGGCCCACTTGCTCTTGAGCGTCACAAACGCGTGGATGGCGCTCCCCTTGATCTCGTGCGGGGCGCCGACGACGGCGGCCTCGGCGACGTAGGGATGGCTGACCAGAGCGCTCTCGACCTCCATCGTGCCCAGCAGGTGCCCGCTGACCTTGATGACATCGTCGATGCGACCCTGGATCCAGAAGTACCCGTCCTCGTCGCGGCGAGCGCCGTCGGCGGAGAAATAGAAGGGCAGTCCCGACTCAGGGTCCTTGACGCGACTCCAGTAGTTGCTGACGAATCGCTCGCGATTGGCGTGCACACCGCGGAGCATCCCGGGCCAGGGCTTGCGGATGACAAACAGCCCGCCCTTGTTGGGACCAAGCTCCTGGCCAGCCTCGTTCACGACGGCGGCGTCGATTCCAAGCATGGGAACGGTGCAACTGCCCGGCTTGGTGATCGTGGCGCCCGGGAGGGGCGTGCAGATGTGACCAGCGGTCTCGGTCTGCCAGTAGGTGTCGACGATGGGACAGCGCGAGCCGCCGATGATCTCCTGATACCAGATCCACGCCTCCGGGTTGATGGGCTCTCCCACCGAGCCCAGAATCTTGAGACTCGACAGGTCGTGCCTGGCGGGCCACTCCGGCCCCCATTTCATGAAGGTCCGAATGGCGGTGGGGGCGGTGTAGAAGTGCGTGACTTTGTGTCGGTCGATGATGTCCCAGAAGCGGTCGTTCGCGGGGTAGTTGGGCGCGCCCTCGTACATCAGCGTGGGAACACGGTTCATGAGGAGGCCGTAGACCACGTAGCTGTGACCGGTGACCCACCCGACATCGGCGGTGCACCAGAAGATCTGGCAGGAGCCGGGCTGAAGGTTGAAGGTGAGCCTCGCGGTCATCTGAACGAAGGCGAGGTAGCCGGCGGTGGTGTGGACGATGCCCTTGGGCTTGCCGGTGGAGCCGCTGGTGTACAAGAGGAAGAGAGGGTCCTCGCTGTCCATGGACTCGCAAGGGCAAGCGTCCGACACGGAGGCGTTGAGCTCGTTCCACCAATGAAAGTGGGTGCCCGGATTCATTCCACGCCGTGGGCGTCCGGAAGTGAAACGCTGGCTGGGCGGTTCGTGTCCCGTGTGCTTGAGCACAACGACGTGGTTGATGATGTGTCCCTGGTTGGCCAGGAGAGAGACCGCCTCGTCCACGTTCTTCTGGAGGGGGACGACATCGCCACGCCGATAGCCGCCATCGGAGGTGATGATGACCTTGCTGTGGGCGTCGACGGCCCGCTCGGAGATGGCGGTGGGGGCGAAGCCTCCGAAGATGACGCTGTGAGGTGCGCCGATGCGCGAGCACGCGAGCATGGCGATGGCGAGCTCGGGGACCATCGGCATGTAAATGGTGACAACGTCGCCGCGTTTGACACCCAGGGACTTGAGCGCGTTGGCGAAGCGGCTGACACGGGACAGAAGCTCGCGGTAGGTGAGCCGCCGGATCTCGGGCTCCTTGGCGTAGTCGGACCCGGCGGTGGGGTGGCTTGTGCGCGGATCTACGGGCTCTCCCTCCCAGATGATGGCGGTCTCCTCGCCAAAGCCATTCTGAACGTGCCGATCAACGCAGTTGTAGCAGGCGTTGATCTGTCCGCCGACAAACCAGCGGGCGTCGGGGGGTTGCCAGTCCAGGACGCGAGTCCAGGGTGTGAACCAGGCGAGATGTGAGGCCTCGGCGCCCCAGAATCCGTCGGGATCGGCGATCGAACGACGATGGAGCTCGCGGTAGGCGGCCTCGCCGGCGACATGCCACGAGGAGAAACCCAGGTCCGTGGCTCGAACAGGCGGAAAGCGCCGGTTCTCGACGAGTGCGGACGAAACGCCCGGATCGCTGGAATTGTCGGGAGATACCATGAAAAAACTCCTCTCGAGGAAGAGGAGTCTACCCATCATGGGTGATCGTGTGCGGGGGTGGCGGCGAGCAATCGGGCGCCAAGCCCCAGGGGGCGGATCAGCGCGGGCAGGCGATCCTGGAGATGATCGGGCTCCAACGAGCCCTGAAATCGGCTCCGATGGTGGTGGAGTCGTCGAGCCAGTTGAGCGGGTTGGCCGGGCCCAGCCGGGCGTACGCACCCCAGATCGCCAGACCGTCGGCGCCGTGCCACCAAGGGAGAGTCAGCAACTGCTTGAGATTCGTGTCATTGACCAGCAGGGTGGGATTGACGTCGGGGCTGCACTGGCCCGCCTGCGACTTGTAGTGCCACCAGACAAACGGGATAACGATCTGGCCTGGCCGGGCGGTGATCGTCTGGATTCGGCGGGATTCTTCCATCGCGGACGCGAAGAAGGTCGCGTTGGCCGCGGGCGTGTTGACGGCGTCCGGGCAGGGCCCCACCAGCGGGGTCGTGGTGGTCCAGTAGAGTTGGTACAGCGAGGGCATCAGCACGTCGCACTGGGCCCACATGGGCTGGAGCAGATCGTTGAGCGCGCGACGGGCGTCGTCGTAAAAGGGCCAGGCGCCGGAGGGCATGCCATAGAAGCCAATCTTGGCCGCGGGGCGAGCGGCCCTGGCGCCCTCAACCGTGCGGAGGTAGAAGTCCAGGGCGATCGCGCGATATGCCTTTGACGAAAGGTCTACGCGCTGCGTGGAGTTGAGGTCGGCCCAGCCCACGGCGCCGGGAGGAGCGGTCCAGCCCGCCAAGATCTTGAACGCGGGATCCAGGATGGGAGTGTTGATGGCCGCGACGGCGTCGTCCCACTCGTTGAGCTGCGGGCCCGGCCCGATGAAGTTGACGATGAGTTCACGAAGGGGGAGAACAACTTCAAGATCGAGGCAGAGGATGCCGTCGAAGCCAGCGGGAACGCGAGCTGAAACGACTGTCGGCACCGACACGCTGTGCGCCGCCATCCAAGCGGCCATGTTGGCCTGCCACGCGGTGTACGTGCCGTCGGGGCTCTTGAGGATGAGCTGGATTCCCTTGTCGCCGTGGACACCGTTGGGACCGATGACGATCGGGATTTTGGGAAAGTCCTGCTCGTAGATGATCACGGCGTTGCGAGAGATGGGC
This sequence comes from uncultured Phycisphaeraceae bacterium, assembly GCA_964358855.1. GTDB lineage: Bacteria > Planctomycetota > Phycisphaerae > Phycisphaerales > UBA1924 > UBA2396. The sequence goes on from CAYHQQ010000002.1 coordinate 44,171, forward strand.
GCGGAACCGAGATTGGTCACTGTGTCCATCGTGCGTCCGGGCTCCCAGACGGTCGAAACCATCCAGTAGTAGGTGAACGTCGGCTTGGCCTTGGAATCCGAGAACGCGTCGAAATCGGCAGCGTTCACAACGCCGTCGAGATTGAGGTCGGCCTCGATTCGAGCGGCGGAGTAGTCGTCCATAAACCTCAGGCAGTCCTGAAGGTCGGTGACACAGTTGTGGTCGTAGTCGGGCTGCGCGCGCGCGGCATCAAGCCCACCAAAGGTTGAAAGTCCAACAAGAAGCAGGCGGGACAAACACATCCCAAACACCCCACACCGGAAATGCGGGTACCGAATCATGATTGTGGTCACTCTCTTGCAATCGGGCTTTCTGAAGAAACCGAAGCCTGTCCTCACGCTCGCAAGATAGCGACCAACACCCCCTAGGCGGCGCGCGAAAATCCGATAAAACCGAGAATACTTCGCAATGTCTCCGGAACCGGTGGGTTCTCACGAGTTGAGCCCACAAATCGGGCCCACTGCTAGTGGGCGGCTTCGGTGACCCGAAGGACTTCCTGGACCGTGGTGAGGCCGCTGCTCACTTTGCGCATGCCGTCGGCTCGAAGCGAGACCATTCCCCGCTCGATGCACATGCGCCGGAACTCGGAGACGTTGGGGTTTCGGGCGATCACGTCGCGGAGTTGATCATCGACGACCAGGAGTTCGTAGAGACCGACGCGTCCGGAGAAACCGGTTTGGCGGCATCGTTCGCACCCCTTGGAGACCCACAACTTGTCGGTGGGCAGCCCCTGGAGGTTCAGGAACTCGCGCATCTCTTCGCCGGGAGCACCCTGGGCTTTGCAGTGCGAGCAGAGGCGACGGATGAGTCGCTGGGCGAGCACGGCATTGAGGGCGGCGCCCACGAGGAAGGGTTCCATGCCGATGTTGACCAGTCGCGTGACACTGCTGGGCGCGTCGTTGGTGTGGAGGGTGCTGAGAACCAGGTGGCCCGTGAGCGCCGCCTGAATGGCGATGTGGGCGGTCTCGTGGTCGCGGATTTCGCCCACCATGATGACGTCGGGGTCCTGACGAAGGAGGGCCTTGAGCGCGACGGCGAAGGTCATTTTGATGCGCTCGTGCGTCTGGGTCTGGGTGATGCCCTCGAGGGCGTACTCGATGGGGTCCTCGACTGTCGAGATGTTCATCGAGTTCTTGTCGAGCTGACGCATCGAAGCGTAGAGCGTGGTCGTCTTACCCGAGCCGGTCGGTCCGGTGACAAGCACGATCCCGTGGGGCGAGTCGATCTGGGCCTTCCAGATCTGCAGGATGTCGGGATCAAAGCCGAGCTGTTCGAGTTCGACGCTGATCGATCGCTGGTCGAGAATACGCATGACCGTCTTCTCGCCCACCGCGGAGGGGAGCGTGGACATGCGCAGGTCGAGCTTGCGTCCGGCGATGACGCAGCGGATGCGCCCGTCCTGCGGGATCCGGCGCTCCGAGATGTCGAGGTTCGCCATGATCTTGAGGCGGCTGGTGATGGCGTTGGCGAACTTGGCGGGCGGGTTGAGGAGCTCGTAGAGCTCGCCGTCGATGCGATAGCGCACCTTGAGCTTCTTCTCGCCCGGCTCGATGTGGATATCGCTGGCACCCTCCTTGACCGCCAGTTGGATGATCTTGTTCACGATCTTGATGATCGGGCTGGAGGCCGAGGAGTCGTTGAGATCGACGTCCTCGCTCTTGGTCCGGTCGACCTGAACGTCATTCTCCTCCTCGTCGCCAACGAGCTGGCTGATGTCGACATCGGCCTCGGCCTTCTCGCCCAGAAGCTCCAGAGCGCCTCGAACGTCGAAGGCGGTGACCAGCACGATCTTGCACCCGGCAACGCCCAGTCGCCCCTTGATCTCGTCGAGGAGGGCGACGTTGTCGTGGCGGATCACGCCCACGACAGGCCTGTTGCCCTCGGTCCGCAGAGGAATGACCAGGTGCTGGACGCAGAACTCGGGTGTGAGCCGCTGGAGCAGCCTCCCGTCAAATCCGCCCTCCAGGCCCTTCTCAAGATCGATGCGCTCAAAGGGGACCCTCTCTACCACGGCGACACCGTGTTGAACGGCGGCCTCGTCGGCGCCCATCTCAACCAGGACGTCGGCGAGCCGGCGTCCGGGCGATTGCTTGATGATGGACTGCGCGTTGGCGAGCGATTCGGCGGTGATGGCGCCCTGTCCCAGAAGAAGCTCGCCCAGCTCGCGGGGCGCATCCTCGAGCGACGGGTCGGGCTGGTAGAGGTCCGAGAGTGCATTGCCCACCGTGACTGGAGCGGCCTGCGCGGGCGCGACTGGAACCGCGGGATCGGCGGCGCCGGGTCGGGCGTCCGTTTCGCGCGGCTGGTTCGCGGGGACGGCCGGGAGCTGGCTGAAGCTCGATTCGGCCTTGTCGATCCGATGCTTCTTGACGGCACCGCCGCGGCGCGGGCTCTCATCGCCCATGCCAAGGTCGCTCAGGATGTCGTCGATGTTGTACTTGGCCAACGGCGATCTCCGGTGCGCGGGGGCGCGTTACTTCTTGCTGCCCCGGGGCGTGGGAGCCCCCGGAGCGATGTCGTTGTCGTCGGGGTGAGAGCCGGAGTTGAGCTCTGACTTCATCAGGCGTTCGTACTCACGTCCGTCGCACCCGAGCTTGACGCCGCGTTCGCCGATCTCAAGCACCGAGAAGACCTTGGCGACCTTGTCGCCCACGCGATAGATCTTGCCGCTGATTCGCGCGATGGGACGGGGCCCAAGCATGACGCTGGTGATCTCGAGCGACTCGAGCGTCGACGCGATCTCCTGCTCGCGGACCGCGTCCAGTCGAGCCTTTTCTTCGGCCAGGCGTCGCTGCTCCTCGGACAGGCGGTGGTCGGAATCGTCAACAACCGCGACGTTGCCGACCGAGACGAGAGCGAAAGGATTGCGACGGGAGCCCTCCAGGGGGACCTGCTCGGGGATGCCCTGGCACTCCAGGTCCGCCAGAACGCGGCGGGTCTGGGCCTCGGTGACCGAATCGACGCCCAGAGGGGTCAGGCTGACGTCGACGCGTTCGCCCGCCATGCCGGTGCGCTGGCTGTACACCCGCATGCCGTAGAGCGATGCGCCCCCAAAGGCCAGGAGTGCGAGCGTCAGGATGTGCGTGGACACGATCCGCGAGGATTTGGAGGGCGCGGGCGTGTCACTCTGGGTGCTCGTGCCGCGGAGCTCGGAGAGAAAGGTGGATGGGCCGCCGTCCTTCTTTCCCTTGGCCTGCGGATTGTCGTTGGACTCGCTGCTCATTGGGTTGCTCCCGGCTCATCCTGGTGGTAGATGCTGAGGGTGAAGGTGGCTTCCATGCGCCCGTCGTCGTCCAGCTTGCGTTTGAGTTTCAGGTCGGTCATCTTGGTGATACGCGCGAGCTGCTCGAGCTTGACGACAAAGTCGTAGAAGCCGGTGAAGCTGCCGTCGGTGGCGAGTTCCAGGGGCTGTTCCATGTAGGTCGCGGTCTTGATGGCCTTGGCCGACTTCATCGACGGGGGCCCGAGGCCCGCGGCGACGGCCAGATCGGAGACCTGGCGGACGACATTCTCGACCTCTTTCTTGGAGGGGAGTCGCGCCTCGATCGCCTGGATCTTGCCCAGGATCTGCTTGTTGGACTTCTCCAGGTCCGCGGAACGGGCGGTCTCCTCGCGGAGCTTGACCAGGACGGCCCGCTTGATCTCGATCTCGGCTTTGGCGGCCTTGATCTCGGCGTTCTGGGGGCGGAAGACCAGGAAGAAGCTCGCCACCGGCACTCCCAGCAGCACTACGAGCAACAGCAATTCACGCAATCCGGTTCGCATCGTGTGTACTCCTGTTCAGCGGGTGCCGCCGGGGTCCTTCTCAACGACCACCGCGGTGTGCGCCGGCGACTGTGCCGCGGCGGGGGTGGGGTGCTTGGGGTCGGACTTGGTGAACTCGACGAGGCGATCGGGGCGGGTGATCGCGCGGGCGTCGGCGTTGGTCCGGAGCTGGGCCGTGATCTCGAACTTGTGGAAGTCGCGATCCTTGATCTTGGCTTCCTTGATGTAGACCAGCTCGACCTTGTCGAGAAGCGGGCACGCCTGCAGGATCGCGGCGTAGTCGGTGATGTCGTTGTAGACGGTGGAGAGCCCGCTGATCTTGATGGCGCTCTCAAAGCGCGGCGCCTTGACCTCGGCCTTGACGGCGTCGACGGGCTTGACGGGGGCCGACGGGGCGAGGGTCTTCACCTTGCCGCCCGCCGGGGGCGGAGGGACCTTGGAGTTGCCGGCGCCTGCGGCGGCCAGGGCCGCGGCCTCCTTGGCAGGATCGATGCGACGGCTGGTGAGCTCGACCTCCTCGAACGTGACGTTCCCGGGGAGCTTGGTGACGAGCTCGGAGAGCAGGACCGAACGGGGAATCTTCTCGAGAAGGGCGGTGGTGACCTCGGCCTTGGAGAGCATCTTGCGGCGTTCCTTGTCGAGGGCCTCGAGCTGCTCGATCTTCACCTTCTCCTGCCCGTACTGATCGCTGATGGCCAGCTGCTCGGCGCGGATGTCCTTCCAGCGTCTGGTCGTGACAAAGAACGCCATCACCACCAGGATCATGACGACCCCAAAGAGCGAGAGCATGATGACGTTGGCGCGAAACTCGGCCTTCCTGGCGACGTAGTCCTCGGGGAGAAAGCTCCCGCCGCCGCTGGGTTCCTTGAAGATGTTTTTCATGGCAGTTGCTCCGTCGTCATGTCGTGTTCCATCAGAGGTCGGTCGGGGAAAGTGCGAGGCCTACGGCGACTGTCCAGCCCGGCTGGGGCTCGCGGACATCGACGCCCACACAGGTTTCCGAACCGGTGCGTGCGATTCGGGCGAGGGGATCTCCGATCTGTGCGGAGAGCTTGAGGGTTTTGGCGATGTGGTGGCAGGTCGAACGGATCCGCGCCTCGCCTCCCAGGAAAACCACGCGATCAGCCTTGCGCCCTGGAAAGAGCGAGTCGTGGTATCGGAGCGAGAGCCGCACCTCGTCGATCAGAAGCTCAAGGGGCTCGGTCAGATCGGCCCGGGGAGGAGCGACCGCTGGCTCGACGGTGGCGACGGGCGCGTTCTGTGCACCCTCCTGGTCGGTCGCGGGCGGCTGTGCCGGCTCGGCCGACGGGGTCTGGACGGGCGTGGGGTCCGGGCACGGACATTCGAGCGAGGCCCGCACGCGACGCGCTTCGGCGAGGTCGCAGTGGAGCTGCTCGGACACCAGCTCGTCGAGATGGCGGGCGGCGACCTCGACAATGCGGGCGAACACGAGCTTGGGGCCATGGCCGATCATGATCTTGGTCGTGCCCGCGCCGATGTCGAGGTACACGGTGGTTCGGGCGTGGTCGTCGGCGCGCCGGCTCACGGGCTCGAAGGCGCGGATGACGGCGGTGAACTCGCTGTGCATGCCGACGGGCTCGAGTCTCGCGTCCTTGAGCCCCGAGAGCAGACGTCGGATGCACTCGCGGGGCGTGGCCATGCCGATCGCCTCGATCTTGTTGCCGGCGGTCGGGGACTCGATCTCGATGTGCCGGAAGACCAGCGCCGTGGCGTCGCACTCGAGCTGGGCCGCGATCGCGGAGGCGATCTGATCAGAGATCGCCACTCCCTCTGTTCGCACGAGCTGCAGGTGCTTGCAGACGGTGTGCGAGGCGGGAATGGAACAGACCACACGCCGGCTCTTGAAGCCGGCCTGCCGAATGAGTTTGGGCAGGGCCTCGAGCTGAAAGTCAAGCCGCTTGACATGGTCCCCGCGAAGGTTCAGGGGCGTGTCGAGGCAGGCGGCGCCAACGAGAGTCGGCGGCTGATCCCCGACGATCTGGAGCAGTTTCATCGAGCCGACACCAAAGTCGATGGCGATGGGGGCCTGGGTCTGGTTGAAGAGCCCGGAACCGACTTGGGACAAGCGTTTGAAGGCATCCAAGGCCATGGATCGCAAGGCTCCACCGGGCGCGGACCACTCCAGGGGCAGGGGTGCCCAGGGAGAGAGCCGAGAATCCGATGTGGAGTGGATCGGCGATCGCGGCCCGCACGATCAGGCACACGAACCAAGCCCGCAAAGATCGTGTCGGCAAGTCTGCGCTATTCGTACCACCCGGCACCGCGGGAACGTCCGAGAGTCTCGACCCGGGATTACCGGTCGTGCCTCACCGAGCAAATCTCGGTGAGCCGCGACAGCGCCGCGCCAAGGTCCCACCGCTGGTGCTCTCGGTCGCCCGTCGTGTTGCTGATCACGCGCACCTCGGCGTAGTGAACCCCCAAACGGGCGGCAACCAGCGCCACGCCAGCACCCTCCATCGCCTCGGCCCACGCGCCCGTGCTCGCGGCGATGCGTGCGGCCTGGGCGTTTGTGCCCGAGCACGCCGAGACCGTCGCGATCGGAGCCTGCGGCCACCCCGTAGCGGCGAGTGCGGCAAGCATGGCCGGATCGGCCTCAACCGAATCGCCCGCCAGGCCGGTGGCAAAGCCGACCGTCGAGAGTGGAACAAAGCCGTCTGGCGTTTGCACCCCTTCGTCGGCGAGTAGGTGGCGTGAGGCCACCAGAACGGAGCCGATCGCCAGGCGTGGCGTGCCGACGGAGTCGGCGTATGTTCCGGCGACACCAAGGTTGAGCACCGCGCCGTGTTCCTTCCTGGCGAGAAAGGCGCCGGTGCCGCCTGCGGCGTTTGCCTTTCCGACACCGGTGCGAATCAGGTCCACGCGTGGAGCGAGTTGCACCAGCTGCCAGTCCTCGCCCGGAGGAGGCTTGCCAAAGGCACGGCTGACCGCGAGGGCCTCGCCGGGTGCGGCGACGACCAGAAGGAGTCGAGGGGCCCGCCCGGCGGGATGCTGGGGCGGAAGGAGGGCGAGCACGCGAGGTACCATCGGGCGATCGTAGAGCGGGGGAGCCCCGACCGGGGATCGACGCTGAAACCGGAGGGGGGGTGAGGCTGTAGACCCACAACACCCCACGAGAAGGGTCTCATGAACAACGATACCACAACAAAGCGGGCGTTTGGGGCTTTGAAGCCGGTCATGGTGGCCGCGGGCGTGGTGTTGGCGCTCGCGGGCGTGGTGGCGGTCTGGGGGTCGTCGCTGGGGGGCGGGTCGGGAAGGTCGAAGGCTTCGCCCGACGTGGTGACGGTTGGTCGGGGCGGGTTTGACATCATCACCACGTCGAACGGGGAGCTTGAGGCCAAGAACCAGATCGAGATCCGCAGCAAGCTCGAGTCGGTCGCGGCGATCACCGAGATCGTGGCGGAGGGGACGCGGGTCAAGGCGGGCGACCTTCTGGTGAAGCTGAACACCGACCAGATTCAGAAGCTGGTCGACGTGTCGTCGCTCGAGCTCGAGAACGCGCTCTCGCTGCAGAAGGCGGCCGAGCACGCGTACGACATCCAGGTCAACGAGAACGATCAGAAGCTGCGCCAGGCGTCGCTCAAGCTCGAGCTCGCGGAGCTCGAGCGGCTGCAGTGGCTCGAGGGCGAGGTGAAGACCAAGCGTCAGGCCAACCAGCTCGCGCTGAGCAAGAGCGCGCTGGAGGTCGATCGCAACGCCGAGAAGCTCACGCAGAGCTACGGGCTGATCGCGCGGGGATTCATGAGCAAGGACGAGTTCGACAAGGACCAGGTGGCATATATCGAGGCACAGTCGGCTTGGATCACCGCCCGCCTCCAGAACGATGTGTACGAGAGCTACGAGTACAAAAAATCGCAGAAGAAGTACGAGTCGGACGTGGACGAGGCCCGGGCCGACCTGGACCGCGTGAGGCTCAACAACGGGATCCAGCTCTCGTCAAAGGAGGCGGAGCTCTCGGCCAAGAAGCGGATGGCGCAGCTCCAGGACGAGCAGCACAAGAAGCACCTGTCGCAACTGGGCAGCGCGACGATCAAGGCGCCCGGAGACGGGCTGGTGGTGTACGCCACGAGCATGTCGCGGTTCAGCTTCGGCGATCAGCCGATGCAGATCGGGCGCGACGTGCGTCCCAACGAGATGATCATCCTGCTCCCCGACACCAGCGAGATGGTGGCGACGGTGCGCGTGCCCGAGGGCCTGGCGGATCGGATCAAAAAGGGGCAACGCTCGACGGTGAAGGTCGACGCGGCGGGGGGGCAGAGCTACCAGGGACAGGTGGACTCGATCGGGGTGCTGGCCGAGGCCAACAACTGGCGCGACCCGAATCTCAAGGAGTACACGGTCAAGATCGCGCTGGACAAGTCGATCCAGGGGCTCAAGCCCTCGATGCGCTGCGATTCCCAGATCCTGATGGACCGGGTTGATGACGCGCTCACCGTTCCCGTTCAGTGCGTCTTCAGCGACGGGCCGGTGCGATTTGTGTACGAGAAGCGCGGGTCCAAGTACACCCGCGTGCCGGTGCGCCTGGGGCGCCAATCAGAGTCGACGGCCGAGGTGCTCGCGGGCGTGGAGGCGGGGGCGGCGGTGCTGGCGAGAGAGCCGGGGGCCAGCGAGATCATCGCTGGACCATGGGACACAGCGAAGCTCGAATTGGCCGGGTACCAGGTGGGCCCCGACGGACAACCGATCCAGGCGCGTCGTGGACCAAAGGCAGTCCCGGGCGCCGGGGCCCAGGCCGCCAAGCCGGCCGACCCGGCGGCTCCCGCCGGCGAAGGGTCTCCGGTAGGAGAGGGGACTCCCGAGGCGACGCCGTCGGTCACCTCGGCGGGCTCGCCGACGAGATAGCCGGGACTTCATCCACGGCCGGCTGGGCGGAACTCTCGCCCTGATGCATGTATAATGGCCCCGCGGTTTGTTCGTCTTTCGGGCGGACCCGCGTTGTGTGCATCGAGTTCGGTGTGTCGTGACGGGTGTTGTGCATTTTGGGCGGCAAGGGTCAAACTGGAGCAGTCAATGTCGATCAATCGTGCGTCGTGGCGTACCCCCTGGTTCGCGGTTTCGGTGCTCGCGCTGGGCTTTGCGAGCTATTCGGCGGTTCGGGCGGGAACTCCCGTGGTGGTCCAGGCGGCCCCGACTGCGATCGGGATCGTCGATCTCGAGCGGCTCATCGGCGGGCTCAACGAGGTGACCGACCAGAACAAGGAGAATGGCAATCGGGCCAAGGTCCTCCAGGGGCAGATCGACGAGCTCAAGAAGAAGGCCGACGCGGCCCAAGCCGAGCTGGATGTCGCCGCCAAGAACGACCCCAAGCGCCTTGAGAAGCGGTTTGCGGTCGAGGAACTGATGCTCCGCCTCGAGGCGGCCAGGAAGGGCTTCTCGGCGGTGATGTCGATTGAGAAGGGTACCTACGCCCAGCAGTTGTACGGGCGGATTCTCGCCGCGGTCGACGCCCTCGCCAAGACCCAGGGGCTCGACCTCATCCTGCTCGACGATCGCTCGCTGACCTTCCCGCCCGACGCCCAGGACCTGCCAGAACAGACGGTCAACAACATCATCCAGAGCAAGCGGGTGCTCTTTGCCAGCGCTTCGGTCGATGTGACCTCGCAGCTCGTCACGCTGATGAACAACCAGCACGCCGCGGCCAAGCCCAAGAAGTGATGGCGGAGGATCTTTCGATGTTTCGGAGTGCGGCTACTCTGGAGGCGGTGACACAGGCTGATATTCCGGCCCCGGGCCCGTCCGGAGGCACAGGTCCGACCACGGTCGGGCATCTGGCGGCGGTCGTCGGCGGACAAGTGATCGGCCGCGACGATCTGGTCGTGACGGGGATCGAGACCATGGACCGGGCGGGGCCCGGACACGTGACGTTCATCCGTTCCAACACGTTCGGCGCGGAATGGGCGAAAGGGCACGCCGGGGCGGCACTGGTCAGCCACGGGGTCAAGGTCGATGGGCACGACACCAAGACGCGAGCGCTGATCGTCGTGCCCGACGCGGACATGTCGCTGAACCTCATCCTTGAACACTTCGCGACCAGGGCGCCGGCGCGATTGGCGGGAAGGCATCCCTCGGCCACGGTCGATCCGTCCGCGACGATCGCGGCCTCGGCGTGGATCGGTCCCAATTGCGTGATCGGGGCGGGAGCGAGCGTCGCGGACGGAGCGGTGCTGACCGCCAACGTGTATCTGGGGCGCGACACCAAGGTGGGCTCGGGCACGGTGCTGCATCCCGGGGTGACGCTGTACGATCGGACCGAGATCGGCCGCCAGTGCGCGGTCCACGCCGGCTCGGTGCTCGGGAGTGACGGCTTCGGATACCGATCCGATCAGCAGGGCGGTGGGCTCGTCAAGATCCCGCACATCGGCAACGTCGTGATCCACGACGACGTGGAGATCGGGGCCAACTCGTGCGTCGACCGGGCCAAATTCGGCTCGACGGTGATCGGATCGGGGACCAAGATCGACAATCTGGTTCAGATCGGGCACAACTGCCACGTCGGGCGGTGCTGCGTGCTCTGCGGCGGGGTGGGGATCGGGGGCTCGTGCACGCTGGGTGACGGGGTGATGATGGGTGGCAAATCGGGGCTGCGCGACAACATCAATGTCGGCCCGGGCGCGAAGATCGGTGCGGCGTCCAACGTGTGGTACGACGTGCCGGCCGGAGAGACGTGGCTGGGTTCGCCCGCCAGGCCGCTGCGCGAGAACCTGCGCAACGAGTCGGCGTTCCGCACGCTGTCCAAGACGCTGCGGAAGCTGGTGGCCAAGGCGCCCGAGCTCGGCAAGCATTTTGGGGAAGAGTGAGCACGCCGTGAACCGATGCACGATCAGAGGTTCGGCGCGCGTCGAGGGCGTCGGGCTCTTTGGTGGCAGGCCGGGCGCTGTGACGCTTGAGCGGACTTCGGGCGGCGGGATCGTCTTTGTGATCGGCGGCGTTGAGGTCGCGGCGGCGGCGGGGAATGTGGTCAAGGCCACTGGAGGTGTCGCTCGCAACACATCGCTTGCGGGGTGCGCGACGATCGAACACGTCATGTCGGCCCTGATCGGCTTGGGCGTCACCGAGGCGAGGGTGGTTGTCGAGGGGCCCGAGGTGCCCATCGGCGATGGGTCGGCGGAGATGTTCGTCGATGCGATCGCTCGGGCAGGCGGGCTGCACCAGTTGCCCGAGCCGTTCGAGCCGATTCGGCTGAAGGTGCCAGTTGAGGTACGCGGCGCCGGCGGAGAGTTCATCCGGGCGACGCCGCGGGCGAGGGCGGGGTGTTCGTTTGAGTACACGCTCGACTACGCCGGACGGCCCGGTCCTGCGGTCGGCGTCCCACGTCAGACAGCCCGCTGGGACGGGCGTGCGGCGACGTATCAGGTGGACGTCGCGCCCGCGCGGACCTTTTGTCTGGCGAGCGAAGCAAAGGCAATGCGGGATCGTGGGCTCTTTGCTCATGTCACGCCCCGCGAGATGCTGGTGCTCGACGATCTGGCGGGCGAGCCCATCGACAACACGCTGCGGTTTGAGAACGAGCCGGCGCGCCACAAGCTGCTGGACCTGATCGGCGATGTGGGGCTGCTGGGGCGGCCCCTGCAGGCGGACGTCGTGGCGGAGCGGAGTGGACATGCGCTGACGCACGAGTTTTGCCGGGCGGTGCTCGGCGGGTGATCGCGAACCGCACGCCGAGGCTGAATCTTCGAAGCCTCGGATTGCCTTTCAGCTCCCCGGAACATTGCGATTGCCGCACTCGGGGCAGACACCACTCAAGTCTCCGCGAAGATCGTACCGGCAGGTGCCGCAGAGGCCTTTCGCGCGGCGACGATCCCTGCGAGACCGGGCAAGGTCGGGAATCCACCGCAACGACGTGATCCACAGCGTCAGCGCGAGAAGGAAGAGGCCGTTCGACACATATCCGCGCCAGAGTACTCGCGTGCGTGTCGCGCCACCGGCGAGAAGGTCGGCGACGACGGACGGATTGTGGAGAGCAAGCATGGGCCGCGTCTGGGACCAGCGAGATATCGCGGGCCAAGCCGCGTCGATCTCGGCATCGGATAGCGCATCGCGATCGTAGAAAACAGGCCAGATCTCCGCAAACTCAGTCTCGCGTGTCAGAAACAGGAATCCCGTCAGTTTGCGACCGGAGAAGACGGAGAATTCGACCATGTCCTTGGGTCGACTCATCACCAGCCGGGAATACTCGTCCGCGCTGTCGGCATTGATATCGATGAGCCGTCCGGACTGTTCTCCACGCGCGACGTACGCGAGGTGACCACTTCCCCACGAGCGACCGCTGTCACGAGCCAGAAGGCCGCCAAGGGTTGAGCCGCTCTGGTCCATGTGCCCCACAGGAAGTACCGCTAGTAGCGAGATGATGACCGCGGACAGGATCACGGTGGCAAACGGTCGGCCAAGGAAGCCCAGCATCACCCGCCAGTTGCGTTGCAGGAATGCCCTTGATCGCGCCATGCCTCATTATTGGAGGTCGAGGGCCCCCGCGCCCGGATAGACTGACACCCATGTCCTCCGCCGACCCCTCCATTCTCTCCGCCTCCCAGGTCCGCAAGATCGCCGCCCTCTCGCGTCTCTCGCCCACCGACGAAGAGGTCGAGCGGTATCGCCACCAACTCTCGGCCATCATCACCTACGTGAACAGGCTCAAAGAGCTCGATCTGTCCGGTGTGGAGCCGCTGGCCCACGTGGGCGACACGACCAACAGGCTCGACGAGGATGTCCCCGGGCCGACGCTTCCAACGGCGACCCTGATGGCCATGGCGCCCAGGACGTGGGATGCATTCGTGCGGGTGCCCAAGGTGATTGGCGAAGGCGGTGGGGCGTGAACGCGATGGCGCCGACCATTTCGGAGACGGTGAAGGCCGTGGCGTCGCGGGAGATGTCGTGCGTTGAGGTGGTGCGGGCTTCGCTCAAGCGCCTCGATGAGGTGAACGCCGACCTGAACGCGTTCCTGCAGGTCTTTCACGAGCGATCGCTCGCCCGGGCCGCGGAGCTCGATGCCGGCTTGGCCGACGGCGGGGTGGCGACGCCAAGCCTGCTGGGCGTGCCCGTTGCTCTGAAGGACAACATTTGCACGGACTTTGGACGCACGACCTGCGGTTCGCGGATGCTCGAGAAGTACGAATCGCCGTTCGCGGCCACCGCGGTCGCCAAGCTGATCAACGCGGGGGCCATCGTCGTCGGCAAGACCAACCTCGACGAGTTTGCGATGGGCGGCTCGGGGGAGAACTCCGCGTTCGGGGCGACCCGCAATCCCCACGACCTCTCGCGGGTTCCCGGGGGCAGTTCGTCGGGCTCGGCGGCGGCGGTGGCGGCGGGCGTCGTGCCTCTGGCACTTGGGAGCGACACGGGCGGATCCATCCGCCAGCCAGCGGCCTTCTGCGGGCTCGTGGGCGTCAAGCCGACGTACGGGCGCGTGAGTCGCCACGGGCTCGTCGCGTTTGCCAGCAGTCTGGATCAGATCGGCACGCTCACCAGGACCGTTCGCGACGCGGCGATCGCTCTCTCGGCGATCTGTGGGCTCGATCCGCTCGACGCGACCAGCACCGACAAACCCCTGCCCGACCTGCTCGTGCAGCTCGACGAACCGATCCACTGGCTCAAGGTCGGTGTGCCGCGCCAGGCCAGGAGTGAGGCCAACCATCCGGCGGTCGCCGCCATGTTCGAAGACGCGGTGCGACGATTGGCGGGAATCGGCGCCACCATTGTCGACATCGACCTCCCCATGATCGATCACGGCGTGGCCGCCTACTACATCGTCGCTCCCGCCGAGGCGAGCTCAAACCTGGCTCGCTTCGACGGCATCCGCTATGGGAGGCAGGCTACTCCGGCCCCAGGCACGGCCGACGCACTCACCGAGCTCTACTGCCGGAGCAGGTCCGAGGGCTTTGGCCCCGAGGTTCAGCGCCGGATCATGCTGGGAACACACGTTCTCTCGAGCGGGTACTACGACGCGTACTACACGACGGCACTCAAGGTGCGTCGCCGGCTCAAGGCCGACTACGACGCGGCCTTCGCAGCGGGTTGCCACGCCGTGCTGACGCCGACGACACCCGGACCGGCGTTCAAGATTGGGGAGAAGTCGGGCGACCCCCTGGCGATGTACCTCGAAGATGTATACACAGTGGGCGTCAATCTCGCGGGGCTGCCGGGCGTCAGCGTGCCGGCGGGGGATGTGGCGATCGAGGGCAAGCACCTGCCGCTGGGCGTGCAATTCGTCGGGCCGGCGTTCGAGGAGGCGATGCTCCTTCGCGTCGCTCGGATGTTCGAGCGGGCCGGGTGAGGCTCGGCGAAAGTGCGGGCGACAGGACTTGAACCTGCAAGGCCTTTCGGCCACGGGAACCTAAATCCCGCGCGTCTGCCAATTTCGCCACGCCCGCGGCGGATCAATCCTACCCGGGCCAGTTCGCGGGGCGTTTGCAGGGGTTCCGACCACGGCCCGGGAGCCGGGGAAAAGCCCCGGTTCTTGTGCTTTGGTCTCCGGCGGTGCACGGGGCGGCCTGGGATTCCGAACCATCCCGGACCCCTCTTATGATCCCTCGACACCCCGAATCGCCGAAAGAGGAAGCTGGGACCCCGGGATTGGGCATTGGCCAGGGGTCGGGTGGGGAAGAGCGGGGATGGATGGGGGTTTGGAGTATCGCATGAGCGTTCGGCAAGGACTCGCGACAACGGTTGCCCCAATGGTTCTCCGGCTCACGCTGGGGCTGACTTTCCTGTGGGCCGGCCTGAGCAAGCTCAACGCGTACGACCCAGTGCAGGGCTCGGACGCGGCCGCCCTGGCAAACGCCGGGGCAACCCTCGGCCGGGTGAACTCCGACACCCCCCCTCCTCCGCCGCCCACGCCGGAGAAGCCGACCGAAAAGGACGTCGAAGACGCCAAGAAGGACAAGGCCCCCGGCGACCCGGGGCCCTTGGTCCACACCGCCAGCGAGTTTGTCCAGCCGGTGCAGGTTCGCCGGTTGCACACAGAGGTCACGCTCGCACTCTTGCGCGCCAGCGAGCCCCCCGCCGCGATTGAGGGGAAGCCGGCGCTCAAGCCGACATGGCCCACGTGGGCCTCAGGATCGAACGCGGTGATCATCGCCTGGGCCGTGATGGTGATTGATCTCGCCGGAGGCGTGTGCGTGGGCCTGGGGCTCTTGACCAGGCTCTGGGCGGCGGGCATGGTCTTTCACATGGCCGGGGGTCTGTGGCTGACCACGATCGGTCCGGCGTGGGCCGCGGGTGACGCGGTGCTGGGTTTCTTGCCGCGCCACGATCCGTGGGACCTGGCGTACTGGTCGTTCCCGTTGTGGCAGTTGGCGTTGCTGGCACTGTCGGCCGTTTTGCTTTGCATCGGGCCCGGGCCGATGTCGCTGGATCGCCCACTCCTGGGCAGTCCGACCAAACCGAGCACCCGTCCGGCTGTCTAGGGTTCCAGGCTCGCATGAATCCGGCACGGACATCAAGGCCAAAGCGTCGATCCCGGATCATCTGGGCGTCGCTGTGTGTTTCGCTGGCGGCGCACGGGGCGGGGATGGTGTGGATGAAGGCGAGAGTCTGGCGCCACGACGCGGTCGCGAAAACCGATGTGCCGGGCGAGGCGGCCGAGCTCGCACTTGGGCTCGACGTGCCGATGGCTCCGGCGGCCGGCGTACCGGTGCCGCCGCCCCCCGAACCCCAGCCCGCGCCCGAGGTCATCAAAGAGATCGAACCGCCTCCGGTCGAGCCCGTGTCGTTGCCGGTCGTGGAAGTGGTCGCGGTCCCCGCCGTCGAAACATCGCCAAGGCCGGTCCCTGCGCCGGCCCCGCGTGAGGCGGTCACGGCGACACCAAGTCCAGTCACCCCCCCGCCCCAACCTCTTCCGCAACCCCCGACGCCGGAGAAGCCCCCGGCGCTGGTAGCGTCCTTTGCGGGCGTGAAGGCCGAGAAAGCCCGGCGCGTCGTGTACATGGTCGACGTGTCGGGCGTGATGGTGCCGACCCTGCCGTTCGTCATCGCCGAACTCGAGCGATGTGTCGCGCGGCTGACGCCCGACCAGGAGTTTCAGGTGGTGCTCTTCCGCGACCCCCTGGTTGGCGAGGGCGATGAGCCGCTGCCCGATCCACCGCTGTTGGACACCCTGCTCGACCACGCGCGATGGATCGGGCAGGTCAACGGCGTGGGGCGACCGGGGATGCTGGCCGCAACGCCGGAGAACAAGGCGCGGCTCGGCCCCCTCACGCGTGGGGTGAGCGCGTCGGGGCCGTCCAACCCGCTGACGGGATTGCGGATCGCGCTCACACTTAAGCCCGAGGTAGTCTTTCTCCTCACGCGTGGGATCAAGCGAAGCGACACCACGTGGGGCTCGGGTGAGGAGGCGACGCTCGAGGCCCTGGACCGGGCCAACCCCAAGGACGCGAGCGGGGCGAGGGCGACGACGATCAAGACGATCCAGTTTGTCTCGAAGGACCCCAACGGGCTGATGGACGCGATCGCGCGAGAGCACGGGGGCGGGGAGTCGACGGTCGTGACGATCGAGGACCTGAAAAAATCGAGCGACCAGAGCGTAAAGAGCACAAAGCCAGTTCGCGGCCGCTAGCGCTTTGGCCCCCGGGGCTACAGTGGGCGCGTGAGCGACTTCAACACCATCCTGTCGGGACTTTCGGGCAGGTTCATCGCGTTCGAGGGAGCGGATGGATCGGGGAAGAGCACGCAGCTGCGCCGGTTTGTCGACGCGGCGCGGGCCGCCGGGGTGGCGGTGTGCGAGGTGCGCGAGCCGGGCGGGACGCCCATCGGCGAGGAGATCCGGCGGATTCTGCTGCACACCAAGGACGAGATGAGCCTGCGCTGCGAGATGCTGCTCTACATGGCCAGCCGCGCCCAGCTCGTCGACACACGGATCAGGCCGGCGATCGCCGCGGGCGAGCTTGTGATCGCGGACCGGTTTGTCAGCTCGACGATCGCGTACCAGGGCGCGGCGGGGGGCCTTCCCCTGGGCGAGATCAACGCCGTGGCGCAGGCCGCGACCAGCGGATGCATGCCCGAGCTGGTGTTGATCTTTGATGTCGACCAGTCGACGGCGGCCCGCCGAACCCGCGGCGTGGAGACCACCAGCAAGCGTCGTGGACCCGCGGTCAAGGGGGCCGCGACCACCACTCTCTTCGACGACCGCATCGAACGACGCGACTCGGACTTCCACGCCCGAGTTCGGGAGGGATACCTCGCGCAGGCCAAGGCCGATCCGGCCCGGCACCTGGTGATCGACGCCAGCGGCGAGCCTGATCGGGTGTGGCAGCTGCTTCAGGCCGCGATTGTGGGCTGGCAGGGATTGCGCTGATTTATCGGACAACGCCCGGACGGAGCGGATTTTATGGGCGGGCCCCGGCATGCGCCGATGGGGTGTTCATGGACGTGACCAAGGATGGTTCTCGACGGTTGGGACGATTGCAGCGGGCCTCGCGCGCGTTGCTGGGTGGGGCGGCGGTTGGGGCGGTGATGGAGAGTGGATGGGTGGCCGATGGAGGAGGGCCGCTCGAGTTCCGCCATGGTTTCGCGGCAAGGAGGCCGAACTTGAAGCCCAAGCTGCGACTGCTCACCGAGGACCAGATCGATCCGCCGGCGCCCTACCGCTTTCCCGCCCCGGCCAAGCCGGGGTCGAAATCGGCGAGCCCGAGTCCCGACACCATCGCGGGTGTCGAGGCGGCGATGGAGGATGCTCAGCGCCGGCTCGACAACCTGCGAGCGCTGATGTTCCCGGTCAACCCCAACGATCAGGGTCCCCGGGCCGCCTGATCCGGATCACTTTCCGCCCGCGTTGATCCGCATGACCACCAGGGTCTCGTCGTCGGCGCGCGGCGCGAGCCCCGTGAAGCGCCGCACCTCCCAGTGGATGAGATCCAGCACGCGAGCCGCGGGCGCGTCGGGCTCGGCCTTGAGCACATCGAGGATCGTTTTGCGGAGGCGTTTCTTGCCGAACTTCGCGTTCTCGAAGTTTGACGCGTCGGTGACGCCGTCGGTGTACGCGATGAACACGTCCCCGGGGTGCAGGTCGTAGACCGCTCGCTGGTATCTCTGCGAGCGGTCGACGCCCACAACCATGCCGCCCACCGACAGCTCGTCGATATCGGCGGGGCTGGGGCTCCGGTGCTTGGGGACGCGGACGATGATGGGGGGTTCGTGCCCCGCGTTGCAATAGGTGAGCCGGAGTGTCGCCGGATTGAGCACGCCGTACCACAGCGTGGCGAACTCGCTGTCGAGCGTGTCGCGACAGAGGGCCTGGTTGACCTTGCCGACGACGGTGTCGAGGTCGTACACCTCCTGGGCGTGGGCGCGGAGGCTGGCGCGAACACTGGACATGAGCAGCGCGGCCGCGATGCCCTTGCCGACGACGTCGCCCACCACAATGCCCAGATGCCCGTTGAGGTCGATGAAATCGTAGAAGTCGCCGCCGAGCTCGAAGCTTGGGATGTAGCGTGCGGCGATGTCCAGGGGCTTGATCTGCGGGACGCGAGAGGGGAGCATGCGCCGCTGCACGTCGGCGGCGAGTTGGAGCTGCCGCCCGATGCGCTGCTCTTCTTCGTGGAGCCGGAGCAGGCGGGTCTGCTCGATGGCGACGGCGGCCTGGTTGGCGATCAGGCCGAGCAGGCGGCGGTCCGATTCGCTGAACGACCTTCGATCGTGGGCGTAGAGGCGCATGACGCCCAGCGGGCGCGACTGGAAGATCATCCCGGCGTGGATGGCCGAGACAAGCCCCTCGATCTGGACCCGCTCCTGGATTTGCACGCGGGGGTCGCTGGGAAGGTCCTCGGAAACCACGATCTCGCCTCCCAGCGCCAGGCGATCAAAGAGGCGCCCCTTGCTGAGCGACTGGGGCCACTCGAGCCACTCGCGCGAGAGATTGCGGCTCGTGGCGACAGTGAGATCCTCCTCGTTGGTGGCGGTGATGCCGTCGGCGTCTTCCTTGAGAAGCATGATAGAGCCGGCGTCGAGGCCCAGAACGTCGAGCGCGGACTCGAGGGCGACCTCCAGCACCCGCTGCATGCCAGAGGCGTGGGCGAGCATCGAGCCGAGCTTGAAAAGGGCGCTGAGCTCCTTGACCTTGTGCCTCAGCTCGAGTTCGTGCTCGCACAGCTCGGCCGAGGCTTGCGAGAGCAGCTCGATCGCGCGTTCGAGCGAGAGCCTGGGATTCTCCCCCAGCGATGGGCCGCCCGGCCCGACCAGGATCGCCCCGATGCGCTCGCCCCCGACCCGCAGCGGAAAGGCGTGGGCGCCCGGCGGGGGCTCGGCGCCCGCGTCACCCGAGACGCTCCACGATTCCTTGCCCTGCCCGCCCGGAGAGACCTGGCGCCCAAGCGCATCGCGAAGCTGGACGGAAACACCGGTGAGCTGAGAGAGCTCCGCACAAAGCGCGGCAAGCGAGCCGTCGGTGAGAAAGTCTGTGATCGAGAGCGCCGGGGACGTGGCGACCGGGGAGGGATTGACGACGGGGGCTTTGTGCATCGTGATCGCTGTAGGGATTACTTGTCCGGTGCGGCGGGAAGCTCTTTGGCGGAGGGCATCTCGCCGAGCCACACGGCGCGCAGATAGGCGTGGAGGCGGAGCGAAATGGGGTCGACGCTGGCGCCCTCGGGGGACTTGTCGGCCGCGGCCATCCCCTCGATCACCAGGGCGTTGTCGGAGGTCTGGTACCCGATGTACGCGATGACGAGCCCCACATCGCGGTCGGCGATCGACTGGGCGATGGCGTCGGGTTCGCTCGAGCCGGAGATTCGCCCGCGCAGGCGGGAGACGATCTGGTCGAGGCGCTCTTTGGACGGGAGCATCGCGGGGACGAACCGAACCCCGGCGAACTCGGGTGTGCTGAAGAGAAGCTGACGGAGATTGACCGACGCGGAAAGGTACATGCCCGACCCAAGCTGCGAGTGGAGCCGCCCCGCCAGGGCGACAGGATCGCCTGGCCGCACGATGAGCGCACGGCTGAATCGAGCCTCGGCATCGAAATACCGACCTTCCCCCAGCAGTTTCTGTGCGGCCAGAAGGTCTCGCGTGTACAGATTCTGGGTCGCGGCGTCGTCGGCCGCCGGCGTGGCGTATTCCACGGGTTTGCCCGAGGTCTCGCGGACCATTCGAACCGTGTCGGGGTCGAGCGGTTCGACGCCCGGCTCGGGCGGAGCGTCCTCGGGATTGACCGGAGAGGTCGGAAGCTCGGGCGTGTCGACGAGCGTCGGGAGCGGGGCGAAGCGCGGTCGCTCTCCGAACAGGTGACGCCGAAGGCCGTTGATCCGATACTCAAGAGGATCTTCAAGCCCGGGAGTCCTGGTGCCCGCGGGGTACTTGCGTTCCCATTCGTCCAGGCGGTCGAGCAGCTCCTCGTACGCGTTGGACGGCGGTGCCACGACGGGCTTTTCCGCCTCGGGCGTTGTCGGAGCGGTCGGTGGGCGCCGCGTGTTTGCGGATGCGCCATCGGGCTCGGGAGTCGCACCGCTGGGTCGTCCAAAGGTCCTCAGGCCGGTGGGGTCCTGGGTGTTCCCCCTGTCGATCACCGGCTTGGCTTCGCGCCGCGTTGAGGCGTTTGGATCGCCCACGAGACGAGATCGCACACCCAGCAACGTCGAGGCGGTGATGGATTCCTGGCCGCCGTCCTTGGTGCGGCGGTAGCCCAGGCTGGTGGGCTGGAGCGTTCGATCGGCCTCGAACGCCGAGGGCGAGCGGAGCCACGAGCCGCTCCCGCTGCGTTCGCGATCCTCCGCGGCGCGGTCTCGGACGATGGCTCGCTGCTGGCTGGTGCGAGCGCCCGACCTGGAAAGATCGAGCGAGCCGGCAAGGCCCGTCGGCGCGCTGCTGCCGGTGGTCAGGGCGAACTGGTACTGGAGCGCGTCGGTCCCGCGAATGCCCTGGCCAGAGAGTCCCGAGAAGTAGGAGTCTCGTCTGTAGTTGTAGAGATCGTCGGAGCCGAGCTTGCCGCGAAAGTCGCCCGCGTCGGAGTAGCCGGCGCTGCCGCGGAAGGACATGCCGTTGGGAGCGTTGCCGGTGACGATGGCGTTGCGAAACCGGACCTCGGCGGCGAAGTCGCGTCCGCCCTTGGGCAGCTGGGTCTGCGGGTATCGGGAGGAATTGCGGTCCAGGCCCCGCCCGTCTCCAAGCGCGTTCTGCGCAACGGCGGGGGCGGCGACGCCGCAGGAAACGACAAGCCCGAAGATTCTGGCCGGCGTGAGCAGGGAAAGTCGGATCACAGGGCACCTCCCGAAAGAACCAAGAACGGCGGTTCCTCGGGGAAGTCTAGGGTCCAAGGGCGGCGCGGTGCTGTGGCCGGCGCGCATAACGACGGGGGGACGCTCGATTAGGACAAACGCGGGAGGGGAGCGGGCCCGCCCTAACATTCGCCCGAATGAACCCATACTACATCACGACCCCGATCTACTACGTGAACGATCGACCGCACATCGGTCACTGCTACACCTCGCTGCTTGCCGACGTGGCGGCGCGGTTCCAGAGGCTGTCGCGCGGGCAGGAGATGGGAAGTGCCAAGGGTGCGCCGGGCGAGGTGTTCCTGCTGACGGGAACCGACGAGCACGCCGACAAGGTGGTGACCAGCGCGTCGGCCCACGGGAAGTCGGCGCAGGAGTGGGCGGACATCAACGCGGAGCAGTTCAAGGCCGCATTCGCATGGATGAACATCTCCAACGACGATTTCATCCGCACGACCGAGCCCCGGCACCGCGAGCGTGTGCCGGTGTACATCCAGAAGCTGATGGACTCGGGTGACATCTACAAGGGCGAGTACACGGGTTGGTACGACGAGGGACAGGAGGAGTACGTCCCGGAGAATTCGGCCCGCGAGGCGGGGTACAAGTCGGCGATCTCGGGGCGGCCGCTCGTGAAGCGGACCGAGCCCTGCTACTTCTTCAAACTCTCAAAGTACGGGAAACCGCTCGCCGATCATCTGGCGGCCAACCCGACGTTCGTGCAGCCCGACTCCAGGCGGAGCGAGATTCTGGGTCGCATCCGCCAGGGGCTCAACGACATTCCCATCTCGCGCCCCGTCACCGACGACCCCGCGACGCAGTGGGGGATTCGAGTGCCCGGGGACGCGACAAACCGGATCTACGTCTGGATCGACGCTCTGTTCAACTACTTGACGGTCGTGGACACCCCCCAGCGGCGACCGCTGTGGCCCGCCGCGGTGCACCTGATCGGCAAGGACATCCTCTGGTTTCACGCCGCCATCTGGCCCGCGCTGCTCATGGCCCTTCGCGCGGCGGACGCGAAGGAGTTTGGGTGGGTGACGCCGCCCTCGATGATCTTCGGGCACGGGTGGTGGATCAGCAACGGGCAAAAGATGTCCAAGAGCCTGGGGAACTTCATCGATCTCGAGAAGCTTCAGGCGTACGCGGACCGGTACAGCATCGACGCGGTGCGGTGGTACCTGGCGAAGGACGGGCCGATGTCGGGGGCGGACGCCGACTTCAGCTACACGAAGTTCGTGGAGGTGTACAACGCCGACCTCGCCAACGGGATCGGCAATTGCGCCAGTCGGGTGGCGAACATGGTCGAGAAGTACTTCGGCACGCTCCCGACGCCCGAGGCGGGGGGCTCTTTGCCCGCAGGGAGCGTCGCGGCGCCGCCGCAGCACGCGAGATTCAATTTCCCGGCACTCTGCTCGGGCGCCGTCGCGCGGGCGGGCGCGAAGGCCGCGGCGTTGGATCTTGCGGGTGTGCTCGCCGAAGGGATCGAGCTTATCCGCAACGTGGACGTGTACATCAACGAGACGGCGCCGTTCAAACTCGCCAAGACGATCGACACCGATCCGACCGCCAAGGCCCGTCTGGCGACGATCCTGTACAACTGCGCCGAGGCGGTGCGGGTGGCGAGCGTTCTGATGTCGTCGGCCATGCCGACGAAGATGGGCCAGCTGTGGCAGGCCTGGAATTGCGTGCCGAAGGCGGGCGAGCCGCTGGCAACGCTCTGTGCGTTTGGGGGGGCGAGCGGCCTGCGTCCCGGATCCATGATCGCCAAGGGCGAGGCGCTGTTCATGCGAGCGGACGCGGCGTTGCCCGAGCCGGCGTGACGCGACTCACTTGGCCCCGGCGACGCGCGGCAGAATCGTCCAGATGGGCGAGGGCTCGCTGGAGAAAATCGTGTACCTGACCGAGCCGTCCAGAGCGACAAAGTTGCCGCCCCGGAACTCGGCGTGCCATGACGCGTCAAGAAGGGCGTCGGGGTCGGGCTTTGAGGCCATGGCGTAGTGCCACACCGCGTCGCCAGCGACCAGAAGGCGGGAGTGCCCGACATCAACGTCGGACTCGGAGAGGGGTCGGCGTGAAGAGTCGATCCCCGCCGCGGTCGAGTCCATGAGCATCACGTTGGCGCGATAGCTGTTGCCGAACGCGGCGAAGCAGGAGCGTCCCGCGTACATGGCGGGGCCGGGACGGTCGGGGCTTTGACCAAGCGCCCAGACACCCTTGTCGTCGGGGCAGTGGTACAGCGCGGTGACGTTGCCTGCGCGATCATTTGCGGCCTCGCCGAAATAGGAGTTGATGGGCCTGTCGCTGGCCAGCATCGGCATGCGGTCGGCACCTATGAAGCGAACGCCGCCGTAGTGCCAGTCGGGGGCCGATTCGGCGACGGGGTATCGCCGGTTGTCCTGCGAGTACGCCTGGAAGGCCGCGCCGATCTGTCGCAGGTTGGACGCGCAGACCGTGCGCCGACCGGTTGACCGCGCGTGGGCCAAGACGGGGAGCAGGATGCCCACCAGCACCGCGATGATCGCGAGGCTGACGAGCAATTCCAAGAGTGAAAAGGCACGGCGTGTCAAACGGCGACGACTCCCTATCCGCCCATCATACAACCAGGGATCGCTCGGACCAAGTGGAATCCCCGGCCCGGCCACCTGTCCACACCTTGTGCACAAATCCGGGGGGCGGCACCTGACAAACAGCGACCTAGGGAAGGGCCAGCCTGGTGCGGACGTTGTCGAGCACGTTCATGTAATTGATGTAGCCGTCGTAGGGGGAGTCGTAGTGCGAGAAGTATTTGTGGACATCGCCATCGGACCAGTACTTCGTGCACATGTAGTAGAAGTGATCGCTGGTGGTGAGTTTGCGCCAGTCGGCCAGGAGGAATCGCGCCTGCTGGACGGGGTCGGAGTCGGGAAGGGTCTCGGGCGCGGGTTGGGCGTTGTGGGCGACCGCGTAGGCGGCCTCGGCCTTTGCGAGCTTTTCCTTGATGGGGCGTTCCAGGCGGTAGCACTCCTCCAGCGCGTTGTTCTGCATGGCGTTGCCGCGCCAGGCGGAGAGGTCCCGCTCCATATCGGCCCACGAGATGAAATCGTGGACGTCGTACTCGCCCACGGGCTCGAACTGCTTCAGGGCCTCGCTGACGGTGATGAAGTGGTTGTGCCCCGGATTGACGTCGAATACTTTGGCGGGCAGAGCCTCGAGGAACTGGAAGATGCCCGTGTCGGCCCACTGATGCTCGCCGAAGGTCTCGTAGTCCATGAAGAGGTTGCACAGGAAGCCGTCGCCATTGATCTGATCGACCCACTTGGCGAACTTCTCGGCCGAGAGGGGCCACTCGGCCCACCCGCGGTTTGAGAATCGAAAGGCGATATCGTCGCTGAGGCGGTAGTTCTTGAGGAGCAGCTTGAAGGGCTTGTCGCCCGCGCCCAGGAGGTCTCGCTTGTCGCCGGTGTTGAACGCGTCCCACTTCGGGGGTTTGTAGACGAAATTGGGCGTGCGGTAACCCAGGATCCGGTCAACCCCCTCGCACAACGCGCCGCTGAAGCGCGGCTTTCCGTCGGGGCCTTTGATCTGGCAGAGCTCGTGGGCGAGCTGGTTGGAGTAGATCAGTTCGGTGTTGCGAAAGACCGCGGGCGTCTGGCCAAAGAGCTCCTCGACGCGGGCGGTGTGCATCGCGACCTGCTCGCGAAACTCTGCGGGGCTGTAGAGGAAGCTGAGGGAGTGGTAGTACGTCTCGGCGACAAACTCGCAGCACCCGGTGGCCGCGAGCTCCTGGAAGACGCTGATGATCTCGGGACAGAACGCCTCGAACTGGTCCAGCGCGACGCCCGTGATGGCGTAGCTGACGCGAAAGTTGCCCTTGTTCTTCTTGACCAGGTCGAGGATGAGCCGGGTGGTTGGGAGGTAGCACTT
This sequence comes from uncultured Phycisphaeraceae bacterium, assembly GCA_964358855.1. Lineage (GTDB taxonomy): Bacteria > Planctomycetota > Phycisphaerae > Phycisphaerales > UBA1924 > UBA2396. Next base: position 69,115 of record CAYHQQ010000002.1, read on the forward strand.
GGTGGCCACCTTGCGGGCGATCTCGGCGTTCTTGGCGTCGTCGAAGTAGAACGGATTGGTGTCGAAAACAGAGTACTTTCGCAGGCGAAAGGGCTGGTGGACCTGAAAGTAGAAGACGACAGAGGCCATGAGGGAGGCTCCCGGGACTGCCCCAAGTGTAATCCCCGTTCTGTCCGGGAAAGTCGCGTAACGGGAAGAAATTGAAACACGGAGGGCACGGAGGAAGACAAGACAGAAGGCTGAACTTGAAGGCGGAAGGCTGAATCGACTCCTGCTTCAGCCTTCACGTTCAGCCTTCTGCCTTTCCCATTCGCTTCCCATCACTCACCCCTGCCCTCCTCCGTGCCCTCTGTGTTTCAATTTCCTCGCCCTCAGCTTCGCACGGAGGTGACCGAGGCGATGGCGATGGGGAGCAGGACGATCGCGGGCACAAACACCGAGAGGGCGGGGGGGAGAGCGGGAATCGCCGCGGAGGCTCCGATGACACCCCCCATGAGGGCGACGACCGCGAGGGGCGCCGATTTGAGGGCGGGCACGACCATGCCGACGGGCTCGCGGCGCAGAAAGAACGGAATGCACACCGCCAGAGCGAGGAGATTGCACGCAACGGCGCCGAAGCGGCCCAGCCGGATGCGCTCGAGCTCCTCGTCGTGCCCCTTGGTGTCGACTCGGCCGGGCTCGCGGCGGGCAAGCATCTCGGTGGTCTGGGCGAACGAGAGACTCGTGCGATAGCTGGCGAAGCGACGGAGCTTGAGCGCGGTCGGGTCGAGATTGGTCTTGAGAGCGGCCAGCGGCTCGGGCGTGGCGCTGACTCCAAAGTCCTTGATCCGCCCCTGGTCCAGGACCCACTCCGATTCGTTCCACCTGGCCGAGATCGCGGTGATGATCCGCGTTCCATGGCCCGCGGCGTCGCGCTCGATGACCTGGAGTCCCTTGAGCACGCCCAGGTCGGCGTCGAAGCTCTGGGCAAAGAAGATGCGTCCGGAGGAATCGGTGGTCGGGTGGAGTTCCGCCGCGCCAAGAGTGCGCTGGCCAGCCTGCTGGAGCTGCCTGGTGAGGAGCGGCGCGATCCGGGGGATGATGTACTCCTGGTTGGCAAGCTGTGCCACGCAGAGGGCGACGGCACAGAAGCACACCGGGCGGGCGGCCCGCCAGAGGCTGATCCCGCCGGCGAGCATGGCAACCAGTTCGCGGTGGCGCACCATCTGCGCGAACGTGAATCCCATGCCCCCGACCATGACAAGGCCAAGCAGCGCGTTGAGGAGCTGGATGAGCCTGGGCCACCACAGATCGAGGACCAGGCCCGCCGCAACCACGGTGGTCCGCACAAAGGAGGGGTCGCCCGGGTCGCCATGGAGCCTCCCGTGCTCGCGTGCGATCTTCACAAACTCGTCGAAGTTGAGCGAGACATCGATGGCGATCACGAACGAAAAGAGGATCACCACGAGCGCGGCCACGTTCGTGAGGTACTGCCGGGCGATGTGTCGGTCGAGCGTGGTCATCGGAATTCACAGTCGCGGGGTGTTGCCCGGACGGAGCGAGCACACATCTGGGCGAAAGCGTATCCAAGAAGGGCGCCGCCCACGACGTCGGACGTGAAGTGGGCTCCGACGACCAGCCGGGTGTATCCGCACCCCACGGCGCCCAGGAGCGCGACCCATCCCAGCCGGGGGCAGATTCGAAGGAGGGCGAAGGCCGCGCCGAACGCGACGGCGGCGTGGCTGCTGGCGAATCCAAGGTTTCCAGAGCGGGCGAACCCTGAGAAGAGTTCGCGATAGACGTGCTCGCCCGTGAGTCCGGGTCGCTCGCGGGCCAGGACGAGCTTGACAAGCTCGGCCCCGGCGCCGGCGAGGGCCGCCGAGAGCAGCACGCGCACAAAGGGCCATCCGGAGGCCAGAATCCGCCCTGGGCCGCGCCGGGCAGACTCGCCCGCGACCGCGACTAGAACCCAGAACGGCAGGTAACCAAAGCCTCGCAAGAATGTCCACCAGTCGCGTCGCTGGATGGCTTCGAGAGCGGCCCGGTCGTGCGGATCGGCGCCGAGAAACAAGCGCCAAAGTTGCTGGTCAAAGATCCAGGTCGTCGCCAGCAGCACAGCCCAAAGCACAACGGCGAGGAGCCTTGCTCGCGCGTGTGCCGAAGTGCGAGATTGGGTGGTGGCGTTCATTTGGCGACGGGATGGTAATCAAAGCCCAGAGAGGCCACGCGATTGCGCTTTCGGTCGCCGTCGAGCCTGCCGACCGAATCGACGCGCCCAAAGCCCGAGCCTCCGGGCCATTGCCACGACTGATCGGCGTCACCCAGGAGCACCGCCGGGCGCCCACTGAGCAGGGGCGAGGCGAGGCTGGTCTGGGGCCAGAGGTCGTACTGGGTCTTTCGCCCACCCATGATGCTGCCGGAGCAATAGACGACCGGGTGACCCGGGAGGTAGAAGGCCATCTGGCTGGCGCGTCCATAGAACTGCGAGACTACGAAGGGCTCGACGCCGGGGACCTGGGCGCGGAGTTGGTTGAGCAGACGCTGGGTGTGGGCGGCCATTTGATCGGCCCCCATGAATCGCGACAGGGGCACGCGCGGGCCGACGATCGGGAGCCTGGCGATCAGGTCGAGCCTGAGCGATGCGACGCCGAACAGGATGCCGATCAGGAGTGTCGCATGCCAGAGAATCTGCCCTGCGGACTCTGGGCGTCGGAGGATGAGTCCGGCGCGGGGGCGCGGCGCGGGCGTCGACCGCCACACCGCCACGCGCGCGGTCCATTCGTCCATGGATCTCACGATGGCGAGGCCGGCCAGGGCGGTGAGGGTTGTGTACCCGGCGAGGGCCCAGTTGCCCTCGGGCTCGGCGACGAAGCTGACGACGAGGTAGAAGACGATGATCGGCAGGGCGCACCACGCCAGGAACGAGGCCGACCAGGCCTGCGCGGATCTTTGAAGACTTCGGTAGCCAAGGATCGCCAGGGCGAGCATGGGGCCGGCGAGGGCGAGCTGGGTCCCGACGAACTCAAGCGTCCACGTCGGATCGTAGTGATAGCCACCCACGCCCTGCGTGGGAGCCACATCGCCGCCCGAAACACCCAGATGCCCCAGGAGATGGTGAATCGTGGGCCATCCGCGCGACGAGTTCCAGACCAGAATCGGCACGAGCCCGAGCAGAGAAAGAGAGCCGGCGATGATCGGGCCGACAGGCCGCGGCCTGGCGTCGTGGCGGCGCACGACCGCGAAGGCCAGGATTCCGGGGATCAGAAGGAGCATGGTGTACTTGAAGGCGATCCCCGCGGCGATGGCGAGGCCCAGGGTTGCCCACGCTCCCGGCGAGCTCCTGTCGAATGCTCTCCACGCGGCCCACGCCGCGACGCTCCAGCACGCGGCATAGGGCATGTCGATGGTCATCAGCATGCTGGTGGTGAAGAACATCGGGACGAGCTGGAAGCAAGCGGCGGCGAAGAAGCCGGCCCGCTTCTCGCCCGAGGCGTCGCGAGCCAGGCCCGCCAGCGACAGCGCCGCGATGGCCGACGAGATGACCGCCGGGAGTCTGACGGCGTACTCGTGATCGCCCAGAAGGCGCGTCGCGGCCGCGATAGCCCACGCGACGCCGGGGCCCTTGGAGTAGTACGACCAGTCAAGGCGGCGGCTCCATTCCCAGTAGTGGGCCTCGTCCTCGATCAGCGTGTAGGGGCACAACCAGGCGAGATACACGATTCGCGCAAGACTGACGCCCAGGACCAGCCCCAGGATCGACCGCCAAGACGCGGCCCAGGGGGCAAAGCGCCCGGGTGGGGCGAGGATGGGGCTCGTGCTGGCGGGTGGCGGTTCGTGCATCGTGCGTGGGTATTGGATTCAGTGCTTCGCGACCACGCGGTACGACCACGCCGTGTAGATCCCCAGCATGGCCACGCCCCCCCACAGGAGAAACAGACCGGCGGTGCCGACGGCCTCGGTGGTCTGCTGACCTCCCGAGATCGTGACGACGCAGATCAGAGCGGGAAAGAACGACCAGAGGTAGACCATGAGCGGCAGGCGGAGCGAGAGACGCAAGGCGGTGACCGCGCCGGTGACGATCATAATCATGCAGGCTGTGGCGAGGGCGATCCGTTCGTGCTGCTTGCTGGTGATCTCGCGCTGGAGCACACTCTCGAGTGACCGCAGGTTGGCGGCGGACCGGACAACCGGCCCTTTGTCGCCCGCCGTGCCGGAGAGCTTTGCGGCCGCATCGAGGATCGCGGGCACGTTGAGCAAGCGAGAGCGGACGAGGATGTCGGTCGCCGGCGTGAGGCCGCCGAGGGTCATCTCCTTGCGTTCCCCTCCCTCTTCGCCCTGGGCCTGCGAGGAAACACGGGCGCCCAGGAGGTCGAGGCGATACTGGATTGTTTCGGCGGCGGGGTCGTCGCTGGCGGTGGGCACGAGCCTGGCGAAGTTCGCGACGATCTTGAGATTGCGGGTGGCGGCGTCGGCGTCGACACGAAGGATCTCGACGGTGCCGGTGACCGACGAGAACTCGTGAACGCCCGGCGGGTCGGTCGGCAGGTGACGCAGACCAGAGGCCGACACCCTGATCGTTCGCCCGGCGGGATCGCGCAGCTCGACGGGGCGTCCGGCGGCGAGGGTGGCGGCGAGGTCGTCGACGACCAGGACGCGGGCGATCTCCAGCGCGAGGGCGCGGCGGGGGCGGTCGATCCAGTTCATCCGCTCGGGCTGGGTCCGCAGGGCCCGAAGCTCGCCCCACGTGAGAAACTTCACGTTGTCCTGGAACGCGTCGGGAACATCGGCAGAGATGACCGGGGCAACGTCGACCAGGGCGCGGTCGCGGGTCGATTCACGCCGCACGCCGGTGGGCTTGATCAGCACTCGCGTCCGAGCGGTGCGTTGGCCGGGGTTCGCGGCATCGTCGGACTGAACGAGCACGACGTACGCCGATTCGGCGGTGCTCGAGGCGATGGGGACGGCGTCGGGGCCGACCTCGATGACCACCACGTGCTGGAGAACGAATTGATCGATCACACGGGTTGAGCCCTGCGGCAACGGGGCGTCGACCGGAAGCGCGTGGTCGGCATAGATCCACTTGCCGCCCAGCAGCACCGGGTCGCCACGATCGACAGAATTGCGCAGAAGCTTGGCGACATCCACGGTGATGAGCTGCTGCATCGATCGCAGGAACCGGGGGATGATCTGCTCGTTGAGCGAGGCCAGGGCGATGGCGATCACGACGCCCGTCACGATCGCGGGGGTGAGAAGCGCCTTGTGGCTCACGCCTCCTGCGGCGGCGGCGCTGGCCTCATTGTCGACCGCGAGCCGGTGGTAGACCATGGTCGAGGCGAAGCAGGCCGCGAACGGGAGCGAGTACGCCAGCATCGGCGGGATCGCGTAGAGCATGAACTTGACCGCGTCCAGCGCGCTCAGTTTGCCGTCGGCCAGGGGTTTGACCGTGGACGCGAACGCGATCACGACGGTGATCACCGCTGTGCTCACGAGCATCAGCTTCCAGAGATCGACGACGATGTGCCGCCAGAGTGTTCCAGGTGCGCCGCGAGGCATTTGGGACATGGTAGTCGGCGGCCTCGCGCCGCGACGCCAAACGCCCGCGGGCGCTCTGGTTCCTATCCTGTGTGAATCACACAAGGAAACCACGATGCGTCCATCTCGAATCGCCGTTCTCGCCGGACTCTTGGTCGCCGCCACGTTTCACCCCGCCCGAGGGGATGAAGGAATGTGGCCGCTCAACAACTTGCCGGTCAAGGCCTTGAAGGATCGGTACGGCTTTGTGCCCACGGCGCAGTGGGCCGAGCACGTGCAGAAGTCGGCGGTGAGGTTCCAGACCGGTGGCTCGGGATCGATCGTCTCGCCCGACGGGCTCGTCATGACCAACCACCACGTCGGCTCGGACATGCTCTTGAAGCTCAGCACGACCGGGCACGACCTGCTCAAGGAAGGGTTCTGGGCGGACGATCGCTCCAAAGAGCTCGCCTGTCCCGATCTTGAGCTCAATGTGCTCTGGGAGATCCAGGACGTGACGCCCCGCGTGAACGCGTCGGTCAAGGAGGGCGTCGCCGCCGCCGAGGCGGGCAAGGCCCGGCGCGAGACGATCGCGACCATCGAGAAGGAGTCCAAGGACAAGACGGGGATGAAGGCCCAGGTTGTCACGCTGTACGGCGGGTCGAAGTACCACCTCTACCTCTACAAGGCCTTCACCGACATCCGGCTGGTCTTCGCCCCCGAGGAGGCGATCGCGTTCTTCGGCGGCGACACGGACAATTTCGAGTTTCCGCGGTTCGATCTGGATTGCTGCTTCTTCCGCATCTACGAGAATGGAAAGCCTTTCAAGGCGGAGCACTACCTCAAGTGGAGCTCGGGCGGGGCGGCCGAGAACGAGCTGACCTTTGTTGTCGGGCACCCCGGGCGAACCGAGCGGCTGAACACGTACGACCATCTGAAAGTCTCCCGCGATGTGGAGCTGCCGCGCAGGCTGGGGGAGATGTGGCGGACGGAGATCAAGGCCCAGACCTTCGCGGGGCGCTCGGCCGAGAACGCCCGCATCGTCCGTGACGATCTCTTCGGCGTAGCCAACGGTCGGAAGGCGATCACCGGGCAGCTTGAGGGGTTGCAGGACCCGGCCCTGATGGCCGGCAAGAAGGCGGCCGAAGATGCCCTTCGCGCGGCGGTCAACGCCGATCCCGCGATGAAGGCCAAGTGGGGCACGGCGTGGGACGACGTCGCCGCCGCCAAGAAGATCGACATCGCGACCAGCGAGCGCAGGGCGCTCTTGGGACGGGCCACAGGCGGCTCGATCCTGATGGGAAAGGCCAGCACGATCGTGCGTCTGGTCGCCGAGCTACCCAAGCCCAGCAGCGAGCGTCTACGCGAGTTTGGCGACGCCCAGCTCGACTCGCTCTATCTCAATCTGTACTCGGCCGAGCCCATCTACGACTCGCTGGAGATCTACGGCCTCTCGCAGGCGCTGGCGCGGGCCGCCGAGCGACTGGGGGCCGACGATCCGGCGGTGGTGACGCTGCTGGCGGGCAAGTCGCCCGCCGCTCGGGCGGCCGAGCTCGTGAAGGCCGGCACGCTCCGCGACCCCGCCGCGCGCAAGGCGCTGGTGGCGGGCGGGGCCAAGGCGGTGGCAGAAAGCAAGGACCCGATGGTCAGGCTCGCCATCGCTCTCGACCCCGAATCGCGCGAGCTGCGCAAGAAGTTCGAGGACGCCGTCGAGTCGCCTCTCCGCGAGGCCTACTCCAAGATCGGGGCGGCCAAGTTCGCGATCCAGGGGGATTCGGTCTACCCCGACGCCACGTTCACGCTCCGCCTGTCGTTCGGCCCCATCAAGGGCTTCGTCGACGCGGGAGAGAAAGTACCCGCGTTCACGACCTTTGCCGGGCTCTACGAGCGGGGCGCCCAGCGCAAGGGTCAGGAGGGCTTCGAGATCCCGCAGAAGTGGCTCGACGCGAAGGGAAAGCTCGATCTCAAGACGCCGTTCAACTTCGTCTGCACCGCCGACATCATCGGGGGCAACTCGGGCTCGCCCATCGTGAATGCCAGGGGCGAGGTCGTCGGCCTGGTATTCGACGGGAACATCCACAGCCTCGTGGGCAACTACGTGTACAACCAGGAGAGCGGGCGCGCGGTGGGCGTCGACAGCCGCGGGCTCATCGAGGCGATTCGCACGGTGTATGGAGCGGACGCGCTGGTCCGCGAACTGACCGGGAAGTGATCCGGGAGCCCCGGTCGAACGACGGGATCAGGCGGCCAGGTCGATGTCGTCCGCGCCGCCGTACGGATCGCCGGGATGTCCCCACTTGTGCTTGGGCAGGTGGCGGTGGTGGACATGGATGACGCGGGCGAGCTGGCGGGCGAAGAGGGCCGACATGGTGCGGATGCCGGGGAGGATGTCGGGGGAATAGGGCGTCGACCGGTCGCGGAAGAGGGTGAAGACCGCGAGGCACTCGCCCTCGTGCCTGCACGAGAACGCGATGACCGAGCAGTCTCCGATCCACTCGGCGCCCTCACCGAACCTGGCGTCGAGCTCCTCGCGGGAGTTCATCTGCAGGACCTCGGGCTCGTGCTCGAGCCTCGGAGCGATCGCCGACGAGAGGTGGTCCATCAGGACCTCGGCCGAGTCCTTGGCGCGGTCGTAGTTCACGTAGGCCCCCAGCGAGAAATCGCCGCTGGTCGCCGGCAGGAAGACCGCCGCGTTGGTGGGGCCGATGCGCTGGAGCATGAACTCAACGCCCACACGGAGCAGGCTCTCAAGGTCAAGTTCCTGACGAATGACGCTCTCGAACTCCGAGGTGAGTCGTATCACGGCCATCTGCTCCGAGAGTTCTTTGTAGGCGCCCGCCAGATTCTGGCACATCGATCCGAGTTGGTGCGTGAGCTCGTGCCGCGCCTTGTTGATCGTGCGGCAGAGCGTCTTGAGCTTCGCCGAACGAACATCCTTCGCGTCGGAGCGGACGCGGGCGGTCGCGCAGCGCGAGGCCGCGGCCAGCACGCGGCGGTGCAGCTCGCGGATGGGCGCGCCCGCCGACACGATGTCGGACACTCCGGCCTGCATCGCGGCGATCGCGTCGTCGAAGGCGGGCTTGTCCGCCAGGATCACCATCCCGGTGGTCGGGTGCGCGACCGAAAGCTTGCGGGCGGTCGCGTATCCGGTCGAGTTCGAGCGTGACCCGTGCCTGGCCCAGTGCTCGTCGAGAACGACCACGTCAATGTGGTGGGAGGTCAGAATCCGCTCGGCGTGCGCCGGCGAGTCGGCGGCCACGCACGCCAACCCACGCGAGGCCAGAGACGCCAGCACCGACTCGCGCACCTTCCCGCTCTCAACCAGCACGATCACGGCCACGGGCTCACCCCGGCTTCCGGGGGCTTTGTCCGTGGTTGTGTCTCGGCGGGCTGTCACGGTTGCTGGTCCTTTTGTGCCGGTCCATTGCCCGGATCGTCCGGGCAATCGTCACCAACGGTGCACACCTTGGTTCGGACTTCATGCCCCACCACTTCATGAACTGTTCCAATGCTCGTTAGTTCGGGCGCCGGGCCGGCGTCACATTCCCACCACACGGACCGGGCGGCCCAGTCGGCATACGCGGAGCATCGCGCCCGCGGGCGCGGACCGACGTCCGAAAAGCGCAACGACGAACGCGCCTCGCACACGCCTGGTCTGGCCGGAATTCCTGGAATTCACCGCTCCGAAGCGCTCGCGAGCAGCGAGACGAGCCGGCGCAGAAGGAGATCGCCCGCGCAAGGCACGATCAGCACTTCGTTTGCGCCCGCACGTCGCAGCGACTCGGGCCGGGAACTGTCGCTCGCGCCGCCCAGGCTCAGGATCCGGACGTCGGCGGATTCGCTTCGGGAGCGCAGGCGCCGGCAGATCGCAACAGGGTCGATCTCGTCGTGACGGGTGCTCAGGATCACGAGCCCCGGCTTGAATGACTCGGTCAGGAGCCCCGCATCAAAGGCGTTGTTGGCCGTGACCAGCGAGAAGCGTCGATCGTCCTTGAGCGTGCTTTCGACCAGCCTGGACACCGCCTGATCGGCGCTGATGAGCAGCACGCGCGCAACGGATCCGTCCTCGCCAAGCGCCTCGAGCGGCATGCCGTTGGCTCGCATGAATCTCACGAGCTCGTCCCGCGGGATGCGTCGAAACTTCGAGCCCGGGACCTTGAAGCCTGTGAGGCGTCCGGCGTCGAACGAGCGGATGATCGTCTGCTGCGAAACGCCGCACACCTTCGCCGCCTCGCCAGTCGTGAAAACGCGCTTCTCGGTGTTGTTGGCTTTCTCGGTGTCCATGTCGTGGCAAAGCCGGCGGTGGGCCCCGGAGTTGCCACGCATCATCGTCTCGCAAATACCCCAACTTCACACCCGCTCAGGGCGACTTGGGCAATAACCCCGGAGGGACGCTGGATGTGCCGGGATGGAGTTCCCGCCACTTGCGAACCGCCTCGGGAGGCCTTGGGTAGATCGGCGTGAGCGCCGCTGGCGAGACCTCGTCCCGGGCCCGCGCTGCCGCGAGGCAGGCCTGGGCCGTGAAGACGGGGTGGTGCAGGGCCAGTCCCAGGGACGCGGCGGCCGCACGCATCGTCTCGGGAAGGAATCGATCGGCCACGAGTCGGGTGACACCCAGGTCCACAAGCGCGTGCAGGCCGCCCGCGTGCATGATCCCCGGCCGACCCAGTGGGTCATGCTCCTGGTTGTCCGTGAAGCACTCGATCCACGCGCTCTCGCCCTTGGAACCAAGCGCAACGCCGAGCGGCCCCGGTCCCACGGGGGCGGCGTGCGCGACGACGCGGGCCGAGGGCACCGCGAAAAGTCTCGCCCCAGTTGAGATCGCCAGCATCTTTGCGGCGGCGCCGGCGATCCTGAGCGATGTGAACCCTCCTGGCCCGATTGAGACCGCGATCGCGCACAGATCCTTGGGGCCGCGACCCAGCGACCTCATCGCCCGGTCGATCGCCGGGAGCAGCAGGTCGTCGCGATGGCTGGGGTCGCAGGGTTCGACCGCCAATCGTCCGGGCTTGCCTCCCGACCACTCCAGGGCGGCGACTCCGGGCATGGTGAGCGACGGGGAGGCGTCGCTGGGCACCCAGGACGATGGGTTGCTGGTCTCGATCGCCAGAATCACGCCGTCGCGAGGATTGAGTGAGGGGTGGATCGGCACCGGAGCGACCCTAGGCAACTCGGTCGCGGCGCGCCGTCCCGTGGGTTACTCTCCGGGACGCCCCCTGTTTCCATTTCCCGAATCGTCGAAAGCGCACCCGATATGAGACCCACGATGTTCCACCCATCCACCCTTGTTCTTCTCGCGGCCGCGTCGATCTGGGGATCATCCGCGGGCGCCCGGCAGGGATCGAATCCGCCGCCACCAGAACCCAAGCAGGGCGAAGACACTTCCGACCGGGGTCTCACGAAGATGGAGCCCGCGTACCAGTTCCGATTCGATCAAAGTCTCTGGTACGTCGGGTTGTCGGGCGCGGTGAGGGTTCCGGGCACCGCACCGCTGATCACCTCCGATACCAAGCTGAATCAGGTGGGCGCCGACAAGCCCAGGCTGGCGCCGATGGGCGAGGTGCGTGTGGGATTCGACCAGTGGCGCGTGTCCCTCTCGGCCTTTGGCGTTTCGATGAACACCACGGGAACAGCGAAGGTGGCCGGCCAGTTCGGCACGTTCGCGTTCAACGCCGGGGACACGATTCGATCGTCGATCGACCTCGCCTCGGTGCAGATTCTCGGCGGCTACAGCTTCGGCAACTGGTCGACCCCAAAGAAGCCCGACGGGAAAGTGGCTTTCTCGATCGACCAATCCCTGATCGCGGGCGTGAGGATGTACGACCTGAGCATGGGCTTTGGGTCGGCCGCCGCAAACACGGTCAGAACCGACCAGTTCTTCTTCGAGCCGGTGGTGGGAGGTCGAATCGACATGGAATTGAACCACGGGTTCTCCATCGAGGTTGAGTCGACGTTCGGCTACCTTCCCGGCGAGCGATCGAGCGCGACGTGGGAGATCAGCACCGGGTTTGTCTACCGTCCCATCGAGAACGTGGGGATTCGCTTCGCCTATCGGAACATGCGGGTTGATCTCCAATCGGGCAAGGATGTCGGCAAGTTCGAGTTCAATGGCGGGGCGGCGGGGCTGCTCGTGGGCGTGGAATTGAGGTTTTGAATGCCGCCGCGGGTTCGGGAAGGTGTGTGGAAAACCCGGGGATAAGTTCTTGTTGATTCATGGGTTGACGCGAGCGGTCGGGGTGGAGATACTCCCCTCTCACGAGATCGGCGGACGATTCGTTTGGGTAATGTGAGTGTCGTGAGCATCGTGCGGCGGATCGAAGTCAAATCCAATACCCGCCAGAGCGGAAGCCACAGCGATGGAGGCTTCTGAGGCGGTGAGTGTCTGAACAATGCGTTGCGCCCAGGTGCGCGGCGAGGGGTCTTTGGCAATGGCGACGATTACAAAGAAGGACATGATCGACCGGATCGTTCAGCGGACCAGCGAGCCGCGGGCGTCGGTGAAAAAGTCGATCCAGGAGTTTCTTGATCAGGTGATCGCCGAGCTCAAGAGGGGCAATCGCCTGGAGTTCCGCGATTTCGGCGTGTTCGAGCTCAAGCGCCGGGCGGCCCGCGTTGCCCAGAACCCCAAGACGCTCGAACGTGTCAGTGTGCCACCCAAGGTCACGGTGAAGTTCAAGGTCGGACGCCTGATGCGCGAGAGCCTGGAGTTGGGCGAGGCCGCGGCCGCCAAGGCTCCGGGCGCGCCCAAGGTCGTGGTGGTGCCCAAGGCGATCAAGGTCCAGGCCAGCAGCTGATCCCAAGTCGACACCCACTTGGTGCGGCCTCACCGAACGCCGGTGGCGGATCGTCCGGCCTGCCCGAACGTGGGCGCGTCATGGCGACTTGGTCAACGTGAGAATCACGGTCAACGGGCCGACGGAGACCGCCAGGTGCCCATCGATCGCGGCGATGGCGCTGGGTGTGTCGAAGAGCCCGAGGTGTTCCTTGACTCGCGTCTTGCCCGACGGCATCGAGACCAGCTGGAGTCCCGCGGCCCGCCGCTCGCTCCGTTCTGTTCCCGGGGCGGCCTCGATGAACGCGACGGTGTCTTCACCAATCGCAAAGAGGCGGCGAACGCCGTCGATGCCCGCGGCGTCGAAGCCGACGCGCTTGCCGGACTCGTCGTAGCAGACCAGGCCGTTCTCCGAAACGATCGCCGAACCCCCGGGCCGGAGTCCGACGACAACGTTGGCCGGTTCATCGACGGGGCGATTCTGCTCGATCATGCCCAGTCGCCTGGCGGTGTCGAGATCCTCCTTGCGGGTCTCACCCGTTGCGGCGTTGATCGTCCAGAGCTTCTGCTCGGAGGTCAACAGGAAGATCTGGTTGTCGATGCCCCAGGCGTCGATCGAGTTCTGGGCGATCTTGTCGGTCACCTTCCACTTGAGCTCGCTGGTGACGGGATCGAGCGCAAACACCTGCGCGTCAAGCGCGATGATGGCGAGGCCCGCCACCTCGCGAACCCAGCGGGTGTGGGACTTGAGCGGCACGTCGGGTGTTCCCAGGGTCAGCGTGCCCTCGCCCGTCCGGGCGTCGGCCACGACGATCGCCGAGGCCGCTTCGCGGGCGCCAAACCCGACAGCGACAAGCCGCCCGCTCACGAGCGTGAAGTCATAGACCCCGTTCATGCCCAGGTCGCGCGCCCACAGAACCTTGCCCGACCCCAGGTCGATCCCAATGGCGCGTCCCGAGCGCTTGACGAGCACCGCGGTGCGGTCGTCGATGTCGACAACGATCCCGTCGCGATCGACCTCGCCGTCCAGGGGCGCCGTGAACTTCTCGGGCTCGGGCGAGTTGTCGGGAGGCTCGGGCGGGAAAAGAGAATCGAATCCCGGCGTTCGCCACAGCGTCGTGCCGTCGGAGGAGACACGCTCGAGGCTCGGGCCCGCCGGACCCGCGGGCCAGAAAAGGAACGAAGAATCCCAGTCGACGCGGACAAACGAGGGCCGCTCAACATCGTGGTCGTACGCACGCGACCAGAGCGGCGCGAGGCGTCCGTCCTCTGCGCGCGACGCCCACAGCCCCGCCACGCGCTCGCCCAGCGCGTACAGCGGGAGCTGGTCGGTCGCTACGCCCGGGCCGCTGGTGAGCCGGGCCTTGGCGATGGTCCAGCCGATGAGTGTTTGCGGGCGACGCTCGATCGAGCCCGAAAGATCGGCTCGACGCTCGATCGCGGCGAGCGTCTTGCCGAACGACTCGAGCATCCTGGCGGGATCTTGCGCCCCGCCCGCACCGACGAGCCGAAGCCCGGGGTTGTCGGCGGCCAGCCGCTTCACGAGCCGGTTCGCCTCGCCGACTCGTCCGGACTGGATCAATAGATCGGTGAGTTGTCCGGCCGCAAGCGCCAGCTCGGCGACGGGGGCGTCTCGGGTCAGCCTCGCGATCGTCGAGGCACACTCGACGGCGGCCCCAAGATCGGCGGCGAAGGCGTTGCGGGAGCCACCACGCTGGTGCAACTCGGCCGCGGCAAGCAGGGCGACACACGCCGAGTGCGCAAGCGGGAATCGCCGCGCGAGCTGCTCAAGGGCGGGAGCCGCCGCGCCAGGCCCAAGATCCGCGAGCTCGCGGGCCGCCTGTGCCGCAAAGCCCTCGTACGGGCGATAACCCGCCTTGCCCAGGAAGGCCGCCAGGCGGTCGCGAGCGGTCTCCCAAGCTCGGTCGCCCGGTCCAAGGCCCAGGGGGGCGTCGATGGTGGCTTGGGCAAGGTCGGGGTCCTGAAGGACCTGCTGGTAGGCCTCGATCGCCGCCGACGTGCGTCCCAGCGCCTCGTGGATCGACGCGGCTTCCAGGAGTTGGAGCGCCCGTTCGTCGGGCGCGTCGGCCGCGCGGGCCAGACGGGACAGGAGTGGGTCGACCAGAGCGAGATCGGGCATCGGTCCGCCGGGCGCGGGATGCTGCGCGGCGCGAACGATGGTGAGCAGTGCCCGGAAGAGATCGTGCCGAGCGCCCTGGCGGGCGACATCGGACGGGTCGGCGTCGACGATCGCCAGCAGAGCATCGGCGACACCGGGAAGCCCGGCGAGCTTTCCGGCGCGAGAGGCGATATTGATGTACGTGAGGCAGGGCGCAGGATCGTCCGGACGCTGCGACATCCAGGCGCGCAGGCGGGGCTCGGCGGCGGTCCACGAGAGGTGTGACGTGAGGTTTGAGGGCGTCGCCACCACGAGCTGGCCATCGGTTACCACCGCGTTGCCCGATTCGGCAAGGTCGATGAACCGGGCCTCGCCAGGATTGGCCGGATTCATCATCGCGATCCCGCCCACGACCGGGACGCCGAGCCTGGTCCCGGCCGCAAACGCGCGCCCGGCGGCGCCGGGATCGCGATACGATGGACCCAGACGCGACTGGCCTCCGGCCAGATCCGCCAGAGGAATGAAGTTGACAATCTGCGTGCCAACCGCCGCGAGCGTTTCACCCACGCGGACCAGGTACTTGGGCGCGCCGGCCTGGTCGGCCCTGCGCCGCTCGAGCAGGGCGCCCGAAGCCCGGTCGAGACGGACGATGTCGCCCGTGCCAGGCTCCAGAACGATGATCGACGCGTGCTCGACGATCGGCACCGCCCCGGTCCAGGGCTGACGATCGGCCAGCGGGCCGTAGCGCATCATGTCTTCCTGCGCCACCGACTGGGACCGCCGGAGCCAGACGGGCCTGCCCGTGGCCGCCTCAACCGCGGCGACCACGCCAAGCGCGTCGGCCTTGTAGACGATTCCATCCTCGCAGGCACCGAACTCGGCCACTCGGGAAGGACGTGCGTAGACCGAGACCCCGACGTTGGCGAGCGGTCTCATCCACCGGAGGGCGCCCGTCGAGGCGTCGAGACCGATCATGAGGCTCGAAGCGATCCGCCGGCCCGTCGACAGGCGTCCCAGGGTCAGCACCACCGTGTCCCCCGAGAGCAGCGCCGGGCCGCGCACACTCGACTCGCTCAGTTGTTTGTCCAGCGCCGCGGGATCCACCGACCACAACACCCTTCCGGTTGCCGCGTCGAGCGCGTGCGTTCGCGGGTCGTGCTCGCGTCGGAAGTTCCCAGTCGCAAAGCCCGTGGTGGCAACCACGATGCCCGATGCGACGGTGATCGTGGAGCACTCCTCGAACTGCCGGGCCCTGATGTCGAGCGGCAGCCTCTGGTTCTCGTCGAGCGTGTCGGTGTCGTCGACGACCGCTCGCGGCGTGAAGCGCCAGAGCGGCACAAGCGTCGCGCGGTCCCAGGCTCCGATCGACAGCCCGTCGTTCAGATACACCGCGTCGCCCACGACGCCCGGAAGGGCCCACGCCGTGGACGGAAGCCCGGCCACCGCCGACCGCGGCGCCACCTGCTCAACACGGCTGAGCGCCACCGACGCCAGCGGGTCCTTGGCGACCTCCGCCTCCGTGAGCGGACCCGCCGGTGCGATAGCGTTGCGCGAGAGGGCCAGGGCGGTCTGTGGCGGCACGATCGGCGTGCTGTCGGGAACGGGCAGCGCGGCGTCGGTGACGTACCGCGCGGCGAGCGACTTTGCGCCGGGAGTTCCAAGGTACCGCGTCAGCTCCGCGGCGGCGAGAGCGACTCTCTTGCTTCTTTCGTGATCGCTCTTGCGATCGGGGTGCGAGTCGAGTTCAAGAAGCGTCCAATATGCCGCGTCGAACCGGGCGGACTCCAGATGCTCCTGGGCGAGCCTGATCGCGGCATCGAACCCCGACGGAGTGAGGAGCCTCGACCGCTCCGCGGCGGAGTGCTGGCCGCCGGCGAGTTGTCGAAGCGCGCGGGATTCTTCGGTCGTCCGATATCGTTCCAGCAACGCCGGATTGGCCAGGAGCAACTCGTGGATGCGAGCACGCACGCTGATGAAGATCGCGGGATCCTGGGCCGTGGCCACCACGCGATCGCCCTCGGACTCAAGGAGCGACTGGGCGATGCGGGCGGCCTCGCCCATGTTGCCCGCGGCGATCAGCTCGGGGATTCGCTGCAATGACTCCGCAGCCGCGACCGAGTCGTCGACGAAAACCGCCGACTGCTGAGCGTTGGCCGTCGAGAGGACCCCTCCCGCACAGGCCACGACGATCGCCGACAGCAGCATGGATCGAAGCACAGCCGACATGAACACACTCCGGATTGGGCGGGCGGGGCCTGCCCTCTATTCCATTTCGGACGACCGAGAACAGGAGTTCGGCCATAGTCTAGCGGATTTGGCAGATTGATAGTTCATTTGTTCCCAATTCCGGACCGATTGGCTAGCTCGTGCCTACCGCGCTGCCAACCACGTCCGAGAGTCGCCCGGCGAGCGCCCACGCCCCGGGGCTGTGGGCGGGCGCCCGCAGGATCGCGTTCCATCGTCCATGGCGCGTGACGGCGGTGCTGGCGGCGGTCGTCGCCCTCAGCCTGGTCGACCTGGACCTGACGCTGCTCTATTCCACGACCCTGGGCATGGTGGAGATCAATCCCATCGCTCGCTCGATCATGGGACTGGGCTCGATCTGGATGGTTGTCACGTGGAAGCTGTTCACCGCGGGGACTGCGGTCGGGATCCTGTACTACACGCGTCGCCACGCGACCGGGGAGCTTGGCGCGTGGATCTGTCTCGCCACGCTGGTCTGGCTCACGGGGCGCTGGATGAACTACAACCACGACGCGCAGGTGCTCAACAACGCCGAGACTCGCGAGGCGGTCGCCCGCGATCCCGAGTTTGTGATGCTCGGGACGGAGTGAACGCCGCTACACTGGGGCATGGCCATCCGCCCCAAGCAGTTGCTCCTTTTCTTGTCGTGCGTGACGTTTCTTGCCGGGTGCTCCGACACCGCGCCGCGATTGAGTGTGGTGGGCGTGCGGGAGATCGAGCGCACCGACCAGGGAACGGTTCTGGCGATCGACATCGACGCGGAGAACGCCAACGACGAGGCAATGCCGTTGAGAGAGATCGGCTACTCGATCTCGATCAACGGGCGGACGGTCTTTGCCGGCGCTCGATCGCCCGAGGCGACGATCCGCCGATTCGGCACGCAAAGACTCACGGTCCCGGCGGTTGTTTCGGGGAGCGGCACATCGACCAGCGGCGTGTACGAGGTTCGCGGCGATCTCGAGTACGTCGCGCCAGGACGCCTGGCCGAGATCCTCTTCGACACGGGCGTTCGAACGCCCTCCGCTTCTTTCGTGGGGCGCGGGGCGGTGACCAAGTAGCGGGATGCTCGCAAAGGCGTTCGACGCCGTAGGTCAGAGCTGCCTTCTCGTCATCGCGATGAGGTCGGTGCCGGCGCGGCGTCCGCCCGCCTCGCTGACCAGCCGGGCGATCTGGCCCCGGTGGTACGTCGAATGGTTGAGGACGTGCGCGATGATGTCGGAGATCGAGCTCTCGTAGCGCACGCCCTCGCTGCTGGTGTAGCGGCACGCCATGCTCAGATCCGCCCCCGAGAGCGAGGCAAGAAACGAGCTCCAGGCGTTGTCGAGTTCCAGGGCTTCCCGGCGCGAGTCGGCGATCGGCCACGCCGGGAACCAGTCGTCGACCCGCCAGGCCTCGTTCTTGAGCCGCGCAAGCCAGACACGCCGGGCGATCTGGATGTGCGCCATGACCTGGATGGCGCGCAGAAACTGGGGCGAATTCCGCGCCGACTGCGGCACGGTGTCGATCGAGTCGATCGTGAGCGACGAGGCCCACGTCTCGTACTTGTGCATGCCCAGGAAGTGGTTCAGCATCACATGGATTCCGGCGAGGTGGTCGGGCCGATCAGGAGCAGAGCTTTTTGAGCTGGTCGGCCTTGTCGACGCGCTCCCACGTGAACGTGTCGTACTTCTTGCCCTTGTACGTGACGCTGCCGGGAGCGCGACCGAAGTGGCCGTGCCGAGCGGTGGGGCTGTAGATCGGCGCCCGAAGGCCCAGCGTCTCGATGATCTTGCGGGGCGTAAGGGAGAACGTCTCGCGGACGGCCTTGGCGATCCTGTCCTCGTCGACCTTGGCGGTGCCGAAGCAGTCGATGTAGACCGAGGTGGGCTCGGCGACGCCGATGGCGTAGGAGAGCTGGACCTCGCACCGGTCGGCGAGCTTGGCCGCGACGACGTTTTTGGCGATGTAGCGGGCCATGTAGGCGGCGGAGCGATCGACCTTGGTCGGGTCCTTGCCGCTGAAGGCGCCGCCGCCGTGGCGGCCCATGCCGCCATAGGTGTCGACGATGATCTTGCGACCGGTCAGGCCGGTGTCCCCGTGGGGTCCGCCGATCTCAAAGCGCCCGGTGGGGTTAACGTGGACGGTGATTCCGGGATTCCACCAAGTGCCAAGCACGGGCTTGATGATGTGCTCGACGACCTGCTTTTTGAGCTCGTCCTGACGGTCGTTCCACGACGGATCGTGCTGGGTGGAGAGGACGACGGTGTCGACACGGACGGGCTTGCCCGCTCCCGTCGCGCTGCCGTCGTACTCGACGGTGACCTGGCTCTTGGCGTCGGGCCTGAGGCCCGGAATCTTGCCGGTACGGCGCATCTCCGCCTGCCGCTCGACGAGCTGGTGCGAGAGGAGCACGGGCAGGGGCATGAACTCGGGTGTTTCGTTGGTGGCGAAGCCGAACATCATCCCCTGGTCGCCCGCGCCCTCGCGGTTGACGCCCATGGCGATGTCGTTGGACTGCTTGTTGATGGCGACCATCACGCCCGCGCTGTCGGCGTCAAATCGCATGTCGCCCGAGGTGTAGCCGATCTCGCGGATCGTGTCGCGGACCAGGTCGGGGATGCTGACGTACGTGTTGGTCGTGATCTCCCCCGCGACGACCACCAGTCCGGTGCAGCAGAGCGTCTCGCACGCCACGCGGCTGAAGGGGTCGTCGGCGAGCATCGCGTCCAGAACCGCGTCGGAGATCTGGTCGGCGACCTTGTCGGGGTGGCCCATGGAGACGGATTCGGACGTGAAAAGCTGGGTGCGTGCCATGGAAATTCCTCGGTGCGGCGACGGGGAAACGGCCCCCGACGGCGCAGAATGGAGTTTAGGCGCGGGCGCGAGCGTGGGCAGCTTCTTGGGAGTTGTTTGGGGAGCCAAAGGCACGCTGGAATACTCGACAACAGGTGCCCCCTGTACGGCAGCGGTCGGCCGCCCATATGCTTGCAGCATGGATCGCGAACAAGACATTTCCTTTGTCTTTGAGAATGGAGTTCTCAGGCCTGACGGCCCCGTCGACCTTCCAGAAGGGGCTCGCGGCGTGGCACATATCCGCGAATCGAGCGTGCGACCCGACTCCAAGGCCCGAGATCGAGCGATCGAAGCCATTCGGCGGATCGGCGAGTCGGGTGTATTTTATTCCGCGGGGCGAACGATGACGCGGGACGAGATGCATGAACGCCGTTGATACGAATGTGCTCATCTACTCGATCGACGCGAGCGACGCGGTCAAACGCAAACGAGCTCTGGAATTGATCGAATCGCTCCCTGTTGCCGATACCGTCCTGCCTTGACAAGTCGCCTGTGAGATCGCGGCAGTGCTGGGATCGATGTCACGAACGGGCAGGTTTCGTGGCGACTGCTCTGAGGCGATTGCTTCGTTGCGAACCTGCTTTCCGATTGTGCTGCCCCAACTCACCACTCTGGATCGGTCTTTGCGGATACATGCAGAATTCCAGGTTTCAAGCTGGGATGCGTTGCTGATCGCAGCTTGTGCCGATGCCGGCGTGACGCGGCTTTACACCGAAGACATGCAAAGCCGGCCGGTGATCGAGGGTGTTGAGCTTGTGAATCCATTTGCTTGACCGGTGAGGTACTGGCCATCGGATGCGGCGAAGCTCGAACGGAAAGGACGATTACTTCACTGGCGGCGCCTGGGCTGCCGCCTGCTCCATACCCGGAAGTTTCTCGAACGTTCCGTCCGGCGCCACCCGGAGCTGATCCGTCGCGAGCAGGTAGTCGAGGATGGCCACGCGCAGGTCCGTGCGGGCCCGGTCGCGTGCGTTCTCGGCGTTGAGGAGCTCGTTCTCCGAGTCGATCACCGACTGAGGCGTCACCTTGTCGATCTTGAGCTTCTGCTCCTCGAGCCGGCGCTGGTTGATCTCCACCGCTTTCTCCGCGAGCGTCAGGCGGAATCGCCCAAGATCAATGTTGCGCAACGAGCCCCGGATCTCGATGACCGCCTCGTCCCTGGCCTTGTCGTGCTGACGTCGGGACTGCTCCAGGCGGATTGTGGCCGTGCGGAGCGCCAGGGCCTCGGACTTGCGGTCCAGAGGGAGGCTCAGGAGCAGGCCCGCGGAGTAATTCAGGTCGTCGGGGCTGAACGAAAGCCCGCCCACGCGCTGGTTGCCGGGCGTGGGTACCCCGACCGACCCCGTGAGGTCGAGCCTGGGCAGGAGCGTGTTGCGGGCGTTGGCGACGCCGCGCTGGGCGTCCTCGACTCGGTCTCGCGAGTTCTGCAGGTCGAGGCGGTACTCCAGCCCCAGGCGCGAGGCCTCGGCCAGGTCGATCGAAGGCTCGGCAAGGTCGAACGCCAGCGGCTTGATGTCGATGGGACGGTCGATGGGAAGGCCCAGCCGCACCTTGAAGCGGTCCAGAGACAGGATGTACGACTCGCGCTGGCTCGCGAGGGCCGCTGTCGCCGAGAGGACCTGGTTGTCGGCGATCGCACGCTCGAACTCAGAGATGCGTCCGGCGGCGACGCGGGCGGCGCTGCTCTCGGCGAACTTTTTGAGGCTCGTGAGCTGGCGCTCCTGGTTCACGATCTGGGCGCGCGACTGGAGCAGGCCGAAGTACTCGGTCGCGATCTGCACCAGAAACTGGCGGCGGAAACGCTCGAAGGAACGGGCGTCATAGATCAGCTCGCGCTCGGCCTGCACGAGCGACTCCCGGGCCGATTCGCCGCTGCCCTGGAGCAGAGGAACGTTCGCGCTCAGCGAGAGTTGTGACGACTGCACGTATCGTCCGGTCGCCTGGTCGCGGAGTTGCTGCGTGGCGGCGGTGATCCACCTCGCCTCGATGTCGCCGCCAAAGGGGAGTTTCTTCGTGGCCCTGAGCGTGTTGATGACCGAGAGCGCGTGCTCGAATCGTCCCTGGGTGCCCTGCCCGCCAAACTGGGCAGAGGTGTCGTTGAAGAAGCGGGGCGACCACTGGTGGCGTTCGAGCAAGAGGCTGATCGCCGCGACGATGGAGTCTTCCTCGCGGTTGAGGTAATCGCGGGCCGAGAGCTGCGCGGTGCGAAACGCGCCCTCGAGATCCAGGTCCAGGGCCGCCCCTGGCGACTGGGTGCCCAGCGCGGTGGCGGTGTAACCCTCAAGGCGAGCGGCGACATCGCGGGCCTCGGCCGCGGGCGTGAAACGGAGATCGTTCGGAGCGGGATTGAGAGTCTGGCGCAGCGGCGCTACAGGCCGTTCGACGTCCTCTGGGTTTGCGCGCCTGGGTGCGGGCGATCTGGTGCCGCCGACATCCTGGGTTCGCCGCTGGATGAGCGCGGCGATCTCCCGGTCGGTCGATTCCATCGATGCGGTGCATCCTGCGAGCACGAGCAACGTACCCAGGGCGACGGAGTGGACCATCCGCGGCGGCACGAGAGGGAGCGTGAGTGTTTGAGCGCCATTTAGGCGTCTGTTCGCCATAAAGCAGGACTCGCCGCCCCAAGATCGGGCGTGGGTGAAGGAATGGCCGTCGACAAAGGGAGTGGAAACCGGCATTCCGTCTACACGATTGCGGCCCCAAATGTTGCGAATTGGCGGGGGCGGTCCTATCGTTCTGTCTTGTCGCCACCGGGCCACAGGGTACAAACGAAACCCTTTCAAACACCGTTCTTTTTGTGTACGCGGGGGTTTCTTTCCCGGGAAGCGGCGTCGCGTCGGCCCTTTGTGAGCCCGTTGTTTGGGCCTTTGGCGCGAGATCGATTTCAGCAGACGGAGTTCTGGGACTATGCCCACGGTTACTTATGACGGTCGCAGCTTTATGCTCGATGGACGGCGGATCTGGCTGGTCTCTGGCTCGGTGCCCATCGGGCGGATCAGCCGCGATTCCTGGGCGGACCGGATTCACTCGGCCAAGCAGGCGGGGTTGAACACCATCGAGACGCCGGTCTTTTGGAATCGCCACGAGCCCCGGCAGTCGAAGCTCGATTTCACGGGCGACAACGATCTGCGCCACTTTGTGAAGCTCGTGCAGGCCGCGGGAATGTACTGCGTGCTGCGGATCGGGCCGTTTGTGGGGATGGGCTGCGACATGGGCGGGCTGCCGGCGTGGCTGCACGACCTGAGCAACGCGAAGCTCAGAACCGCGAACAACGTGTACCTCGAGGCGTGCTCGAAGTTCCTGACGGCGGCGGTCGAGCAGGTGCGCGACTTGCAGGTCACAAGCCCCGGGCGCGGCGGCCCGGTTGTGGCGGTACAGGTCGAGAGCGGCTGGACGTGCGGAGACGACACGCTCGCGCACCACTACCTGGGCGAGCTCAACCGGTACGTCCGCGAGGCGGGACTCTCCGTTCCGCTGCTCAACAGCAACAATCTGTGGCAGACGGTCGAGGGGCAGATCGACGGCTGGCGCGCCTCGGGTGAGGAGGACATTCTCGCCACGATGCGTCAGTTGTCGTGCGTGCGCGCGGATCAGCCCCGGGTGGTGGTCAGCTTCTCCACGGGCGAGCCCGCCGATTGGACGGGCGAGCCGCCGGTCATTGCCGAGCCCTGGGACCTGCAGCGAAGGCTGGCCGAAGCCCTGGCGGGCGGCGGGCAGTTCAATCTGGATCCGTTCTGCGGCGGGACGAACTTTGGGTTCTGGGGCGGGCGACTCCCGCAGGGCCAGTCGCAGTTTGCAACCGCGACCTCAGACGCCGAAGCGCCCATCGGCGAGTCGGGCGCTCGCGGGCGCTCGTGGAACATGGTCCGCCGGATCGCGACCTTTGCGAGCAAGTTCGGACGGGTTTTCGCGGGCTTTGACCCGGGATATCAGCCCATCACGCTCCACCCTGGCACCGGCAGGCCGGCGGCGGGCGCCAAGAAGGGTGAGCACTCTCCTTCGGGCGGCGAGGGACACGTCATCGTTCACGCGATGGGCCAGCAGGGGGCGGTCGTGTTCGTGTTCGGCGATGCGCCCGGCGAGCAGGGGCGTGCGGCCGCGACGCTGCTTCTTCCGGAGGGGACGACGCTGCCGGTTGCGCTTGGAACCCAGGCGGTCGCGTGGTGCCTGTTCGACACCAACTTGAACACCAGGGCCCACCTGGACTTCACCAATCTCAACGCCCTGGCGATGGTCGGGAAGGTCTTTGTCTGCTTCGGCCCGGCGAGGTCGATGGGCATTGTCTCGATCAACGGCTCGGTGGTAGAAACACCGGTGCCCGCGGGGCAGACGGCGCCGTCGGTGCTCGAGCACGAGGGCGTGCAGTTGCTGGTTCTCAACGAAGAGCAGGTCGACACCGCGTACCTGACCGATGACGCGGTGTACCTGGGAGTGCTGGGCATCGCCAGCGACGGCCGTCCGATCGTGGCAGCGGACGCCAAGTCGTACGTGCACGTTGCGGGCGACGGCGTGATGAGCACGCGTCCGGCGAACACCGCCAAGGCGGTCTCAACGCCGCTGGCGTCGGGGTCGACGGGCGACCGGGCGCCGCTGTCGGACTGGACGATCGCGCCCGCGGAGGACTACGCGTCGGGCGGGAGCCCCAGGTACGCTGCGATCGCCGGCCCGGCCGAACTCTCAACGCTGGGCGCGCCGTTTGGGTACGGGTGGTATCGTCTGGGCATCAGGCCCGCGACCACCGCGAAGGTCCATCTGATGGCGCCGTTTGCGAGCGACCGTCTTCACTTCTTCGCCGACGGCGAGCCGGTGGGGATTCTGGGCGTCGGGCCGGGCGCCACCAGCGAGCTGTCGGTGCCCTTCCGCAAGGGACAGCACAATCTGGTCGTGATGGCCGACAATCTGGGCCGGTTCGCCGGCGGCGCGCACATCGGCGAGGGCAAGGGACTCTTCGGGCACCTGTTCGAAGTCGAATCGATCAAGCCGGGCAAGCCCAAGCTCGTCGAGGGTGAGCCCATCGACGTCCTGGGCTTCCGGTCGCCGCTCCTGGAGGTTCGCCCCGGAGACGCGACCGAACCCGCCCGCGTGACGTGGATGCTGAGCCATCGCAAGAAGAGCCCGGTGATCGTCCAGATCGGGGAGATCCCCGTGCGAGGGCTTCTGCTCCTGGACCAGAAGCCCGTGGCGTACGTCGACGCGGCCGGCCCGGGCATGATCGTGCTCGAGCCCGAGCGATTCACCAAGTCGACCACCGCGCTCCAGATCGCGGTGATCGGCGATGGCGACACGGTGACACCCGACCTCCTCGAAGAGATCGGCGAGAAAGTCACGTTCCACGACGCCGTCACCAATCTCACCGCCAAGGCGGAGTGGTCGTTTGCCAAGTGGGAGAGTCCGTCGGCGACGGCGTTCAAGGCACCCAAGACCTCCAGGTCGCACACACCTGCGTGGTGGCGGGCCCAGTTCAAGCCCGCGAAGTCGCCTTCGCCGCTCTACTTTGACGCCGCCGGGCTCACCAAGGGACAGCTTTACATCAACGGACGCCATCTCTGTCGCTACTTTGTCGCGGCACCGGGCGGAAAGCCGCTTCCCGGGCAGTCGCGGTATTTCATCCCCGCCTCGTGGCTTCGCGCGGGCGAGAACGAGGTCATGATCTTCGATGAGCACGGCGCGTCCCCGGCCAAGTGCAAGATGGCGTACAACCACGCCGCCACGCCCCTCATCGCCGCAACGCAGGCGTGAGAGCAGGCTTGCGTACGGCGTTTGGGCGTGATACGATTGGTGTTCATGGCACAGCGTCGCCACCACTACGAGCACGCGTTTGAGGCGTACCTGCGGGAGCGCCGCGTTCCTTACGTCGCGGTCGATGAAGCAAGAAAGGCCCTGATTCCCCATTCACATGGCGAGGAGCTGAGGGAGTCGCACGAGGTGAATGAAGGGCCGGCCGATCCCTTGCCAGAGGCGGCGCTCAAGTCGTTCGACTTTGTGATCTATGGGCAGGGCAGCAATCTCCTGATCGAGGTCAAGGGAAGGCGCATCGGACGCCGGACTTTTCGGAGCGGTGAGGGGCAGGTTTCGCCGCCCCGCGCGGGTGGAGTCGGACGCCTTGAGACTTGGGTGACGCTCGACGACATCGAATCGCTGACGGCCTGGGGCAGGCTCTTTGGCCCCGAGTTCGCCGCCGCGTTCGTCTTTGTCTACTGGTGCGACGAGCAACCTCCCGACGCGCTCTTTGAGGAGATCTTCGAGCATCGCGGCAAGTGGTACGCCCTTCGCGCGATCACGCTGGCCGACTACGTCACGGCGATGCGGGTTCGAAGCCTGCGCTGGCGAACGGTCCACATGCCCAGGTCCGCGTTCGATCGCCTGAGCCATTCGTTCAGCCCTTCGATGTCGCGCGGAGGCGCGGTGGGTTTGGCCGGTGCGCGCGGGTTGACGGCGGTACTCGACCCACCACCGGGTCCTCCTCTGCTGGATCCGTGGTGAATCGGGCGCCCGACGCGTATCGTGCCCCATGCGAGTGCTGCTGGCCAGCGTTGGAAGTCACGGGGACATCAATCCATTCATCGCCATTGGACGGGCGCTGGCGGCTCGCGGGCACGACGCGGTGCTGATGGCCAACCCCTATTACAAGGGCCAGATCGAGGAAGCCGGCGCGGGCCTGAGATTCGCCCCGATGGGCGAGTTTCTCGACCTCAAGCTCCTGCACCAGTCACATCCCGACATCATGCATCCGCGAAAGGGATTCTGGGCGGTCCTGGGCATGATCAGGGATGGCGCCCGGGACGCGTTCACGAGCATCACCGAAATGGCCACCGGAGGGTGGGTCCCCGATGTGATCGTGCACCACCACATCTGCCTGGGGGCGGCCTGGGCGGCCGAGCGGCTTGGGGTGGCACGTGCGGCGACGGTGCTCGCCCCGGCGATGTGGCTGGCGCACGCGGACACTTCGTGCATGTACTCGTGGATGCCGCTGAAGCAGGCCGCGGTGTTTCGGTGGCTCATGCTGGCGGCCGCCCGCCCGGCGATGCGGCTCTTGATCGATCGTCCGCTGCACTCGGTCCGGCGCGAGCTTGGATTGCCCCCGGCCAGGAATCTGTATGTCTCCGCGACGCTCGAGGGCGAGTTGAATCTGGGAATGTGGTCGCCGACGCTGCGGGAGCCGTTTGGCATCGCGGGCGGCGATCCTCCAGAGGGGGTGGTGTGCGGCTTTCCCTGGCACGATCGTCACGACGAGCAGGAATCCAGCAGCGACGAGGTCGAGCGCTTCCTGAAGGAGGGCGAGCCGCCGATCCTGTTCTCACTTGGGACGGCCGCTGTCCACGTGGCCGGAGATTTCTACCAGAGTGCGGCCGACGCCTGCGCGATCCTGGGGCGTCGGGGGCTTCTGCTGGTCGGTCCGGGCAGGCTGCCCCCGGCGAGGATGCCAGAGGGCACCCGTGCGTTCGAGTACGTTCCCTTCTCACGCGTCATGCCCCGGTGTGCCGTGAACGTGCACCACGGCGGGATCGGCAGCACCGGGCAGGGCATGAGGGCTGGGCGACCGACGGTTGTGATCCCGCACGCCCACGATCAGTTTGACAACGCGGCCAGGCTCAAGCGTCATGGCCTTTCGGCGACCCTGCGTCGCCCCAAGGTGACGCCCGCGAGCCTGGCGATGGCGATTCGAAGCGTGCTCGACGATCCAAAGGCGAGTGAGCGGGCGGCACTGGTCGCGCGGAGGCTCGCGGACGAGGACGGCGCACTTCGGGCGGCGATTGAGATCGAGCGTATCGGCGGATGCATCCGGCGATAGCCGCGCCCCGATACCATGACTGTCATGCCGCTGCCCACCGCCCAAGACATCGAGTCCGTCCAGCTGATCGTCGGCATGGAGGTGCACGTCGAGCTGTCGACCAGGTCCAAGATGTTCAGCCGCGCGCCCAGCCCCGCCCACGCGGCGGTGGGTGGGGCGGAGGACACACCCAACACGCTCATCGACCCGACGGTGCTGGGGCTCCCCGGCGCGCTGCCGGTGATGAACCGCGAGGCGGTCGAGCGATCGATCATGGTGGGGCTGGCGCTGGGGTGCTCGATCGCGGCGCGGACCAAGTGGGACCGCAAGAGCTACTTCTATCCCGACATGCCCAAGGCGTACCAGATCAGCCAGTACGACCTTCCGCTGTGCTTCGACGGCGCGATCGACGTGCCGGCGGTCGACGAGCGGGGGAACATCGATCTCTCGAAAGAAGCGACGCGGATCGGGATCATCCGGGCACATCTGGAGGAAGACGCCGGGAAGCTGATGCACGAGGCTCCCGGGGGTGGGGGAGGTGCGCCGATTGATTTCTCGATCGTCGACTACAACCGGGCCGGGACGCCGCTCTTGGAGATCGTCACACAGCCCGACTTTCGCTCGGCCGAGCAGTGCGTGGCGTTCGGGAGGATGCTCCGCGACATCTGCCGGTGTCTGGGGGTCACGCAGGGGGTCATGCAGCGCGGGCACATGCGCTTTGAGCCCAACATCAACACGATCATCACGCTCAAGGACGGGCACCTTATCAGGACCCCGATCGTTGAGGTGAAAAACCTCAACAGCTTCAAGTCGCTCAAGGGCGCGGTCGAGTTCGAGCTCGCCGATCAGCCCCGACGATGGCTGGGCGATCGCAAGGAGATGGGCAAGGGGATGAAGGTCACGCGGGGATGGGACGACGACCGCGGCGTGACCTTCGTGCAGCGCGAGAAAGAGGACGCTCACGACTACCGGTACTTTCCCGACCCCGACCTGCCGCCCGTCGTCGTGAGTGAGGAGTGGCGTGAGCGACTTCGGGCGGGCCTGCCCGAGCTGCCTCACGTGCGGCTCCGCCGGTACGTGAAGCAGTACGACCTGGATACCAAGGAGGCGGCGGCGCTGGTCGAGGAGCCAGGGACGCGCGAGCTTTACGAGGCGGCGATCGAGGCGATGGTTGGACTTGCCGTGCCCGCAAGCCGGGCGGGGCGCCTCGCGGCAAACCTGCTCCTGCAGGCGGGCGGGAAGCGGGCCAACGAGCGGCAGGTCCGCATCGACGAGCTGGGGATTTCGGCGGCGTCGATCGCGCAGATCGGCACGCTGAGAGAAGAAGGAGCGATCAGCGCCGCGTCGGCGGACGAGCTCTTTGGCCTGCTTTGCGATGCGTCACAGGTGGCCGCCAGCGCGAGGGAGCTCGCGCAGGCCAGGGGCATGCTCATTGTTCGCGACGACGCGGCGATGGGGGCCTGGTGTGACGAGGTGATCGCCGCGAACCCAAAGCCCGCCGAGGATGTGCGATCGGGAAAGCTCCAGGCGGTCGGGCGCCTTGTCGGTGAGGTCATGAAGAAGGCCGGCGCCGCGGCCGACGCCAAGACGGTCCGCGAGGCCCTGCTCAAGAAGCTCGGGCAGGGATAACGTCGCTCACGCCCACGGGCGCCACCGCTGGGCGATCGGCACGCGCCGTCCGGAGCCAAACGCGACGGTTGTGAGCTTGAGCCCCACGGCCGCCTGCTTGCGCTTGTACTCCGACAGATCGATCAGTCGGCAGCACCGGTTGACCGTCGCGGGATCGAAACCAGTTTGCGTGACGATCGTGGACGGGCTCTGGCGCTTCTCGACGTACAGCTCGATGATGCGGTCGAGCGTGTCGTAGGGTGGGAGACTGTCCTGGTCGGTCTGGTTTGGGCGGAGCTCCGCCGAGGGAGCCTTGTCGATGGAGGATTCGGGGATGGGCGGGCGTGTCAAACCGGGAATGCCCAGGGACGCCGGGTTGGCGTTGATCCAGCGGGCCAGGCGGTACACCAGATCTTTGCTGACATCCGAGAGAACCGCGAGGCCCCCGTTCATGTCGCCGTAGAGCGTGCAGTAGCCGACGGCCAGCTCGCTCTTGTTTCCCGTGGTCAGCACGATCGCGCCCGTGCGATTGCTCAGAGCCATGAGGGCGGTGCCGCGGAGGCGCGACTGGATGTTCTCTTCCGTGAGATCGGGGAGCGTCCGGCCCAGCGCGTCGAACCCGGCGCTTTGCATCGCGGGGTCGAGCACGCTCCGGAAGCCGGCCATGGGTGGCTCGATGGGGACGACCATGAAGGGCGAGCCCAGACGGCTGGCGCTCTCGCGGGCGTCGCTCAGCGCGTGATCGGAAGAATACGGACCGGGCATGGCGACGCCCAGCACGTTGGTAGGGCCTAGTGCGGCGGCGGCGATCACGACCGTCAGGGCCGAGTCGATCCCGCCAGAGAGTCCAAGGAGCGCCTTCTTGAACCCGGTCTTGCGGCAGTAGTCGCGGACACCCAGCACCAGGGCGCGATAGGCGAGCGACTCGTCGCTCGCGGAGAGAAGCGGGTCGAGTAGCGGGGCGGCATCCAGGGAGAGCAATCCATCGACACCGATGTCGACGATGGTCAAACCCTCCTCAAAGCCCGGTCCGGCCGCGATGAGGTTGCCAAGCGGGTCGAACACCGCGGCGTGCCCGTCGAAGATCAGATCATCGTTGCCTCCGACCTGATTGACGGCCGCGACGACGATCTTGTGGCGCCGAGCGTGGCAGCGGAGGATATCGCGGTGCTTGGCCCCCTTTCCCAGCACAAACGGGCTCGCCGAGGGGTTGATGATGATCGTTGCACCGGCGGCGACAAGTCCCGCGACCGGATCGGCGCTGTCGAGGTACCGCTGGGCAAATCCTGCGTCCTCGCCCTTCCAGAGGTCCTCGCAGATCGAGAGACCGACGCGGACTGGGCCGAGCCTCGTCGGCACATCGATCACCACGGGCGAGTTGCCAGGGGTGAAGTACCGGTCCTCGTCGAAAACGTCGTAGGTCGGCAGAAGTCGCTTGTCATAGCGGGCCACGATCGTGCCCGCGTGGCAGACCAGGAGCGAGTTGGCGATCGGACCGCCGGTCATGTGCGGCTCGCGCGCCGGCATGGGGCACCCAACGACGACCCAGAGGTTTCCGGGCGCTCGTGCCGCGATCTGACGCGCCGCCGCGCCGCACGCGGGGATGAATCCCTCCTGGAGCAGAAGGTCCTTGGGCGGATAGCCGGAGATCGAGAGCTCGGGGAACACCACGAGTTCGACCCCTGCGCCGGCGGCGACGCCCGCGAATCGGAGGATCAACTCGACGTTGGCGTCGAGCTCGCCGATGGTGGGATTGATCTGACAGAGGGCCAGGCGCATCGCACCCATCGTAGTGGTCCATCGAGGGATCGACTTGCCTCATCCCCTACCATCGCCCCGTGTCTGAACAACCGCCCACACTTCTGCCCGTTGCTCCGGCGGTCTCGCCCCTGGCCGAGCTGCTGTCGATCGCGGGTCCGTCAGTCGCGACGATGGCCTCGTACACGCTCATGACGTTCACCGACAAGTGGCTCGTGAGCCGCCTGGGGCCCGAGCTTGTCGGGGCCCAGGGCAACGGAGGGCTCGCCGCGTGGGTGCCGCAGTCGATGATGTACGGCACGCTCCAGATCATCAACACCTACGTCGCCCAGAACATGGGCGCGGGTCGTCGGGAGCGCGGGGCGGCGTACGTGTGGAACGGCATCTGGCTCTCGATCATCTTCTGGCTTCTGCTGCAACCCTACACGCTGCTTCTCCCTGGAATCTTCGCTCTCGCCAAGGTTGACGCCCAGCAGGCCGAGCTGGCGACGCAGTACGGACGCGTGCTGATCTACGGGTGCGTGCTCAACATGGCGACGCGGGCCCTCTCGCAGTTCTTCTTCGGCACCCATCAGGCCCGGGTCGTCATGATCGCGGGCATCGTCGCCAACGTCATCAACCTCTTTGTCGCGGCGGTGCTCGTCTTCGGCAACGGTCCGATTCCCGAGGATCTGGGCCGGTTCGGCCGGGTCGTCGGCGCGATCGGGCGATGGGCCGACATCGCGCCCATGGGCATCGTCGGCTCGGCGTGGGGCACGGTGATCGCCACGTTCGTGGAGCTCGCGATCCCACTCGCCGTGTTCCTCTCGCCCAGGATAAACGCTCAATTCGGGACGCGCCGGGCATGGCGTTGGTCCTGGCCGCACATCCGCGACATCGTGAGGCTCGGCTGGCCGGGCGGAGCGATGTTCGCCAACGAGATGGTCTGCTGGGGTTTCTTCATGGTCTATCTCGTGAGCCACTTCGGCAAGGCCCACTCGTCCGCCGGTTGGATTGCCCACCAGTACATGTCGCTCTCGTTCATGCCCGCCGTGGGGATCTCCGTCGCGACCACCGCCCTGGTGGGCAAGTACATCGGCATGGGCAGGCACGATCTGGCCGAGCATCGCTTCTGGCTCTCCCTCAAGTTCGCCGCGGGGTACATGGGACTCTGCGGCATCATCTTCGTCGTCTTTCGAGGGCCCTTGATCGGGCTCTTCATCGAGAACGACACCGCACCCGGGATCGCGAGTGAGATCGTCCGGCTTGGTTCGATGATGCTCATCGCCACCGCGGCCTTTCAGCTCTTTGATGCCGGCGCCATGGTCACCAGCGGCGCCCTTCGCGGTGCGGGTGACACGTTCTTCCCGGGTCTGGCCACGGTCGTGGCGTCGTGGGGGATTATCGTCGGCGGCGGACTCCTCATGATCGATCAGTTCCCCAAGCTCGAATCCATCGGCCCGTGGATCGCGGCGGCCGCGTACATCTTCTCGCTCTGTGTGTTGCTCCTGGGGCGGTTCCTGACGGGAAGATGGCGGGCGATCAGGCTCCTGGAGCACTCCCCTGGGGCCGAGCCGACACAGGCGGCCGGGAGCACGACCGACGGCATTTGAGCGGATGTGGGAAGATGGGGGATCAGGGGGTGCCGAGCGCGAAAATTATTTTCGCGAGGCGGTCGTTCTGTTCGGGTTCCGGCTGGAACGCGCCTTGATCCCAATCAGCTTCGCGCTAGAGTGAAATGAAGGCTCTCGCGAAGGGGAGCTTGAAACCTTTATGGGAGTTTTCGATGCCTCACGATCCGCTGGACACGGTGATCGGTGTGACTGAGTCGGCCAAGCGGGACACCGCCGCGGCCGCAAAGCACGTTCAGGCGGCGCAGGCCGCGGAGAAGAGCGGCGACCGCGCTCTGGCGGTGGCGGAGTACCGCAAGGCGGCCTCGGCCGATCAGGGCAACGCGTACGTGATGTTCCGTCTGGCGTACCACCTGGACCTCCTGGGCGAGGAGGACGAGGCGCTCTCGCTCTACGAGCGGTCGATCGAGACCCCGCCCGCCAACATCAACTCCTTGGTCAATCTCGCGATCATGTACGAGGACCGCGGCGACTTCCTGCGGGCCGAGCGGTGCCTGCGTCAGGTCCTGGACACCAACCCCAACCACCCCCGCGCGGGCCTGTACATGAAGGACGTGATGGCGGCCAAGGACATGATCATCGAGGAGGAGCCCGACCGCGACCACTTCAAGCGCAAGGCCCTGCTCGACACGCCGGTGACCGACTTTGAGCTCTCGGTCCGGGCCCGCACGTGCCTGAAGAAGATGAACATCCGCACACTGGGCGATCTCCTGCGGATCACCGAGGCCGAGCTGATGAGCTACAAGAACTTCGGCGAGAGCAGCCTCGTCGAGATCAAGAAAATGCTCACGGTCCGCGGGCTCAAGCTCGGGCAGGGCCTCGAGGACGCCCACCGCGCCGCCCGCCGGGCTCTCTCCGAGCAGTACAAGGGCACCAACAAGGAAGTGTCGCTCGGCAAGCCCGTCAGCGAGCTCGCCCTTTCCGTCCGGGCCCGCAAGGCCCTGCAAATGCTCAACATCCAGACCCTGGGCGACCTGGCCAGCCACACCGAGGCCGAGCTGATGGGTGTCAAGAACTTCGGCGCGACGAGCCTCAAGGAGGTTCGCGAGCAGCTGGGCGTCAACGGCCTTGCCCTTCGCGTGCTCGAGGCCTGATCCACACTCCAATGCGACCCCAAAGGCCGAGGCCCAGCCTCGGCCTCTTTCATGCGCCGATCAGAGCTCCTGCGTCGCCTCCGGGCCCCGGGTGCCCGTCGCGCGATACTTCGCACGCTCCTCGATGTATTTCTCAGGGCTGACCCTGAGGTCGGGCGTCTCGCCTCGCTGGTGCATGGCGTGCAGGTGCTTGAGGAACGGGACGCACCACTGGCATCCCGTGCCCGCCGAGAGGCAATCGGAGATGAGCGAGGCGACGGGCGGATTCTCGCGCGCCAGGAAGTGTCGGATCTTCCTGAGCGAGACATGGAAACAGAGACAGACGTGGTCGTCGGGGTCCATGGGTGTGCCGCCGGTTCATCGGTCGCCAGAAGAGCCGCCACGCGGCCTCAGGCTCAAGAGACGTTAGGTTCATCGGGGCCGAATCGCGTGCCTTGCTATCGTTGCCGCATGATCGAGGTTCGGCGACTCTGCGAGTCAGCGCTGCACACCGAGGCCCTGGCCAGGGGGCTGGCGGCGGTGCTTCGCGCGGGTGACCGCGTGGCCCTCTCGGGCGAGATGGGAGCGGGAAAGACGACCTTTGTCCGCGGGCTTGCGGCCGGCCTGGGCGGCGACCAGCGCCTGGTCTCGAGCCCGACCTTCGTGACCGTCAACATCTATCCGCTGACTGGCTGCACCCCCGATGCTCCGGCCGAGCTCGTCCACGCGGATTTCTTCCGCCTCACGGGCGACAGCGACCTGGACGCTCTTGGGTGGGATCGGCTTGTGCATCCAAGGTCGGTCGTCGTCGCCGAATGGCCGACCCACGCGCCGGGCGCCCTGGGTGACTCCGCGTCGGTCGCGCAGGTCTCGCTCAGCGTGGCGGGCGAAGAGTCTCGCGAGATCACGCTCGCGCTTCCCAACGCCTGGTCCAGTCGAACGCCCGTGGCGTTGTTGGTCGCCAATTTGCCCACGGTCTGCCGCGTGACGGGGCGCCCGGTCGCGCCGACCTCGCCGACCTACCCGTTCTTCGACGAGCGTGCGAAGATGGCGGATCTTGGGCGGTGGCTCAGCGGCGGGTACTCGCTGAGCCGCGACGCCGAGGCGTCCGACTTTGAAGAGGGCGCGGGTTGAGCCATTCGCCTCGAATGCCGAGGGGGTCCGGGACCGGTACGATCGGCGGATGGAACCGATACTCGCGATGTTGCCGGCCGAAACTGCTTCCGGGGGGACGGGCGGGCTGTGGGGGCTTTTCACGCAGTCGTTCGACGCGTTCACGGTGGTGCTGCTCGTGGGCTCGGTGGTCGGGCTCGCGTGGGTGGTTCGCACGATCGTTGAGGTTCGTGAGGCGGCTATCGTGCCGGCCAGGCCGCTGTGTGTGATCATCGACGCGGCCGACGCCGGGCGGTGGGACGAGCTGCGCGGCTTTGTGGCCTCGGACGATTCGATGCCCTCGCTCATCCTGCGTCAGGCGCTCTCGCGTCGAAGCTACGACAAGTCGGCGATGCGCGAGCTCGCCGAGCTCGCGGCGTCGGAGGAATCGTCCCGCTGGTTCCGCAAGATCGAGCTGCTCAACGTCATCGGGAATCTCGGCCCGCTCGTGGGGCTGGCGGGCACAGTCTGGGGGATGATTCTCGCGTTCACCGCCTTGGGCGAGGTGGGTGGCCAGGCGGGCCCGACCGATCTCTCCCTTGGCATCTCCAAGGCCCTTTTCCACACCCTGCTTGGGCTGTGTCTGGCCATCCCGTGTCTCTTCGCCTACGGCATCTATCGATCGGTGATCGACCGGCACTGCACCCGTGCCATGGTCGTGGCGGCCAAGGTGATCGAGCAGCATCCCGGCGAGGCCAGCGGCACCACGCGGGAGCTTGAGACAATCGCGGCGGGCGCCTGAGCCCATTCCGGCAGAATCATCGATGAGAATCAGACGCCATCACCACCCGAGCTCGGGGCACATCAACGTGACCCCGCTCATCGACGTGGTGATGTGCCTGATCGTCTTCTACCTCATCGTCGGAAGGCTTGCAACCCAGCATGCCAGGCCGATCTCTCTGCCCTCGACGGGCGTGGGTGATTCGGAGTCCAAGCCGCGGCTCGTGCTCAATGTCGCCAGGCCCGAGGGCGAGGGCCAGGGCGTCGTGCTGTCGCTGGGCGACCAGCCCGTGACCATCGGCGAGCTTGTCGGACAGCTCAAGGCAAGGCTCGGCGAGCCGCCGCGGGGCGAGCTTGCGATCCGCGCCGATCGGCGCCTGGCTTGGGGGAGCGTGCAGCCGGTCGTCGAGGCGTGCCGGGCTGCCGGGCTGCCGGGCGTCAAGCTCGTCACCGAGAAGGGGGCGGCCAAGTGAGAAAGCCGTTCCGCAACAGGTCCGCCGTCGCGATCCACGACACGCACATCGGCCCCAACATGACGCCGATGGTCGACGTGGTCATGGTCATCCTGATCTTCTTCATGGCCAGCGCCGCGCTCATGGGCCCCGAGTGGTTGCTTCGCACCGCCCTGCCGTCGCGCAAGGCCGCCGCTTCCGCGGCGCTGCAGGACATCGTGCCGGTCCTGGCGACCTTGGACTCGAATCCCGACGGGTCGATCCTGGTGAGGCTCACCATCGGCACGGGTGATCAACGCAAGACCCAGGAATTCCCGATCGAAGAGATCGAATCGACCCTCGTGGCCCTGGCCAGGACGCACGGGGCGGACAAGCTGGCGATCAGCCTCTCGCCCGGCGCCAGCGTGTCGTACGAGGCGGTGGTCAGGGTTCACGAGGCGTGCGCCAGAGCCGGCGTTGCCCGCGTGGGCGTCGCGCCAGCCAGGGACCGCTGAGCCCACTACTTCGACGACGCCTTTCTCACCGCAAAGATCTGGAGATTGTGTCCCTGCGCGGTCAGCCCGTGCTCTTTGCACACGCGATCGCGGATCGCCGCAAGCTCGGGAACATCGATCGCGATCACCTCGCCCTCGTCGACCACGACGAGCAGATCGTTGGGCGAGGCGCCGTACACGAGCTGATAGTGGGCCTGCTCCTTGTTCACCAGCACCCGCCGGATGATCCCCGCCTCGACCAGCAGCTTGATCGTGCGGTAGACCGTGGCCTTGGAGACGCGGAAGGACCCGCCCCGCAGCTTCTCGATCAACTCCTCGGCCTCGAAAAGCCCCTCCTTGCGGACGATCAGGTCGAGAATCTGGGCACGTTCGGGGGTGTACTTCTGCCCCGAGGCCTTGATCGCGCGACGGAAGATCGCGCAAAGCGGCTCGACGATCGTGATGTCCGGTGGGCCCGAGGGCGACATTGCTGCTGACGGGGTCGGCATGAACGTATCCTAAGTGCCTCGCGGACCGCCCGCCCCACACGCCCACCGGACCCGCCACGTGCCCACACCCTCTAACGCCGACAACACGAACGCCGCCGACGCCGGGGGGCTGCCCAAGAGGCCTCTTGTTCTTGGCGCCATCGTGCTGGGCGCGATCGTGGCGGTCGCGAGTCTTTCGGCCGGCTCCACCGACCCGCTGACGGCGACCTCCTTCGCGCTGACCAAAGTACTCACCGCGTCGTGGCCCGCGGCCCTTTATCTCATCGCGGCCATCGGCTTGGGAAGGCTTGCCGGCCCCCTTTTCAAAGGCGCGGCCGATCCGCTGGCGGCACAGATCGGCTGCGGGCTCGCGATCATGCTCAGCGTTTCCCACGTCCTGGGACAGGTTGGACTCCTTCAGGGCACGATCGGCCTCTTCGCCGGGCTGGCCCCCATGGGTGCCGGACTTGTGCTGCTGGCGGTGCAGCTTTGCTCAAATCCGACCGGGCTCACCGCGCTGGGCCGCTCGCTCTCACATCCCACCGAGCCGGCGCGATCGTTCATGCCATGGTTTGTCCCCGCCGCGATCGGGGTCGCGGTGATGCTCGTGGCTGCGTCCATGCCGCCGGGATACTTGTGGTCGTCGGAATACGGCGGGTTCGACGCTCTTTCCTACCACCTCCAGTTGCCGCAGGAATGGCTCGCCTCGGGCAGGCTCGCCCCCGTGAGCCACAACATGTACTCCTTCCTGCCGTCGTACATGGAGGCGGCGTTTCTGCACCTCTCGGCGATGACCGGTGCGCCAGTCGCAGCAACTCCTGACGACGCGATGGGACTCCTGGCGGGCGATGGGTGGCGAGCCCTCTCCTGCCAATACCTCCAGGTCGGCCTGGCGATTCTCTCCGCGATCGGAGCCGCGCGCCTCTCGCATCGGATGCTGGCCGAATCCGGCCACGACGGACACTCCGCCACACTCGCCCGAAGCGCGGCGGGCGCGTTCGTGCTCGTGGTGCCATGGGTCGCCGTGTGCGGGTCGCTCGCGTACAACGACCTGGGCGTCGTCGCGCTCGCCGGTCCCGCGATGCTCGTGGGCGCCGATCGTGGGCTGCCGGGGTGGAAACGCGGCCTGCTCTGCGGGCTTCTCGTCGGCGTGGCCTCGAGCGTCAAACCGCCGGCGATCTTCATGATTGGTGGACCCGTCGCGGTGCTGCTGCTCACCACCACGCCGCCGCGGCAATGGCCCGCGATGCTCAGCTCGGGAGTGATCGCCGGTCTGGCCGCATGCTCGCCCTGGCTTGTGCGCAACTGGCAAGCCTGCGGCAACCCCATCTTCCCCTACGCCAGCACCGTGTTTGGTCTTGCCCACTGGTCGTCGGAACAACTCTCGCGATACTCCGCGGCACACCACGAAGCATCGTCACTGTGGCACAAGCTTGAGCTGCTCGTGAGCGCCCCGATCCCGACGCCCGGCGGCAAGCCCGAGCAGCACCGGGGCTTCATGCACCCGCAGTGGGGGCTGGTCCTTCCGTTTGCCTTGGTCGCGGCGTCGCAGTGCGTTCTCGACTCCCGCACGCGGCGGTGGGGGTGGAGACTCGTGGCCGGCTCCGCGCTCGCGATTGTGGCCTGGCTCTTTCTGACCCACATCCAGTCGCGATTCCTCCTTCCTCTCGTGCTTCCCGCCGCGGTTCTCGTCGCCTCGCCCCTCGCCGCTCTTGGACGCTGGAACGGTCGGGCGGGCGGAATGCTGTCGATCCTGGCAACGATCCTGACACTGGCGATCGGCACGGCCTACACCGTGGGCGTGTATTCCAGGGAATCGGGTGGCGCTCCCGCCCAGGACCTTTCGATCTGGCCGGGCGATCTCACCGGGCTTCGCGGGAGAAGCGTGCTCGACGCCAGGTTTCCTGCCCAGCGCATCGAGTACCTGATGGGTCCGAACATCTCGCCCGAGGGCTTCTGCAACCTCGCGCTCCCGCGCGAGTCGGTCGTGTATCTTCTGGGCGTGTCGACCCCGTTGTACTACCAGTGCCGAGTTGTCTATCACACCACGTGGGACCGCTCGCCATTGAGCGAGGTGCTGGGGCAGAGCTCTCAGGCCGCAACGCCCGATCAGCACCTCGCCGCCCTTCGCGCCAGGGGCATCACGCACGTGCTGGTGGACTTCGCCGAGCTCGATCGCTTGCAGCGGAGTCGCTACTACGACCCAAGCGTCACGCCGCAGAGCGTGGCCGACCTGTTCCTTGGCCGGTCCAGCGTCGTGCGAGCGTGGGGCCCCGAGCGGTCGCCCATGCAGGTGCTGTTCAGCATCGCACCGGCGAAGTCGGGCCTGGCGCTGGGCGAGGGGAGCACGCCATGACCCGGACTCAGGAATCCACGCCGGGGCGTCGATGGGTCCGGTTGACCATCCAGCTCGGCATGTTCGGCGTGGGCCTGGTGCTGCTCTACTGGGTCGTGCGTCAGGCCCTCGACGAGCGAAACCAGGGCGCGATCCGGAGCATCCGGTCCGCGTCGTCCGCCGACATCGCCCTGCTGCTCGCCATGACGCTCGGCTCGCTTCTGATCAATGGCGGGATCTTCTGGGCGTGCATCCGACCGGTGCGCAACCTGCGGATGATCGACGTGCAGGCGGTCAACGCCGTCGGCACGCTGCTCGCCAACCCGCCCGGCAAGCTCAGCATCGTCTTTCGCGTGTTCATGCACCACCGGCGCGACCACATCCCACTGCTCACGATCGCGGCGTGGTTTGTCGCGGTGGCCATCGGGATCTCGGCCGCGACCAACCCGATCTTCTTTGCTTCCTGGTATCTCAAAGAACTCGACGCGACCTGGGCCGCGGTTGTCGTTGCGGGGTTGGGCGCGTCCTACCTGGCGGTGCTGGGGATCGCCAAGACCTTCGCCGGCGAGGCCGGCCTGGCCCGATTCCGGCGCACCGTGAGCATCCTGCTCCTGGGGAGATTGAGCGGCTTTGTCGCCGGTCCGGCGCTCGAGAAAGTGCACGCGGGATTCGACATGCTGTCGCATCCCGGCTGGCTCTTCGTGCAGATGGCGCTGCGCTCGGCCGACCTGTTCCTGCTGGGCGGAAGGCTCTATCTGTGCGCCAAGATCGCCGGCACGCACGTCTCGTTCAACGACGCGCTGGTGTACGGGGCCATCCGCTTCGCGATCGCGACGCTGTTACCCTCGGGCGCGATGGGCTCGCAAGAAGCAGGAACCACATGGATCGCCCGGCTCCGGCAGACCGCCGCCTCCGAGCAGTTCGAGGTCGTCCTGGTCTTCATGCTCGTCACCGAGATGGTGGTGTACAGCGTCGCGACCGCCCTGAGCCTGTGGTGGCTCAAGCCCTGGCGGATCGCCGGTGAGTCGCGGGCTGCCGAACCCGAGAGCGAGGCTCCGAAGAGCCTCGCGGCGTCCCCCGCTCATCCAATGGAATCACCCGATGCGGTACATTGCGATTGATCTCGGGGACGCGAGGACGGGCCTGGCGGTCGGCGATGCCGTCACGCGCATCGTTTCGCCCTTGAGCGTGGTGGAATGCCCGACGGGGCTCTGCGCGGGCGAGGCCCTGCTCGACCTGCTCGTCAAGGCGATCTCCCAGACGGTGGGCCCGCACGCCAAGTGCGAGCTCGTCGTGGGCCTGCCCATCAACATGGACGGCTCGGAGGGCCAGCGGGCCAGGATCGTGCGAGACTGGGCTCGGCGGATCGCAGAGCGGACAGGTCGCATCGTGCACCTGCAGGACGAACGGCTCACCAGCACCGCCGCCGACTGGTCGATGGCCAAGAGCGGCATGACCCACAAGCAGAAGAAAGAGCGGCGCGACGCGCTGGCGGCCGCCGCAATCCTGCGTGATTTCCTGGCCGGTCTCGATCGCCCCGTCGACGAGGAATCGCCGTGAAGTCGCCCGATCAATCGACGGTCGTGCTCTTTCCGGGCATGGGAGCCGACGCCCGCATGTTCGACGGGCTACGCGAGGAGTTTCCGCGACTCGTTGTGCCCGACTGGCCCGACGTCGATGACCGCCCGTCGCTTCGGGCGTTTGCCGGCCGGGTGGCCGAACGGCTGAGCGCCGCGGGGCTGGCATCTCCCGAGATGGTGCTGGGCGGCGCGTCCTTTGGGGGGATGGTCGCCCTGGAGGTCGCCAAGATCGTGAAACCCAGAGCGGTGGTGCTCATCGGCAGTTGCCGCCATCCCTCGGCCATCCCCCGCAGGCTCGCGTGGCTCGAGTGGCTCTGCCGTCCCATCCCGACCTCGCTGCTGGACCATCTCAAGTTTCTGGGACGTGCCGGAGACCACGGCCTTGGACCCATGGATGACTCGCACCGCCGGCTGCTCGCTGAGATGATGCGGGATGTGCCGATGCGATTCGTCGCCTGGTCGTCCCGGGCGATCTTTGAATGGCCCGGTTGTCCAGATCCAGGCGTTTCGGTGCTGCATGTCCACGGGCGACTTGATGGGATGATCCTCTCGTCGCGGGTTGTGCCCGACGTGTGGATCGACGGTGCCGGCCATGTGCCGAGCATGACGCACCCGGCGGACGTGGGAGCGATCATCCGCAGGGCGTGTAGACTTGACCCATGAACGGCGTGCCCGGGCCCTTTCGTCCTTCGCTGCTCGAAGAGCCCCGAGCCCTCGTCGACGCACTTGGCGAGGCCGGATACACCGCCGACAATCTGGCACGGATCGGCGCTTTGCCCCGGGGGACCGAGTCGGTTCCCGTCTGGGAACTTCGCCGGCGAGCCGCCGGTGAAGGCAAGCTCGAAACGCTCGTGCGGCTCTTCATGCTTGCCCAGACCGAGGACGCGCCGGCCGTCGAGAAAGCCCTTGGCGCGAGCCTCACGCGATCGCTGGCGGCGGCGGGACTCGTCGTGTCCCACTCCGGCGGCTGGCGGGCCGAGGCCGCCCTGGTGCCCACGGGCGAGCTCTTCTTTCTCCGCGACTTTGGCGCTGAGACCCTCGGCGTTACGGGCGACAAACTCCGCGTCGATCACGTGCTCCCGGTGGGCAAGGCCAGCGTGCTTGCGGCCCAGTTGACGGTGCGCCGGCCAGGCAAACTCGGGCTCGACCTGGGCACAGGGCAGGGCTTTCAGGCCGTCGCGTGCGCCTCGCACTGCGATCGCGTGATCGCGACGGACATCACCGAGCGGAGCTTGAGCTTCGCCGCGATGAACGCCAGGCTCAACGGCCTTCCCGTCGCCGAGCCGGGTCGAGGGGTTGAGGTGCGGCTGGGTGGATTCTTTGAGCCCGTGGAGGATCTCCGCGGCACGTTCGACACCATCGTCTGCAATCCGCCCTTTGTGATCACCCCGCCCCAGGACGTCG
Organism: uncultured Phycisphaeraceae bacterium; assembly: GCA_964358855.1. Taxonomy (GTDB): domain Bacteria; phylum Planctomycetota; class Phycisphaerae; order Phycisphaerales; family UBA1924; genus UBA2396. Next base: position 110,996 of record CAYHQQ010000002.1, read on the forward strand.
TGGCCTTCTCCGGCGGCGACGGCGGCGGCGCGGAAGGGGACGGCATCGTCGCGCGCATCGTGCGTGAAGCGCCGGCCTTCCTGGCCGAAGGAGGCTTCGCCACGATCGTCATGAACTGGCGCCACCAGGGTCGCGACGACTGGTCGCAGCGCCCCGAGTCGTGGCTCTCGGGGAGCCGCGCCGACGCGTGGCTCCTGCGCTCGAGCACGAGAACCGCCCGCGACTACGCGCTCCAATGGGTCGAACGATTCGCCGGCTCGCCCGAGCGGGTCGATCCTGCGGAGGTCGATCGATGGACCCGGCACTACGAGCGCCTTGGGATCGCCGCCATCAGCTTTGGGGCGATCATCATCCGCAAGCGGTCGGGAGGCGGCGGTGGGGATCAGGCGAACTGGTTCCGGGGCGACGAGATCGAGCTGGATGTCAGGCACGGGTACGCCGGCCGACAGATCCAGGACGTGTTCGCCGGGACCACCCTGCTGTCGAGCGTCAGATCGGGCGATGATCTTCTGGCGGCCAAGGTGAGGCCCGCCACCGGGCTCGTGCTCCGAGAGAACCGTGGTCTGGACAAGGCAGGATGGCGACGCACGTCGGCCCTGATCGGACGCGCCGAGGGACTGCCGATGGATCGCCCAAGCGACGCCGCGACCGAGCGATTGCTGGAGTTGTGCGGACAGGAGATGGACCTGGGCTCCGCGCTCGGACGTCTGGCGGGCGAGTCGGGCGTGCCGGTGGATACTGTGCTCCGTGAGGGAGCGGGGGCGGCCGCAGAGCTGCTCCGTGCCGGATTCCTGGTTCCGATGTCCAGGGCGGAGGGCGAGTCATGAGCGTGAAACAGGCGGTGTGTGCGGCGGTGGTCCTTGCACTCGCGGGGCGCGGCGGCGCGCAGCCGGCCGAGTTCCCCGCGCTCCAGACGATCGCCGAGCGATCGGAGTATCGCAAGACCTCGACCTACGTCGAGTGCGTGGCCCAGCTCGATGCCATCGAGCAGGTGTCCAAGGTCGCCACCCGCTTTGAGATGGGCAAGACGGTCGAGGGCCGTTCGATTCCCGTGATCGTGCTCGCCGACCCGCCCGTGCGCAACGCGGCCGAAGCGCGGGAAGCGGCCAGGAACGGAAAGCTCGTCGTGCTGCTCTTTGGGAACATCCACGCGGGCGAGGTCGACGGAAAGGAAGCGCTGGGAGCTCTGGCGCGGGAGCTGGCAAGTTCCCCGGGCCACCCGCTCCTGCGGAATCTCGTGATCGCGATCGCCCCGATCTACAACGCCGACGGCAACGAACGCTTCGGTCCCACCAGTCGCAACCGTCCGGGCCAGGTCGGCCCCGAGGACGGGTGCGGCCAGCGTCACAACGCGATGGACCTGGACCTCAACCGCGACTTCATCAAGGTGGAGGCGCCCGAAACCCGGGCGCTGCTCGCCTTCATGAACGAGTGGGACCCGGCGCTCGTCGTCGATTGCCACACGACCAACGGGAGCAACCACCGTTACCTCATCACCTACGCGGGGCCCAAGGCTCCCGCGGGCGACCCCAGGCTCCCATCCTTCGCGCGCGAGCAGTTCTTCCCGAGCGTCGCGACCGAGTTCGAAAGACTGACCAGACGCCCCGTCTTCTGGTACGGCAACTTCGAGGGAGCGTTCGGCGACGCCAAACCCGGGCACGCGAGGTGGGAGAGCTTCCCGGCCGAGGCACGCTTTGGCACGACGTACATCGGCCTGCGCGGGCGCATGTCCGTCTTGTCGGAGAGTTACTCCTACGCGACGTACAAAGATCGCGTGCTGGGGACGAATCTCTTCTGCCAGACCGTCCTGCGGGCGGCCGACGCGCAGCGCGTCGAGATTCGGCGACTCATTGATGAGATGGACAAGGACGCTCGCCTTGGAGCCAAGGAAGTGGCGATTAGATCCAAGGTCGCCGCCTGGCCCGGCAAGGTGACCGTCCAGGGATTCGAGGAAGAGGAGAAGGACGCTCGCACGCGTTCCACCGATCGACCCAAGGACTACCAGTGCGAGTTCTGGGACCGCTTCGAGCCCACACTCACGGTGAAAGCGCCCGCGGCCTACGTCATCCTCAAGCCCTCGGCCAAGGTCGAACAGACACTGCTCGCGCACGGGATCGACTTCGCGAGAACAACCGCCGAGTCGAGAGTGCCCGCGGAAATCTACCGCGTCGATTCGGCGAAGAGCGCGTCGCGCCTCTTCCAGGGGCACGCCTTGGTCGAGCTGTCCGCGACACCCAGACCCGCAAAGGCGACCGTTCCCGCGGGCTCGATCGTTGTTCGCACGAGCCAGCGCCTCTCGCGCCTCGTGGTCTATCTGCTCGAGCCCGCGAGCGAGGACGGCCTGGCGACCTGGAATTTCTTCGACGAGGCGGCGAAGGTGGATTCGGACTTCCCCGTGATCCGGATTTCGGCGGTCGCGGATGTTCCCAAGTGAAGCCAATCCCGCTCGCGGGAACCGTGGCCCGCCCGGAGACGTAAATTCAAGGACGGGAGGCACGGCGATCGACCCACGCGCGACCCAGGACGACTCTGCAGACCGGCGGGCCTTCACGCTCGTCGAACTTCTCGTGGTGATCTCGATCATCGCGCTGCTCATCGGGCTGCTCCTGCCGGCGCTGGCCAAGGCGAGGGCGTCGGGAAGGCTCGCTCGGTGCCTCGCGAACCAGCACCAGCTCGCGATCGCCTGGGCGATGTACGCCGACGAACAGCGGTCCTTTCCAACCGTCGACAAGCCCGACTGGCACATGAAGCTCCGCTGGGGATGGGGCGGCGTGCACTGGTACGGGCGAGAGGCCGACGGCACGCCCATCGATATGCCGCCCTGGCCCGGGCTTCCCGCGCTCGTGGCGGCGAGGCCGATCAATCCCTACGTCGGCACCCCGCCGATCGTCGAGACGGCGGTGGGGGTGTACCGGTGTCCGGGCGACACACCGCTGAGGATGTCACGCAGCGGCCGCGCCGTCGACTGGTCCGCCTTCTCGCAGTTCAGCAGCTCGGACGAGAAGGAAACGACGGTCTTCGGGCAGCTGGGCACGAGCTATGAGGCCAACACGCGCCTGTACGTGCAGGCCGACGGACCAGGACCAGACCCCATGGGCACCAATTGGTTCCGCAGAACGATGGGACCCAAGGATGTTCATCTGCCGCCCTCGAGGGTCGTGCTGCTGGGGGACATCGGCGGCCTGGCCGCGGCCTCGTGGAATCGCCAGAGCCGCGCGGTCTCCGACATCATCACGGGCTGGTGGCATGGCAAGGACGCGGCGACGCTGGTCTTTCACGACGCCTCGACCCGGCTTGTGCCGCTTGGCGACGACTACCCCGCCGATATCTCGTTCTCTCGGGATTGAGCAACCAGTCAGACCTCGAGCTTGACGTCGCCGGGTGCTGGAAGCGTGAGCGGCGGCGGCGCCGCCCGCGCGAGCCGTACGCGTGTGACACGTGTCGCCTCGGCATCGACGATCGTGATCGAGACCCCCGCGTGCGTCATGATCTCTCCCCGCGCTGGGATCCGTCCAAGCGTCACGGTGATAAAGCCGCCCACCGTGTCGTAGTCCTCCCCCTCGGGAAGCTCGATCGACAGGGAACGAAGTTCCTCGTTCGCGTCGGCGATGTAGGTGCGTGCGTCGATCTCTGCCGAGCCGGTCGCCGCGTCGATCTTGATCTCGTCCTCGGCGTCGACCGGGCGTTCGTACTCGTCCTGGATGTCGCCGAAGACCTCTTCCACGATGTCCTCGATCGTCACCAGGCCCGCCGTTCCTCCGAACTCGTCGGCGACGATCGCGATGTGCACCCGCTTGGCCAGAAGCTCGCCCAGGAGCTCGCGGACAGTTTTGGTCTCGGGAACAAAGACGGCCGGTCGGATGATCTGCCGCAAGCTGAAGGTCCGCCCGCCGCGGCTGCTCTCGCCCGCGAGCCAGCGCATCAGGTCCTTCACGTAGAAAATGCCCACCACGCGGTCGATCGCGCCGTCGTACACCGGAACGCGGCTGTGCCCGCCCTTGCGAATGCTCGCCGTCACCCGGCCCAGATCGACCGAGACGTCCATCGCCTCCATCTCAGTGCGCGGCGTCATGATTTGGGCCACCGTCGTGTCGCGGAAGCTCACCACCGCCTCGATCATCTGCTTCTCGCTGTCGTCGAACTGCCCCTCGTGCAGGCCGTCCTCGACCACCGAGAGCACCTCGGCCTTCATCTCGTCGGCCTGGTCCTGCGCGGTGTGCCCGGCGAGCCGCCGGACCACCTCATCGAAGAAGCGAACAACCGCCTGCAGCGGTTTGGTGATCCAGTACACCACGCGGATGACCAGCGCCCAGCTGTAGACCGCCTGCTCGCCCGCGTGGCGGGCGACGCTCGCGGGGATCACCAGCCCGAAGACCCAGACGATGATCCCGATCGTGGGAACGCCGATGAGCACATCGATGCCGCCAGGAATCTCCTTGCGGAAACCGGCGACCGCCAGCGTGGTCGAGACCGCCGCCATCGCGTTGCAGGAAATGCGCAGCAGGGCGATCGCGTGGGCGTGCCCGGTCAGATCCTCCAGAATCCGACGGAGATACCGATCAGAAGAAGGCCGGTTCATCCGCGCCGCGATCTCCTCGAGCGCCGGACGCGACAGGTCGGACAGCGCATAGAACAGCGCGGACAAAAAGCCGCCCACCGAGACGGCGGCCACGGCGATCCAGACCCATGCGGTGGCGGTCAAGGTCCAACCTCCGTCCGCACCGGGCGGTCGTAGGCCGCGCCCAGGCCAAGCGCCGCCAGAACGCGGTCCTCGGTCTGGTGCATCAACGCTGCGGCGGCCGGATCGTGGTCGTCGTGCTCTCCGCAGTGCAGGATGCCGTGCACGATGTACAACAGAAGCTCATGCTCGACCGTGAGGCCGCGAGCGTCGGCCTGACGCCTGGCCTCGTCGACGCAGACAACCAGATCAGTGTCCAAGGGGTCGCCGGCCCGGTTGCGGAGGTCGAACGTCAGCACGTCGGTGGTGCCGCCGACCCCCGTGTGACGCTCATGGAGACGTGCCATCTCCGCGTCGTTCACGAGGCGGACCCGCACCTCTCCGGTCATCCCAAGCTCGTCCAACGCCGCCTCGGTCAGGGCCAGAAGCCGTCCTTGGCGGGCGGGATCCGGCGGAACCGAATCGTCAACGACATGGACCTCGCGCTGACCACGGGCACCGGCCGCTCCCGGGCAACGACCATCAAGATTGCACGATTGAGCGTCCATGGTTTGCATTTGCGGCCCCGCCTTCGCGATTCGGCCTGATGCAATGGTATCGTCCACGAACCCACAGGGTGGGTGCCCGAGGAGTGATTGTCGTAATATGTTCGTTATTAGTACGCAAACTGATCGGCAAAACATCATCGGTTCGACGGGCCGAGAACCCGGAGCGATCCTTCCAGAACGCGAAAATCAAACAGATCCCCACTAGAGGGGATTACCTTCTGCTCGCCGTCCATCTGGCACAGGCAGTCGGCCTGATGGCTCTGAATTCGCGCGGCGCTGGACTGAAAGTGGATCACACCCGTCGGCAGCGCCCGGTGTCTGGTCTGGCACCGGTCCCACGTCGCGCCGAGCCTGACGGCCCACACCAGCACGTCCGCCACGGTGTCGGCCGGGAAAAACGCGAAATCGAGCAGTCCGTCGTCGATCTCCGCCGTTCGTGCCGGGTTGAGGCCCCAGGCGTAGTGCCGGCTGTTTCCAACGATCAGCATGCCGCGCTCGCGGATAACCACCGGCCTCCCTTGCGACCAGATCGAGAGCCTTGGAATCCTGGGGTCGATGAGCTCCGACAGCACGGGCTTGAGATAACTCGCCGTGGTGATCGGCCCCTTGCGCGCGTTTCCCAGGCGATGGATGATCCCCGCATCGGGCCCGAAGCTGCACATCAGGCTGAACAGCACGGCGTTGCACGAGCCAAGGTCGACCCGGACAACGCGGTTGGCGTCCACCCACTCAACGAATTGTCCCGGCCGGGCTGTGGTGCCAAACTCGCGCGCGAACAGGTTCTCGGTGCCGCTGGGGACGTGATAGACCGCGGTTGGGGCGTCACACAGTGCGTCGAGAGTCCAGTGGATGGTGCCGTCGCCGCCGGCAACCGCGAGCACGTCGATCCCCTCGATCTCCGCCTTGGTCAGGGGATGGCCCGACCGGGTGGGGAGGAGGACGACAGTGTGTCCGGCCGCCGAGGCGGCGCCCGCAACGTCCCGGGCCAGGGCGGCGGCCCGGCCCTTGCCTGAGAGCGGATTGAAGTGCACGGCGATTCGCACAAGGCCCGAGGGTAGGGTCCGCGGGGGAGGCGACACCGAATCTCACGGGCGTTGGCCTCGATATGCTGTCGGGATGAAAGCACGAACAAGGAACAGGTTTCTCTCCACACTCGCCATCGGGATGGGGGCTTTGCTCGCCGGGTGCTCGTCGAACGGGTCCAAGCCCGACGTGGTTCTGGCCGAAGACATCAGCATCGAGCGGTCGAGGGTGATCGCGGTGCTCGACAAGCTGCACGATTCGGCGGCAAAGGCCGCTCTGACCGACTACATGCGCTGCTACGCCCCCGACGCGATCTTTCTTGGGACCGACGCGACGGAGCGATGGAACATGACCGAATTCTCTCTGTTCTGCAAGCACCATTTCGTCGAGCGGGGCGTCGGGTGGAAGTACACGGCGATCGGCGGGCGAAGGTTCGTGCACGTTGCGCAGGAGGGGAAGTCCGCGTGGTTCGACGAGGCGCTGTGGAATGAAAAGTACGGAGAGTGCAGGGGGACGGGCGTGATGCGCAAGACGCTCGACGGGTGGCAGATCGTGCAGTACAACCTCACCATGCCGGTGCCCAACGCGCTGGCGGAGAAGGTGTCCCAGCTGACTCGCGAGCTCAAGCCCGCGGGCGAGAGGCCCTGAGCCAGAAGCCCTGACGGGCGCCCCGACGACACAACGGACGAGCTTCCATGCGATCAACCGAGTTTCCAAACCTCGTCGTCTTCGACCACCCCCTCATCCAGCACAAGCTGAGCTGGATCCGCGATCAATCGACCAGCTACCGCCCCTTCCGTGCGTTGCTGTACCAGATCGCCGGGCTGATGGTCTTCGAAGCCTCGCGCTCCTTTCCAACCTCGCCCGTCGAGGTACGGACGCCCATCGAGCGCACGATGTGCCGGCGCCTGGCCGGGACGATCACCGTGGTGCCGATCCTGAGGTCGGGCCTGGCGATGGCCGAGGGCATTCTGGAAATGATGCCCGAGGCAAGGGTGGGGCACCTGGGCCTGGCCCGGGACGAGAAGTCGCTCGAGCCCATCACCTACCTGCGCAAACTGCCCAAGGGTCTTTCCGATGGCCCCGTGGTGCTCGTCGATCCAATGCTCGCCACCGGCGGCTCGGCCCGTGCGGCCATCACCTTTCTCAAAGATGCCGGCGCGACCGACATCCGCATGATCGCCCTGGTTGTCGCCCCCGAGGGCGTCAAGCGGATGCTCCGTGAGCATCCCGAAGTCACGATCTACGCCGCCGCCCTCGACCGCGAGCTCAACGAGCACGGGTACATCTGCCCGGGTCTTGGCGACGCGGGCGATCGAATGTACGGCACGGTCTAATTGTCGATCGCAACTTTCCGGGTTCTCTAAGCTGCCGGGCCGCCCGGCGGTGGACCCGACGGACCTGCGCCCGAACCGCCCGGACCCCCTGGGCCCCCGCGACGGCGGCGCCTTCGGCGGCGACGCTTGCGCCCGTCATCGGATGTGCCCGAGGGACCACCCGCTCCGGGAAGAATCTCGTTTCCTTCGGCGTCAAAGACGATCTCGTCAGGGCCATCCGCGGGGCCGTCGTCGTCGGGGCCGGCTCCCTGGGGCGGAACACTCTGCGAGGGACCGGGGCCTTGCGTGGGACCCTGCGGTGAGCCCTGAGGCGGGCGACCTCGATCGCGATCGGATGGACCGGGGCGCTGGGCACCGGGGGGACGATTGCCCTGCGTGTTGCCGCGTCCGGGTCCTGCGGGCGGGCGGTTCGCGGGAGTATCAGGCTGGCCCGTCGCGGGCGCGGCCTGCTGCGGAGCCGAGGATGCTCCTTGCTGCGACGACGGTCCGGGGGGTCGGCCGCCAGAGCCCGGTCCGCCGCGAGGCGGACCGCCGGCCCGTTGGGGCCGGCCGCGGTCTCGAGACCCGCGGCGCGGGGGCATCTAGCCGGGCTCGGGCCTGGGCGGCATGGTTCTGTTCTGAGGCTCTGAGAGCTCCTCCACGGGCACCGCCACTCGTCGCAGCTGGCCCGTCGCGTCGGGCGCGTCGAGCTCGATGAGGACAAGCTGGGTCAGGATCTGGCTGTCGAGCACCATGCCGTCGCCCTCGGGCGTGCCGACACGGCTCTTGCGCCTGGGGAGCTTGCTCTTGAGGTCCTCGTACGTCTGATCCTCGTATCGCAGGCAGCACATGAGGCGTCCGCATCGCCCGCTGATCTTGAGGGGTTCGAGCGTTGCCTTCTGGGTCTTGGCCGATCGCATCGAGACGGGCTTGAGCACCTTGAGGAAGCTTTTGCAACAGCAGTACTGCCCGCACTTCTCGTAGTCGGCGGTGAGGCGGGCCTCGTCGCGCGCGCCCACCTGCCGCATCTCGACGCGCTCTCCAAAGGCCTGCGAGAGCTCCCGGGCGAGCTGGTGGAGCTCGAGACGGTGCTCGCTGAGGTAATACGCCGTCATGCGCTCGCCGCCCAGGATCGGCTCGATCTCCACGAGCTTGACCTCAAGTCCCAGGCGAGCGACGACCGCGCGGGCCTTGGTTTTGAGCTCGTGCTTGCTCTGCTCGATCCCGGCCTGGCGGTCGACGTCTTCTTTCTCGGCCAGCCGAACCACTCGCCCGTCGGTGAAGAAGGGGTAGTCGCGCCCGCCCGAGTTCTCGATGTACTGGAGCATGTCCTTGCGGGACACGCTCTTGGAGCACCCGCTGTTGGGGCAGGTGCTCGTGAGCATCTCGCCCAGCTCTGTCCCGCGAAACGTGCGCACCACAAGCTTGCTGCCGCACCCGGGCTTGGCGGCGCTGTCGTTTGGGAACTCGCCGATGAGTCCCATCGACCCGAACCGGACCACCAGTGTCTTTGGAGCCTTGAGAGCCTCGTACGCCTTTCGGTCCTCTTCCTCGTTCGGGATCTTGAGGTCCGCCTCGAATTGTGGGAGCGGGAAGATGGGCATCGTGTGTCTATTCGCCTGGTGGAGGTTTGTTCAGTTACGCCCAAGAGCCTTGGCGCGGGCCTCGGCGAACATCTGTGGCACCGCGATCTTCTGCGCGAGCTGGAACGAGTTCATGCTCTCCACGCGGTACGCCAGCAGAACCTCGCGACGCTCGTCGAGCACCAGGAGCACATCCTCCAGGCTCACGTCGTGCGTCATGAGCGTGATGTTGCCCTGGCGTGCCACCATCACCGCCTGGGCCGTCGACTCGAACAGCCCCAGCGAGCCGTTCGCCGACAGGCGCTTTCCAACCTGCGTCGCCGCGAGCGCGCCCAAAAGAGCGGCCGTCAGGCAGAGCATGAGATTCAGACGCGGACGGCTGGTCGTGGTGGATTCCATCTGGGACTCCCTGGGGTGGGATGTGGTTGAGCCTGGGAGCATGTTCAGCGAGCCGGCATGACGGCGGTGTCCGCGTCGAGGTTGCGGTAGCCGATGCCGGTGAGCGACTTGCGCCCCTGGTCCCAGCGCACGGAGATCAGCTCACGATTCACCGTGTCGATCAGGTACACCACCTCGGCCCCACCCATGACGGTGCGCCCGGCGACCATCGCGTACTCGCCCCGCGGGCGAGGCTGCGCGTTGGGCTGGGCGTCCGCCCGCGACGAGGGCCAGAGGCACACTGTCGAGAGCACCGCAAGGAGCGCGACATTGAGCGCGAACAATCGCCTTGTTGATCTGCTGTACATGGGGACTCCTGCCGGGTGATCGGGCGCCGGGTCGGCCAACGCGCCGCCTCAGTCCTGGTGGCCGCGGCGGCTTGGGATCGTCGTGATGCCCACAACGATCCCGATCGTGAGGAACGCGAACAGGTAGGGGATGATCGGACTCGAACTCTCGCGGTCCTTGTTGATCGTCGGCGGGAGGGGCTGCTCCTCCTCTTTCTTCTTGCTCGGCTGGGCAAAGGCGGCCGAGGCCAGGACCGAGGCGGCCAGCAGCGCCAGGACGAACGGGGAGCGAGACCGGAAATGACTGTGCTTCATAATGACCATCCTAGAGGATCCGATCGAACAAGGCCCGTCGGCGGACCCGAGAACATACGCGGGACCGGGCGTTTGGTTCCTGAAAGGCTGCACACACCGTGATCCAGGCCAAGTTGTGCGGCCCGGCCGAATCTGCCGGCCTGCCCGGACGATAAGGACGACTGGAAAGATTCCAGAGAATGCCACCGATCATCGCCCAGAATCTTGTGATTGTGCTGCCCCGGGGTATGACCCTGGGCCATTGGAATCGCGTCGGGCTCCTGGAGCGAGAGTGGGCTCTTTATCGATCTCTCGCGCCGTCCTTTGGACGCCTCGTTGTTGTGACGTACGGAGACCGATCGGATCTCGATCTGGCGCAACGAATCGACGTTGAACATCCGCCGGGGACCCGGGTCCAGTACATCTGGAACGATCAGAAACTCGACGAGGCCGAGTACTGGCGCGCCTTGCCCGCCAAGGTGGCCGGCGCACTGCCCTCGCCCGAATCAAGCCTCATCAGAACACACCAGTTCTCCAGCGGACCCGTCGCTGTCGAGATCCGCGATGCGCTGCGCATGGCGGGCCACTCCGCGGCCCTGCTCTCGCGAGGCGGCTACCTGTGGTCGAGGTTTGCGGCCCACGCCAGAGGCCCCGGCTCGGCCTCGGCGCGCACCGCCTCATTGGCGGAGAGAGCCCTTTGCCGCGCGGCCCAGGTGGTCGTGGGCACCACCGACGAGATGATCTCGGACCTGTGCTGGCGGTACATGCTCGAGCCCCAACGATCGTTCGTCGTGCCGAACTTCGCCTTCTTTGGCGAGGGAGAGCCGGCACCGGCGCTGGCACGCGATCGCGGCCTCATCGTCTGCTCCGGACACGTGAGCGCGCGCAAACGCGTGCTCACCCTCGTCGACGCTCTCGCCAGGCTGCCCATGGAACACCGGTCCCACGCAAAGCTCGAGGTCATCGGCGACGGGCCCGAGCTGTCGTCGATCGCGCACGCAGCCTCCAGGCACGGCGTGAGCGTCGAGTGCGTCGGCGTCTTGCCGCACGAACAGGTGCTCTCCAGGCTTTCAAAGTGCGCGATCTATGCCCAGGCTTCGGAGCTCGAGGGGCATCCAAAGGGCGTTATCGACGCCATGGCCGCGGGCGCGGTCGTGGTCGTGGCCGATTCGCCCGGGCTGGGGACCATCGTCAAGAATGGCGTGACTGGAATCCGGGTGCCCGGCGGCGACGCGGACGGATTCGCCAACGCGTTCATGGGCCTCCTGGGCGACGAAGACTGGCGGGAGATGCTCGGGTCGACCGCCGCACGCCAGGCTCGCACCGAGCTGGGGCTCGCACGCGTGGTCTCGCTCGAACTCGCGGCCTGTCGCGCGGCGATGGAACTCGCAAGCTCCAAGTCCAAGGCCGCCTGAGGCGGCCAACAATGAGCCCGATGGCACCTCGACTCCCCAACTCGCTCTGGAGACCCCTTGGAGCCAAAGCGTTCGCGCTCACGTTCCACAACTGGTACGGGCTGCGCGTGAAGATTCTCAGGGCGTTTGGCGCCAGCGTGAACCCGACTGCTCGGGTGAGGCCGTCGGCCAGGATCTCCTGCCCATGGAACCTCACGCTCGGGCACGAGGCGACCATCGGCGACCTGGCGGTGATCGAGAGCGAGGAGCCGGTGTCGATCGGCGCGTTCGTCACCGTGAGCCAGTTCACGCATCTCTGCACGCAGCGGCTCTGGCCCGGCGGCCCCGGACCCGCCCCGATCTCCATCGGACACGACGGATGGATCGGGGCCGAGGCGTTTGTCGGGCCGGGCGTGCGCGTCGGGCCCGGAGCGATCCTGGGCGCCAACTCCAGCGCGTTCGACGATCTGGACGAGTGGACCATCTACGGCGGCGATCCGATCCGTCGGCTCAAGGACCGGCCCAGGCTCCCGCCACTTCCCGCGGGCGTCGAGCCCGGCGGCGTTCTGGCGGCGGCGGAGTGAACCAGGGCGTGCCCACCGAATCAAGGCCCATCCTCGCGTGCGTTGTCCCGTTCATGTCGCCATTTCGCCTGCATTTTTTCCGTCGCATCGCGCGCGAGATGCCCGAGTTTGGCGTCGCGACCCTGGTGACCCAGAATCCCAGGGAGAACGTGTGGGACTACGGCGAGCATCCCGAGATCGGCCTCGAGAACTTCGGGCAGGACACGCCCTGGCAGCACTCGGCTCCGGTCTGGAAGAGCGTGCCGGCCGACTGGCGCGCTGGCGGCCGGATCATCGACTGGATCGCCGCTCGCCCCGTGCGGGCGGTGTTTCTCGCGGGGTACGCGTATCCGTCGCACACAAGGCTCATTCTCTCGTGCCATCGCCGACGCCTGCCGCTCATGCTCTGGGGCGACAGCAACGTGCTGGGCGATCGCTCGACGGGTCTCAAACGCATCGTCAAGAACGCCCTGCTCCCCAAGTTGATTCGCAGGTGCGCCGCGATTCTCCCCTGCGGCACCAACGGCGACGCGTTTTTCCGCCGCTACGGCTCTCGCCCGGATCGAACGTTTCTCTGCCCCGCCGAACCCGACTACGACCTCATCGACCACCCCGCCCAGTCGGTCCTGCGGGGCGTGGGCGAGAAGTACCGCCTCGATCCGGCCCGCAAGCGGTTCATGTGCTGCGCACGCCTCGTGGGGCTCAAGCGCTACGACGCGGCGATCGACGCCTTCGCACGGATCGCCGGCGAGCGCCCCGACTTCGATCTGCTCATCGTCGGCGACGGAGAGATGCGGGAGGCTTGGCAGGCTCGCGTGCCGTCCCATCTCGCCTCGCGGGTGATCTGGACCGGCTTCGTGAAAGACGCCGCCGAGATCGCCGCACTCTACCGCTGGTGCCACGTGCTCGTCCACCCCGGCGACTACGAGGCCTGGGGCATGGTGATCGTCGAGGCCGCCGCCGCGGGAATGTCCATCATCGCCAGCGACGTCGTCGGGGCGGCCCCGGACCTGATTCGCGACGGGCAGAGCGGGCGGATCGTCCCCCCCGGCGACGTGGCGGCGATCGCCCGCGCAATGCTCGAGCTCACCACCCCGGATCGGTTCGAGTCGGCCCGGAGCGCGTCGCGCGAGGTGGCCCGCGCGTGGAGGACCGACCACGACCCGATCGTGGGACTTCGCCGGGCGATTGACGCCGTGACTTGAGGGGCGGAGGTGCCCCGCGCGTGGACAAAGCACGATCGGCGCCCTCTAATTCGTCGATGGATGTCGAATCGTTCCAACGCGTCGCCAAGGCCCTGGCCGATCCACAGCGGTTCGCTCTCCTCGAGCGGATCGCCAGGGAGCCGGAGGTCGCGTGCATGGCGCTCGTGGAAGAGTTCGACATCACGCAGGCCACGATCTCGCACCACCTCAAGGAGTTGGGAGCCGCGGGGCTGATCGAGTGCCGTCGCGCCGGCAAGTGCTGCCATTTCAAACTGCGTTCGCGCACCTTTGCCGCGTATCAGAAGGAACTGGTCCGGCGCGTGCCGCTCACCAAGTCCAGGCGCCTCGTCAAGAGCTGATCGGCTCAACCCGCACGCCATCGACGACCCGGAAGATCCGCAGCGGGTTCGATTCGCGCAGCTCAAGCGGGAGCAGCTCCTCGGGCGTGTTCTGAAAGCACACCGGGCGACACCATCTGCGGATCGACGTGTGCCCGACCGCCGAGGAATCCGGACGGTTGCACGACGGGTAGGGCCCCGAGTGCACCATCGCGCCGGTGACCTCCACGCCCGTGGGCACGCCGTTGCAGATGAGACGTCCGACCCCGCGGGCAAGATGGGCCCGCAGGTCCTTGGCAAGCCCGGAGGCCGATTCGGCGGGGGCAAACCAGATGGATCCGGTGAGGCTGCCACGCACGAGCGAGGTCGCCTCCACGAGCTCTTGCTCGCTCTGGCACTCGACCACGAGCGCCGCGGGTCCGAAGCACTCTTCGCCCAGGTTCGGGTGGTGGCGGAACGCGTCCAGAGTCGTTCGCAGCAGCGCGGGCGTGCCCGCAACGGGCTGTCCTTCGCTCACCAGTGTGGAGGTGCTGCCGGCGAGCAGTGCGACATCGTTGGTGCCGGCGATCTCCCTGAGGCGCCGCTCGTACCCGCCGCGAACCTTCGGCGAGAGCATCACCATCGGCTGGAGTTTGCCGATCGCGGCGACAAGGGTCTCAATGAACCGTTCGGTCGCCTCGCTCTTGACGACAAAGATCAGGCCCGGGCAGGTGCACATCTGCCCCGCCGAGGCCGTCGCACTCGCGGCAAGCTTCTGGCCGATGCCCGCGCCATCGGCGGCGATCGCGCCGGGCGTGACAAAGACGGGATTCGTGCTTCCCATCTCCGCGAACACGGGGATGGGATCGGGGCGGGCGCTTGCCAGGGCGACAAGCGCCATGCCGCCGGTGGTCGAGCCCGTGAACCCGACGCCGCGGATCGAGGGATGACGCACAAGCTCCTGCCCGACGGCCAGATCGCGGTCTCCGCCCGCCGCAAGACTGGTGAACATCGCGGGCGGAAATCCCGTCTTGGCGACCGCCTTCGAGACCGCTCTGGCCACGAGCTCGCCGGTGGCGGGGTGCGAGGGATGTCCCTTGACGACCACCGGACACCCCGCGGCCAGCGCCGACGCGGTGTCGCCCCCGGCGGTGCTGTACGCCAGCGGGAAGTTGCTCGCGCCAAAGACCGCGACAGGTCCGATGGGAATGAGCATGCGCCGAAGATCGGGCTTTGGAAGTGGGGTGCGGGACGCATTGGCGTGGTCGATGATCGCCTCGACCCACGAGCCCGCGCGAACAAGCTCCGCGAACATCCGCAGCTGGTGGATCGTGCGGTCACGCTCGCCGGCGATGCGCGGTGCGGGAAGCCCCGTCTCCCGGCTCGCGGTCGCGATCAGCTCGTCGCCAAGGCCCCCGATCGCCGCCGCCGCCGCGTCCAGCAGGTCCGCACGATCAGTGCTCGGTCGCCCCGAAATGGCCATGAACGCTTCCCAGGCACTCGAAGCGGCCCGATCCACCTCCGCAGCAGTGGCGGCGACGAATGACCGTCCAGGGGTTCCAGTCGCCGGGTCGATGCCCGCAAAGCGGGCCGGTTGCGTGACAAAGCTCATGGTCTCTTGTAGGCGGCAAGTCGCTCGCGTGCGAGCTAAAGCATCCCGGACCCTTACCCTTTAGTACCTTGGAAGCAGTTCGTAGCGTTCGGGAGCCTGGCCCGTGAAGACCAGGATCGTGCGCCGCGTCCAGCGTCGAAGGTCCGTGGCGTCGCTGAGCAGGTACTCGCCCACGCTGCGAATCTGGGCCTTGGGCGGGCCGGCGAGTGCCTGTGCGCCCTCGCTCTCGGGGTCGCTGGTGGGGCCAGGGTCGCCGTCGGCGATCGCGCTCCAGTCGACGTCTGGAAGCTCGGGCACAAGCACCAGTGCCTGTCCCCGTGCGATGGTGAACTCAAGCGAGAGAGACGCGAAGATCTGCCCGTCGTCCTCGATCCGCCGGAGCTGTGCCGGGCGAAGCGCAAAGGGCGAGTCGGGCCGCCGGGGCGGCTCCTCATGCTGCAGGACCATCGCCACGCGTACCACCGCGGCAAACGCCGGATCCGGCGAATCGCCCAGGAGCTCCCCCGGAGCGATCCACGAGCGCATGAGCAGCCTGAAGCGTCCGGGCCCCAGATTCACCGCACCGTCGTTGAATCGCACCGCCCGTTCGCCCGACCAGTGCGCCCCCGAGAGCGCCACGCTCCAGCGCGGCGATTGCTCGAGCAGCGATCCGTGCCGATCCGACTCGGCGTCGAGCGAGCTCAGCACCCGCGGCAGCTCGGCCACGGGGACCAGCAGTGGTCTCAGGCCCGCCGCCCTCAGCTTCGCGACGCCCGCCTCAAAGCCCGGGCCGCTCCCGATCGGCCGATCGTCAAACTCCCGCAGCGCACGCCCCACGCGTTCTCCCGAAGGCTCCGGAACGATCCAAGTCGACATGAGCACGCCGACGTTGCCGCTCTCGTCATGCCCGGCGGGAGCCTGCGTGCCCGCGCACCCGGCGATGATCGAAACGCCGGTCGTCCCCGCGGCCATCAGGGCGCAGGCGACGGTGAGGATGTGTGCGGGGTGTCGGCGCGACATGGAGGACTCCCGGGCAGACGTCCGATTCGTTCAACCGGGTCCCGCGGTTCCAGGTCCCGCGCCAGGCCCGGCGGGCTGATCGTCAAAGTCATTGAGGCGGTCGATCAGCCGACGGATCAGGCCGAACTTCGACTTGGTGTGCGTGAAAGCGAGCCTGGGAAGCTCGGGGTGCTCGTCCTCGACCTCGTACGGGCCCCGCTGCACGATTTTCCCCGACTTGACGATGACGCGGAATTCCTCGTTGAGCAGCTCGACCTGCTCGGGCGTGATCGCACGCTTGAGTCGGATCACCAGATCGTCCCTCACGTAACGCGAGGAGTGGTAGAGACGGTAGAACCGGACGATGTGCTCGCACGCCTCCAGCGGCGTCGCGCAGATTTTGTAGATCCCGCGGTCCTCGGAGTTGATGAACCCGCGAGAGCCCAGCTCGTCCTTGACGAACTTGTCGAAACCCTGCCAGTACGTGCCCCCGGCGCCCTCGACACAGACGATCGGGATCATCTGGCTCTTGCCCGTCTGCACCAGCGTGAGCGTCTCGAAGACCTCGTCGAACGTGCCGAAGCCGCCCGGGAAAAGGGCCACCGCCTCGGCCTGCGAGAGGAACATCAGCTTGCGCGTGAAGAAGTAGCGGAAGTGGATCAGCTTCTCGTCGCCGGCGATCACGTCGTTGGATGTGGTCTCAAACGGCAGGCGGATCGCGACCCCGAACGACCCCGCTCGCCCCGGTCCGACGTGCCCGGCCTTCATGATGCCGTTGCCGGCGCCCGTGATGCTCATCCACTGACGCTCGGCCATGAGCTTGGAGAACTCGACGCACGCCGCGAAGTCGGGGTGGTCCTCGGGCGTCCTGGCCGATCCGAAGATGGTGACCTTGTGCGGGTCTGGATACTTGGCGAAGATGCGGTACGCGTAGCGCATCTCCTTCACCGCGGTCGTGATGAGCTTGAGCTCCCCGGTGTTGCGGCCGTCCGAGATCAGCTTCAGGCTCGTCGAGAGCAGGTCGCGCACCAGCCGCGTCTCGGTGGCGGCCGGGTTGGCCTTCACCGTTTCCAGGAGCCGGTCGAGAAGCTCGGCGACGCGCGGGTCCTCGCCGCGGCGGTCGGGCGCTTTGGGTGTCCCGGTCTCAACCAGACCGGTCAGTTCGAGGTTCAGATTGTTGGTGTCGTTGGGCAAGGGGTCGTGTCTCCGCCGGCCAGGGATCTTTCATGGAGTGAGGGGTCCCCGGGGCCCTGATTCTTGGCGTGGTTCTTGGCCTGATTCTTGGAGGGCAACGTCGCCCGCGATTATCGCACGGGCTCCGACGCCTCCACCGGGCTTACCACCCGAAGCCGATCGGTGTTTCGAACGCTCTGGCGCTCCATCTCGTTCATCCATTTGTCGCGCTCGTGTTCGGAGCCAAAGAGGCTTCCCACCGCAGATGTCGCGCTGCGGAACGGAGCGAGGGTCACCTGGGGAGCCTTGGCGGTGCCACGCACGCGCGTCGTCACAAACTCGTTGCGGATGCTCTCGATCACCGACGTCAGCACCGGCACGCGACGGGCCGCCCGCGAGTTGAACACCAGGTCGAGCGCCATGTCGGGCCACATCACCGTGCCAAAGCCCCGCAGCTCGATCTCGGGCGAGAAGACGCTCACGCGGTCGATGGCGATCGTCTGCCCCGAGATCAGGAAGCCCGCCTTCGCGGTGTCGAGTCGTTCGCCCGTGGGAATCTGGAAGTTGCTGACCTGGATCATCGGCAGAAGAAGGGGCAGGCTCAGGACCTCGCCCCCGCCCACGATAAGCTGCCCACGCCCCCGCCTGCTCGCGGGATCGCCCACCAGGCCCCCCAGCGTCACATTCCCCTCGATGAGCGCCGACTGGACAACCTTGCGACCCTTGGGAGGCTCCTCCTCTTGGAGGTCTGCGAGCACACCATCGAGTTCAACGCCCGAGAGGTCGATCCGAGTGTCGAATTTCTTCCTGCCGTCGGCATTCCCGGCCACCTCGGGCCTGAGATCCGCCTCGCCAGTGATGCGCCCCCCGTGACAATCGGCAGTCAGGATCGGGACGAGCACCTGGCCCGGGCTCTCGCCGCTGAGCACCAGCGCCTTCACGTCGCGCATCCGCACGCCCGCGACCGTGCCGTGGTCGAGCGTCGCCGACAACTGAAAGATCGACTTGCCCGAAGACAGCACCGCCGAGGTGAACTCCACCGCCCCTGTGGCCTTGGTGACAGTGACGCCCAGATCGGCGGACACCCCGGCGAAATCGATCAGCCCCGCCGCCGTCACCGCCGGTCCGCCCGTCGTCTCGCCCGGCGGATAGACCAGGCCGATCGCGATCCCGTGGAACGTCACCTCTCCGCTCGCCTCGAGCATCAGGTCCGTCGCGTACGTCCGAATCGTGCCCGGCAGGAGGGCCCGCAGGGAGCCCGGCAGGCCCTGGCTCCTCGCGTCGATCAGCAGATTGACCCCCGTCGACCCGTCGGCCAGGAGGCTCCATCCTCCGTCGAGCGTGCAGGACCATTCGGGGTTGGTGAGTGTCACCTTCTCAAACCAGCCGTCGCTGTTCTTGAATCGCACCAGGCCAGAGGCGGCCGGACAGACGACGTCGGTTCCCTCTGCGTTGGTCGACAGGCTCGTGGGCGAGAGGACTCCCTCAACGCCCCACTCGCCTTGTGGACGTCGGAGTGTCATGTCCAGCGAGAACTCGCCCCGCGGCTTTCGCTCCTCATAGAACCCGGCGAACTGCTTCCCCAGGCGTTCGTGCACGATCAATCGCGTGAGCGCCGACTCAAACCGCGCCCTCTCGAAGCCGATGTGGAGGCTCTCAACAAGTGACGCTTGACCTCTGGTCGACCCCTCTCCAATGCGAAGCGTGCCGTCGAGCGCGAGAACGCCTGCGTCCGCGCCCTCGACAGTGAGCGGCCCGCGGAGGGCGTCGAACGAGACTCGCAGATCGTCCGTGCCCCGAACCACGATCGCCCCGGCCGCCGGTCCGATCCTCACGCCCACAGGCGAGTCCGCCCCGTGCTCGGGCGCGTACGACAGCCCAAACCCCTCCGGCAGCCTCGCGCCCACCGTCAGATCGAGCGCCGAGCCGGCACGGCTTCGTACCAGGGTCTCAACATCCACACGCCCCGAAGGTGAGTACTCGGTCCGCAGTTCACCGAGCTTCCGTCCTGCTTCGAAGGAGAAGATCGAGACCGTGTCCTCGATCGCCAGACTCGAGTCGAATTGTTCAAGCTTGATGTTGGTGGCGAAAGTCTCCGCCGCGTCGGCCGCGAAGGCGGCGGTCAGGCCGAGCTTGAATCGTCCGCTGTCCGTCGCGCCGGTCCGATCGGACCCGGCCAGGAGCGTGTTGCCCGAGAGCGCAAGCCGCAGCCCCGCGTCGTCAACCAGGAGATCGCCGACCATCGCGTCCAGCACCACGCGCCCGGGAGCCAGGGCGCCCGGTTGAGCGGATCCGCCGCTCCATTTCACGTCGGCGGTGAAGGTCGTTTCGCCCTCGTTCTTGTCGTAGATCTTCACCTCGGCATCGCCCAGCGCTTTGAGTCTCATCGCGGCCAGAGCCTCGCCGAGCGTTCGGGGCTTTGCAGTCCCATCCTGGGCGCCGTCGTTCACCGGGCCTTCCTGGGAATCGAGAGGTCGGTCTCTGGCGGGAATGGCGTTGAGCAGGATGTCGTCGAACGGGATCCCCTTGGCGCTGATGCCGATCTCTGTGTCGCCGCCGTCGCCCCCCGAGCTGAAATCCGCCTTGGCCGTCACCGTCGCGTCACCGCCTCGAATCGTGGCAAAGTGCCCACCCACCACCGACAAAACCGTGTCGTCGATGCGCAATTTCACGTCCCTGGCCACGACCGCCACCGGAAACTTTCGCGGCACCATTCCCGCCTTGGGAATCTCGATGTCGATGAGCTGCACCCACGGCATGTCCTTGCCGTAGGCCGACTCGAGCCTCATCTTCACGTTGCCCCTTCCGCCAAGCTCGAACACCGGGGCCGCGGCCCGCTTGGCCGCGCGCTGGGCGTCGAGCCTGCTTTGCACGAGCAGGTCCGCCGGCGCACGGGCGCCGTCGCCCTGGAGCCCCGTGAGCACGCTGGCGGCCAGTGCCGCCTCGCTCTTGAGCCTCTCGTGGGCCTCGGGCGAGGCGATCAGCCCTCGGGCAAAGAGCTCGTCGTACTTCTCGCCGCAGAAAAGCGTGTCGATGATCTTGCGGCGACGGGGTCCAAGGCCCTCCTCAAGGGTCGAGTCGACCGGGACGTTGCGCATGTCGAAATCCAGCGAGACCTTCGCGTACTCGTCGAGCGGGCTGATCACGCCCGTCACATGGATCGTCGCGCCGTTGGGGGCGGTCCCGTCGACACGCTTGATCTGCAGCGATGTGTCGTCGAACTCAAAGAGCCCCGACATCGCCTCAAACCGGTACGGAAACCGCACGAACGACGCCGAGCCGTCCTTGAACTCCAGCGTGCCGTTCACCGCCGGATCCTCGCCCGCCTTGGTCCGCGTCACGACCACGCGAGAGTCGAGCGTTCCCGTGGGGCTCGAGAACATCGCCAGCTTCTCGTGCACGCGATCGGGCAGGAAGGGCGAGAGCCTTGGTTTTTCCTTGAGCTTGAACCCCTTGGAGACCAGCACGCACTCAAAGGGCGAGTCGACCGACACGCCGTTCCAGTTCAACTCGACGGCGTAGGACAGATCCTCGATGCGCCCCTTGAGCGTCGCCAGCGCCCGCCCACCCTGCACCGTGATCCGTCCGCCCACATGATGCATGCGCGGACGCCTGGACGCGCCGGGCTCGGCCGACTTGCCTTCAAACGGCAGCGTGACGCCGACATCCACAAGCTCGATCGTCGCCTCGATTCCCCTGAGCCGATCCTCAGTCGAGGCCCCGGGCACTGGGAATGTGTACGCAAACGTCGCCGTGGGCATCTCGCCCTTGAGGGCCAGCGCCCCGACCAGGCCCCGGCTCGACTCGGGCACGCTGCTCGAGTCGATCTCGCCGAGCGTGAGCCCCGTCAGCCTGGCGTCAAGGCGAGCAGAGTCCCACCGGCCTGTCAGGAGCAGGGGCGCGCCCGACTTGACGCCGCCGATCTGCCCCAGGGCAAAGGAGTACGAGCGTGTCGCCGGATCGGGCTGGAGATCTCCGGCGATCGGAAGACTTCTCAGGACGCGATACCCGCCGGGAAGGTCGTGCTCTCCTACCTCGATCACGCCGTCCCGCACGTGAATGAGCGGCAGCACGATCTCTCCGCCGCCCGTCGAGACAAACGTTGGGATGTTGACCGAGTTGTCCTTGACCGACTGGCTGACCCTCAGCAGGAGTCCCTCGACGTCGATCTCCCGCACCTGGGGCCCGCCGCTCTTCCAAAGCTCCCACCATCTCGCCTGGCACGTGATGAGATCGGCCCGGGCAAACGTGCGGGCCTCGCCCGTCGTGTCGGCGCTGAGCACCCTGGCGCCGCGGATCGCGACGGTGCCGTCCATGCCCAGAGTGACCGACGAGGCCTCCACCGGCACGCCCAGCCGCGACGAGATCTGCGATGTCAGGACCCACCGCGTCACGAAACTGCGCGTGGTGATCCACCAGCCGCCGACCACCGTGAGCGAGACGCACCCCAGCCACACCAGGAGGCGTCGTCCCCGCCGGCGCGCCCGAGGACGTGGGGCCGCCGCAGCGCCGCTCGTTCCCTGAGGTCCCTGCTCTCCCGCGTCAGCCATCGGCCTGTGCGTCCTCTCTCATCGCCGATCAATCCAGGAACGGATTGACCACGATTCCGATGGGCGTGCACGTCACGTTCGAGTAGCTCCGCAGCAGCATGTTCGCGCCCACGTCGGGGCGCTGGAGCGGAGTCAGTGGCGTGGAAGTGGAATCGTTCTCGTTCACAAACAGATTGTCCCCGTGCTGCCTGGTGCCGTTGACATCCAGCGAGTACCCGATGGTCGACGTCTTGGGATCGGGCGAGTTCTCAAACACGACGTGCGTGTCGTTGTACCCGACGTTTCCCTCCCAGAACTTCGGCGAGCCGTGGATGAGCAGCGTGTTGCTCGACTGCCCCGTGTTGCCCGGGACGGGGATCCACTGCGAGGCCGAACCCTCGTACTCGGGCCCGCGATTGCCATAAACCGCCTCGGACGACCCGAGCGTCATCTTCCAATACCGGCCACGCGACCCAAAGGGTGCGTTGTGCGCGTACGACAGATTGCCGTACTCGGGGCGCCTGCGTCCGCCGCCAAGCCCCGTGCCCGACTCGTTGGGGACGCCCGCGAATCCCGGGTCCCAGATCGCCCCCGCGGGAACTCGCGCACGCGACGGCATCGACTTCTCGTAATCGGTGTCGGGCACGATATTGGGATTCGCCTCCGCGGGCGAGATCAACAGCGACGGCACCAGAAACTCCTGGTACAACAGAATCGACATGATGTTGCCCGAGTTGTCCTTCTCGGCCGAGCAGTTCGCAACCATCGTCGCGTCGTTGCTGTCGAGCAGGCTGGGCCTGGGGTAGTCGTCCTTGTTGCTCTGCGCGAAGAACGCGAGCCCCTGGATGCCCGAACGCACGTTGGACGCGCACTTGAGAGCCCGCGCCAGATTGCGCGCTTTGCCCAGCGCCGGAAGCGTCATGCTGATCAGGATCGAGATGATCGCGATCACCACCAGCAGTTCGATCAGCGTGAAGCCCCGAGGTCTCCGGCAGTTCTCGCGCATCTTCGACCTTTCTGTTCCCGTCGCTCTCGCCCGTTGCTTCGAAGCGCGACCCGTGCCGCACGTCCGAGCAGAGTATCGGATTTTCGCCAGTCTAACCGGGAAGGAAGCCCAGGCGCGCCCCGAGTCCAAAAACAACCCCACTTTCGCCGCTGCGGGCGTCCCAGGACCCGGGCGAGGGGCTCGTCCGGCAAACCGGGCATCCACAGAACTGCCACACGCCCGGCCGATCAAACCCCAAGTCCCACTCGAGCGATCGCCAGTCCATCCGCCGAAAGTGCCCAGGAGAGGACTTGAACCTCCATGCCCTTGCGGGCGCTACCACCTCAAGGTAGTGCGTCTGCCAATTTCGCCACCTGGGCGGTGGTCCCCTTTGCGTGGGGCCTCCATGATACACCCATCGCGGCCAAGGTCGACCCACCAGACCCGCCGACACGCACCTCCCGTCGCCTACGCTTGATCGGACCTTGCGGGTACGTCGCCTGTTTGGGCCGCCGTTTCGTCCCCAATCCATGAATCAGACCGACTCACAGCTCAGCAAGGCCCTCGCCACGCTCGCGGCCGACTTGGGTGCCGCCGGACGATTCGGCCCCGTCACTCTCGGCGACTCGCGCCTCGAGTGCGCCGCGCTCGGCGCGTCCTCACCCGCCAGCTATCGCGTCGAGCTCGACCAGGGCAGGGTCTTTGTCTCGCTGGTCACACCCGATCGATGGCTCAGCCAGTCGATCGAGCAGGACCTGATGAACACGGGCGACCGGATCGAGGAACTCCTCGACGAGGAACTCGCCGAGCTCGACCACGTCGGCCAGCCACCCGTCGTCGAGCACTTTCGCAGCGACGACAAGCTCTACACGTTCCGCTCACCCCTGACGCTGAGTCCCCAGAGCCTGGGCGACCCGGGCGCCCTCGCGATCGTGCGCCGCTACCTCCTGGCGTACGAGGCCTGCTTCCGTGTGCTGGGCGATATGGAAGGGGACGACCAGTGACGCCAGTCGCAAGTGAATCAACGAGCAAGCCCTTGCGGATCCTCATGCTCGGATGGGAGTTCCCGCCTTTCATCGCCGGCGGACTCGGCGTGGCGTGCTACGGGCTCACCCGCGCGCTCGACCAGCTCGGGCATCAGGTCATCTTCGTGCTCCCAAGACCCGTCTCACGCTCGCACGCCTCACACGTCCGCCTGCTCTCGCCCGATATGCCCATCCCCGTGGCGGGCCCGCGCGGCGGTGGCCGGGCCGCCTTCGGTGCGCGGCCGGGAATATCGGGCACGTCCGGCTACGCCCTTCCCGGCTTTGAGCACGCGACGTTCCACGACCTGCCGGCCACTTTCGCGCACTCCTACGCGTCGTTCTCCCCGCCCCCCTGGGATCCAGGCCAACTGGGCACCGAGCACGAGAGCTCCTTGAAGAATCCCGACGGAACGCCCGTCACCGCCTCGCCCCAGGCGAGCGCAGCGACCGCCCACCCGATGCCCTCCCCCCCAGCCGCGTCCAACGGCATGCACCTGGGGCAGGGCGGGGGCGCTGGCGCCGGCTACGGCGGCGACCTCTTCGGCGACGCCGAGCGATATGCCAGACTCGCCGTTGCCCTGGCGGCCCACGAAGATTTCGACGTCGTTCACGCCCACGACTGGCTCACCTACCCCGCCGGGGCGGCCGTCGCCCGCGTCTGTGGCAAGCCCCTGATCGTGCACGTGCACTCCACCGAGTTTGACCGTTCGGGCGACAGCATCAACCGCCAGTGCTTCGACGTCGAGCGTGCCGGCATGCTCGCGGCCGATCGCGTGATCGCCGTCAGTGAGCTGACCAAGTCCATCTGCGTCCGCAGGTACGGGATCGCCGCCGGCAAGGTCGACGTGGTATACAACGGCATCGAGAGCGACTCCAGGCAGCCCGCGCCCGGGGCCGAGGTCGAGTCCGACGACAAGATCGTGCTCTTTCTGGGTCGGATCACGATGCAAAAGGGACCCGAGTACTTCATCGCCGCCGCCAAGCGAGTCCTGGAGAAGTACGACAAGGTCAAGTTCATCGTCGCCGGCTCGGGCGACATGGCCCTTCGCATGGTCGAGCTCGCGGCGGGCATGGGCATCGGACACAAGGTGCTCTTCACCGGCTTCCTGCGCGGGCGGGACGTCGACCGCGCGTTCAAGATGGCCGACTGCTACGTCATGCCCTCGGTCAGCGAACCCTTCGGAATCGCCGCTCTGGAGGCGATCCACCACGACGTGCCGGTGATTCTCAGCAAAACCAGCGGCGCGGCAGAGGTCCTGACCCACGTGCTCAAGGTCGACTTCTGGGACACCGACGAGATGGCCAACAAGATCCTCGCCGTCCTGCGCCATCCCCCGCTCTCAAGCACGCTCCGCCAGCACGGCAAGTTCGAGCTCCACCGCCTCACATGGAGCGGCGCCGCCGAGCGATGCGTGGCGTCCTACCAGCGCGCAATCACGCCCGCGGGTATCCTGGCCAAGGCCTGAACGCCTCGCCTCTTGACGCTTGCCGATTCAGCCGCCGACGGTCGTGGGCTTCTGAGGATTGCCCTCGGGCAGAGCCTCCAGCCGCTTGCGCTCCTCGATTTGCTTCTGCGCTTCGGGCGTCAGCACGTCGCCCGTCGCCGGGATCGGCTTGCCGTTGCGCATTGGCGGGCCGTCGAAAGGCCAGTACCCCATGCTCCACGCGATCAACAGGATTGCGACGAGGATCGCTCCGATCGCCAGTGCGGCCTTCTTTGCCGCGGCCGGGTCGCTCGCGGGAGCCTCCTTACCCTTGGCTGCCGGACGTTCGGACGAACTGTCGAGTGATTGTCTTGCCATAAGAGTGCTCCTGCTCGATTCTGGGCGTTGTGTCCGGGCATTGCGCCCGGACTTTCGATCCCGTCGATTCCGTTCGAAGGATTCCTACCCCACGTCCCGCTTCTGGAAAAGTATGACCGCAAGCGACAAGAACACAGTGATCATCGCACCCGCGTGCACCATCGCCTCCAGAACATACTCGAGCGGCACCGGCTCGTTCTGGCTCACAGCGTCCAGAAGCCAGAAGTAGTGCATGTTGGGCAGCACCGCCCACAGCGGCATCGCAAGGAAGTTGACCCGCGTGGGTTTGGTGAACACAAAGTCGTCAACCGCCGGCGGACGCCGGATCGAAAGCGCCCGCCCGCCAATATGCCGAACCGTGAGGCTCTTGCCGTCCGATTTGGTCACAACCAAGGCCGCCGGCACCGACGCCGCAAATAACTGGTCGGGCTCGTTCACGTCTCCTTCGAATCCCCTGAACGCGGGGACCGCAAGGTCGAATCCCGACCCGTTCGATCCATAATAAATGGACTCTCCGGGTTTGACCGGCATGTCGGGCGGCTTGCGCAGCTCCAAAATGTATGAATCCCCGGGACTATCGAACGCCGTTCGAGTTGGGTCCGTCGGTGCGGCGACCACGACGATTCCGATGTCGGTGTTGGAGTACGCGAACCGCCCCACAAAGTAGTTGGTGAGCAAAGATGCCAGAAACACTCCAAGACAGACAAAGATCGTCATCACCTGATTGAGTCTGGCCGAGGCCGCCAGGGCGACACTGGTCAGCACCAGAGTGCCCAGCGTCAAGGCACAACAGGCCATGGTGATTTGGGGCTTGAAGTCGACGCTCATGTCCTGCCACGCCCACTTTGGGGAGATATTCAAGAGCAGCACGTACCCAACCACCAATGACGGGGTGAGCAGCACCATCGCGACCTGCGAGAAGTTCCAGCCGTAGAAGAAGTTACACCAACCCGCGAGGACCAGGGAAAGGCCGACGGCGCCCAGTCCAAAGAGCACGGTGGGCCCGTCGACCGTGTCAGACGCGTTGCTGAGCACCCCGTGCCGGATCGCGATGAGCAGAAAGATGATCATCGCCCCCACCGAGAGGAGGATCGCCCCCGAAACGCCCAGATACTTGCCCAAGATCACCGTGGGGCGTCCGACGGGCTTGCTGACCACCGTGAGGGCCGTCTTGTTCTCGATCTCGCGTGAAAGGGTGGCGGTTGCGATGAACGCCGCGAGCAGGGTCGCCATGACGAAGACCGTTGCTAAACCCACGTCCAGCAACATCTTATTGTCGCCCTGGACCTCGCCAGTCTCCTCGAGTCCCATGGCAAAGCCCGTGTTCCACGTGTTGAAGACCTGGAGCACCCCAGCCCCAAGCGTGAGCAGCAGCATAATCGGCTGGCGAAGGCTTTCAACAAACGCGTTTCGAGCAATGGTGAGCGTCTGAACAATCATGCGATGGCTTTATGATACTGGATCAGGACCCGGCGGGCCAAGCTCCCGGAAGGATCCATCGAGGCGTGCGGCTGGAAGGACGGGGCGGACGGTACGCCGACGAGTGTCGGGCGGCGGGTCGAATAGAGCAACCCGAGAAGTTTCTACGAACGGGACGAACTATGGTTCGCGCCCTCGCGTACGAAAGTGTGCGACCGGCCGTTCTGGCCGGTCCACGGTGCCCGGCGACGACCTTCGCCGGCGGCCGCGTCCCCAGCGAGAGGAGAAACGGACTTTGGAAGGGTGCTGGCGGTGACGCCATCGCTCATCCGTGAACCCGGGCCGCTGGACAGACTCCGTTCGAGGAGGCACAATACGCCCCCTCGGTCGGTCAACGGCCGGCGGATCGATTCGGCGCGTGCCGCAACCGACTGTCGCGAGCGTGCCCGCGAGCGATCGGTCCCGGGTGTGGACGAGCAGGACGGTGTTTGGGGTTCGCGGAATTCTCCGAGAACCCGGTGTGAATGGCCCAGGTTGGTGAGGCCTGTTTCCTTGGAGCCGCAATGAAGGCGGATTACCTGACTTTTCAACGTGCCACCGGGCGATCGCTCATCGGGGCGGTTCTTCAGGGTGCCATGGCCCTGGCCCTCCTGATCTACGGCGTCAAGGGGCGCGACCACGCCGCGATCACCGCGGCCTGCTCGGTCGGCCTGGGCGTCTCCATCTGGATCGGACTGGCGATCGTCTTTGACCAGCAACGCCGCGAACGCGTCGAGGCCCTGGAACAGGACACGCTCGCCGCCCAGCAGGGCTCCTCAGTCTTTGAGGGAGGCGGGGGCGACTTCCGGGTCGCCGCCCGGCGCTTGGCGATGATGCAGCGGTATTTCCTCCCGATCCTGAGCCTGGTCTTCGGGACCGCCATGATCGGCGTGGGGGCGATGCGTTTCAGCTCGGGGTACAAACTGGTCGATCCGGGCGACTTCATGCCCGTCCACCAGCGTGGCTGGGCGCTCTCAGTCGCCTTCCTCTGCTCGCTCGTCGGCTTCGTCTTCGCCCGTTACACCGCCGCGATGGCCAAGCAACAGGTTTGGTCCTCGCTCAGGGCGGGCGCCGGACAGGCGATCGCCGCCTCCCTGATGGGCCTGGTCATGGTCACCGGGCACTTCTTCGACATCTGGGGCCCCGACGGCGTGCTCCGCTACGCCCAGGTGATCTTCCCGGTCATGATGATGGTGCTGGGCGCGGAGGTCTATCTCAACTTCCTGCTCGACCTTTACCGCCCGCGCAAGGCCGGCGAAGTCCGCACGCCCCCCAGCGACTCGCGCCTCATGAGCTTCTTCGCCGCGCCCGACCGCGTCGCGCAGTCGATCAACGAGGCGATCAACTATCAGTTCGGATACGAGGTCTCCTCGACCTGGCTCTACCAGATCGTCAGCCGCTCGGTGCTCTGGCTCGTCGGCGTCGGTGTTCTCACGATGTGGCTCCTCACCTGCGTCGCGGTGCTCCAGCCCGACCAGCGCGGCCTCCTGCTCCGCAACGGCTCCGTCGCCGGCGAGGTGGGACCCGGCTGGACGTGGAAGCTCCCCTGGCCGATCGATCAGGTCGACGTGCCCGCGTACGTCGAACGCGACGAGAAGGGTTTCGTACGCGAGCTGGCCCGTACCTCCACGGGCGTTCGCTCGCTCCAGATCGCCACGCCCCCGCCCTCCAACGACAAGCCGGGCCCGATCCTTTGGACCAACGATCACACTGTTGGCGAAGTCTACTTCCTCGTCCGCCCCTCGCCCGTGGTCGACGTCGTCGCCCGCAGCTCGGGCGAGCCCGGTGCCCAGGACAGCGAATGGCTCAAGGACGTTTCGCTGATCGCGATGGAAGTGCCGTTGCGGTACGCCGTCAAAGACACCCAGCAGTTCGAGATGCTCGGCGAGCCCGGGCAGCGCGAGGAGATCCTCAAGGCCGTCGCCAAGCGCGCGGTCATGCGGGCTCTGCGCGACTACACCATCGACGACATGCTCGGGCCCCGGCGCCCCGAACTCGTCGGCCAGCTCTCGCGGGCGGTCACCGCGGCATTTGAGGCCCGCAAGGCGGGCGTCCTGGTGCTGTCGGTCAACGTGAGCGGCGTCCACCCCAGCCAGAAAGTCGCGCCCTCGTTCGAGAAGATCGTTCAGGCCCAGCAGGGTGCCGAGGGCCTTGTCGAGCTCGCCCGTGCCATCGCCACCCAGACCCTCACCAGCATGACAGGCTCGGAGGAGCTGGCCCAGAAGATCGCCCAGGCGATCGTCGAGAAGGAAACCATCGCCCAGGGCAACGCGGCCAACGACCAGGCCCGCGCTCTGGACGCCCGCATCAGCGATCTCCTCTCCCAGTGCGGGGGCACCGTCGCCCAAACCCTCGCCGGCGCCCAGGGCGCCCGCTGGACCAAGCACATGGGCGAGCGTGCCCGCGCCGTGCGATACCTCGGGCAGATCGCCAGCTTCGAGGCCAACGAGGACCTCTTCCGCGCCCACACCTACTACGACGCCCTCCTCTCGGCGATGCGGGAGTCCAGGCTCATCATCACCGACGACAGCGTCGGGACGCTCCGGTTTGACATGGACGTGAAGGACAAGGACACCGGCGTCGCCAACTTCTCCGAACTCAGCACCGATCCCAAGTAAGGCCACACCCACCACCGACCCGACACCACCCCGGGGCACACGCCCGACGGGACACACTCAGGAGCTTTTGCCGTGCGACGCCTAGGGCTTTATCTTCTCGCGGGGACCGTTCTGGTCTTTCTTCTCGCGTACACGATGACGTACACCGTCCGCTTCACCGAGGCGGGGGTGCGAACACAGTTCGGACGGGTCAGCTCGACAGAGCTCTCCCCGGGCCTCAAATTCAAGCTGCCCTACCCCATCCAGTCGGTCACCACCTACGACATCCGCACGCGCGTGACCCAGGTCAAGCTCGAAACGGTGCAGACCAAGGACTCCCGCCAGATCGTCGTCGAGTCCTACTGCATCTGGAAGGTCAGCGACCCCCTCAAGTTCTTCGAGCGATTCAGCAACGCCGGCCCACGCGCCGCCGACCACTTCCGCGCCGCCGACGACACCGTCAAGAGCAACCTGCGCAGCGCCCTGGGTGCCATCAGCAAGTACGAGTTCTCCAGCTTCTTCAACCCCGATCCCAAGCTCGACGGCCTCGCCGACCTCGAGAACGACGTGCTGGCCTCCCTCATCGCCAAAAACTCCGCTTCCGCCGCCGGCACCGAGAACGCCGAGGCCCGCGGCAACGCCTCGCTCGCCTCCGTCGGCATCGAGGTTACCGACGTGGGCGTCAGCCAGGTCGTGCTTCCCCAGGAAACCACCACCAAGGTCTTTGACCGCATGTCCGCCGCACGCGACCGCATCGCCAAGAAAATCACTTCACAGGCCGAGGCCGAGGCGGTGGGCATCAAGAGCCGCGCCGCCCTCGACTCCGATCGCATCAAGGCGTTCGCCCTCCAGCGTGCCGCCGACATCACCCGCAAGGGCGACGAGGAGGCCAAGCAGTTCTTCGACATGATGAAGAGCAACCCACGCCTCGCCGTCTTCCTCACCGAGACCCAGATGCTCCGCGAGGCCTACGGCCGCAAGGGCACCACCCTTGTCCTGCCCTGGGACCTGCCCGGCTTCCGCCTCCTGAGGCCCGACGCGTCCAAGCGGGTCCTCAAAGACGGTGAGATTGTCGCGCCGCAGCTCGGCAAGGCGGCCCCGGCCTCCCCGGAGGCCCCGCGATGAACAGCAGCCGTCCACTCTTTTCGCCCGACCCGCCCGCCGGAGGGCCGCCCGCCCGCCAGCGCCCGTCTTCGCTCAGCCTGCGTACCGGCGGCGGGCCCGATGGCGAGCCAGGGGCCAACGAGGGCCTTGACCCGGCGAACCAGTCGCTCGCCGACGCCCTGCGCGTCACGCTCCGCATCGTGCAGATCGGCATGCTCGTGCTTGCGGCCCTCTTCGCCATCAGCGGCTCGCAGTCCGTCCGCGAGAACGAGCGCGGGGTCAAGCTCATGTTCGGGGCGATCGTCGACCCCAGCGTGCAGCCCGGACTCTCGATCAACCCGCCCTACCCCGTAGGCGAGCTCATCCGCGTCGACTCGGGCCAGTCGGAGCTCAAGCTCCACGAGGAGTTCTGGGTCTTCGCCGCCAACAAGGCGGACCTGGCCAAGCCCCTCGACCAGCTCAACGCGACCACGAGCCTCACGCCCGGCCAAGGCGGCTCGACCATCACCGCCGACGGCAACCTCGCCCACACGCAGTGGAAGGTCATCTACAAGCGCGAGGACGCCGCCAAGTGGGCCACCAACGTGCTCCCAGAGGCCGAACGCATCCTCGTCAAGTCGGCCGTGCAGCGCGGCGTGGTCCACGCGTCGGCCAAGATCAACATCGAGGACATGCTCAAGCAGACCGGGGGCGACTCGGGCACTCTCACCACTCGGGCCAAGCTCATCGCCCAGGCACAGCTCGACCGCGCCAACAGCGGCATCGTGATCCAGCAGCTGCTCCTGGAGAACGCGATCCCGCCCCTCTCGGTACGCCTCCAGTTCAACAACGTGCAGAGCGCCGTCGCCGTGGGCGCCAAGCTCAAGGAAGACGCCGAGACCGAGGCCCGAAAGATCCTCAACGTCATGGTGGGCGGCGCTGATCGCCAGATCCGCACGCTGCTCGACGAGTACGAGCGTGCGGTGGAGGCCCCTGTCGGCGTCACGCCCCCCGCCGGAACGCGCACCAAGGAACAGGCCCTGGCCCTCATCAACGCCCTGCTCGAAGAGAAGTTCGTTGAGATCGACGGCGTCACCGTCGAGGGGATCCGCTCGGGCGAGGTCGCACAGATCATCGATGAGGCCAAACGCTACCGCACCGACATCGTCACCCAGCGAGAGGGCGAGGCCAAGCTCTTCGCCACCAAGCTCCTCCAGTTCCGCTCCAACCCCGAGCTCCTGGTCGCCACCGAGATCTCCTCGGCCGTCAACGCGTTCCTTGGACGCCAGGACGTGCAGCTCATGGCCCTCCCCGGCGGCACGAACTACATCAACATCGCCCTCAACCGCGATCCCGAGATCATGAAGGAGATCCTCGCTCGCCAGCGCGAGATGGAAGGCAACAAGGCGATGTTCGAACGCATGAAGAAGCTCGAGGAAGACAAGCACAAGCCCAAGGAAGGCAGTGCCACGCCCGAGACGTGATCGAAAGGACCGAATGCTCTCAGCGACCGACAGCAACACGCCCATCGTGGTCTGCCAGCAGCTCACGCGTATCTTCCGCGACTTCTGGATGAGGCCGCGCGCCCGCGCCGTCGATTCCCTGACCTTCCAGATCGACAAGGGCGAGGTCTTTGGACTACTTGGCCCCAACGGCTCGGGCAAGTCGACCGCGATCAAGATGATCCTGGGCCTGCTCCGCCCCACCTCCGGTCGAGTCGCGATCTTCGGCAAGCCGCCCACCGACGTCGCGACCAAGCGGCGCATCGGCTACCTGCCCGAAGAGTCGTACCTCTATCAGTTCCTCAACGCTCGCGAAACCCTGGAGTACTACGCCAAGCTCTTCGAGCAGGACTACCGCACACGCGAACGGCGCATCGACGAACTGCTCGACATGGTCGGGCTCCAGGGAGCCCAGTTCCGCCCCGTCCGCGAGTACTCCAAGGGCATGCAGCGCCGCATCGGCCTGGCCCAGGCCCTCATCAACGACCCCGAGTTCCTCGTCCTCGACGAGCCCACCACCGGCCTGGACCCCATCGGCACCAGGCAGGTCAAAGACCTCATCATCGAGCTGGGCCGGCGCGGCAAAACCATCCTCCTCTCCAGCCACCTCCTCGCCGACGTCGAAGACTGCGTCTCACGCATGATCGTCCTCTACGGCGGCCAGAAGCGCGAAGAAGGCACCTGCGAATCGCTCCTGGAGCGCCGCGAACGTCTCCTCATCGAGAGCGAACCCCTCGACGACGACACCATCGCCGAGATCGACGCCGTCATCCGCCGGCGCACCGGCGGCGACCGCCAGATCCTCAGCGTCACCCGCCCACGCCAGAAGCTCGAGGAACTCTTCCTCAGCATCGTCGAGAAGGCCCGCGCCCAGCAGATCAGCACCTCGGGCGCAACCCACGGCGGCGAGACCGCCGCCTTCCTTAAGAGCGATCAGTCTTCCGAGATCGTCAGCCGCCTGGTCGCCGCCGCCGACGAGCCACTCCAGGCCGTGGCCCCCGCTCCCGCGCCGGCGCCTGCCGCGCCAAAGGGGCCCGACGTCAACGTCCTCGAAGCCCTCACCAAGCCGGCGCCCGCGCCCGAGAAAGACAAGGTTGCCCCGCCGCCCGCCCCGCCCAAGGACTTTGACCGCTCGGTCGTCGACTCGCTCCTGAGCGGCAACACCCAGAACGACCAGCAGGGTCCCAAAGGGACAAACCACTGATGTGGCGTGACTTCTACGGCAAACTCGACCGCGTCCAGCAGGCTCGAGGCTTCAAGATCGCGGCCTCGATCGCCATCGTGCTGCTCGCCATCGGCGGCTTCGTCGCCTATTGGCTCGCCAACCCCGCCCCCGCCGTCGACACCGCGCCCATCGTTCAGCCAGCGGAGGTCGAGGCCGAGACCCCCGGGCTCACGCCCGAGGAAAAGGCCGAGTACAAGTCCGAGGTCGAGCGCTACCAGCGTGCCGTCGCGCAGCTCATGGCCGGCCAGACCGACAAGACCAGTGTCGCCGTCGGCTTCGCCGCCGCCGCGGGTGTCGTCGTCGGCGCAATTTGGCTGGGCCTGGGGCTCACACTCGCTCTGTTCGTTCTCGCGGCCGCGGCCGTGGTCGCCCCCCTCGCGGCGTTCGGTTCGACGCGCGACTGGTCCCGGCTCCTGGGCGGCGTGGCCCTCCTGGGCGCGTCGTTCACGGTGCTCATGCGTCTCTTGAGCATGACCTTCTCGGGATCGCACCCTGTCCTTGCCATCGCCAGGAACACCCTCGCCGAGGCGGTTCGCCTCAAGCTCTCTCTGCTCTTCATCGTCATCCTGCTCTTCGCCCTCGCCTCTGTGCCGGGCATGCTCAACGCCCAGACACCGCTTCGTTACCGCGTGCAGTCGTTCCTCCAGTACGCCACCGGCGGATCGTTCTGGTTCATCGCGGTGCTGATCGTCCTCTTCAGCGTCTCCACCGTCGCCACCGAGCAGCGAGGCAAGGTCATCTGGCAGACCATGACCAAGCCCGTCTCCTCGGCGCAGTACATCCTGGGCAAGTGGCTCGGAATCGCCGGCCTTGCCGCGGTCCTCTTGTCGGTCACCGGCGTGGGCGTCTTCTTCTTCGTTGAGTTCCTGCGGGCCCAGCCCGCCCACGGCGAGATCGGCCCGTTCAAGACACGCGACGGCGACACCCTCTCGGAGGATCGCCGGTTCCTGGAGACCCAGATCCTCGCCTCCCGCGTCGTGGTCGAGAACGAGCCCGTCGATCTCGCCACCAACGACCCCGCCAAGTTCAGAGAGGCCGTCGCCGGCTACCTGAAGGAAATCCACGACTCCAACGCGGCGTTCGACCCGACCGATCCGACCAACCAGAACGACGTCGCCAAGAGCCTCAACGATCAGCTCGAAAGGTCCTATCGCGCCGTGGAGCCCGCGCCCGGCTGGAAGACCTACACGTTCAAGGGCCTCGCCGACGCCCGCGACAAGTCGATTCTCCTCACCTTCCGCTTCAAGATCGACGCGGGCAGCAACCGCCCCGACGTCACCCTGAAGATCACCTTCGCCTTCGACCGCATCGGGCTCATCACCTGGGACTGCCCACTGGGCCAGTACCAGACCATCACCCTGCCGCCCAACGTGATCCGCGAGGACGGCACGCTCTCGGTGGGCGTGATCAACGGCGCGTTCTACGGGAACAACCTGCGCCTCAACGCCGAGCCCTTCTCCTTCCCAAAGTCCGCCCTGGCCGTCTCCTACTCCGCCGGCAGCTACCGCCTCAACTTCGCCCGCGTCGTCTTCATCCTTTGGGTCAAGCTCGCCTTCCTCGCCATGATCGGCGTCTTCGCCGGCACCTTCCTCAGCTTCCCCGTCGCCTCGCTCGTCGCTTTCACCGTCTTCATCGCCGCCGAGAGCACCAACTTCATCCAAAAAGCCCTGGTCGTGTTCGACGACATGGACAACAAGGGCAACGTCGTGATGTGGAAATGGGTCATCGTCCGCATCGCCGAGTCCATCTCGGGAATCTTCAAGCTCTACGGCGACCTCCAGCCCACCGCCAGAATCGTCGACGGCGCCCTGCTCTCCTGGAGCCAGGTCGCCGTCGGCACCACCGTTCTCGCCGGGGCAACCGGCCTCATCTACATCCTCGCCGTCGCGATCTTCCGGCGCCGCGAGCTCGCCATCTACTCGGGCAACTAGCGCCCGCCACCGCAGGAGCACCAGGCCATGAACCGTGACACCCTCAATCAGCTCGTTGCCGGCGCGGTCCTGGCCGTGGGCATGGTCGTGTCGGGCGTCACCGCCGTCCGCCTCTCGGTCCTGGCCGCCCGCCACAAGCTCGTCTACACCACCACCGCCACCGAGGGACAGCCCCCGCAGGTCGCCCTGGGCATCGCCATGGGCGCGTTCCGCGGCATCTTCGTCAACCTCCTCTCCATGCGGGCCGAGGAGATGAAAGAGGCCGGCCGCTACCACGAGGCCGTCGAGCTCGCCAAGGCGATCACGACCCTCCAGCCCCGCTTCCCCAAGGCCTGGACCTTCCACGCCTGGAACCTCGCGTACAACATCTCGGTCTCCACGCAGACCGCCAGCGAACGCTGGCGCTGGGTCAACGACGGGATCGAGCTCCTCCGCGACCACGCCCTGCGCGCCAACCCCAACGACCTCCACATCCACAAGGAGCTCGCCTGGATCTTCGAGCACAAGGTCCAGGGCGTCACCGACGACTCCAACATCTACTACAAGAAAATGCTCGCCAAAGAGTGGCACACCGTCCTTGGACCACCGCCCCAGTACGACCCGGGCGTCCGCGATCGCAAGACCGCCATCGAGAAGTACGTCGCGTGGCTCCGCCCCATCTCAACCGCCCCCTCCACCCTCGAGGCCCTCTACTCAACCGAGAACGGCGAGATCATCCGCGAGCTTGTCGCCGCCCTCAAGCAGATCGGTCTCCCCGAGGAGATCGGCGGCTACGAATTCCTCACCAGGTACGAGAAGGACCGCGCCGCCGCCCAGTCCTCGCGCCGCCAGGCCTACGAGTCCAGCTTCGGCCCCAACAACAAGGCCTTCCGCGCTCTGGTCGAGGACCCGAAGTTCGTGTCCGCGTGGCCGCCCTTCCTCGCCCAGTGCCGGGCCCACCTCCTCCGCGACCACTACAACATGGACCCGGCCGTCATGGTCCGCTTCACCCAGAAATACGGCCCCATCGACTGGCGAAACCCCGCCGCCCACGGGCTCTACTGGGCCGCCATCGGCGTCGAGAAGGCCGCACCGCGCGTCAGCGTGCAGAACTCAACCGACTTCGACTTTGTCAACACCGACCGCGTCGTCATCCAGTGCGTCCAGGAACTCTACCGCACCGGCACCATCTACTTCGACTACCTCCCCACCGTCATCACCGGCGACGGGTACTACGTCGCCGACGTCGACCCAAGCTTTGCCGAGGTCTACGGCCAGATCCTCGACGAGATCCGCACCCGCAGCAAGGTCGACGACCTCTTCCAGCGCGGCTGGTCCTTCTACTCCGCCGGCTACGACAACTTCCTTCGCGACGTCGTCCGCTACTTCTACCGGCGCGGCGACATCGGCCTGGCCGAGAAGTACAGGAACGTCCTCCTGACCTACGACGGCCAGAACCTCAACGACCCGCAGCGCAACGCGGATCTCGCCCGCCCGCTCGAGGAATTTGTCCAGATGGAACTCGTCGACCGCCAGAGCTCGCCCAACGTCGCGATCTCCGAGGTCAACTCCTCGCTCCTGGGCTCGTTCTTCGCCCTTCGCCTGGGCGACGAGGAACGCTTCAAATCGCAGCTCGAGTACGCCCAGCGGTTCTTCCTCTACTTCCGCGAGAAACAGGCCAAATTCACCGCCGTCAACCCCAACGACGCCCGCATGGACGTCCTGGGCGACAACTTCCCCGATCTCGCCGGCATCACCTTCGCCCGCCAGCTCCAGCTCTGGCCCCTCGACGACGCCCGCACCGCCTACCTGGGCGCGCCCGACTGGCTCCGCCAGTACGCGTTCAACATCATGAAGCAGATGTACTCCGAGAATCTCGCCCGCGAAGTCGCCCTGGGCGGCAAGAAGTTCGAGGAACTCTTCCCCGAACCCGCCGGCATGGACGCCTTCCTCGCCGCCATCAACGAACGCATCCGCATCAAGCAGCTCCGAACACCCAAGTCCATCAACGATCTGCGCTAGCCCCGTCCCCCTCACACCCCGCACATCGTCCGCAGCACGCCGTCGACCCCCGCGTCCACCGGCATCACGCTGAGCCTGCCCTGCCTCACCAGCGCGAACTCCGCGAACCGCGCGTCGGCCTTGAGGGCCGCGAGCGTCACGCGATGCTTGACCACGCTCACCGGCGCAAGCTCCACCACGCCGAATCTGGGCTCTCCCTTGGCGTTGAGCCCAGGGCGTTTGGGGTCCTCATACGCGGACTTGACCACCCTGGCCAGCCCCACAATCGCCTTCTCATCGCCGGTGTGATAGATGTAGACCAGGTCGCCGGCCTTCATCGTCCGCAGATGTCCCAGCGCCGCATTGTTGGTGATGCCGTCCCACACGCACCGCTTCACGCGCACGAGATCGTCGAACGAGTACGTGCCAGGCTCTGTTTTGAGAAGAAACGTCGCCACGTCACTCCCGGATCATGCCGCGCTGCTCCAGAGGCACTCTTGCCTCCATGTCCACAATCGTGACCTCAAGGTCGCCCCCCGCCGCCCGCCGCTCGCAAGTCAGTCGTCGCCCGTCGAGCTCATAGCGCAGCTCCACGCGATGCGGCCCCTCGCCGGCCACGATCCGCGCCGAGATCGGCGAGCGATCGAGCACCCGCCACCTGGAATCATCGGGCGACCGGCCGGACGGGCTCGCGCACGACACAACCGCTCCGGTGTCCAGCGACACGCACGCCGAACCCTCCCCGCTCTCAAGCACCATGACGCCAAAGGAGCCCATCACTTGCCGGACGGCTCGGCGGCCTTCTTCTCGGCCTCCGCCTTCAACCGCTCCTCTTCCTTCTTGAGCTCATCCGCCGCGATCTTCTGGGCGTCGGTCATCCGGGCGTCCGACGCCTCAAGCTGGTCGCTCACCACCGGGCTCGCCGGCACCCTCGACTCGGTGACCACGCTCGTCCCCTCGCCCTCGCAGCACGTTCCCAGCGGGCACCCGGTTCGGGCAAAGTTCACCGCCCCAACCGTCGCCGCCCCGAGGCCCACCACAACAGCAACCACCGTCCCCAGACGTCCCTGACAGGCACAGCTCATCGGCGTACTCCTCTATATCCCACACCCTCGAACACGCGACATCATAAGGCTACTCGGACCTTGGGCGATTCGAGCAGACTTCTGATGCCAAAGCCCTCCTCAAGTTCCAGTCTCTGCCCCGCCCGACCGATACACCCGACACAGACGTGAGAACCCCTTCCCGATCGGTCCGAGAATTCCGTATGAGCGCCTCCGACCCCATCATCGCCGCACCCCACCATGGCTCGACAAGCGCGCCCGGGCACCCGCCCAGCTTGTCCGAGGATCTGACCACCGCGCTGCAGGGTGTCGAGCAGGGGCTCGCACAGATCCGCCGCATGTACAAAGAGGCCGACGAGGCCAAGGCGTCCCTCAAGACGCACCAGAGCGAGCTCGAGCGCCGATCGACCGAACTCACCGCCCTGGCCCTGGAGATCGAGCGCTCCCAGACGGAGCTGCGCGCCCATCGCGAGGAGCTCGAACGCCGCGAACGTCTCACCGGTGAGGCAAACGACCGGCTTTCCGCCGACCAGCGTGCCCTCGACGAGCTCAACGAATCGCTC
Organism: uncultured Phycisphaeraceae bacterium; assembly: GCA_964358855.1. Classification (GTDB taxonomy): domain Bacteria; phylum Planctomycetota; class Phycisphaerae; order Phycisphaerales; family UBA1924; genus UBA2396. Next base: position 150,149 of record CAYHQQ010000002.1, read on the forward strand.
CAGAAGCGTGCCATCGAACTCGACGAGCGGGCAAAGCGCGTCGCTCAGGAGCAACAGACAATCGCCGAACGGTCCATCGAGCTCGAGGGCCGCGAGGCCTCGCTCGCCTCGGCGCTCGAGGACCTCCATCGTCGCGAGGACGCCCTCGCCGAGTCGGGTCGCACACTGCAGACCCAGACCACCGAGCTCGCCAAGCGGGCCGAGACCGTGCGCCGCGACGAGGAACGCCTCCGCCGCGAGAACGGCGACACGCAGTCCCTGCGAGCGTCGCTGACCGCCGCCCAGCAGCAGGCATCACAAACGATCCGAGCCCTCCAGGACGCCACCACGCGCGCCGAACAGGCCGAAGCCGCCGCCCTCGCCCTTCGAAACGAGATGGACGAGCTGCGCTCCCAGAATCAGACCATCGCCGAGGACGCCCAGCGCCGGTGCGCCTCCGCCGAAGAATCGCTCGCCGCCACACGTGACCAGATCCGCACCAGGCAGGAGGCCGAGGGTCGCCTCGCCGCCGCCGTGGCGGATCTCAAGGTCCGCCTCCAGCGCGCAACCGACGAGAGCGCCGAGCTGAGCAAGCAGCTCGTCGAGACTCGCGAGTCGCTCACGGCCGCCCGATCCTCCCAGCCCGCGTCCAAGGCGACTTCCGCGGGCGTCGAGGAGATCGAGCGCAAGCTCGCCTCCGCGGTCGAGTCGCAGTCCCAGGCCGCCCATGCGCTCACCGAGCGGACCAAAGAGCTGGCCGACGCCAGACTCGTGATCGACGATCTGCGCCTGCAGCTCGAACAGCACGCGACCGACACAACCGAGCTCGAGAGCATCCTCAACCAGCTCCGCGACCGGCTCCGCACCCAGGCCGCCAAGGCCGAGGCGTACGCCCAGCAGATCCAGCAGCTCGAGGCCCAGCTCCGGGCCCAGAGCGAGCACACGCCCCAGTCGGGCGCCGCGTCCGACCGTCGTCCCATCGTCGAGTTCACGCACACCCTCGCCCTGGTCGACGAGTTCAACCGCCACCGGCGCCTGCGCCTGGGCGGGATCCGCGAGCACCTCCAGCGCAAAGAGGCCAAGGTCGCCAAGGCGAGCGAGGTTCTGGCCAAGCGCTACGAGCAGTGCGAGCAGGTCCTGGCGATGCGTCAGGACGTGCTGACCGCCAAGCGGACCGTCGACGCCACCCACCATCGGCTCACCTCGGTGCAGGCGCGATCGCGTGCCGCCTCAACAGTCTTCTTCGTGGTCTGCGTGCTGGCGATCATCGGCGGGCTCAGCTGGCTCGTCGCCGGGCAGGTTGCCCCCGAGGAGTACGTCGCCCGCGCCACCATCGCCGCCGAGAACCGCGATCGCGCGCTCAACTCGGGCGAGCTTGGCGAGTGGCAGACGTTCCACGAGGCGCTCATCAAGGACCCACGCCTCCTGCAGTTCGCCGCCGGGCGCATGGAGCGTCAGGGCATCGCCGCACTCGCCACGCCCAACGCGCTCAAGGAGCGGCTCGACCAGGATCTGTCGGTGCAGGCCGGCAAGCCCGGCGAGCTCACCCTCGAGCTCAAGGGGCACGGATTGTCCAGGACCGAACGCGAGCTCCAAACCCTCGCGATCGCCGTGCAGAGCCAGGCCCGTGACGCCCAGTCCACACGCGTCGACGGCGCCAACACGATCATCCGCGATCCGGCCAAGGCCTCGGCCGACCCGATCGCCACCAACCGCCCGCAGTTCGCCCTGGTAATCTTCGGCGTCCTCGCCCTCGCCGCCGGCATCCTCGCCTTCTTTGTCTGGCACCGTCTCTCCCAGGCCAAGCTCCGGTTCGAGGCCAGCACCGGCGTTGGCGTCACCGAGGACGACTCTCGCTGGCCCACGCTCGATCGCAAGGCCGCCTGAGCCCGGTCGATTCCCAATCAAACGCAAAGACCCCGGACCAGGGTCCGGGGTCGTGTCGTTGCATTCTTCAAAGATCCCGGGCGTTCGTCTCAGGTAAACCGCATCAGGATCACGCCCTCGACCGCGGGCTGTCCCGTCGGAGCCGAGACCAGCGCAAGCCGCCTGGGATCGACATCGCCCAGAGTGAACGTGCGGGTCTCGAGGCTGCCCTCGGAATTGAACTCGCTGAGCTCTCGCTCAATGTTTCCCGCCGCGTCCAGAACCACGATCCGCAGCGAGTTTCCCTTGGCTGCCGGTACCGACTGGCAGTACAGACGTGCCTGGCCTTCCCACTGCGGGCTCGTGTACACCGCACACTTTCCCAGGAACTGCGGCGAAACGCCGGTGAGCACGTAGCGCCCCGTGTCCTTGGCAAAGAGTTGCTCGGTGTAAAACTGGGGATGAAACGTCGCGACCAGCCCGCTGTCGCGGGCCTCTCGCTCGGCCGCCAACTGCTTATTCTCGGCCGTCCGCTGAAGGTAAATAAACACCCCGCTCAGCACGATCGAGGCGGTCGCAAACCCGATCGCCGTCGCCCGCCAGAACCGATGAACGCGCGTCGCCTGGGTCATCGGAAGCGTTCTGGCCACCCGCGCCGAGCCCTCGTGCTCCACAGGCTGAGTCGCTTCCTCGCCACGTGCCGCCCGAACCGCCGCCAGAATCCGCTCAAAGAGACCGGGCGACGCCTCGCCCTGGGGAAGCAGCGTGTCAATCTGGCAAAGCCTGGCCTGCTCTCTCCTGAGCTGGGCCTGCAGCGCCGGCGGGGCGGCCCGGAACGCGCGGTCGAAGTCGTCTCGCTCCCGCTCGTCCAGGAGCCCCAGCGCGTCCAGCTGTGCGTTCTCAATCAATTCCTGAATCGTCATATCGTCAGTTCCTCGTTCGTCCTCTCCCGCAACCTCGTCAGCGCCCTGCTCAAGGCCGATTTGATCGTGCCCAGGGGCGTGTTGAGTTCCTCACCAATCTGCCTGAGCGTCTGTCCGCCCAGATAAGCTCTCTTGACCACCGTCCTCTGCAACTCCGGCAACGCCTCGATCCGCTTGAGCATCGCCGCCATCCGTTCCTGCCGCTCGGGACTCCCAGGCCCCGGTGCCGTAGCCGGTGCCGGTCCCGTCTGGGACTCATCCAAGGCTCCCGGCTTGAGCCTCGATCGGCTCCTCCGCATTCGATCCACGAGCTGGCGTCTCGAAATCAGAATCACCCAGGTCACCAGCGCCGCCCGCTTCGAGTCATACCGGTGGGCCGTTCGCCACAACCGGACAAAGATCTCCTGCACCGCGTCCTCCGCGTCGCTCCGCGAGGGCACCGCCTGCAGCGCCATCCGGAACACCAAAGAACCGAATCGTTCGTACAGGGTCGCCAGCGCCTTGTCGTCGTTGGCGGCGACCCGGCTCATCAACTCCAGATCCCGCTCGGCTTGACCCTCTCGCGATGCCATGACCGTCTCACCAGTTCAACGGATTCGATCTCACGAGAAGCTTCACATCCTCCCCGCGTCGGTAGACTCCGACGCACACAGAATAACCGATCCCCAGACCAAAACGCGGCCAAGCAGCCGCATACCCACCCATTCGATGCGTCGGGCCGCCCGGTTCCCGACTTCTGTCGGTTGTCACACAATCCCCTCTTGGGGGGCAACGTCCAACAGGGAAATGTTCGGGAATCCCCGCGGTTCCAGAGAAATGTCGACAGATTCATCAATTGTGGTTTACAGGAACATCCGAAACAATTATCATAAACCGGCATCGGATACTGATCGGACCCGTGGAGGCTTTCGTGGAACAACAGAAGACCATCCTGCGGATGTGTTCCTCTGGGCACCCTCTTGTTCAAAGAGGGGCGTGCTGCCGTCGAGCGTTCACCGCGATCGACCTCCTCGTTTCCATGTTCGTGATCACCGTGCTCATCGCCATTCTCATGCCCACGCTGGGTACCGCCCAGGAAGCGGCCCGTCGAACCGTCTGCCTCTCCAATGTCAGGCAGGTCGGCTTCGGCCTCTCGTCTTTCGCCGACGAACGCCGTGGACTGCTTCCCCCAAGCATCTACAAGCAAGACGTCGGTCCAGGCCTCGTGCCCAGCGGCGCCTCGCCCGAAATGATGAGGCTCCGCATCGGCATCGAAGAAGCCGTCGGCCGCGGCGTCGCCCCGTCCTGGGACGGCCTGGGTCTGCTCCACGAAGGCGGTTTTCTCCAAGGACCCAAGGTCTACTACTGCCCCTCCCACCGCGGCGAGCATCGCTTCAGCGAGTACGCCCAGGTCTGGGGCTCGACCGACAAGCTCGAAATCATCGGCAACTACCAGTACCGCGGCTCCGATCGCAACGGCAACCGACGCCTCTTCCAGATGGAACCTCTCAAGACCGCTCTGGTTTCCGATGGGATGCGAACGCTGTCGGACTACAGCCACCGGGTCGGCTGCAACCTGCTCCGGGCCGACCTTTCGGTCGAGTGGCTGGGCGACCGCCAGTACCGCATCGCCGACCTGCTCAAGGTCGGAACCGACGAACGCACCGTGGTCGGCGATTCGGCGCTCAACCTGGCCTGGTCGCGGATGGACACCCCCGCTCAGCAGGATTGACCCGGTGCCCGCGAACAGCGCTTCGCCGTTTAGCCCACCTCATCAGATGCCGGCAAGCTGCGTGGACCCGTTGAGGCCGCCCGCGCTACGCTCGATCATATGAAAACCCAACTCCCACGGCTCGGTGTTGCCACACGTCCGTCATTGCTCGCGGCGATCGTCTCCCTCGCCCTGGGCGCCCACGCCCTGGGCCAGGTCACGCCCGATCGGCTGTACTACGGCATCGATCGCGAAGTCCCGATGACCGTCAAGATCCCCGACGCAAAGAAGGGCGACGCCGCCATCCAGCTCCTGGAGCCCTCGACCTTCAAGGTGCTCGCGACCGCGCCCGTGACGGCCGGGGCCGTCAATCTCGCCACGCTCTTCCCCACCATCTGGACCGAAAAGTCCCCCAAGCTCGCCTACGCGCAGCTCGTCGTCGGCACCGAGCCCGTCGGTCCCGCCGTGGTCCTCCAGCCCATGACCAGCCAGCCCCGGGCACAGATCATCTACACGGAACCAAGGCAGCCGCACGATCAGGGTCGGCTGGTCTGGTCGGAGGTTCCCGACGTCGCCAAGATCTACAGCGGCATCCGCGCCTACGTCGACAAGCACATCGTCATGGACACCACCCTGGGTTCTATCGAGATTGAGCTTCGCCCCGACGTCGCCCCCAACACCGCCTGGAGCTTTCGCCACCTCGCCGAGGGCGGGTTCTACACCGACATCAAGATCCATCGCATCGCCAAGAACAACGGCCAAGGCCACCCCTTCGTGATCCAGGCCGGCGACCCCAACGGCTCGGGCGCGGGCGGCCCCGGCTTCAACATCGACCTCGAGAAGTCAAACCTCCCGCACGATTTCGGCATCGTCTCCATGGCCCGCACCAACAGCCCCGACACCGGCGGCTCCCAGTTCTTCATCTGCCTCAGCCGCGAAGGCACCGCCTTCCTCGACGGGCCCTATTGCAGCTTCGCCCAGTGCGTCTCCGGGGCCGACACGATCTCCAAGCTCGCGACTGTTGACACCCTCCCCAGATCTGACACGCCAGTCAACGCCCCCAAGATCAAGTCGGCCAAGCTCGTCGACGCCCCGCCCTACGGCAAAGGCCCCAAGACCGTCACCAAGCCCAACGCCGAGAAGCCGACCGAACGCTGAGCGAATCGACCGCCAGCATCCACGCGCATGAATCAACGACGAGGCTTCGCGGACCATCCGCGAAGCCTCTGTTCAGTTGGTGAACACGCCAACTCTGACCGCCGACGCCGGGCCATCCTGCCGCCTCAGCACCCGGTCTCAAACGCGACGACAAAGGCGTCGTAGTCGAAGAAATCGCTCGTGCCGTCACGGTCGAAATCCGACGAGAGATCTCCCGCCTCGAACGCGACCACGAAATCGTCGTAGTCGAAGAAGTCGGTCGCCCCGTCGCAGTTGAAGTCCGCTCCGCAGATCGCAAGCGAGCCGCTCTCGGTCGTGAACGAGCCGCACAGGTTCCCCACATCGCAGCTGTACGCCGCCTGGTCGGCCAAGGACGCGTTGGCGATCGTCAGCACCGCCGTCGTCACGCCGCTGATCACGCTCCCCGTCAAGGTCGGGCCGTTGGTCATCAGCACCCCGTTGCGGAATGCCATTCAGTTAGCCTGCTGGAATCGTTTTTTGTAGGCCTCGCGGGTG
>CAYHQQ010000003.1:0-149510 GCA_964358855.1 uncultured Phycisphaeraceae bacterium
GAGATTCTGGAGGGGGGGGGGCTGGGCGATGCGGCGTATGGGGTGGTTACCGGAACCGTGTTATTGGCCGCGGGCCGCACGGGCGGGGCAGGGGTCGCTATCGTGTGGGCGATGATCAGTCGCATTCGGGGCAATTTGGTTGGGGTACAGGGGCAGACGGCCGAGATCGATCTTGGCGAGGGGTTGACGTACGAGGTGATGGTGCCGGCGTACCTGGCGGAGCGGCTGGGGGGCCAGGTTGGGCGGCCACTGAGCTTGGTGACCTTGCAGTACCTGGAGAGTCAGGGGCAGGGGTCGAGTTACATCCCGCGGCTGGTGGGTTTTTTGACCGAGACGGAGCGGCGGTTTTTCGATCTGTTCACGACGGTCAAGGGAATTGGGAATCGCAAGGCGCTGCGGGCGATGGCGGTGGAGCCTTCGGTGATCGCGGGGGCGATCATGGCGCGGGATACCAAGGCGTTGCAGCAGTTGCCGGAGATCGGCAAGCGGATGGCCGAGACGGTGATCGCGGAGCTGCACGGGAAGGTGGATGGGTACCTTGGGGCGGGCGAGGCGGCGAAGCTCGATCGGGCGGCGGAGATCAAGCCGATGGGGCCGATGGGGGCCGCCGGGGAGGAAGCGGTTGAGGCGTTGATCGCGCTGGGGGATACGCGGATGGATGCGGAGCGGAAGGTGGCCAAGGCGGCGGGGAAGGCCGGGGCGGGGGCCGGGGCGGATGCGATTTTGAGGGTGGTGTTTGGAGGGTGAGGGCGATGGAAGGGGCAGGGAGAAACCACGCGGAGCGTGGTGGTACCCCAAGGCACATGGGCAGGATGCCCATGCCACCCTACCCTGCGGCCTATGCGATACGCGATGATCATGGCCGGCGGGGCGGGGACGAGGCTGTGGCCCATGAGCCGCAAGAGCGAGCCCAAGCAGCTCATCAAGTTCATCCCAGGGAAGTCGCCGAGCGATCCGCAGCGGTCGCTCTTGGAGATCGCGGCGTCGCGGCTTGAAGGTTTGGTGCCGGCGAATCATCGGTACATCTGCACGGCGGAGGGATTTCGCGCGGGGATTCGGCGCGACCTGCCGGGGTTTGGCGATCAGCAGATCCTGGGCGAGCCCGCGGCACGTGACACGGTGAACGCGGTGGGCTTTGCGGCCGCGGTCTTGCAGAAAATCGACAAGGACGCGATCTTCGCGGTCTTGACGGCCGACCACATCATCGAGCCCGATGCGGTCTTTCGCGAGCGGATGGATATTGGTTTCAAGCTCATCGAGGCGGACCCCAGGCGGCTCGTGACGTTCAGCATCAAGCCGACGTATCCGGCGACGGGGTTTGGGTATGTCGAGCGCGGGACGCCCGTGCGGGACGTGAAGGGGGCCGAACACCTGGCGTTCCACGTGCAGCGGTTTGTGGAGAAGCCCGACCTCGCGCGGGCGCAGGCGTATGTCGCGAGCGGAGCGTTCAACTGGAACAGCGGGATGTTCGTGTGGAAGGCGTCGACGTTCATGGACGCCCTCAAGAAGTTCAAGCCCGAGAGCCACGCGGGAATGGTGGAGATCGCCAGTGCGTGGGGCACGCCCAAGCAGCAGGAGACAATCGCACGCGTGTACCCGACGTTGCCGAAGATCAGCGTGGACTACGCGGTGATGGAGCCGGCGAGCAAGGACAAGGATTTTTCGATCTGCACGGTGCAGATGGATGTGAGCTGGCTGGATGTGGGTTCGTGGCCGAGCTATGCGGAAACGGTGAAGGCGGATGCGGCAGGGAACCGGCTGTCGGGCGGCGGCGAGACGATCGTGGTGCAGGGGAAGAACAACCTGGTGGTGAACGCGGCGACGGGCGGCGGGGCTTCAGGCACTGGTGTGGGTGGGCACACGATTGCGCTGCTGGGTGTTGAGGACTTGGTGGTGGTGCACACAGCGGAGGCGACGCTGATTATGCCGCGGGCGAAGGCGGAGGAGCTGAAGGTGGTGCATGGGATGGTGAGGGATGAGCTCAAGTAGCGATCGCTCTCGAGAGACAGAGTGGGAGTAGGTGTCAGGAGACCCAAAGGTTGGGTGCCACTGACCGCCCCACCGGAGTCTCCGACAATCGCTGGGGTGAAGGGCGGTCAGTGCTCTTGGGCGCACGGCAACCCAATGTGTACCTACCCACAAGAGCACTGACCGCCCGTCACATCACTGGTTTTCGTGGATCAGTGTGGGGCGGTCCGTGGCACCGGACGGGATCGACATCCCACAAGGATAACCCGAAGCGGGATCATCTCTTGCCACCTGGCGTCGTGCGTGGGGCTCGCACACGCCTAAGGAGGCGCCCCCTCCGTCGCCTCGAAGACTCACGACGCCTCCTTCACTGTGTGGGGGAGGAGAAAGGCGTTATGCTGCGGCGATGGTTGCGTGGATATGGCGCTGCGGGGTTGCGTTGTTCGCGGCGTTGGCGATCGGGGTGATCGTCAGCGTGGTGGTGGCGCACGTGTGGGCGTCGAAGAAGACGCCGGGTGGCCTTTCGCACAACTCGATGCACACGCGGGGATCCGGGATGTTCACGTACAGCCAGAGCCATCGCGGGGCGTTGGATATTTATCAGATCGAGGCGCCGCTGCCCGCGCGCATGTCGCTGGATCTGCGCGACATGTCGAGGGTGGAGTTTGAGGAGATACTCGCGGCCGACCAGGCGTCGATCAGGGCGGGTCCGGGCCAGCAGGACGTCGACCTGCCGCCACCGCGGGACTGGCAGGGGTGGGTGGTCGATCCGGGCGTGCCTGTGAAGGAGTTCAGTGTTGCGGTTGTCGGGTGGCCGTGGCGGTGCATGTATGTGACGGGGGTGAACGCGGGGTCGCCGGTGACGGTGTTCAAGGTCAAGGCCAATGCGATGGACGGGGTGTTGCCGCGATGGAAGTTGCCCGACTATCGAGTGCTGTGGCCTGGGATGTTGAAGAACGCCGCGACCTCTGGAAGTCCGATGCTGGCGTTGTTCGCGGTGAGAGCTGCGGCGAGGCCTTGGTGACGACGGAGGCGCGGGTTATGCGAGAAGTGCGGGTACGACCTGCGGGGGAATCCCTGTGGCGGGTGTCCGGAGTGTGGGGCTTCGTGATGCCCAAGAGCACTGACCGCCCGTTGCATCGCTGATTTTCGTGGACCAATGTGGGGCGGTCAGTGGCACCGGAAAAAGAGGCCCGCTTGCGCGGGCCTCGGGGTGCATCAGGATGTCGAGGAAATCAGGCCATCGGACCCGTGGGTGTGCCGAGTGGCATCTGGTTCATCGCCCGCGCCGCGGCTTTGCGGCCTCGGTATCTGATGAAGCAGACGGCCAGAAAGAGCAGTTCGAGCAGAGCCCACAGGCCGACCCACTGCTCGCCGCCGGAGCCGAAGCCGTAGCTGTGGAGGCCTGTCGCCATGACGTAGTTGACGCCGTAGAACGTCCAGACGATGACGACGAGCCCGAGCACGGCGGCGGCGGCGAGGCCGAAGTCTTCGAGCCAGCGGACGTAGCGGGCGTGGAGGACGGCGAAGTACGTGAGGATGCTGATGAGGGCCCAGGTCTCCTTGGGGTCCCAGCCCCAGAAGCGGCCCCACGATTCGGCGGCCCAGACGCCGCCCAGAATCGTGCCGGCCGTGAGGAGGAGGAGTCCGACCTGGATCGTGCGGTAGGTCTGAACAACCAGGGCCGCCGACCGCTTGACGTTGACCTCATCGCGCGAGCCGATGATGACGTCCTTGATGAGGTACGCGTGGCCGAGCACCGAGGAGACCGCGAGCACGCCGTAGCTCGCGACGATGGTGAGCACGTGGATGGTGAGCCAGAAGTTGCTGCGGAGCACCGCGGGCAGCGAGTTGGTGCGGTCGGTGAGGGGGACAAGCCCCGCGAAGAGCACCGAGACGAGGGCGGCCGCGACGCCGGCGAAAAGATACCAGCCCTTGCGCTTGTTGAGCAGCTGTGCCGCCAGCCCGACGCCGATGCCGACCAAGCCCATCCACAACAGGGCCTCATAGGTGTTGCTCACCGGCGCCCGCCCCAGGATCGCGACGCGGAGGCCGATGCCCATGAGGTGCTCGCCCATGCCGATGGCGGTGCACACGAGGGCCGCGATCGTCAGGGGACGCGTCAGGACAAGTCTGGAGATGCCAAAGAGCACGATCGCCAGGCCATAGAAGACGGCCGTCTTCATCCACGGATCGTGCCGGTCGTAGAAGAGCTCCAGCCCGATGGCGCGGGCGTCGGTGGCTTCAAGCGTGCCCAGCGCGGCGATGGAGCTCTCGAGCTGACCGACCGCGCCGTCGATCGATTGGCCTGCCGCCCACGCGGTGCCCACCGCGGCCCAGGCGGCCTGGACCGATTCGACTCCGGGGTCCGCCGCCAGAGCGCTGGCTCGGCGGAACGTCTTGCTGAGTCCGCTGGGGACGATCGCCAGGGTCTCGCCGCCGGCCAGATCGGCCAGGCGATTGGCGGCCCCGCGGATTTCCAGCGCCTTGCGCTGGTTGCGATCGGGCGAGGCTTGCGGATCGATCGAGCGGGCCTCCTCGAACTTCATCAGAAGGTCGCTGAGCCCTTTGGTCATCGCCAGTTCGGCCGGGCTGAAGAACCGGCGCTCGGGATCGACCCCGATGAGCTTCTTGAACGGCTTGTCCTCGATCGTGATCAGCCGGCGGGCCAGCATCTCCTGCCCGCGGAACATCGTGTCGAGCAGGAGCTGCATCGGCACCCGTCCGGTGTAGCCGTCGGGCCCGTTGGACGACCAGCGCGTCCGGCCGGTGACCTCGACCGCCAGGCGCTGGGCGTACGCCTCCAGCGGCATGATCCGCCCGCCTTCTTGAACGGCGATGGCTCCCAGACGATCGACGCCCGGGTCCTTGTCAGCCGGCGCTGCCCACAGGTTCGGGGACATCAGGAGCATTGACCACAACAGGACGAACAGCACGCGACGAAGCATCGCTCGACTCCTTATTCACCTCGCCTGGGCGGATCGGGATTCCCGGATGCCCCCAGCTCATGGAACGGCTATAGAACGTGATCACCACACCCAGACACAGGACGATCGACGACAGGTACGTCAGCGGCACGCCCGGATCGCGCATCACGCTGAAGATGGACATGTTCTCGCCCATGAACCCCGACTGGTAGACCTTCCACGGACCCATGGCGTACGGGTGGTTCATGTAGATCTCGTAGGGGGTGTCGGGCTGCCCCGAGCGCACGATTCCCACGTCGGACTGGTACGACATCGCCATGTCCGTGCCGGGGTAGTCGGTCTTGCGGAAGTTGTCGAGACGCACGGTGAACGGCAGCTGCACCCGCGTGGGGCCAAAGTGCAGCACCATGGTGTTGTTGTCGCCATTGTTCACATGTGTCATCGCTTTCCACGCGAGCGTCTGGAGCTCGGTCGAGTCGCCGATGCGGACCAGCAGGGCGACCCGATTCTCCTTGGCCACCGGCATCTTCACGGTGCGGGTGACGGCGTGGGCACGCGCGAGTTGCTGGTGGATGGTCACCTCGCGGGCGCCCAGGTTGATCGTCATGGGGTACTTCTGCGCGGGCTCGAACACCTTGCCCTTGCCGTCGAGCCCGATGTATCCGATCTTGGTGGCGGCGACCGATCCGAAGACGACCAGGGTCTCGGGCTCGCCGCGGGTGCTGCCGGGCACGAGGCGCGAGGCCGAGTTGCCCGAGCCCTCGAGCGGCTTGCCCATGACCATGTCGGGGAACTTGTCGAACGCGGTGTGCTGCTCGGTGGTGCCTTTGCCGTCGGAGATTTTCACCTGGACCGCGATGTTCTCGGGAGAGCCCTCGGGTCCCTCGGTGATGCTCTCGCCCACCACCAAGGCACGGGCGAAGCGTTTGAGCTCGACGACCTTCCAGCCCGGGAAAACCTCCTCGCCGACTTCCTTGAGCGGGAAGCGATTGGCGTCGATCACGAACGCGAACTGCCCCTTGGGCACCTCGACGACGCCCGTGGGCGGCTGCCAGTCCGACCCCTCGGGGAGCACCAGGACCTTGATGCCCATCAGCATGGGCGCGGGGCCGGCCTGGTCCTCCTGGCCCACCCAGGCGGTCTGCGGGCCGCCCACGGGCGCGATGTTGATCGCGCGGAGCGGCACGGGGCTGTCGTCGATGACGGTCTCTTCGTCGCGTGAGTTTTCCCACCGCTCGAGCACGTGGATCCGTACGCCCGCGAGCGTGACAGTGGCGGCCCCATCGGGGCTGGGCACCGCCGCGAGGCTGTCGAACCCGCCGGCGTTGTGCGACAGGATCTCCAGCTGCTCCTCGGGGGTCTCGATGGTGTCGCTCATCGTGCCTTCCTGGAGCGCCAGGTGCCCTTCGACGCGTTCGAACATCGACCAGAATCCGGCCACGATCAGGCCAATGAGCCCCGCGTGGACGGTGATGAACCCGATGTGGCGACGCTTCCATGGGAAGCGTGTGGCGACGGCGAAGGTCAGACTGACGCACACGAGCACCATCGAGCCCAGAAACCACCACGAGCCGTACACGTATTGCTTGGCCATCTTGACGTTGTGGGCGGACTCGAGGTAGGTGCCGATCCCCAGGGCGATGGCGACCAGAACGATCACGGGGACGGCGAACTGGATGCTCCCGAGCCAGAGCACGATGCCCCCCAAACGCGTGTGATGCCAGGCCAGTGACTTTTTCATGAACAACTCCGATTCTGCGAATCATCGCCTCGCTTGATCACGCCCCAAGGCCTCAACCGTGAACCGTTGGGGGCACGGGCGCCGGGGGCGCCAGGGACCGTTCGATATCCACCATTTTCTGTCCGTCAACGTAGTCGATGAGCACCACCCGCCGGATGTGCTTGAGCGAGGCAACGGTCTGGCCCATGCGGGAGAGCAGGGACTGAATCTCTCGAAAGTACCGGGTGAGGTTTGCGTTGCTTCCTGACTGACGATCGAGCAGGCTGAGCTGCATCTCGATGGTAGCCATCGCGTTGTTGAGATCGTGGTTGAGCGTCACGGCGAGCTGGCGGAGTGCCTCGGCCTTGCGTTCCTCGTTGGCCTGGAGCTGCTCGGCCAGCCGGTTGTACGCCCGGGCCAGCTCGCCAAACTCGTCCTGCTGGTCCACCGCGACGCGATGCTCGAAGCGCTCGGCCGCGAGCTCACGGCTCCCCTCAACCAGCTGGCCCACCGGCTTGAGAACGACCTGCGCGGTTCGCAGCAGCACAAAGACCGCGACATTGACCATCACGAGGGCGGCGAGCGTCAACCCCAGAACCAGGGCGCGGAAGTAGGTCCCGAACCCCGCCTGCTCGGCCGCCACGTACGCCCGCAGCGTCCCGCCCAGCTCGCGCACCGCCAGTCGCATGTGGGAGGCGTTCTCCCTGGTCTGTGCCTCGGTCAGAGCGGTCGGATGGAGGAATCCCGGGAGCAGCGTCATCACGCGCTGGTACGCCCGTGCCTGAGGAGAACCCGCGGCGCGGACGGCGGAGTGGGCGCCGATCAGCGCCAATGCCTCGGCCAGCCGGGCCTCTGTTGCGCCGTCCGGTCCGGGGGTGGAGGCGCCCTGGCGGGCATCCTCGACCTGAGCGACGCAATCGCCGGCGACGTGCACGCCGTCGACGAGCGCGATCGTGTCCTGGTTGATCCGGTCGATGTCGGGGATGGCGGCCTGCAGGAGGTAGATCGCCACCACGGCGCCCGCCACGAAGCAGACGACCAGGAGACCGATCCGGATGAGGAGTTTCCGCCGAAGCATCGGTGATTCCTTGCGCCGCACGCGGACACCCCGTCCAATCGGTGCGTCCGTTCCGGTCAGTGGGTGGCCGGGTCGCGTTCCTGTTCCTGCAGGTCCTTGGGGATCTTGAGTTCTTCCAGCTTTCGGTACAGACTCGACACGCCGATGCCCAGCTGCTGGGCGGTCTCGGTCTTGTCGTAGTGGTGCCGGCGAAGGCTGTAGATGATGTGCTGACGCTCGAACTGCATCAGGGCGTGCTTGAGATCCTCGCCCGTGTCGGGCTCGGCGTCGGCGGACTCAAACGGCAGATCACGCAGCTCGATCTCCGCCCCCTCGGCAAAGATCACCGCCCGCTCGATCACGTTCTCGAGCTCCCTGACGTTCCCACGCCACTCGTGGTTGAGGAGGGCCCGCATCGCGGCGTTGGTGATCCCCGACACCTTCTTGTTCATCTGGGCGGTGTACTTGTCGAGGAAGTGGTGCGTGAGCAGGGGGATGTCCTGGCGACGCTGCCTCAGAGGAGGAAGCTGGAGGCGGACCACGTCGAGGCGGTAGAGCAGATCCTCACGGAACAGGCCCAGGCGGCACTGTGTCTGGAGGTTCTGGTTCGAGGCCGCGATGATCCGCACGTCGACCGGGCGGGGCCTGGTGTCGCCCACGGGAACCACCACCCGCTCTTCGAGCACGCGCAGCAGCGAGCTTTGCACCTGCATGGGAAGGGTCGAGATCTCGTCGAGGAAGAGCGTGCCGCCGTTGGCGGCCTCGAAGTAGCCGATGCGGTCCTTGATCGCGCCGGTGAAGGCCCCCTTGCGATGCCCGAAAAGTTCCGACTCGATCAGGCTCTCGGGGATGGCGCCGCTGTTGACGGCGATGAAGGGCTTGTCGCGGGTGACGCCGTTGTAGTGGATCGCCCGGGCGAAGAGCTCCTTGCCGGTGCCCGACTCGCCCACGATCAGGACGCTGCTGCGGACCGCCGAGAGCTTTCTGACCAGGGCGAACAGGCCGGCCATGCCCGGCGACTCGCCGATGAGGTCGTGGAACGTGCTCTGGGACGCGAGCTGCTCGGTGAGGATGGAGCGGTTGCGCCGCATCTCGCCGTACTCAAGCGCCCGCTTGACCCGGATGAGCACGTCCTCGAACTGCACGGGCTTGAGCACGTAGTCGGCCGCGCCAGATCGCATGGCGCTCACGGCGCTCTCCACGGTCCCAAACCCCGTGATGACCACCACGGGCGTCTGGGGGATGACCTGCTGGAGCTGCTTGAGGAGCGTGAGCCCGTCCATCACCGGCATGCGGATGTCGGTCAGCACCAGATCGAACGACTCGGCCAGCGCCGCGTCGTAAGCGACCTTGCCGTCACAGGCCTGAACGACCTGATATCCCTCCTCGCCCAGCAGCTGGGCGAGCGACTCGCGGAGCAACTGCTCGTCTTCAACAAGGAGAATTCTGGTGGGCATCCGTGGGTTTCCTGGAGTGGTCGTCGTCACTTGGTGTTCTTGAGGTACTCGGCGGGGATGGGCGTGGTGGTGTCCTCGAAATCCCAGAAGACGTTCACGATCCGCCAGCGGTCGCCGTCCTTGAGGAGTTGAACGCTGTTGATCCCCCGGATATAGGGCTGAGCGTCGTCGGCCTTGTGACGCGACTCAAAGGTGCTCCAGACCTGGGCGATGTGTCCGAACGTCTCGGTCCGACGGGCAACCTCCTTGTCCATGAACCCGCCCTTCTCGAAGTAGCTCTTGTTGAGGCTGATGTAGTCGGTGATGGTCACGTACATCGCCATCGCGCCGCCGTCGGGCTTGCTCCGGGCCGGGATCATCCGGGCATCGGGGGCGAACAGTGAGCGATAGCGATCCCAGTCGCGTGCCTGACCGGGGTTACCGGCGGGAACGGCGTAGAACGCGGCCATGATCGCGTCGATCGACGAAACATCCTCGGGCCGAGCCTTGGGCCATCGCAGCGCCGGGTCGTTCTCGATCAGGCCGGGGTGGCCCGAGGGCAACGGCGCCTTGGCGGGCTGAGCCGGGGCGGCGGGCGGCTGAGCGTCCTTGGCGGGCTGCACCGCGTTGGCAAACGCACAGGCCAGCAGAGCGGAAAGAAGTGTCATTCGCATGGGAGTCTCCAGGTTTGACCGCACCCCATCGACCAGATGCAAACGCCGTGCCTGCCGACACCGGCGAAAACCATTCCCCTCTGCCTCCGTGTGCCATGGTATTCCCACTTTCAAGAAGCACGGTTGTGCGGGTTCTTGAAAGTGGGAATGGGAGTTCAAACGGTCGGCTTGGGGCCCTGGGGCGTCGACGAATCAGCGCGGTCCGGGTCGGGCGGGCACCTGAAGGAGTCCTGGCGCGAATCCGGCCTGGTAGCGTTTGGGGGAGTGGTCGACGCCGTGGCAGGTCAGGAAGCACTCGCCGGTCATGCCGCCCGAGTCGCGGTATTCGAGTCGACCGGTGACTCGATCGGGAAGGACGGTGGCGCTGGCGAAATTGATGAGGTGGCTGTTGCCGGTGACGGTGCCCTGGCTTGCGGGGATGCCGTGCGAGTCGTGGCAGACCGAGCAGGGCGTGCGCTGGTCGACGATGTGCTGACGGTGTCCCGGGAACGAACGGTTGTCGAGGATGCTGCCCCGATCGTGGCACTTGTAGCAAAGGGCGTAGGCCGTGGCGCTCTCGGAGGTGCGGTCGGCGGTTTCGTAGCGGGCCACCAGGAGCGAGGGGATGTTGGACCCGTGAACTCCCGGCGAGGTACCGGAATCCGACCCGTGGCAGTCGGTGCATCGCATGGTGCTCGCGGTGCTCCATCCGGGCTTGAGGCTGGGGACCTGCGAGCTGCGCCCCTGGGTGCCCACGGGATGCAGCGAGATCGCCGAGGGGCTGAATTGGAGGCGAACGTTGTTTTGCGCGAGACGGCGCGCCACGGCGGGCGGCCTGGTGTTTCCCTCGGCGTGGCACTTGAAGCACACTTCGTGTTCCGCCGTCGCCACCTTCATGGGCGCGCCCGAGGCGCTGACGCCCGAGATCAACCCAAATCGCCCGAAGGAGGCCGAGTTCGAACCCTGGCCGGAGGCCGCCGCGCGGCCAGCGCCGTGGGTCATGGTGTGGGGGTCGTGGCAAGAGGTGCACGTGGCGACCTGGTTGGCGGGGGCTGCGGGATCGACGGAGCTCGCCGTGTCGTGCACATAGGCCTTTTTCATGTCGGCCGCGATGTTGGAGGCGTGCGGCGTGGTGCCGCTGTGGCACGTCAGGCATGTCTCAGAGACGTTGCTCTTGCGCAGCAGGTACGCCCCGCTGGGCGCCGAGTGCGACTGGTGGCAATCGCTGCACTGGCCGTGCCCGGTGATGTCGGTCTGTCCCATCTGGTGGCATGAAAGGCAGAGCTCCGAACTGGAGTTGCGCATGACCAGGAACTTGCCGAACGCGTTGTTGTGCGCGTCGTGGCAGGAGGTGCACTGCAGCTCGCGGTTGTTGTCCAACCGGATCTGGTGCGGAAGGCCGGACGGGTCGCGGAGCTTTGTGCCGCGGTTGACAAGCGTCGAATCGAATCGAAAGGAGATCGGGTGGTCGTCGCGCAGATCCGTTCCAAGATTGGAAGCGCCCTGGGAAAGCGTTGTCACGCCCCCGGTCATCTGCACCGGTGTGCTGCGGCCCAGAAGGCTTCCGATTGCGATGGTTCCGTCGTGGCAGGAGAGGCAGAGCTTGGACGCCCCGGTAGGCTGCCCCGGCTTGGCCGCAAGCGACTGGCTCGTGTACACGGTGTAGGCCTGGGGGGATAGACTGCGATTCCAAAGGGCCCCCACGGGAGAGGCGTTGTGGGGGGCGTGGCAGAAAATGCACACCTGTTCCTCCCGAACCGCCCGCACCTCCGCACGGCTCCCCGCGGAGAGATCGTGCGGGCTGTCCACCACACTCATGATCTGCCCGCTCGCCCGGCGTGCCGCCAGCGTCAGGCCGATCATCGCCACCAGCGTCAGAATGCTCGCGCATCGCGTTCTCATGGGCCAACCCCTTCGCGCAGGTACTGGAAGACCTGAACCCGCCTGTTATATGAATCGGCGATCCACACGCGTCCCTTTGGGTCAATGTGGATTCCCGCGGGCAGCCAGAACTGCCCGGGGCCCTGCCCCTCGGACCCCATGCTCATCAGCAGCCCGCCCTGCGAATCAAACAGCTGGACCGCTTCAAAGTTCGCGTCCACCACGTACACGTGGTCGTCGGCGTCGACGGCCACGCCTTTGGGCTGGGAGAAATACCCGGGAAGATCGCCCTTGCTTCCGATCTGCCGGAACGGGGTGAGGTCGGCCGAGAAGACCTGAACCCGGAAGTTCAGCGAATCGCTCACGTACAGCCTTCCTTGGTGGTCGAATGCGATGTTCGTGGGGTAGTTGAATTGCCCGAGGTCAGCGCCGCGCTCGCCAAAGCGGCCGACCGCCTCGCCCGCGGGCGAGAAGATCACAATCTGGTGGGCTCCGACGTCCACGACAAACACCCGCCCGTCGGGCGACACGGCCACACCGCAGGGCCTCTTGAGGGCGCCGCCATCCAACCGGCCCGCCGGCGAGCCGTCGGGCGCGAACACGAACACGCACGCCTGGGCCGAGTCGGACACGAACACGCGGCCCGCCGCGTCGCACGCGACCCCCACCGGGCACAAGAACGGGGTCTGCCCGGGATTCCACGTCGTGTAGCCTCGCGTCTCCAGGTTGAACACGTGCAGCACACGGGCGCCGCTGTCGGCGACAAACACGCGCGATGCGCCGTCGGTGCAGACGGCCATCGGGCTGATCATTGCAGTCGGAGTGTCGTCCCCGAAGAGGCTGTCTCCAATCGCCTGAAAGGTGCCCCTGGCGGGCTTGAGATCCTGGTCGGTGCGGAACTCGCCCAGGTAGCGGATCCGGGCGGGGTCGGGGGCGGCGGGCCAGACGGGAGCATCGGAAGCGGGCGTGAGAATCGCTCCGGCGGGCGTGCCACACCCGGCGAGCGCGATCGCCAGCCCCAGCACCGCAACAGTCGCTCCGATGGTCCGCACGCGTTTCATAAGTCTCCTAGAAGGTACGGCGGAAGCCGAATTGAAGGAACTGGGACGTCTGCCGGCTGCCCGGCCCTTCGAGCAGTGAGTTTCTCAGCGAGCCGTAGACGTTGGTCTGGCCCTTGTGCCAGGTGAAACCGAGGATCTCGTCGATCCCCTGAGAGCGTCCGTTGCGGCTGCTGTCCTCGCTGCGATACTCGAGTCTCGCGGTGAAATCGAACGCCGAGTTGACCCGCTCGTTCCATCGGATGGACGCACGATCGAACGTCACGCGGTTGTCCTGCCTGGAGAAGTCGATGATCTCGTGCGTCAGCTCGGCGGTGATCGAGGAGTTGATTCCCAGCGGGCGGACATAAAAACCCTGAAGCCGGTGGACCGTGTAGGGGTCGAACGTGCTGGCGTGGTCGTTGAACTCGTACTTGACGTCGTACTCCGCGATCCGGTACTGCACGCCCAGGAGCAGATCGTGCACGTCGTCCAGAACGTACAAGTTTGGATCGGTGGCTCGCACCGTGTGCCCGACGGTGCGGTAGGTTGAGTAGAGCGACAGCCCGTCGAACCATCCCTCGGTCACGGTGTAGCGGACCGAGGTGCTGGTAGTGGTGGTGTCGATGTCGCTGCCGGGCTCGGGCCCCACGTCGTAGCTGACCAGCAGCGTCTGGCCGTTGGTTATCCCGCCGCCCACGATTCCCCGGATCTCGGCGTGGTCGGCGAAAACGTCGAGCCTGTAGTCCACGCCCTCCTGGTAGAGCGGAAAGCCCGCGACGGGGCTCACCTGGACCGACCCCGGGACGATGTTGCGCCGGGGAAGGACGATCGCGAAAGCGTCGGTGAAGGTGTACGCTTCGTTGACAACGCGGATCGTCGATCCGCGTTCGCCGTTGCTCTGGGCGTTGAATCCGATGCCGACAGAGGCGTCGAGCCTGCCCAGGGGAACCTCTTTGGTGTAGTCGAGCGCGCCGTTGACAAACACGTCGTCGCTGATGAACCCGCCGGGGGCCGAGAGGTGCTGCACGCCGGCCGACCCGGTGCTTGTCAGACTCTCGAACAGCCGGTACTTGATCGACGCCTCGCCGCGCGTGAGCTGCTGGGGCTCTCCCCGCGTTGTCTGGCGGTCGACGCTCAGGTCGTAGCGGGTCTCGAGGCGGTCGCTGTGGCGAAGGGTCAGGAGTTCGTCGAATCGCACGCGCTCCTGGGGGCGTTTGCCGTCCTGGTCGAACTTGCGGAGCGTCGTTCGCAGCTCGTGCGGACGCGCCTCGCCTCCGAACGTGTACAGATGCACCAGGCTGGCGTCGTGGCGGTTGTAGGAGTCCTGGTACCCGCCCGCCTGGCTCTCGCTGATCTTGTCGAACGTGTAGGCGGCGTCGAGCTTTTGTGAGGGCGTGAGCGTGACGGTGCTGTGCGCCGCGAGGGTGTCCTGGCTGACCTTGGTGTCGATGTTCCCAAAGTCGCCGTCGAGCCGGTTCTCGCGGTGGAAGTACTGCACCGACGTCGGGGCGACCGACGATTGGATCCGCGTCCCGATGCCCTCCTCGGTGGTTGTCTCGTTGATCGTGCCCGCGAAAGGGCGTTCGAGCAGGCTTTGCTCGCGCCTGGCGTACACCGTGGTGGGCAGAAAGCTGGTGCCAAAGGCGAGAGCACTGAGATCGTAAAGATTGATCAGGTCCGTCTCGTGCACCTCCGAAGGGTCGGAGTTGCTGCGGGAGAAAACGTCCTCCCGACCCACCTGGATCATCCCGGTGAAGTCCAGCAGGTTTCGGTGCCCGATCGCCACTTCGGTCGAGAGATCCAGCAGCTCGCGATAGCGGACCTCGCGATTCTTCTGCGTCGCCTGGCCGTCCTGCTTGAGCGTGTCCTCCTGGTACTGCCAGCGGAACTCAAACGCAGATCGCAGGCTCAGGAGCTCGACAGACTTCCACGACTCGCGCGGCAACCCAACCACGACCGGGCCGTCGGACGATCCCGGGTCGGTCGGCTGCGACTGGCCCGAAACCGTTCCCGCCAGAGCGATCGTGCCGAGAATCAGGCATTGGACATGGGTGCGGTGCACGGCAGCCTACCTGGGGCCTCCTGGAGGAGGCGTGGATGTCGCCGGTGGGTTCGGCGGTGGCGGAGTGGGCGGCCCGACGTCGGACGGTGCATCGTGTTTGTCCGCGGGCGGCGTGTCGGGTTGTCGTGGTGGCGATTGTGCCGTCGCTCCGGGCTTGAGCATCAGCGAGTTCTCGCCGCCGTGCCCGAAGTGACACTCGACGCATCCCATGGCGGGGTCGACGTGGGCCGGCACTTTCGAGCCGTTCATCATCGTGGCGGAGTGGCACTGCGTGCAGATCGTTCGGTCGGGACCCCGAAGGAGCCACTTTCGAGCCGATTCGTGCGGGGAGTGGCACCAAAGGCATGCGCCGCCAGCGACCGCTCCGTGCGTCCAGACCTGCTTGTCGGCGATTCCCTTGTGGCATCCCAGGCACGAGCTTGGATCGTTGCGCGAGGGACGATACTTGGTCTTGTGGCACGCCTCGCAGTTCTCCTGGGCGAAGGGCTGGTGCACGACCACCGCCGCCGCCATGGCGGTGTCGCCGGGCTTGGCCACGCCCGCCCCGACGGCGGACGGATCCGGGACGCCATCAAAGAAGAAGGACAGGGCGGCGTAGTTGTCCTTGGTCACTGTGCACCCGCACCACAGGCACAGCGCTGCCGCCCCAAGCCACAACGCCACGGCCCTGCCGCAGGCACTCCACACAGGGCGCTTGGTGCCGGGACGTGGTGAGAGTTTCATCCGAACGGTGCCTCCCGGCTCGTCACTTCTTGGGGGATTGGGGCGGCGCCGCGGGATCGGGTTTGACGGGCGCGGATTGCGGTTCCTTGGACGCGTCGACGGGCGCACCCTCCTGCCCCGGCTCAACCCCGCCGATGTTCTGGAACTTGAGCGCCTCGGCCGAGGGGATTCCCACGCCCGTTTCGATCGCCGCCGCCGAAGCCGCGAAGTCCGCGAGGCTGTAGTTTGAGCGTCGTTCTCCCAGAGCATACACCGAGATCTTCTGATCGCCAAACTGGTTGGCCACGACGATCAGCCGTTTGGCGGCAAACCCCGGGTAGAGGCGGTCCTGGAAGTGTTCCAGGCCGGTATC
This sequence comes from uncultured Phycisphaeraceae bacterium, assembly GCA_964358855.1. GTDB lineage: Bacteria > Planctomycetota > Phycisphaerae > Phycisphaerales > UBA1924 > UBA2396. The sequence continues at coordinate 15,820 of CAYHQQ010000003.1, forward strand.
GGTCACCGCGATGCCGACCGGAAGGTTCATCGCACCGGGGAACTCGCCAAAGGCTCCAAAGTGCATCAGGAGCTGGAACCCGGCGTTGAACATCTGCACGTTCTGGAACCCAGAATCGACGACGTAGATGACGCCTTCGGAGTCCACCGCCAGATGCTTGGGCCTGGCAAAGCCTCCCGCGTGGTCGCCCTGCTCGCCCACTGCGGCGAGGAACGTGCCCTCTGGGGAGAACTTCTGGACCTTGCACCGCATCATGTCCGCGACGTACACGTTGCCGGCCTTGTCGGTGGAGACTCCGATGGGAAGGCGGAACTGCCCGTCCTCGTCGCCCACGCTTCCGATCGCGCCGAGCTGCCGCCCGCTGGCGCGATCAAGCACCAGGATCTGCTGGCGGCCCATGTCGGCCACATAAAGGCGATCGCCGGCGACGGCGATCGAGGCCGGCTTGAGCTTTGGAATGACGATCGATCTGGCGAATCGCTCGCTCGTGTCGAACACGAAGACCGCCCCGTGGATGCCGTCGGCCACGTAGATCTGGCCATCGTCTCCCACCGCCACCGCCACCGGGCGCTCAAGCCGATTGGTGCCGGTGGTTCCGACCAGCCGAGTCTGCTTCTTGCCCAGATCCATCACGACCAGGGCCTTGGCCCGAATGTCGCACACGTAGATTTTCCCGTCGCGGATCGCCACGCCATAGGGCTTGTTCACGAACGCCGGACGGACGGCCTCGGCGCCAAAGACGAGCTTCTCAAGCCCGGAGGACTTGGTTTCCTGCACGTCTTCGCTCGAGTTGAACGAGCCCAGAAACTGGACTCGCGGCTCGTCTGGGGCCTGAGGCCAGAACGCATACTTGGCCTTTGGGTCGAGCGTCGAGGCCGACGATCCACCCGAGGCACATCCCGGAACGCAAGCCACGCCCAAGGCCGCGAGCGCCACGAACAAGAAGCCGCGAATCGCACGATTGGTATTCATGGGACCTCCGAACGAGTCATGTGTGAGAATAGTGCAAACCGGGTGCCAGTGTTTCGCGGGGATCGGACCGCGCGCTTGTTCGGGGGATGCCGGTGACCAGGCGCGCAAAAAAACTCCGGGCGCGAAACTCAGCGCCCGGAGCAATCGATCCGTGTTCGCGGCCCGAGGCGGGCCGCCTGGACTTACTTGATGTGGCAAGTCAGGCAAAGGTGGCTGGACGTGTTGCTGAAGTTCAGCATGTGGTCGAAGTCACCGGCGTTGTGCACGTTGTGGCACGTGCGGCAACCCACAACATACTGCGTCGCACCGGCGGCGTCGGTCCAGGATTTCAGGCGGAGCGTGCCCCAAGGGCCCACGACCTGGTGGTTGGCATCCTGGGGATTGAAGCGAGTGCTGGAAACGGTCGGATAGATCGCCTCATTGCCGATGGGGTGATCGTTGCTCAGGTCGGTTCCAATCAGGGCGCTGCCGGGGATGTAGCTCGAGCCAGTACGCCCGCCGAAGCTGTCCAAGGCAACCGTGCCGTCGTGGCAGGAAAGGCACAGGCGGCTCTCGCGATCCAGGTCGGCGGACGTGCCCGCCACGCCACCAAACAACGTGTAGTTCGCGGTAGAGAGGGTGTGGTTCCAGAGGCGCCCTGCGGCGGTATTCGCAAAGTGCGGGGTATGGCAGGGCTTGCAGATCTCAAAGCCCGACCACGCATAGGAGCTGAAGTCGTGGGCAGAGTTCGTGATCTGAGCCTGGGCGACGCCGCCCAAACCAGCCAGTCCAAGCATCCCGACGAGAAGAGTTGAGAGTTTCATGATTTTCCTTCGCCTTTCGCGAGGCCGAGGGCACAGGTCCACCCATGTGTCTTCCGGCCGGTGTTGGTTTTCATAGATCTATACGGCAAGTCGCGTGCCAATCGGCACGCGGGGCAAAAGTGGCCTCTGGGGGTCAAAAACAGGGGTGGGCGCCCGGGTGGTTCCCGCGGTTGGGAGGGTTGGGGCCGCCCGGAAACCAATCCGCGAGAGAGAACGTCTCGCGTGCTGAAGGCGTGCAGGAGAAGGTCCGATGCCATCGCTTTCTCGAATGAGTCATCATGCCAGCGAGACCCAAATGAGTTCCCAATTCCGGTTGTCAGCCAAGTGGTCGCTTCTGGGTGGCCTGACGGCGATTCTCGGTCTCGCATGGGTCGGAGCCCAGGCCTCTGATCGCCCGGCCAGATTGAGCGATCTCGAGTTCAGGCCGATGGGGGCACTGGCGACGCCCGGGGCACTCGTTGACGATTCGAGTTGTATCAAGTGCCACCAGTTCGAGGCGGCGGTGAGTCATCCGGTGGATGTCATGGCTACGGCCCGGAAGCCGGGTTCTCTCCCGTTGCGAAACGGCATGGTGGTGTGCTCGACCTGCCATGATGCGAGCGCCCAACACGGCGTAACCCACGATCGAGTGGGCGTGCGGTGGGGCAAAGCCGCGACCGACGCGTGCACCCAGTGCCACCAGAACAATGCGCCTGGAACGAGGCTCTCACACGCCATCGCGGTGGGACGGGCTCATCCGGCACGCGAGATTCCCGCAACAACGCTGGGGGCCTCGCCCCGGCTCGACTCGGAAAGCACGGCCTGCATGAGCTGTCATGACGGGGCCGTCGCGAGCGAGGCCGGCTGGCACGCCGCCGCAAGGGCGATTTCAGGGGGCCCGACGGATCACCCGATTGGAGTGCCGCTGCGAGCGTCGAGCCGCAAGTCCAAAAGCGACTTCAAGCTGGCCGACCCGGGCCGACTGGATCGTCGGATCAAGCTCGTCCAGGGCAACCTGAGCTGCGGAACGTGCCACAGCGCCTACTCGAGCGAGCGGGCGCAGTTGGTCATGAACAATCAAGGAAGCGAGCTCTGCCTGAACTGTCACAAGCAGTGAGCGGGCTTTCTCATTCGTGAGAGAGACGGCCCCGGGGGCTTCCCAGACTTGATACACCAGACTGGCCGCTCGGGCGCCCGACCACGGTTTGTGCCGCGGAAATTGCTATGACGTGGGGTGCATTCCCCTGGCACCTTTCTTGCAAGGAGTATTCGCATTCGGCGGTGCGCGCCGACGGATTTGGATTGGACGAGGCGGCGGGATCGTCCTTGGTTTGGACGTTGAGGGTGCCCATGGATCGATGGAGCAAATGGGCGACGTACGCGTACTGGGGGCTGACGCTCCTGGTGCTGGCGTACGGCTCGAGCCGAGTGATCCAGGCTCCCGTTGACCAGGTCGCGGGCCCTATCCAGAAACTGATTTACCTCCATCTGCCGGTGGCGGCCAACGCCTTTCTGGCGGCTCTGGTGGTTTGTATCGCGAGCGTGGGGTACATCGGAGGACGCCGAAAGGTGTGGGACGATCTGGCCCACGCGGCGGCGACGGTGACCACACTGAACGGGTCGGTGCTTCTGCTGACGGGCGTGTTCTGGGCGAAGGTCGCGTGGGGCCAATGGTGGGTCTGGAGCCCCAGGCTTTCGTTCAGCCTGATCCTGTGGCTGCTTTACGTGGTGTATCTCGCGGTTCGCCTTCGGATCCATTCGCCGCAGAAGCGTGCGGTGGTGGGCGCGGTCTATGGCATTGTGGCGTTTCTGGACGTGCCGATGCTGTACCTGTCGATGAAGCTGCTGCCCGACGTGCATCCGACAGTGACGGGACTGACGCGGGAGATGCTGCCGACGCTTTGGATCTGGTTCGCGGGGGTCACGCTGCTCTCGTGCGGGATCATGGGGGCACGATTCGCGCTGGGTCGCGCCCAGAGTGGGGAAGTGAAAACCTTGCCCGGCGAGCCGGGACTTGGGGGAATGGCATGTTGACCGACTCAAACGCGACGTTCGTGGCGTACGCCGCCAGCCTGATGCTGATGTTGGGATACGCGCTGTCGGTTTTCGTTTCACTCGGACGGGCGCGTCGAGCGAGGCGAGTTCCCCTGGCACCAGCCAGGCCCTTGGTGCGAAAGGAAGTGGCGGCGGCCGAGATCAAGCCGCCCGGCAGGGTCAGAGCTTCTTCGCGGTGAGCAGCATCGCCTGGAAGTCCTTGGCGGCGGCGGCCACCGACTCGGCGGGACCGGTCATCTTGATGAACAGCAACCCCTCGGGAGCTTCGACAATCGCGCCGCGGATGGTCCAGTTCTCCTTCGGGAGCGTGTCGCCCATGCCCGCGAATGTGCCGGTCATCTCCACGACGCTGATCTTGAGCCCGTTGACTGTCTGGGACTCGGTCTTACCGGGCACGGGCTGTCCCTTGGCGTCGCGGACCTGACCGGCCCAGCGGGCGACATTCTCCTCGACGGTTCCACCGGCGGTCGAGAAGACCACGAGGCACACCTTGGCCGGATCGCCCGAGGCGTCGGGAACCTGTGCCTCAGCGAGGCGCATCTGGTTGGCCGGCGGGTTGCGCTTCCAAGCGGGCGGAAGGGTCATCGCGACGCCGGTTGCGGAGACTGTTGAGTCGGACTGATCTGTCGGCGCGACCGCGGCCCCCTTGGGTGGCGCGGCCGCCGGACCCGCGGCCGGCCTGGGGGAGGAAAGGGGCGGCTGGGGCTTCTTGTCGTCGCACCCGACGGAAGCGACGCAGGCGGCAACGCACAGGATTCCGAGGAAGCGAGTGATCATGCTCTATCGTACCCACCTGCGTGCGGTCGCACGAGCCGGCACGGATTGGCCGTGAGTGCCACTCGGGCCGGTTCTATGATGGATGCCTGTGTCTCGCGGGTCATCTCTGAGGATCGAATCATGTCGGAACCGTCACAATCAGCTCCGGCCAGCCGCGACGGCGACGCTTCGTTTGGGGCGATGGTGATGGCTCTGGCGACCCCCTGCGCGTTGTTGGATCGATCGGGCCGGGTCGAGATGGCGAACGCCGCCTGGGAATCGCACCAGAAACGTTTGGCGCCGATCGGAGGGAATCTGGTCGATGCGTTCGCAACCGTGGGGGGGGGAGAGCCGGCGGCACGGGGTCTTCGCGACCTGATCGCGGGCGACGGCTCTCAGTTTGCCTGTGATCTGTGCGTTGACGAGGCGAACGACGTCTGGATCAGGCTGTTCGCGTCCCGGGATCCCGGCGGCGCAACCCTGGTTCTTCTCGTCGACGCCGTCGACCGCACGTCGATCCGCTCGCGCAACGACAGCGAGCGTCGGCTACAGCTCATCGTCGAGTCGGCGATGGACGGGATTGTGACCATCGACGAGAGCCAGCGGATCGTGATGTTCAACGCGGCCGCCGAGCGCATCTTCGGCGTTGCGGCGAGCGAGGCGCTGGGCGGGACGCTCACGCGGTTCCTGCCCCATCGCCATCGCGCGTCGCACGCCTCGCACGTGCAGGCCTTCGGGAAGACCGGAGTCTCGAGCCGTTCGATGGGCAATCTGGGCACGATCAGCGGGGTGCACGCCGACGGAACCGAGTTTCCCATCGAGGCGTCGATCTCCCAGGCGGTGGTGGGATCGCACCGGTACTACACCGTGATTCTTCGCGACGTTTCGGAGCGACGGCGGCTGGAGTCCCAGCTTCTGCAGGCGCAGAAGATGGAGGGTGTGGGGCGTCTGGCGGGCGGAATCGCGCACGACTTCAACAACCTCCTGATGGCGATTTTCAACTACCTGACGCTGGCGTCGCGGCGTCTTGGACCCGAGCACCCGGTGAGCGCTTCGATCGCCCACGCCCAGCGTGCGGCCGAGCGTGCGGCGGATCTGACGCGGCAACTTTTGACGTTTGCCCGCAAGCAGACCGTGGCCCACCGGGTGGTCTGTCCCCGCGACGTGGCGGCGGGTCTCTTGTCGATGCTCCGCAGGCTGATCGGCGAGGGCGTGACGCTTCGAGTCGCCCTCGACGAGTCCACCGGCAACGTCCGCGCCGACGCCGCGCAGCTCGAGCAGGTGCTGGTGAATCTGACGATCAACGCCCGCGACGCCATGCCCGCGGGCGGCACGCTGACCATCGAGACCCGCAACGAGACGCTCGACGAGAGCTACTGCCGCAACCGGCTGGGCGCCGCTCCGGGCGAGCACGTGCTCATCGCCGTGTCGGACACGGGAACCGGCATGACCCCCGAGGTGCTGGCCCGGATTTTCGAGCCATTCTTCACCACCAAGCCCGTGGGCAAGGGAACCGGGCTCGGCCTGGCGACGTGCCAGGGCATCGTGAAGCAGAGCGGGGGGCACATCGACGTGCGCAGCGAGCCGGAGCGGGGCACGTCCATCCGCGTGTTTCTTCCGCGCGTGCGATCGGAGGTGTCGCAGAGCGTCGACGCGAGCACGACCAAGGCCCCCCCGGGCGGGACCGAGACGATCCTGCTCGTGGAGGACAGCGCGCTGGTTCGCGAGCTTGTGAGCGAGGAGCTGCGCGACGCGGGCTACGCCGTCCTCAGCGCAGCGTCGGGCCCCGAGGCGCTCCGCCTGATGGAGATCGACGGGCGACCGATCGATCTTCTGCTCACGGACGTCGTCATGCCCGAGATGAGCGGGGTGAGGCTGGCGGAGCTGGTGCTCGCCACACAGTCTCCGGCGGTGCTCTACATGTCGGGGCACGCAGAAGAATCGCTGTCCCAGTACGGGCTCGATCCCGCGCTGGTCGCGTTCATCGCCAAGCCGTTCGCGGGCGACACGCTCCTGCACAGGATCCGAGCCCTGCTGCGCAACGCGCCCCCCGCGTGAGGCCGGCCCCGGACAAATCCGGCAAATGACAGGTCGACGAGGGGTCAGCGACCCGATGCGGGCTGGTCGCGCTGGGGGCGGAGCCGAAGCACGGTCAACGAGCGAGCCGGAAACTCGTGGACAAACGACGCGCCGACGCCCGTGAGCCGTGCGCGACGCGGGGCGATCCGCTCCGGGGCTTCAAACGTGTTCTCGTCGTTGAATCCACTCGACGTCAGGACGATCGACTCTCCGACGGGGTCGAGTTGCTCGCCCGAGTCGATCACGATCCGGACAGGCGCGGCCGTCTCCATCCCGTTGACGATCTTCACGACGATCTCGCCCGTCGCCGCCACGCGGCCCGCCACACCCGTGAACGCGGGCATGGATCGCTCCTGAACCTCCTGGATGAGCCGGCCATCGAGGGAGCAACGGATGGAGTTGCCCGCGAGCTCGATCGTGATGTCGTGCCAGCGTCCGGTTTCCACCGCGCCCGCGACGTGCTCGCCCACGCCGAACTTGGAGGCGCCACTGGTCTTCTCGACGGCGTGCTGGCGATTGCCCCACCCGCCGATGTTCCACCACGTGCAGTTGTCGGCGCCGGGCGCGCGGAAAAGGATCAGGAACCCTTCGTCTCCGGCGATCTTGCGGGCCTTGAGGCGCACGGTGTAATCCACCGCGTCGCGCAGCGCCGGCCAGTCGAGCAGCGCAACCTCCTTCTCGCCCTGCGCGCTCTGGCGGTACGCGCCGTCCACGACCTTCCACTCGCCGCTCGCCGGCTTCCAGCCCTGGGTACTTCGAGCAAAGTCCGAGGAGTAGACGGCCTTGCCCCCGCTCTCGACCACGATGTCCTTGAACTCGGCCTGCGTCCGCCATGTGCCCAGTCCGATCCCGCCCCGCAGCGCGACGGGCTTGGCCTCGATGCGAGGAATGTCGACGGGCAGGAGCGTGTCGGGGCGATGGGCTGCGAAGAGCGCCTGCACGTGGTACGAGGGCGTGCCGTAGCTTCTTGCGCCGTCGAACACCATTATGTCCGGGTTCCACTTGCGATCCTTTGCGTGGACGAACATGGGGGCGTACGACGACATCGCGACCAGATCGCTGTTGCGCTCCATGCCTGTCATGAACGCGGCCTCGCCCAGGGCCGCCGCGAGATTCCCCGTGCCGCACCCCTGGGTGACGGCGTACTCGCCGACGTAGACCCTGGGCCCCGTGCGCGGGGCCTTGTCGTAGAGGTTCGCGTTGGACCAGAACCACTCGGGCGAGTTGTAGTAGTGGTCGTCGACCAGCTCCATCTCCATGTCGACGCGCGTGTTGGAGATCGTGATGATCTCCGGGTAGGCCTTCTTGATGGCGTCGTAGAAGACCTTGTAACGCTCGGCGTAGACCGCCCGAGTGCCGCCAAAGCCGGTCCACATGCCGTTCTCGTTGCCGATCTCGACGTACTTGAGCTTGAACGACGCGGGGTGTCCGTTGGCGGCCCGCACGGCGCCCCAGCGTGTGTCGACGCCTCCGTTGGCGTACTCGATGGCGTCGAGGCAGTCCTGGACCCAGGGGCCGAGCTTGTCCATCGCAACGATTTCTTTGTGCGAGAGCCCGCAGTTCACGACGAACATCGGGTCGGCGTGCAGGTCCTCGCACCACTGGAGGTACTCGTGATAGCCCAGCCCGTCGCTGGACCAGTAGTTCCAGGTCGCGTTGAGATGCCCGGGCCTTTCGCCGATGTCGCCCAGCGTGTCCTTCCATCGGAAGGCGTCCTTGAGGAGGTCGCCGCCCTCGACGTAGCACCCGCCGGGAAACCGCACGAAGTTGGGAGAGAGCCCGCTCACGAGCTCGCCCAGATCGCGCCGCATGCCCAGTGGGCGATCCTTCCATGTGTGCACGGGGGACAGCGAGACGGTGTCGAACCAGATCGACCCCTTGCCGCCGCACACGATGGCCAGAGTGCCGGCGTCGACATCCCGCGTCACTTTCAGCTCGACCTCGAATCGCTTCCAATCTCCCGTCAGCCCTTTGATCGATTGCTCCGCAACGGCGAGGGCGCCCTTGTCTCGCAGTGCGACGGTGAGCGCGCCATCAACTGCTCCCTCGACGCGCGCGTCAAACCGAAGCCTGTAGGACTCTCCCGCCAGCAATGACATTCCCCAGAAGCCCTCGTTGACGATCGTCGCGGGCGCTCCGTCGAGCACGACCCGCAGGGCGCGCGGCGCCGTGGAGTTCTGTGGGCGGGCGGTGTCGATCGTGAGTCCGGGCTTCGTGGCGCCGGCGGTCGCGAGGGCGGACCAGCCCGGCACCTCCCCTCCCGGACCTGTCGGCTCCTCGAAAGACCGGTTGCGAACAAGCTCGCTGTACAGGCCGCCGTCGCCCGCGTGGTTTATCTCCTCGAAGAAAATGCCGTAGAGCGAAGCGGGGATCTTGTGCGCGGGCTTGCCCGCGTGGATGGTGAGGGATGGGGGTTCGCCGCCCGCGAGAGACGCAAGGGACGAGAGCACGATCGCGCAGGGGGTGAGTTTCATGGCTTTCTCGCGGGAAGAACCTGTTGGGAGGCTCGGTTTCCGATGGACACGATCAATCGTTGCAGGCAGATGAACACGAGCAGAAGAAGCCCGATCGAGATGCTGGTCCACGCCGCGTTCACGTTGCCCTGAAAGTCGATCAGAAGGCGGATCACCCCCAGGATCAGAACACCTAGGAGCGTCCCCTGGACCGATCCCACGCCCCCCGAGAGCAGGGTACCCCCGATGACCACCGACGCGATGACCGAGAGTTCCAGCCCGACCGCCGAGGTGGGGTCGCCCGACTGTTTGTACATCGTGAAGACCAGCCCGGCGAGCGACGAGCAGAGCCCCGCGAGGGCGTGGACCCGGATCCGAGTGGCGACCACGGGGACACCCATCATCCGGGCCGATCGCTCGTGCCCGCCGATCGCGTAGACGTTTCGGCCAAAGCCCGTCGAGCGGGCGACAACCACCCCCGCCGCCACCGTCGCCAGCAGAAGCAGCGATCGCATCGGCAGGACGGCGCCGCCGCCAAGATCAAGCTCGAGATGGCGGGCGGTCCAGGCGAAGAACGGATGATCGATGCCGACGCTCTGCTCGCGGACCAGAAAGCAGGCCGCCCTGATGGCGAACATTCCCGCGAGGGTGACCATGAACGCCGGGAGCGCAAAGAAGCAGATCAACCACCCCATGGCCGCACCCATGAACGTGCAGGCGACCAGACACACCAGCGCCGCCGAGAGCGGGTGCCAGCCGCGCGCCACGAGATCGGCCATCAGGACAGCGGTGAACGCGATCATCGAGCCCACCGAGAGATCGATCCCACCCGAGAGCACGACGAAGGTCGCGCCGACACCCGCGATGCCAACGTACGAGTAGTCGCCCAGGAGATTGAAGACGTTGGCGAGTGAGGCGAAGTGGTCGTATCGAAGGCCGCCGAACACCAGCAGGGCCACGAGGATGGCCCCCGCGGTCAGCATCGGCAGATGTCGCGAGGAAAATGGAACTCTCATGCGGGCATCCTCCGCGCTCTGAGCCACTGCCTGGCCCTGGGCGACCCCGCGATGCACACGCCCAGGATCACCAGCGCCTGGGGGAGGGGTGCGACATCCGATCCGATGTTCCGGGCGTACATCGTGGTGATCAGGCACTGCATCAGAAGCCCGCCAAGGGCGGCCCCCAGCAGGTTCATCCGCCCGCCCGCCAGCGATGTTCCGCCGACCACCACCGCGAAGATCGCCGCGAGTTCCTGGTTCTGTCCGGCGTGGAACGGGTCGGCGGCCTTGATGTTGGCCGCCGCGATGAGCCCGGCGAGCCCGGCGCACACACCGCTGAAGACGTACGTCCCGGCGATGATCAACCGCGACCGGACGCCCGCGAGGCGCGACGCCTCGGGGTTGCCACCCACCGCCTCGAGCAACAGACCCAGGGCAGTTCTGCGGATCACCAGGGCGGTGCCGGCAAAGAGCGTGATGGCGAGCAGGAGAGGAACGGGAAGGGGCAGCCACGTCGGGCGGCCCAGCCCGATGTACTCGATCGCCGCGTCGTGAAACGTCACGATATGGCTCTGCGTGATCATCTGGGCCACGCCGCGACCGGCGACCATGAGCACCAGCGTCGCCACAAACGGCTGGAGCCCCAGCACGCTCACGAGAATCGCGTTCCAAAGCCCGCACAACGCGGCCACGCCCAACGCCGCCGCGATCGAGACCGCCGACGCGTGCCCGTTCACAGACATCGTCGCGGCGACGGCACCCGAGATCGCCATGATGGACCCCACCGACAAGTCCACGCCTCTGGCGGCGATGACCGGCGCCATGCCCATCGCCAGGATGACAAACGTTGCTCCGTAGTTGAGGACATCGATCGTCGCCCCGGCCGGCACGCCGTCTCGCACGGACACATGGAGAAACGCTCCCGCGCCAAAGAGCCCGGGACCGCCCGCCCGCAGGGTGTCGAACAGCACATTGGTGATGACGAGCAGGGCCATTCCCACCACGGGCCAGAGCGCTGCGTTGGTGTGTGTCGTGAGGCGAGCGGGCGAGGCGGTCATGGCGTCGCTCCCTCACTCGCCGGCGCGGCGATGATCGAGAGAATCGTCGACTCGTTGACCAGGTCGCCCTCAAGCTCCGTCACGACACGCCGGTCGCGGAGCACCACAACCCGCCCGCAGGCCCTGACCAGCTCGTCAAGCTCCGAGCTGATGAGCACGATGGCCAGGCCCTGCCCGCGCAGACTCTCGATGAGTGCCTCGATCTCGGCTCGTGCGCCCACGTCGATGCCCCGTGTGGGCTCGTCGAGGATCAGCACCGCGGGGCTTGTGGCCAGCCATCGCGCCAGCAGCACCTTCTGCTGGTTCCCGCCCGACAAGCTCCCAACGGGGGTCTCCGCCCCGGGCGTTTTGATTCCCAGCGCCTCGATGTAGTGCGTGGCGAGTCGCCGCTGCTCCGCCGGCGCGATCGGGCGCAGAGACCCGCGCCTGGCCTGGAGCGCAAGCACGATGTTCTCGCGAACCGAGAGCTCCAGGATCAGCCCCATGGCCTTGCGGTCCTCGGGCGTGAACGCCACGCCCCGGCGGATCGCGTCGCGCACCGAGCCTCGCACGAGCTCCTTGCCGTTCACGCGCACGCCCCCCTCGTCGGGCGTGTCAGCGCCGAAGAGCAGCCTGGCGAGCTCCGTCCGCCCCGAGCCCAGGAGCCCCGCGAGTCCGACCGATTCCCCGGCCCGCACGCGCAAGTTCGTGGCCGAAAGCGACCGCCTGCGCCCGATACCAGTCGCTTCGATTGCAAACGTGGTGCCGGAGTCGGTGCGCGCAGCCGTCGCAGGACGCGCGGGCGCGTGGTGGATGACTCTCCCCGTCATCGCCTCGATCAGCGACGCCTTGGGGAGGTCGGCTTTCGTCCACACACCAACCTTGGCGCCGTTGCGAAGCACGCTGATGCGGTCGGCGATCTCGTACACGTGCTCGAGAAAGTGGGAGACGAACACGATGCCGATCCCCTGATCCCGGAGCTTTCGCATCACCCGAAAGAGATCCCGGGCCTCGCCCGCGTCGAGTGAGGAAGTCGGCTCGTCGAGAATCAGCACCCTGGCGTCGATGTCGAGCGCCCTGGCGATCGAGACCATCTGCTGGATCGCGATGGGATACTCGCCCAACGACCGCGTCACGTCAAGCGTGATGTCCAGACGAGCCAGTGCCGCGACTGCACGCCGTCGCACCTCCGAGTGCCTGATGAACCCGGCCCGCTTGGCCTGGCGTCCCAGGCAGATGTTGTCCGCCACCGACATGAGCGGCAACACGTCCACCTCCTGGTAGACCGTCGAGATTCCCTGGGCTTGGGCCTCGCGCGGCGAGGCCGGCCGGATCACTCGCCCGCACAGGCGGACCGTCCCGGCGCCCGGGCGTTGCAGCCCGCTGAGCACCTTGACCAGCGTGCTCTTGCCCGCCCCGTTCTCGCCCATGAGCGCGTGGATCTCGCCCGCCAGAAGGGCAAAGTCGACCCTGTCCAGGGCCCGCACGCCGGGATAGTCGACGATCAGCGCTTCCGCCGCGAGCAGAGCCGCGGAGGCCTCGGCTTGGTGGGGGTTGGGGCGGGCGTGTGTGATGGCGTCGGGCACTGGATCAGTACTTGCGAGCTTTGAGCACCTCGGCGGTCACCTGCGACTGATCGAAAACGCCCTCGGCGGTTTCGATCCGCCTGGGAACACTCTCGCCCTTGCGCAGCTTCTCAAGCACGTCGAAGAGCTGCGGGCCCAGCAGCGGATTGCACTCCACCGAGCAGTTGAGCTTGCCCTCGAGCATCGCCGCGAACGCGTCGTGCACGCCGTCGATCGAGACGATCAGGATGTCGACTCCGGGTTTCTTGCCCGCGGCCTCGATCGCCTGGATCGCGCCCAGGGCCATGTCGTCGTTGTGCGCGTACAGCGCCGTGATCTGTGACCCCTCGGGTGAGCGCAGGAAGGCCTCGAAGACCTCCTTGCCCTTGCCGCGCTCGAAGTTGCCCGACTGGCTCTTGATGATCTTCATGCCCGGGTTGGCGCCCAGAACCTCCTCAAACCCCTTCTTGCGATCGATGGCGGGGGCCGAACCTGGCGTTCCCTGGAGCTCGGCGATCATCGCCTTGCCGCCTGTCTTCTTGGCGAGCCACTCGCCCGCCCGGCGACCCTCAAGCACGAAATCCGACCCGATGAACGTCACGTAGAGCGACTCGTCGGTCACCTTGACTGCCCGATCGGTCAGCACGACGGGGATCCCGGCCTTTCTGGCCTCTTCCAGCACCGGCTGCCACCCGTCCTCGGTCTTTGGGCTGAAGGCGATGAATTCCACTTTCTGCTGGATGAACGAGCGGATCGCACGGATCTGATTCTCCTGCTCGCCCTGGGCGTCGGAGAACTGCAGCTTGATGCCTCGCTTCTCCGCCTCCTCCCGGATCGACTTGGTGTTGGCCGTGCGCCACCCGCTCTCAGCTCCGACCTGGCTGAACCCGACCACCATCGGAGCTTTGGCCGGGGGCGTGTCGGTCTGGGCCTTTTTGCCCCCCGGGGTCTCTGTTCCCTTCTTGTCACAGCCGCCCGCCACCAGCGCCGCCGCCGCACAGAGCACGACCGCTCGCGTGAACCGCCACCCGCCGATCGAATTGAGCCGCACCATTGAGATTCTCCATGGCGGCCCGCTCGAAAGCCGGACCGGCCGCGTCCAACATCCTCCGCAACAAGATACTCTATTCGCCTGTTGCCGACACGCCTCGCCTTCGACCTTCCACCGGGCCGCCTCATGCCAGCATCCACCTTTGCCCTGGGCCTCGACTTTGGCACTTCCAGTGTCCGCGCCCTGATCGTCGACACCCGCGACGGCACCGAGATCGCCACGGCCTCGCACGACTACCCCTCGGGCGACGCGGGCGTGCTGACCGATCCTCGCGACCCAAACCTGGCCCGGCAGAATCCCGCCGACTATCTCGTCGGCATGGCTGCCAGCACGCGGGCCGCCCTCGCTATCGCCTCTGGCGTCCACGGCTTCACACCCGCCGGGCTTGTCGGCATCGGCGTCGACACCACGGGCTCCACGCCGATCCCGGTGGACCAGTCGGGAACCCCATTGGCCCTGATCGACGAGTTCAAGCACAACCTGGCGGCACAGGCCTGGCTCTGGAAGGACCACACCTCGCACGCCGAGGCCGCCGAGATCACCACCAAGGCTGCGCGGGCGGGCTTGCCCTATCTGGGCAAGTGCGGCGGCACATACTCGTCGGAGTGGTACTGGTCCAAGATCCTCCACTGCCACCGCACCGCTCCAGAGATCGCCAGCGCCGCCAAGGGCTGGGTCGAGCTCTGCGACTACATCCCCGCCTATCTCACGGGAGTGACCGATCTCGCCGGCATCAAGCGGAGCGTCTGCGCCGCCGGTCACAAGGCAATGTACAACGAGTCGTGGGGCGGGCTTCCCTCGGTCGCGTTTCTCGAATCGCTCGAGACGGGCCTCTCCCGCCTCCGGGGCACTTTCGCCGCGCCCGCCCACAACTCCCAGCACGCCGCGGGTGTCTTGTGCGAGAGCGTCGCACGCCAGATCGGTCTTCCCGCTGGCATCCCTGTCGCCGTCGGCGCCTTCGACGCCCACATGGGCGCGGTCGGCTCGGGGTGCACTCCGGGCACGCTGGTGAAGATCATGGGGACCAGCACCTGCGACTGCATTGTTTGGCCGCTCGCCACGACGCTCCCGGACATCCCCGGCGTCTGCGGCATCGTCCCCGAGTCCATTCTTCCCGGCATGTACGGCATCGAGGCCGGGCAGTCCGCCGTGGGCGATATCTTCGACTGGTTCGTTCGGCGCATCGCCCCGGGGGCGTTTGGCACCGGGGCCGATGCCCACGCGAAGCTCTCGGAGGCCGCCGCGAGGCTTCGGCCGGGCGAGAGCGGGCTGGTCGCGCTCGACTGGCACAACGGCAATCGCACGGTGCTGGTCGATCCGCTGCTCACCGGGCTCATCGTGGGCGAGCATCTCCACACGACGCCCCCGGAGATCTACCGCGCGCTCATCGAGGCCACCGCATTCGGCGCCCTCAAGATCATCGACCGCCTCGAAGAGTTCGGCGTTGGGGTCCAACGCGTCGTCAACTGCGGCGGCATCGCCGAGAAGAGCCCCCTGGTCATGCAGATCTACGCGGACATCACCAATCGACCCATGCAGGTCAGCCGCTCGGCCCAGACGTGCGCCCTTGGTGCCGCGATCTTCGGTTCGGTCGTCGGCAAGGCGCACGCGTCGGTCGCCCAGGCCCAGAGTGCCATGACCGGGATCAAACAAAGGGTCTACGCCCCCGATCCCGCGAGCGCCCGTGTCTACCGGCGTCTCTACACCATCTACACGAGACTCCACGACGCGTTTGCGCAGAACGGCCGCGGCGAGCCGCTCGCGGGAGTCATGAAAGAACTCATCCAGATCCGCCAGGCCGTCCGGAGCCACGCATGAATCCGCTCGAGCGACTCAAGAGCGAGGTCTGCCAGGCCAACCGCGACCTTGTGCGGCACGCCCTGGTCGTCCTCACCTGGGGAAATGTCAGCGCCATCACGCCCGACCGCACCCGAGTGGTCATCAAGCCCAGCGGCGTGGCGTACGAGTCGCTCACCGCGAGCGACATGGTCGTGCTCGATCTCGATGGGCGCGTCGTGGAGGGCTCGCTCGCTCCGTCCACCGATACTCCCACGCACCTCCACCTCTACAGGTCCTTTCCCGGGATCGGCGCCATCGCGCACGCGCACTCCCCCTATGCCACCATGTTCGCCCAGGCGCGGCGCGAGATTCCCTGCCTGGGCACGACCCACGCCGATCACTTTCTGGGCCCCGTCCCGCTCGCCCGCGCCCTCACGCCCAAAGAGGCCGCCGATGACTACGAGCTCAACACCGGACGCGTGATCGTCGAACGATTCGCGACGCTCAACCCGGTCACGACACCAGGCGTTCTCCTCGCCGGTCACGCGCCCTTTGTCTGGGGACCCACCGCGACCAAAGCCCTCG
The DNA here is from genome assembly GCA_964358855.1 of uncultured Phycisphaeraceae bacterium. Taxonomy (GTDB): domain Bacteria; phylum Planctomycetota; class Phycisphaerae; order Phycisphaerales; family UBA1924; genus UBA2396. The sequence goes on from CAYHQQ010000003.1 coordinate 31,932, forward strand.
AAAACGCCGTCGCCCTGGAGGCCATCGCTCGCATCGCCCACGGCACACTCGCGCTCAACACCTGTGTTCCCCTTGAAACGCACATTCTCACCAAGCACCACGACCGAAAGCACGGCCAGTCGGCCTACTACGGCCAGCCGCCAAAGGCCTGACTATCCCGAGAACCACCATGCCACCCATCCGCCCCGTCAAACTCGGCTTCATCCCCGCCAATCGCGGCTTCTTCTCCAAGGAACTCGCCGCCTCCATGCGCGATCAGACCATCGATGCCATGAAGAAGCTCGGCATCGAGGTGGTTGTCCCCACTCCCGCTCAAACCAAGGTCGGCTGCGTGGAAACCCGCCAGGAGGCCGAGCTCGCCGCCGAGCTGTTTCGCCGCGAGAACGTGCAGGGCATCCTGATCGGAGCGGTGAACTTTGGCGAGGAACAGGGCGTCGCCTGGTGCGTGAAGAAGGCCGCCCTCAACGTGCCCATCATGATCTACGGGTGTCAGGAGGAGGAACGCCTCACCATGACCACCAAACGACGCGACAGCTTCTGCGGGCTGCTCTCCATCGGCGAGGTGCTGCGTCAGATCGGCGCTCCCTACACCGTCGCTCAGACACCCATTTGCTTTCCAACCGACGATTCTTTCCGCGTCGATCTCGACTTCTTTGTCCGCCTCTGTCGCGTTGTGCAGGGGCTCCGCAACGCCCGCTACGGCCAGATCGGCGCCCGCCCAGACGCCTTTTGGACCTGCCGCTTCAACGAGAAGCAACTCCAGCGCATGGGCCCCACCGTGGTCACGCTCGATCTCTCCGAGGCCATCGGCGGTGCGAACCGAATCTCCGACAACGACCCCGACCTCGCGACCGTCATCGCCTCCATCAATGGGTACGCCGACACTTCCAAGATCAAGCAGCTCAGTGTCCAAAAGAGCGGCAAGCTCGAGCTCTTTCTCCGGCGATGGGCCAAGGACAACGCCATCGACGCCTTCGGCATCCAGTGCTGGACGAGCATCCAGGCCAACTACGGCGTCTGTTCCTGCACCACCATGAGCCGCTTTGGCGACGAGGGCGTGCCCTCCGCGTGCGAGGCCGACATCATGGGCACGCTCTCCATGCACGCCTGCCTGCTCGCCAGCGCCTCGCCGGCTGGGCTTGCCGACTGGAACAACCTCCACAACGACGACAACGAGCTCGTCAACGTCTGGCACTGCGGCGTCTTTCCCAAGGCTTTCGCCCAGACCCCCGTCACCCTGGGCGTTCAGGAGATCATCGCCAGCAGCGGGGCGGCCTCGTACGCCGACTCCGAAGGCACCATCGAGTTTATCGCCAAGCCCAACCCGCTCACCCTCTGCCGCGTCACGCAGGACCCGGATGGGCCTATGAAAGCCGTCGTAGCTCAGGGAAAGATCGAGAACAACCCGGCCGTCACCTTCGGCTGCTACGGCTGGTGCCGCCTGCCCCATCTCCAGCGTCTCTACCGCGATGTGCTTCTGCAGCACTTCCCGCACCACGTGGCGATCACCCAGGGGCACGTCGGCAACGTGCTGTGGGAGGCCTTTGGCAAGTACCTGGGCATGGGTGTCTACCACGCCACGCAGGACACGCCGGGGCTCTACACGTCCCGCCTGCCGTTTGTCGGAATCTCCACGGTCGCCGACTCGCCCATCGCCGCACCACTTCTTGTTTGACCCACCCTTTGTCATAAAGACCAGCAAGGACTCGCGATGCCCACCGGTGTGATCTTCGACATGGATGGTGTTCTGGTGATGACCGAAACCGCGCACTGGCGCAGCTGGCAGGCGGCCGGCGCTTCCCGCGGCGTCACCATCGACCATCCGACCTTTCTCTCCTGCTTCGGGCGCGTCAACCCCGACTGCATCCGCATTCTCTTCGGGCCCGACGTCTCGCCAGCCGATTCGCTCCAGATCGCCGACGAGAAGGAGGCGGCCTTCCGCGACCTGATTCGCGCCGACGTTCCGCTCGCCCCCGGCCTTTTGTCACTGCTCGACACCCTCAGGGCGAAATTCGTGCGACTGGGCGTCGGCTCCTCCGCTCCTCCAGCCAACATCGACCTGGTGCTCGACGCGGGGCGGATCCGCCATTACTTCGACGCCGTCGCCGACGGCTCAGAGGTCAAACGCGGCAAGCCGGCTCCGGATGTCTTCCTGCTCGCAGCCTCGAAGATGGGAGTCCAGCCCGCCCGCTGCTCGGTGATCGAGGATGCCCCCGCGGGCATCGAGGCCGCCGTCGCCGCAGGGATGCGTGCGATCGGAGTCGCCACGACCCACGCGGCGCACCAACTTCGGGCCGCCGGGGCGCACGAGGTTTTCGACGATGTTCGCTCGATCCCGCCCGGCACGCTCCACGCGTGAGCCTCGATTGCCCTCAAACCGGCCCCCTAACGCTTCCAGATCACCAGGCTCGTAGGGTCCGCTGCGCCAAAGAGTTCAGGCCGCGCAAGGCATAGACTTGGGGTTCCCCGGGCCTTCCCGCGGGTCACGGAGTTGTCCAGTCATGACATTGCTCGCCGCGTTCGATGTGTGGTTCAATCTTGGCATGATGGCCTTCTTTGGCGTCTGCCTGCTCCTGATCCTCATGATCATGATCCAAAAACCCCAGGGCGGCGGCCTGTCCGCGGCCTTTGGCGCCTCGTCGGGGTCGGGTCAGACCGCCTTTGGCACTAAGACCGGCGACGCACTCACGGTCGCAACCATCATTCTCTTTGGTGTCTGGATCGTTGTTGCCACAGTCCTCAATCTCGCGGGGAATCCGTCGGTCGTCGTCGCCACGCCCACGCCAAACGCCGCCGCTCCCGCCGCACCCGCCGGCTCCGGCAATACCCCGTTGCCCGAGAATGCCCCGGCGACGACTCCCGGTCCAACAGCGGCGCCGACGACAGTTCCGCCGACGACCCCCGGCCCCGAATCACCCGTGGAATCGACCCCGCCTTCAACACCCGGCGGAACCCCGCCGCCAGTCACTCCGCCCGTCGTCGTTCCGCCCGCAGCCACACCGCCCGCCCCGACAACCCCTCCGGCCGGTGACCCGCCAGCCAATCCGCGCTGAGCCCTACAGGAGCCAATACCCGTGATCCGAAGCATGACCGGCTACGGCGAAGCATCGTCGCACGTCGACGGGACGCACTATTTCCTCGAGGCCCGGTCGCTCAACAACAAGTATCTCAAGGCGGTCATCCGCCTTCCCGAGGAGTTCCAGGCACTTGAAGCGGAGCTTGAATCCAAGCTTCGCGAGCGCATCAACCGCGGCACGGTGACCATCACGGCGAGCTGCACCGACGAGGCCGGCGCCGCCGCCCGCGAGATCAACGTGCAGGCGGTGCAGAAGTACCTCGACCAGATCCGCCGCCTGCCCGACGCCCAGTTGCTCACCGGCCCGCTGCTCTCCTCGCTCTTGTCGCTGCCGGGCGTGCTGCTCCCGGCGGCCCACGAGGAAGAGCGCATCCACCGCGCCCGGGCCGCGTTCGCCCCGCTTCTCGACCGCGCTCTGGACGGCCTGATCGTCATGCGCGACCGCGAGGGGCAGGGTGTCTCGGCCGATCTTGAGGCCCAGCGCCAGCTCATCGCCGAGCGCCTCGTGCAGATCACCGGTCGGGCGCCCGAGGTCGTGTCCGAGTATCAGCGCCGTCTCAAGGCGCGCATCGAGCAACTCCTCCGCGAGGCGGATGTGCAGCTTGAGGTTGGGGACCTCATCCGCGAGATCGCCATCTACGCCGAACGCATCGACATCGCCGAGGAGATCAGCCGCCTGGGCGGACACCTCCAGCAGTTCCAGGAAATGCTCAGCCTGCCGGGCGCCAAGCCCATCGGGCGCACGCTCGATTTCCTCGCCCAGGAGATGCTCCGCGAGGCCAACACGATCGCGAGCAAATCGCCCGACGCCTCTATCTCCAGGTGGACCGTGGACGTCAAGGGAGCGATCGATCGGATCAAGGAACAGGCGGCAAACGTCGAGTAAATCGTCTGGTCTTTGTTCGGCCTATCATTTTGTCGGCCTGACTCTTGGACCCGCGCAGGACGCGCTCCCGAGGATGTCGCATGTTTTCCGCAAGCCGAACCATCGTCGTCACTTTCTTGGCCGGATGCACCCTCGGAGTCGCATCGGCCGCCCCTCAGATCTTTGTGCCCGCTCTCCCGGCGGTGGCGATGCAGGAATCGCCGGCCCCGCCCACCGCGCGCGACGCGGACCTTGCCGCGGTGCTTCGGGCCGCGGCCAAGCTCGACGCCGACTCGGTCGACGAGCGCGAAAGTGCCCAGCGAGCCCTTGAGGGCATGAAGATCTCGCCCAGCGTCCTGTGCGAGGCGATCCGGTCGGCTCAGACCTCTCCCGAGCAGCGCGAGCGACTCGCGCTCCTGGGCCCGCGGGCGCTGTACAACTCCATGCGCGGCGCACTGGGCGTGAGCTTCTCCAATTTCGGCGGCGAGGCGACGGTCGGCATGACCCAGCCCGGCTTCGACTCGGTCCGCGTCCTTCGAACCGGCGACCAGATTCTGGCGATCGACGGGAGTCGCATCAGCGAGTATCGCCAGGTGCGTCCCCTGATCATCTCCCGCGACCCCGGGCAAGAGATCGAGCTCCGCGTGCTTCGGTCCGGCAAGATCATCAACGTTCGCGTGAAACTGGGACGCTTCGACGACCTCAACAACGGCATGGGCCGCGGGTTCGATGCCATCACCGTCTCCAACTGCGAGCAGGCCTGGCGGATCCGCCTCATGCTCGAGCAGCGTGAGCACGCCCTGAGCGAGATCACCACCGATCTCACGCAGGGCGACTGGGCCAGGGCGCAGGAGCGAGCCACGCTCGCCCAGTTGCAGCCCGTCACCATCGTCTCCAGACAGATCCGGCGCAACCTCAACAACTTCGACGGCAGCATGGAAGTGGCCCAGCCTCTGGCGGTTCGAGCCATCGCGCCCGACGATCGCCTTGCCGGCGGCGGCGAGCCGCGCGGCGGCACCCTCGCCTCGATCGGCACCCGCCTGCAGGCCGGAAGAACGTCCAACAACATGCTCAACGAGATCAAGGCGATGCAGCAGCGCCAGCTCGACGCGATCATCGACCAGCTCAATATCCCGGGTCTCGACGCCGCGTCAAAGGCACGCCTGGAGCAGAATCTCCTCAACCTCAAGTCCATGCTCAACGACTCGCGGATTCCCTGACCTTTCATCCGCGTCGTCCGCACCCAACTCGTGAACGAAAGAAGGGCGGGTCCGTCTGGACCCGCCCTCTTTGCTATCTGGCAGATTGAACTCGGGCCGCCCGCGTGGGTGGTGGTGGGGTGGGGGGGGCGCTCAGAATCGCGGCTTGCGCCGCTCTTCCTTGGGCTTCTCGTCCTGCTCGGGCTTGTCGGCCTCGTCGCCCTCTTTCATCTTCTTGATGATCTTGGCCGCCTCATCGATCACCGCCATCGGCACGTGCAGCCGGATCGCCGCTCCGCCGCCGTCGGTCGTTCCGCCCACCGCGATGGGCGGCATGTCGGCCCCGACCTCAAACGGCAGGGGCATCCCGAAGTTCTGCATCAGCCCCCCCACGGTGTCGATGATCCCCTTCACGCCCAGGAACAGCTCGAACGTGCGACCGGGCGGGAGCGCCGACGCCGAGACCTTGAGCTGGGCGTCGTCGGCGAGGCCGTTCTTTCCTTCGGAGGCGTCCAGGGCCTTGCCCATCAGTTCAGAGTTGGAGCTCATGGTCGTCACGACGCCCGTCTTGGTCGCCGCGACCATCCCGGTCATCTCGCCCGACTGCCCGGTAAAGATCATCATCATCTGCTGCATCTGGGCCGCGGCGTCGGAGTTGGGGTCGATCTCCATCTTCATCTTCCACGTGTCGACCTTGCGCCCCGCGACCTCTGCGCCGCCGGGCGTGAAGCTGGACGTGTACTTGACGCCCTGCTGCTCGGTGCCGTTGGTCTTCTCGATCCCCTCTTTCTGGATCGCGATCACGCCGGCCGGATCGGTGGTCTGCGAGTACGAGAGGGTGTTGGCAAAGAGCCCGGCCTGCAACAGGGCCGCGTTGGTCCCCATGATGAAGCCCTGGGCCTGGACCTTGTCGAGCATCTTTGCCGCCGCGTTGCCGGCGCCGGCCGCCGAGACCTCGCTCATCTGCTGCACAATCTTGCGAAGGGTCGGGTTTGACATGTCGATCGCGCCCGCGAAGAGGTACGGAATCTTGGGGAGCTTGCCGACCACGCCCTCGAGCTTGCCGGCGTGCTGGAACGCGCCGCCCATCTCCGAGCCATCCTTGAACTGGGCGGCGAAGTCCATCGAAACCCCAGCCTCGTTCATCGTGAGCCCCATGAGCCCCGTCTGAACGTCGCGCGCGAACGCTTCCATTCCCTTTTGCATCTGCTCCATGCCCTTGGCCATGTCGGCGTTGCCGCCGGCCATCGCCGCGAACATCCCCATCTGGTCCTTGAACCCCGCGATCCCCTCGCTCATCTGCTTGTTGAGCTTGCCCAGGTTGCTGATCACCACCACGTCCGAAGTGTCGGCGATCCGCCCTCCCGCCTTGCCCAGCACCGTCTTGTGCCCGGCAATCTGGCCCGCCGGACCCTCGAACGCCCTCACCGCGGGCTCCTCGCCCATGACCATGAACCCGCCCCCGATGTCCTTGGCCGCCGCCGTCGGAGCGATCTCCGCCAGCATCACGATCTTCTGCGTCCCGTCGCCGCCCATCGCCGCGGCGAATTTCTTGAAGTCGCTCACCGGCGCGATCACCACCGCGTTCTCTGGGTCGAAGTCCTCCTGCCCCGGATCACCCAGCAGAACAAACGCGGCCGACCCGCCTTTGTTGAACCCGTCGGCGTTGAGGAACTTGTCGATCTGCGCGAGCGGAGTCTCCTCCATCGGAGCTTCGAACTTCTTCAACATGCCGCCCAGGCGCGTCCGAAGCGCCCCGACATCGCGGAACCCGATCGCAAGCACCGCGCCCTTGGGCGCCCGGTCCAGGGCCGCAGGAACATCCGCAAACGCCTGTCCGGCAACGATCGACAGCAGCGTGACGGCCGACCAGCACAATGGGCGGCGCGAGCGAGGAGCGAGAGTCAGCATTCGTAAGATCCCCTTTGGGCACGACACCTCGCCGTGCGCCGCGATGATATACCCGTCTCTGGCGGCCCGGGATGCGAACTCACCCGGCCGACACCTTTCATTCTCCTTGGGAAAGCGTGGGATCGGATTCCCCTATGCTTGGTTTCGGGTTTGGTTTGCTTTGAGCCCTCCCATGACAGCACAGAAGCCCCTTCGCCACATCTCCGTCTTCGGGCTCGGATTCCTCCGTCCGGCCCCGGGCACCTGGGGCTCGCTCCCGCCCGCGATCGTCGCGTTCTTGCTGCTTGCGAGTCGGTCGAGCCCATGGGACGGCGGCTGGGGCTATCACGCCATTCTTCTGGTCGTGGGCGCCTGGGCCTGCTGGGCCTGCATCGCGCAGGGCGACGAGGCGGAAAGACAGTGGGGCAAGGACCCGTCCAACGCCGTCGCCGACGAGACCGCAGGTCAGTGCATAGCCCTCGCGATTCCTCCCGTGGGCGTGCTCACCTCGGCAACACCGATCCGCGCGGCCGCGATCTACGTGGGCGTCGCGTTCGTCGCGTTCCGCGTCATGGATATCGTCAAGCCCCCCCCCGCCTACCAGATCCAAAGACTCCGGGCAGGCTGGGGAATCCTCCTGGACGATCTGGTCGCCGGGTTCTACGCGCTGGTCGCCGTTCAACTGGCGTGCCACTATCTGCCCGCCATGTTCTAAATTCAGGTCGCGCTGCCGACCAGGGCCGCGTTGGTCGGGAACCGCTGCATCGCCGCCAGGAGCTGCTCGACCTGCTGGGGCGGGTGCATGCTCAGGAGCCGGCGACGAAGGGCCGCCATGGTCTTGTACTCCTGCTCGTTGAGCAGCTTCTCGTCCTTGCGCGTCCCGCTCTCGGCGAGATTGATCGCCGGGAACAGGCGCCTCTCTGAGATCTTGCGATCCAGGATCAGCTCCATGTTGCCCGAACCCTTGAACTCCTCGAAAATGATCTGGTCGGCCGCCGAACCCGTGTCGACCAGACAGCTCGCCAGAATCGTGAGGCTCCCCGACTCCTCGGTGTTGCGGGCGGTCCCGAAGATCTGACGCGGAATCTCCAGCGCACGGCTGTCGAGTCCGCCGGTCATGATCCGACCCGAATTGGCGTGCTTGCGGCTCGCGTTGAAGGCCCGTCCCAATCGCGTGATGCTGTCGAGCAGCATCACAACGTGACGCCCGAGCTCCACCTGCCGCCGGCAATACTCCATCGTCTTGAGCGCGACTTCAACGTGCTTGTCGGTCCCGTGGTCGTTGCTCGAGGCAATCACCTTGCACCGGGGCGAGACGATCTGCGTCCCAAAGCCGCCGATGATCACCTGGCCCTTGGCCGGATCGGCCGCGTTGTGCTGCTCACTGTGAATCCCCAGCTGTGCCGCCGCCGCGTTCGCCCAGGCGAGGTCCGCCGCCAGCGTCGACTCGTACGCCACGAGCGTGCGCCGGAAGTCGGTCACCTCCTCGGGGCGCTCGTCGACGAGCAGAATGATCAGTTCCAGCCCCGGATGGTTCCTCAGCACCGAGAGCGCAATGTCCTTGAGCAGGGTCGTCTTGCCGGCCTTGGGCGGGCTCACGATCAGCCCTCGCTGCCCCCGCCCGATCGGGCAGAACAGATCGATCAGCCGGCACGACGGCGGACACCCGTTGTACTCCAGCGTGATCCGGGGCTGCGGATCGATTGATGTCAGTTGCTCAAACGGCTTCATCCCCGCCGGCAGTGGCGGCAACGTCGTCGTCATCGCCCCCCGAAGCCCCTGCTGGTGCCCCTGCTGGTGCCCCTGCTGCGGGCCGCCCTGGGGGCGTTGCTGCTGAGGCTGCTGCCCGTTCTGGTTCGGCTGCCCGTTCTGCCCCGGCTGCGCGTGCGGATTCCCTCCACCGCGCCCGCGGCGACGACGCCTCGATCGACGTACTTCCAATCCAAACCTCCTTCGGTCCAAGGACTCGGCGCCATTCCGCCGACATTCCCAGGACAACCCCGCCCTCAGTCCAAGGCCCGTCCACCGAACCTGCCGTACGGCAAGGCTCGTGTCTCAACCGACTCGAACCTGATCGGCCCGAACCAGATCGGTCCAGATCAGATCGGCCCGATTCAACTCGGCGAGACCATCGCGGCGGCGTCCCAGCAGTGGAACGCATCAGCCCGCGGAATCCGTCCGCAGGCCCGGCCCTGAATTTCTAACTTGTTCAATCCAACTTTGTCGCGGGCTCGCTGTAAGGCAGCCCGAAAGCATCCACCTGGGCGATCAGCCCGGATCGATGCATGCCGATATGTGAGAGACCGAAAGTTCGCCGCAGCGCCAAATCAGGGAACGCCAAACAGGAAGCGCCAGACAGGGAACCGACCAGATTCGGATCGAATTGCCCCAATGCCCCCGACCGCCACGACCCCGTACCCATCTCTTCGTCACAATCAGAACCCGGATCCACAAGAAAGTCAAGAAGAATCTGAATGGAAGCCACCGAATCGCGCGGGTTCGCGCACGATTCTCTCGAAATCCGTCGGCCCGACCCGGCATCAGAGTACACTTTCGCCCCTTGGGCAAGACCCCCGCCAAACCCGCTCCCGATCCCAGGCCCGAAAGGCCGCCAAGTGTCCACAAGGGCCTCCCGGTCTCTCCTGGCATCATGATCGGCCGCGTGATGCTGCTCGAGGACGATATCCACCGCATCCAGAAACGCACGGTGAACGACCAGGCCGTCGCCGGCGAGCTCGCCCGCTTCGAGCGCGCCGTCCGGGAATCCGTCGCCGAGCTCCAGAATGTCTACCAGGGCGCCCGCAAGGACATGGGAGACGAGGCGGCCAAGATCTTCCTCGTCCACGTCGGCATGCTCAGCGACCGGCGTATGTTCACCACGCCCGTCACCGTTCTCATCGAGCGCGAGCAGGTCAGCGCCGAGTACGCCGTCAGCCACGTGCTGGGCCAGCTTGCCGAGCGCTTCCGCCACTCCGCCGACAGCGCCTTCACCACCAAGGTCAACGACATCGACGACCTGGCCTCCAGGCTCCTGGGACACCTCGTCGGCAAGCGCGAGTCACGCCTCGCCTTGGCCAAGCCCGAGACCATCGTCGTCGCCCCCGACCTCACCCCCTCCCAGACCGCCGCCCTGGACCGCAAGAAAATCGTCGGCTTCGCCACCGACCTGGGCGGACGCACCAGCCACACCGCCATCGTCGCCCGCGCCATGGGAATCCCCGCCGTCGTCGGGTGCCAGGACCTCGCCCAGGCCGCCCACGACGGAGCCACCGTCATCCTCGACGGCGACCACGGCACGGTCATCCTCGACCCCGACGCCGCCCAGCTCGCCGACTACCGGCGGATGATCGACCAGCGCAAGCTCTTCCAGATCTCCCTCGCCGAGCTCGCCGACCTCCCCAGCCAGACCCTCGACGCCGTCCACGTCGAGCTGGTGGGCAACATCGAGTTCCCAGAGCAGGCCGCCGAGGTTCTGTCGATGGGCGGCGAGGGCGTGGGCCTCTACCGCACCGAATATCTCTACCTCATGAGCCGCGTCGAGCCCACCGAGCGCGACCACTTCCAGGCCTACAAGAAGGCCGTCGAGCTCCTCAAGGGCAAGATCCTCACGATCCGAACCGTCGATCTGGGCGCCGACAAGATGGTCCAGGGCAAGCACGAGACCCCCGAGCGCAACCCGTTCCTGGGCAACCGCTCGATCCGCTACTGCCTGCGCAACCAGCCGATGTTCAAGCTCCAGCTTCGGGCGATCCTCCGCGCCAGCGCCCTTGGCCCCATCAAGATCATGTTCCCGCTGGTCTCCTCGCTCAACGAGATCCGCCGCGCCCGCCACATGCTCAACGACGTCATGGACGACCTGGCCGAGGACAGCATCCCCTTCGACCGCGACATGAAGGTCGGCATGATGGTCGAGGTCCCCTCCGCCGCGATCCTGGCCGACGCCTTCGCCAGCGAGGTCGACTTTTTCAGCATCGGCACCAACGACCTCGTGCAGTACACCCTGGCCGTCGACCGTACCAACGAACGCATTGCCGACCTGTATAACCCCATGCACCCGGCGGTTATCCGCCTCATCCGCGACGTCGCCCGGGTCGCCAACCGGCGAAAGGTGCCCGTTTCATGCTGTGGGGAGTCGGCGTCCGATCTAGAGTTTGGATTGTTGCTCATCGGGTTAGGGTTGCGTACTCTCTCGGTGTCAAGTTCCGCCATCCCGTCGCTCAAGCGACTGGTGAGAAGCGTGAGCGTGCACCAGTGCGAGCGGATCGCCAAAGCGGCGATGGCGTTCGATTCGGAGGCCCAGGTTGCGGCATACATGCGCGATCAGGCCCGAAAGATCATCCCCGAAGCGTTCGACGGACGGACCGCCGAATAGCCAGGGGAACAGGACCACGCGGGACGTCGCCAAAGCGCCGGACCGGACAAACGACTCCCACCCCCCCAATCCCTCCTCCCACAAACCACGCCCAAAGACAGGCCCCGCCACGCGGCGGACCGGGCGACGGAAGGACGGTTGAGCGGGCGAACCCCAAAAAGGCTCGCCCGGGCTGCGGGGGGAGATGGGCACCCGGCTTTCATGGCCGCGCCAAAGCGCGGCGGCCGGCGCAGAAGCTCTCGGACGCCCGACCAGTGCGTCCGGCCCAATGGCTCCAAAGCCCGGGCACGCCAATGCGGTTGATTTCTCCGATTCTGGATCAGGCCGAGGCCTCCCGCCCATGGGAAGGAGCCGCGCCCAAGACGGCGCGGAATCGGTTTATGTCCAAGCATCAGATGATCATCAACTACGTCCCCGGCGAAGAGTGCCGCGTCGCCATCGTCGAGGACGGCAAGCTCGAAGAGCTCTACGCCGAACGCTTCAGCGCCGCCAGCCGCGTCGGAAACATCTACGTCGGGCGCGTCAACAACGTCGAGGCCTCGATCCAGGCCGCTTTCGTCGATTTCGGCGTCGAGGACAACGGCTTCCTCCACATCTCCGATCTCCACCCGCGCTATTTCCCCGGCGAGGACGACAACGCCACCGAGCAGGTCGGGCACAAGACCCCCCGCCGCGAGCGTCCGCTCATCCAGCACGCCCTGCGCAAGGGCGACGAGGTCATCGTCCAGGTCCTCAAGGAGGGCGTGGGCACCAAGGGTCCGACACTCACCAGCTACCTCTCGATCCCCGGGCGCTTCCTGGTCATGATGCCCCAGATGGACAAGGTGGGCGTCTCCCGCAAGGTCGAGGACGAAGAAACCCGTCGCGCCATGCGTGAGATCCTCGACCAGCTCGAGCTCCCCGAGGGCTTTGGTTTCATCCTCCGCACCGCGGGCATGGACCGCAGTAAGCTCGAGCTCAAGCGCGACCTCGCGTACCTCCAGCGCCTCTGGAAGGACATGGAGAAGCGCCGCAAGACCGGCAGCAAGCCCCGCCTCATGTACTCCGAGAGCGACCTGCTCGTCCGCTGCCTCCGCGACGTGCTCACCAACGACATGGACGAGGTCATCATCGACAACGAGCAGGCGCTCGTCCGCGGCGAGCGATTCATGAAGATCGTCGCCCCCCGCACCAAGACCAAGCTCGCCCACTACCCCGGCAAGACCCCCATCTTCCACGCCTACGGCATCGAACGCCAGATCTCCCTCATCCACGCCCGCGAGGTCCCTCTCCCCTCGGGCGGGCGCCTGGTCATCGACCAGACCGAGGCCCTGGTCGCCATCGACGTCAACAGCGGACGTAGCCGCGACGCCCGCGACGCCGAGGACAATGCATACAAGACGAACATCGAGGCCGTCGACGAGATCTGCCGCCAGCTGCGCCTTCGCGACCTGGGCGGCATCGTCGTCAACGACCTGATCGACATGCGCTCGGCCGCCCACCGCAAGGACATCGAAAATCGCTTCCGCGAACGCCTCAAGCGCGACCGCGCCAAGAGCACCGTCGCACCAATCTCTCCGTTCGGCATCCTGGAAATGACCCGCCAGCGCATGCGCGGCAGCCACGAGCAGCTCCACTTCTCCGATTGCCCCATCTGCCGCGGGCGTGGCCTTGTTCAAAAGCCCGACAGCGTCGCCGGCGAGGCCCTCCGCGAGCTCGCCGCCTACCTCGACTACGAACGCATCTCCAAAGTCGAGCTCGTCGTCAGCCCGCGCGTCGCCGGCGAGCTGCTCAGCAACAAGCGTCGCCTCCTGGGTCGCATCGAGCGCGAGAGCGGCAAGCACGTCGAGATGCGCGTGAGCGAGGACATCCCGCCCGACCGCGTGAGCTTCTACGCGTACGAGCTCGACGGCGCCGATGTCGATCTCGAGCGTCTTCCCCCGCCCCGCAGGCCCGAAAACCTCAAGGTCTGGGAGTTCGATCCGCCCGTCGAGGGCGAGGATGTCTGGTCGGGCGACCCGCTCTCAGAGCGCCAGCAGGCCCTGGCCGCCGAGGCCCAGGCCGACGACGCCCTCGATAAGGCCGACTCCGACCTCGAACCGCACCCCATCGAGATCGACGAGCCCGACTCAGCCACTGGCGATGTCGCCCTCGACGCCTAAGAGAACGGAAAGCGTCGGCGTCGCCGTCGGCGCCGCGGCCGGGGTGGTCGCCCCGACGATCGCGGCCCGGCGCCACAGTCTGCTCCCGCGACGAGTGTTCGCCCCGCCACGCCCACTCCTGAATTGAACACCGCCGCGCCCGATCCAAACGATCCGGCCCAGCCCGCAGACGCCCAGTCCTCCGAAATCGGCGAGGACGGCGTCAAGCGTCGTCGCCGTCGGCGTCGTCGCGGACGCGGCGGACGCGGTGCCGCGGACGCCCCGCCCCTGGGCGATACGCCGGGCGCGCCAGGACGCCCGCAGCAGGCGCCCCCGCGACCCGATCGTCGCGATCCCCACTACGAGTCCGGCGAATCCGCGCCCGGCATCATCGTCCCGCCCGTCGGCCCCATCCCGCGGCGCGAGCAGGACATCACGCCCCACACCGTCGTCGAAACCATGGGCGACTGGGGCGATGACGACGCGCCCGCACCGGCCCACACCCCGGTCCACACTCCGGCGCACGCTTCCGCACAGGCTCGCACTCCCGCTCGCCAGCCCGCCCCCCCCAACCACGCCCCAAGGCACTCCGCTCGCCCGAGCATTCCGGCCCCAATCGACGCCTCCAATCTCGAGGCGGACCAGGGACCCGATGGCGAGGATGACCAGGGCGACGGCGCACCGCAATCTCAAGACCCGGCCGGTCCTCCCGAAGAGGGCTCCGTGGGCGATGCGGGACGGCGTCGGCGTCGTCGCCGACGTCGAGGCCGCGGCGGACGCGGCGTCGACGCCCAGCCCGGCGCACCTGTCGATGGTCAGCCCGCGCCCGCGGCGATCGCTCCGCCGCCGCGTCCGGCACCACCTCCGAATGAACGTCGCAACGAGCCTCGCGGGCCCGCTCCCGCCGCGGGCGATCACAAGCCGCGGCGCGACGACCGCCGGCCCCGCCCCGATGGGGCAAAGGAAGCGCCCCGTCGCGAGCCCCGCCCCGCAAGCAAGGCGCCGCACGCCCCCGCCCCCGCCTCAAAGCCCGCGGCGCCCCCCGCTTCTCCGGCGCCCGGAACTCCGCCGCCCGTTCGCCCGCTCTACTTCAATCGTCGCAAGCTCACGCCCGCCGAAATGAACAAGCGCCCCAAACCCGAATGATCACCGCAGCCTCTCATGCCTCGCCCAAAGCGGCTCATCATCCTCGGCTCCACAGGCTCGATCGGGTCTCAGACACTCGACGTTGTTGAGCACCTTTCTCGCCTCACCCAGTCGGGCCAATGCCCCGGCCCGGGGTTCGCCGTCGTCGGGCTGGCCGCGGGCAACAACGCCGAGCTCCTGGCCGCTCAGGCCCGGCGCTTTGGCGTTGAGCACGTCGCGATCGCGACCAGGGGCGACGGCGCTCCATCGCACTGGCTCAGCGGGCCCGACTCTGCCCAGCGCCTCGTCCGCACCGTCGAGTGCGACCTCATCGTCTCGGCGATCGTCGGCTCCGCGGGGCTTGCGGCGACGCTCGCGGGCGTTGAGGCAGGCCGCGATATCGCCCTGGCCAACAAGGAAACCCTTGTCGCCGCCGGCGCGATCGTGGTCCCCGCCGCCATCCGCTCGGGCTCCAAGCTCTTCCCAGTCGACAGCGAGCACTCGGGAGTCTGGCAATGCCTCGCGGGCGCCGCGAACCACGCCGGCTCTACTGTGCCGCCCTTCGCCTCGCCGCCGCCCTCGGTGTCGCGCGTGGTGCTCACCGCCTCGGGCGGCCCCTTTCGAACCTGGTCTTCGGCCCAGATCGCAGAGGCGACGCCCGCCCATGCCCTCAAGCACCCCACCTGGCAGATGGGCGCCAAGGTCACACTCGACTCCGCGTCCCTCATGAACAAAGCCCTGGAGCTCATCGAGGCGCACTGGCTCTTTGCGCTGGCCCCCGAACAGCTCGACGCTGTCATCCATCCCCAGTCCATCGTCCACGCGATCGTCGAACTCGTCGATGGCTCCTCCATCGCGCAGCTCGCCCTGCCAGACATGCGAACACCCATCCAGCTCGCCCTCGCATGGCCACACCGCCCCATCGGCCTCTCGCCCCGCTCCAATCTCGCGACCATCGGCCGCCTGGACTTCGAGCCCATCGACCCCGCCCGATTCGACGCCGTCAATCTTGCGCGCAAGGTCATGCGCTCGGGCGGCCTCTCGGGCGCGGTTCTCAACGCCGCCAACGAAGAGGCGGGCGCCGCCTTCCTGGGTGGACACTGCCGCTTCCCGCAGATCGCCCACGCCGTGAACGAGGCCGTGAGCGCCATCGGCGGCCCACTCGCGTCCATCGACTGCGTCCATCGAGCCGACAGAGAGGCCCGCCTGTTTGTCCGCGACCTGCTGGGTGTTGCGTCGACGCCTCCTTCCACACACACCGGGGCCCCCGCATGATCCGCCCCGCGCTCGCCCCAATCGACCGGCTCATCGCCGAGGGCAAGCTCGACCAGGCCGAGACTCAGCTCCGCCGACTCATCGCCCGCTCGCCCAGCGACGTCTCGCTCGTCTCGACGATGGCCACGGTCCTCTCCGGCATGGGCCGGCGCGACGAGTCGCTCCTCTTCCACCAGCGAGCGGCCGAACTCGCGCCCGACCAGCCCGCTCCTTGGCTCGCGCTGGGTCTCGCCCTGGTGCAGATCCACAGGCATGCCGACGCCCTCGCGCCGCTCGAACGCGCCGCCTCCCTCGCCCCCGCCCAACCCGCCGCCACCTTGGCCCTCGCCAGGGCACAGGTGGCCACGGGGCGTTCCTCGGCCGCCATCGCCCAGCTCGAGTCGCTGCTCCATCTGCTCCCGGGCGACCCAGAGGCCACACTCTTGCTCGAGTCGCTCCTGAGCGATCGCGGACAGACCGGCGCGGCCGTCTCTGTGCTGCGCGAGGCCATCTCCAGGCGCCACGGCGACCCAATCCTGCGCGCCGCGCTGTGCCACCGCCTCCTGTGCGCTTCGGACGCGACCCCCTCTCAGATCGGCGCCGAGCACGAGTCGCTGGGCCGCCTCCTGGCACCCGACATCCCCGGCTCGACGCTTCTGCGCGATCGTCAGGAAGATCGACGACTCAAACTCGCCCTGATCTCCCCGGATCTGCGAGGTCGCCCCGCCGCGGCGTTCATCGAGCCCATCGTCGAACTCATGGGTCGCAAAGCCTTTGAACTCCACGTCTTTCCGCTCACGGCCCATCGCGACGCCACGACCGATCGATTGGCAAAGCTCGCCGATGTCTGGCATCCGCCCCAGGCGATCCTGAGCACCGACAGTCGCCCCGACCTCTCGGCGCTCGCCGCAAGCCTCGCCGAAACAAAGCTCGACATCGCGATCGATCTCGCCGGCTACTCCCCGAACTCCGGGCTTGCGGCCCTCGCCCATCGCATCGCCCCGGTGCAGTGCACCTACGGCTATCCCGGCACCAGCGGCATCCCGGCCGTCGATCTGCGGCTCGCCGACTCATTGACGCTGCCCATCCACGACACCGCCATCGGCACCGAACGCATTGTCCGCCTCGATCCTTGCCTTTTCTGCTTCCGTCCACCCGCCGACGCACCCATGCCCCAGCGCGCGTGGGAGCGCCGCGCCGTCGTCTTTGGCTGCTTCGCGAGCCCGGCCCGAATCAGCACACGATCAGTCGAGTTGTGGGCCGCGTTGCTGTCCAAAATTCCCAGCGCGCGCCTGGTCCTCAAGTCCAAGCCCTACGCCGACCCGGTGGTCCGGGAGTTCTTCACCGCCGCCTTCTCTTCCCGTGGCGTCGACCCGGCGCGCCTGGTCCTCATGGGGCACTCCAAGGACCTTTCCACGCACCTCTCGGCGTACAACGGCATCGATGTCGCCCTCGACACCGTGCCCTACAACGGCACCACGACCACCTGCGAGGCCCTGTGGATGGGCGTGCCCGTCGTCACCCTCCGGGGCGATCATCACGCCTCGCGCTCGGGGACGTCCCTTCTCTCTGCCGTCGGCAAGGGCGAGTGGGCCGCCGAAACCCCGGAGGCTTTCGTCGACGTCGCCGCTTCGCTGGTCTCCGACGTCGAGGCCCTCGCGGCCGCACGATCAAAGCTCCGCGACCAGGTCCGCCGCTCGCCTCTCTGCGACGAGCGCACATTCGTAAACCGATTCCAGGACGCCCTCCGCGCCGCCTGGATCCGCTGGTGCCGCACGGGCTCGGCCGGACGCGGATGAATGCGGCGAGAGCACACAGCATTAGCGATCAACCGGGTTGTGTCTTGCCTTTGCCGCACTCCGGGCACGCAGCGCCCTCCGCGAGGCCTGTCATTTCATAACCGCAAGCGGCGCATGAGCCCCAAAGGGTCCTCCGCCTCGCCCGCCGCGCCGACCACAACATCGACCCGCCCGCCGCGAAACAAACCAGCGCGATTGGCCAAAGCATGAAATGGACTTGCAGTGGCGGAAGATTGCCGGCAAACACAACTCGCTTCGCGGACAACACTCGCAGATTGATGATGCTTTTGCCCGGAGGCCAACTGTCGTCGAGGGTCCAGTCGAGCGCCGGCGCGAGCATTCGGCCGAAACGCAACCGCTGTGGCGAATTCCCTGTGCCGGGCACCCCGAACCACAAATCGACGGATCCACTATGGGATCGGCCGAACCAGGATCTGTCGACCTCCGTCCCAAACCAGTACCAGCGCGAGACCAGCATCACACTCGCCACGACAAGACCTAGTCCAATCAACCCCCACCCCGCGATCAGTCTTTTGCGCCCACGTGCCATACCCGCAGCATACCCGTCGCCCCCCTCGCCGCGTCGCCGCATCATTTCCCCTTTCCCATATGATCCCCCCATGCCAGCCCCAATCCGCTCTTTCCCCGGCCCTTTCCGCCCAGATTCCAAGGTCGATCTCTCGGGCCTGAGCGCCGCCCTCGAACGCCAGGGCTTCACCCGTGAGGCCCTCGAGAGCAAGGGCATCATCGGAACCAAGTCCGCCGCCGAGTGGGACCGCATGAACCGGATGCTCGACTTCAAGCCCGAACTCCGCACCCTCATCCACCTCTTCATGCTCGCCAAGACACTCCCGATCGCCGACGTCAACGCCGCGCTGGGCGCCGGCCTCGTCGCTTCTCTTGTCGAGTGCGGCATGCTCCACAAGTCGCCAGCGGGCGCCGAGGGCCTCGCCGCCGAAGGGGCCCTTCTCCCCCTCAGCGGCCTCTTCACGATGGGCGACTTCTCCTCCATCGAGACCGGACGCACGATGGCGAGCGACCACGTCCCTTGCATCAGCCCCGCCGCCACGCTCGTCGCGAGCCTCTCCGTTCGCGTGCCCTGCGATCGCGCCCTGGACCTCTGCTGCGGCTCGGGCTACCACGCCCTGCTCGCCGCCTCACACGCCAGGGAAGTCGTCGGCACCGACATCAACGATCGCAGCCTCAACTTCGCCGCGATGTCGAGCCGTCTCAACGCCCTCACCAACATCGAATGGCGCAAGGGCAGTTTCTTCGAGCCCCTCGAGGGCGAGACCTTCGACCTCATCGACGCCAATCCGCCCTTTGTCATCTCGCCCGCCACCGACCTGATCTTCCGCGACAGCGGCATGCTCGGCGACAAGGTCTCCGAAACGATCATCCGCCGGCTTCCTTCCATGCTCCGCGAGAACGGCTGGGCCTCGATGCTCTTCAACTGGCACCACAAGTCCGCCGACGACTGGGAAGATAAGCCGCGCCAATGGCTCCCCGACTCCGGCTGCGATGTCTGGCTCCTTCGATTCCGCTCCGACGATCCCCAGGCCTACGCCATCGGCTGGCTGCGAACCGGCCTCCCCGCGGGGAAAGACCCAGACCCCGCCAGGCTCCCCGAATGGCTCGCCTACTACAAGCGCATCGGTGCGGAGGTCCTCAGCCTGGGTGCCGTCATCATCCGCCGCCGAACGCCCGCGAGCGGTGCCGCCCCCAACTGGTTCAAGGCCGACACCCTCCCGACGCGCGACGACCACCCCAGCGCCTCGGACCAGATCCAGCGCGTCTTCGCCGGCGAAACGGCCCTCAGGGGACCGCGCGGCGACGCCGCGGTGCTCGACCTCAAGCCCCGCCTCGCGGACGGCATCACCCTCGAACAAACATCCTCGCAAAGCAACGGCGCCTGGAAGCCCTCGGTCTCCAGACTCGTCCAGACAGGCGGAATCACCCTCCGCTGCGGGCTCGATGAGGCCCTCGCCGCGGTCGTCGCGCGTTGCGACGGCTCACGCACGGCACGCGACGCCGCCCAGAGCGTCGCCAAAGAACGTGGGCTCGGCGACGGCCCCGAGGCGGCCCTTGGCGCGGTTCCCATTCTCGCCTGGCTCGTCCGCCAAGGCTTCTTTGATCTCGAGCCGGCGTGATTCAGAGCTGACCCAGCGGGGCGATCATGTGGAACTCGTCGAGCGCTTTCCCGTCGATCATCAGGCATCCCGGCTCAACGCCCCAAGGTACAAATCCCAGGCTCCTGTACATCGCGACCGCCGCGACCGCCTTGGCGCTCGCCGAGAGCGAAACACTCGTCACCCCGGGCCACGTCCGCGCCGTGTCCATCGCTCGCCGAACGACCGCCTTGCCCACACCGCCGCCCCTGGCCCCAGGAGCAACGTACACGCCCCAGATCATGGCGCGGTGCGCCATCTTGCGCTGACGCCGCAGCATCACGCCCGCCGAACCGACAAGCCGTACGTCTTCGAACGCACCGATGATCACCATCCCAACCTCGCCCAGTCTTGCGAGAGAAGCAGCATCGACCGCCACGTCATCCTCCGGGCTCGAGCCAAAGGCCCAGGGCGCGTCCAACAGCATCTCGCGCCGCAGGTCGGTGTAGGCGTTGGCGTCGGTCGGCAACAGTGATCGGATCAACATGCCAGAGCATAGAAAGGCAGCGCTCACGGACTCAAAGGGCAAGTCGCGCCTCGAGCTCGGCCTTGACCCCGGGCCACTCCTCTTCCAGGATGCTGAAATACACCCAGTCCCGCACAACCTGCGCCAGACGGTCCAGGCTCGGGGGCATGATCCTGGCCTTGCGCAGCACTCCTTCGCGCACCGCCCCGAGCTTGGTGATCGCCGCCTGGCTGTGCCGGTTGGTCCCGCTGGTGGTGAGCTGCACACGGATCGCCGGCGGGCTGAGTGTCTCAAAGGCGTGGCGCAGCATCAGGTACTTGGCCTCGGGGTTCACCCGTGTGCCGTGCCAGGCCCGCCCGATCCATGTGCGCCCGATCTCCACTCCGCGGTGCTCGGGCTTGATGTCCATGAACGTCGACCGCCCGATCGCTCGCCCTTTGGCGTCGCCCTCCGCAAGCACGATCGCAAACGCCACGACGCCGGGCATCGCCTTGACCTTCTCCATCTCCATCTCAAACCCCCGCACCGACCACTCGGGCGGGGCCTGCATGCTGTGGCGAAAGAGTTCCTGGTCGGCCGCCGAAAACAGGTCGACGGCGTGACGGGTCTCCAGCGGTTCGAGTCGGATCAATCGAACAACTCCCGGGCACTCAAGGCTCACTGGACCGATCCACGCGTCGCGGGTTGATGGCATCCCCCGATGGTAGAACAAAAGGGCCGCCCCACCCCCACTCCCACCCCATCCCCACCTCATCCCCACCCCCGCCCGTCATTGTTCCCGTCTAATCGCCGAACCCGCAACCGCCGCGAGGCCTGCGGTGTACCCTTATTCCCCGATCCGAGCCCAAGGCGTGCGAGGGAAACCACGCCGCCCGAAAGCCGAATGATCGTGCTGGCGTTGGTTCACGGTGTTGGGGGGTGGGGGGTTGGTCTGGTTTGCTCTGGGAGGATTCCCTCGTGTGGAAATGGCTGCTCGGCATTGCTCTGGTGCTCGTCCTGGGCTGCGTCGGCAGCGGATATTGGCTGGCCTCCTCGGGCAAGCTCAAGGAGTTCCAGGAACAGTTCAACCCCGCCATGAAGGCCACCGAGGTCCGCATGGAAGCGCCCAAGCGCGGCGACCTGGTCCGCACCATCTCCGCGCCCGGCACCATCGGCCCGCGCACCAAGGTTGACATCTCCGCCCAGGTCTCCGCCCGGATCATCGCCCTCCCGCTCCGCGAGGGGCAGCGCGTTCGCAAGGGTGATGTGATCTGCAAGCTCGATTCCGTGGACCTCGTCGCCGCTCTCGACTCGGCCAAGGCCCGGCTGGGTAGCGCCGAGTCCCGCGTCGAGGGCGTCCGCTCCGCCATGGAGAACGCCGACCGCACGCTCCGTCGCCAGCGCGAGCTCCTTTCCACCAAGGACATCTCGCAGTCGGAATTCGACGATGCCCAGTCGACCTTCGACCAGTCCAAGTCCACCCATGAGCAGGCGCTGCGGGACATCGACATCGCCAAGGCCAACATCAAACGCTCAGAAAAGGACCTGGCCAATACCACTATCGCCTCCACAATCGACGGCGTGGTCTCCACCCTCAACGCCGAGGTCGGCGAGCTCGTCGTCGTCGGCACCCTCAACTCCCCCGGCTCGATCATCATGCAGATCGCCGACCTGGCCAACATGCTCATGAAGGCCAAGGTCGACGAGTCCAACATCGATCCCGTCAAGCCCGGCCAGAAGTGCACCGTCTACATCAACGCCTTCCCCGGAAAGCCCGCCGCGGGCGAGGTCGAGCGCATCCGACCCACCAAGCAGACCGACAAGGACGGGACGACGTTCTTCGAGACCGAGATCAAAGTCGAGCTCTCCCCCGAGAACGCCCTCACCGGCATGCTCGCCAACGCCGACATCGAGGTCCAGACCCTCAAGGACATCGTCAAGATCCCCACCCAGGCGATCGTCGACCGCTCGATCGAGGACCTGCCCGCCGAGCTCGTTCGCACCAGCGAGGTCATCGACCGCGCCAAGAAGTTCACCCGCGTCGTCTTCCGCGTCGTCGACGGCAAGGCGGTCGCCACGCCCGTGCTCGTGGGCCCAAGCGACCTCTCCGACACCGTCATCCTCAAGGGGCTCACCGAAAAGGACGTCGTTGTCATCGGCCCGTACCGCGCCCTGATCGCGCTCAAATCCGACCAGAAGGTCTCGGAACTCAACCAGAACGAATCTCCCAAGGACACCGGTCCCAGGGAAACCCGCCGCGACAACGGCGGCGGACCCCACTGACCGCCACCCAGGATGACTCAACACCCCACGCCGTGACCACCACCCCTGCCATCCAGATCAGGTCCCTCTCCAAGGACTACCGCATCGGCACCGAGAAGGTCCGGGCCCTTCGTGGCATCGACCTCACGATCCAGCGAAACGAGTTCGTGGCCATCATGGGCGCCTCGGGCTCGGGCAAGAGCACGCTCATGAACGTCCTGGGATGCCTGGATCGCCCGACCGCCGGCGAATACCTGCTGGCCGGCAAGCCCACCCACCGCATGGGTTCGGGTCGCCTCTCCCGGGTCCGCAACGAGGAGATCGGCTTTGTCTTCCAGAGCTTTGAGCTCCTCCCCAAGATGACGGCACTCGGCAACGTCATGCTCCCCCTGCTCTACTCGCCCAAGTACTGGTGGGGCGCCCGGGGCATGGCCAAAAAGTCCCTCGCTCGCGTTTCCCTCTCCGACCGCCTCACCCACCGCCCCAACCAGCTCTCGGGCGGCCAGCGACAGCGCGTCGCCATCGCCCGCGCCCTGGTCACCAACCCCAGCATCCTCCTGGCCGACGAGCCCACCGGCAACCTCGACAGCAAGACCAGCAACGACATGATGGCCCTGTTCAAGCAGCTCCACTCCGAAGGGCAGACCATCATCATCGTCACCCACGAGGAAGACATCGCCGGCAACGCCAATCGCATCGTCCGTCTCCGCGACGGCAAGATCCTCTCTGATTTCCCCACCGACCAGGACCCCACGCACCAGGCGTACATCCGCGCCGCCGCCACCGCCGCGGTCCAGCTCGCCGAGGCCACTGTGACCGTCGGGGCCGCCGGAGGTGCCGCATGATGTTCGTCATGCTCCTGTTCCAGACGGTCCTCACCGCCATGACCCAGATCTGGGCCAACAAGGTGCGGGCGCTGCTCACCACGCTGGGAATCGTTATCGGCGTCACAGCCGTCGTCGCGACCGTCGCCGCCGTCCAGGGGCTCGAAACCTCCATCCTCTCGGAGTTCGAAACCTTCGGCACCAAGAAGGTCTACATTGACGGACGCACGCCCCGCAAGCTCCGCGGACGCATCCCTCGCTGGAAGGTCGAGCTCAAGATGCACGAGGTCCACGCGGTCGTCAAGAACGCGACCACCCTCGCCCGCTTCACCCCGCTCATCTTCATGGGCTTCGACGTCGAGTTCGAGGATCAAAAGGTGACGGGCGTTCAGGTCATGGGCATCTGGCCCGCCTGGCACGACATCGAGGCCCGCTCGGTCTTGAGCGGCCGCCCCTTCAACAGCGTCGACGAAGAGCAGCAACTCTCGGTCTGTCTCGTCAACGACAAGGCGATCGAGATCCTTGGGCTCAACAAGGAACCGGCGGGCACCGCCATCCGCCTGGGCGGACGTCGCTTCAACATCGTCGGCGTCGTCGAGACCAAGACCGTCGGCCCCATGTTCGGCGGCGGCGACACCCAGGCCGAGGTCTTCATCCCCGCGAGCGTCGCCCTCAACCTCCAGCCCACGCGCAAGTGGGTCAACTTCCTCCTTGCGGAGCTCAAGACCCCCGACATGGCCGAGGAAGCCAAGGCCGAGGTCGGCTCCATCCTCCGGCGCATTCGCCAGCTTGAGCCCGGCGAAGAAGACACCTTTGACGTCGCGGTCCTCCAGTCCTTCATCGACCAGTTCAAGAAGGTTTCGCGCATCATCACCTTCGGTTCGGTGGGCGTCGTCGCGATCTCGCTGCTCGTGGGCGGCATCGGCATCATGAACATCATGCTCGTCAGCGTCAGCGAGCGCACCCGAGAAATTGGCCTGCGCAAAGCCCTTGGCGCGCGCCCCGAGGTCATCCTCGTTCAGTTCCTGATCGAGGCCGTCACGCTCTGCATGTTCGGCGGATTCATCGGCCTGGCCCTTGGCTGGTCGATCATCCAGGTCGCCAAGGCCGCCGCTCCCGACATGCTCAAGTTCGCGGCGATTCCCTTGTGGGCCGCCGTTCTGGCCGTTGGCGCCGCCGCCATCACGGGCATCATCGCGGGCATGTTCCCCGCGATCAAGGCCGCACGCCTCAACCCTATCGACGCCCTTCGCCACGAGTGATGGCCCCTCCACCCATGCGATACCGACCCACCAAAGCACTCCACGCCGCCGCATGTCTCGCCGCCCTTTCCGCCCTCGCCGGCTGCTCCCAGGGCCTCTTCGACCGCGAGGAAGCGCTCAAGAAACTCCCCCCCGAACGCCTCCGCGACATCGATCGCGTCTCCCTTGATGGCTACCGCAAACCCGCCGCCGCTCCCACCGCCCCCATCAGCGCCGTGGCCGACGCCAAGGCCGCCTTGGACGCCGTCAAGTCCCGCTTCGAGGCCGGCGAGACCGTCAAGATCGACCTGGAGCGCTGCCGCATGAGCGCCCTGACCAACAACCTGGATCTCAAGGTCGCCCGCGTCGACCCGGCGATCCAGTCCGAGGTTGTGAGCGCCGAAGAGGCCAAATTCAACTCCGCCTTCACGCTCTCCACCAGCTACGCCGACCAGAACCAGCC
Source organism: uncultured Phycisphaeraceae bacterium (assembly GCA_964358855.1). GTDB lineage: Bacteria > Planctomycetota > Phycisphaerae > Phycisphaerales > UBA1924 > UBA2396. The sequence goes on from CAYHQQ010000003.1 coordinate 57,035, forward strand.
CACCTCCTCCACCCTCAACTCCGCCAAGTCCAAGAACACCCACATCGAGCCCGGCGTCAGGATCCCCCTCCGCACCGGCGGCACTGCAACCGTCACGCTCCCGTGGAACAAGTCTGAGAACAACAACGCCTTCTCCACACTCAATCCCGCCTACACCAGCGATCTCTTCCTCTCGATCAGCCAGCCTCTGCTCCGCGGCGCGGGCCGCCGTGCCAACACCGCGTCCATCCACATCGCCACGTACAACCAGCAGGCCTCCGAGGCTCGCACCAAGCTCGAGGTCATCCGCCAGCTCGCCGGCGTCGACCGGTCGTACTGGAGGCTCTACCAGGCCCGTAAGCAGCTCGAGGTCCGCCAGCAGCAGTACGAGCTTGCCTCCGAACAGCTCGGGCGCGCCGAGCGCCGTGTCCGCAGCCAGGTCTCCGCCGAGGTCGAGGTGATTCGCGCCCAGGGCGGCGTCGCCGACCAGCTCGAGCAGATCATCCTCGCCCAGAACGACGTCCTCACCCAGCAGCGCGAGCTCAAGCGCATCATCAACGAGCCCGGCCTCCCCATCGAGGCCCAGACGCTCGTCGAACCCGAAACCCCGCCCGATCCCGTCGAGTACGGCTTCGACCGGGCCGAACTGGTCCAGCAGGCCCTGGCCAACCGCATGGAGATGCTCGAGCTTGAGCTCCAGCTCTCCGCCGACGCTGCCCAGATTGCCTTCAACAAGAACCAGTCGCTCCCACTCCTCTCCCTTGACTACTCCTACCGCATCAACGGCCTTGGCGCCTCGTCACAGGACAGCTTCCGCCAGCTCCACGACGCAGATTTCCGCGACTGGTCGCTCGGCCTCACCGCCGAGATTCCCTTCGACAACGAGCAAGCCCGCGCCCGCGTGCGTCAGGCGATCCTGACCCGGCTGCAGCGTCTGGCCTCCAAGGAAGCCCGCACGCTCTCGATCACTCAGGAAGTCCTGGCCGCCATCGACCAGATCGACGCGTCGTGGCAGCGCATCCTCGCGTCCAACCAGTCGGTCACGCTCAACATCCGCACGCTGGCGGCCGAGCAGCGCCAGTTCGACGTGGGCAAGAGCACGAGCACCAACGTGCTCGACGCCTCGACGCGCCTGGCCGACGCCAAGCTCGCCGAGATCCGCGCCATCGCCGACTACCAGATCGCCCAGATCGATCTGGCCTTCGCCACCGGCACGCTCCTGGGTTCGAGCAAGGTCTCGTTTGAGCCCACCCCCAGTCCCGACGCAAGCCAGCCGGCGCCGCCCGAACAGCCGTAGGCAAAGCACACAGCACAAAGCGGCAATGCACAAATGAAAGCAAGGAACCGACCGATCGGTTCCTTGTCTTGATTTGTGCTCTGTGCTTTGGCGGCCCGTTTACTTCGCGGCTTCCGCAGCCTTGCCCGCCTCTTCCGCGGGCTTCTCGGCCGGGGCCTCGGGAGCCGTCGGACGCCCGGCGATCAGCGCCTGCAGGAGCGTCCGCTCCTCTTCGGGCGTGATCAGGAGCACCAACTTCTTCATCGCCGCGACGCGGCCCTTGTCGTCCTTGGCCGCCTTCACGTCGCCGATCGCCGCGTTGAGCTTCGCCTTGATCGCCGCGTTCTCGTCGGCCTTCTCAGAGAACTCCGTCTTGGCCAGCGTCTCGTCCCAGTGCATCGCGATGTCGTTGAGCAGCCATGCGTAGGTCCAGGTCGCCTCATCGATGAAGTCGTACAGCTGAAGCCGCATCTTCTCCTTGGTCAGCTTGCTGGTGCGCTCCTTCTGCTGCTCGGGCGTCGCGCCGGCGGCAAGGGGCGGAATCGAGGCGTCGACGTCGCGCCCCCGCTCCTCGGTGTACGCCCGCTTCACCTTGTCCTGGTGCTCGGACTGGATTCGCGACAAGAGCCCCTTCTGCTTGATGATCTCGCGGATGTTGTCGCCCACCAGCGGCTTGAGAATCTGCAGGAGCTTGGTCAGGCTGCCGTCACGACCCTCGGGGTTGCGCGGCACATCGTGCGCCTTGTCGATCGCGCCCTCGAGCACCTTGCGCATCAGGTCGATGTTGTCCACCACGATCCGCTCGTACTGCCGCTCACGCTGACGCAGGAAGGCCTGCAGCGGGCCCGCAACCTTCGGCGTCACAAGCTGGTTCTTCTTCAGGGCAGCCCAGTACAGCGGCTCGTTCAACTCCTCGAGCTTGTTGGTCTTTGAGTCGCGCCACGCCGGCAGGGGCAGGTCGGGCTCTTTCTTCTCCGGGGGCGGAGGACTCGCCTGCGGCGGCGGCGGCACCCATTCGGGCGTCACCGGCGCGGCCGGCCCGGGTGCCGGCGCGATCTGCGCGAGCGCCCCGCTCGACATCCACGCCAGCCCAAGAACTCCCGCCACCATCCTCGCTTCACGTCCCATCAACATGCGAATCTCCCTGAATCGTCTTTCGCCCTGATCTCGGGGCTGCCAAACCTGGCCGCACCCGGACGTTTGGAGGGCAACTTCCACTCGGGGCTCGGTTCCACACGAGCCTTCACGCCGTCCGCGTTGCTTCGACGCAACTTCCCTTCCATCGACCAGCAACGATAGGGCATCCGGCCCCTCGCAGGCCTCGCAAATACCCGCGACACCGAACGCCGTCATAACCGGCATAACCCGATTGTTCGGCACCGATGGAACGCGCCGCCGGGGCCGAAAGTTCACCAGGCACCCCCACCCCATCCCCCAACCCATCCCCCAACCACCCCGATCACTTCTTCTCCGGCCCGTCCATCGCGTCCTCGGGCATCATCACGTCGCCGGGCGAGTCCTTGGAGTCTTTTTTCGCGGGGCGCCCCAGCACCTCGGCCAGGGCGATCTTTTGCTGCTCCTTGTTCAGTTGCCTGAACACCCGCTGGAAGAGATCGCGCCGCTGGGTTTCCGACGATCCGTTGCGGTACCGCTCAAAGAACTCGCGGTACATCTCGCGGATCTTCTCTTCCGTCTCCTGGCTCAGCCCCAGCTTGGACAGGAACTCCTCGAGTTCTTTGGTCTTGCCCGCGATCTGGCGCTCGTACGACCTCTTGATCTCCACCCCGAACGCCAGGAGCGACTCCCGCGCCGTGATCGACGCACGGCTGGGCTCGGGCGTCTTGCCGCTCTTGTCGTTCTTGCTGGTGTTCTTGCCCTCCTGCATCGCGTCGTCGATCACGACGCTCCAGTACCCGTCGATCTGGTCGCGGTACCGGTCGGCCTGCTCCTTGGGCAGCACCTTCTCGACCTCTTCCCGCAGCGTCCCCCTCGCCTCCAGATCCTTGAGCTTCTCGCGGAAATCGCCCAGCAGCTTGAGCTTCCCCCGACGTTCGTTCGTCTGCTGCAACTCCCCGAGCAGGTCCAGATTCCCGATCACGACGCGATCCAGGATCGTCGCGCGCTCATTGAGGATCTTGTCGACCTTGGCTTTGGTCGCCGCGTCGAGCGAGAGCAGATCGATCGCCGCCTCGTCGGGGCTCATCTCCAGGCGCTGCACCCGTCCCTGGAAGTTTCGCCTCACCAGCGACCGTTGCGTCTGCGTCTCGCCGACTTTCGGACCGGCCAGGACATCCGGCGGCAACCCCGGCTCGGCCTTCGCGGGCTCGGGCTTCACCGGTTCCGCCGGGGGCGTCTGTGCCGCCGCATGCCCACAGACCAGGATCACCGCCACGCGACCGATCATGTTCAGCGTCATCGAAACCTCCAGTACCCACTCAAACGCCCCACCCGCCTCAAACTTGCTCCCTCAGACTATCCTCTTCGCATGACCACCACCAGCCAATCCGCCACCTCCCCTCTCGCCAAAGCCATTGCCGACGTCGCCCTCCTCCGCGGCACGTTCACGCTCCGTTCGGGCAAAACCAGCACCTTCTACCTCGACAAATATCTCTTCTCCACCCGCCCCGAGCTCCTCCGCCAGCTCTCCCCCCTCTTTGCCGCCCGCATCGCGGCCATGGAAACCGCCGCTGGAGCCAAGGCCGCCCGCCTTGCCGGCGCCGAGCTGGGCGGCATCCCGCTGGTCACCGCCGCCGCCCTGCACACCGGGCTCCCCTGCATCTTCGTTCGCAACAAGAAGAAGGACTACGGCACCGCCAAGCAGCTCGAGGGCGTTCTCAACAAGGGCGACAAGGTGATCCTCCTCGAAGACGTCGCCACGACCGGGGGTCAAGCTCTTGAGGCGGTCACGTCACTCCGCGATTCGGGTGCAGATGTCATTGGCATCATCGCCACGATCGACCGGCTCGAGGGCGCGAGACAGAATGTCGAGGCCGCGGGATTGCGATTCGATTCCCTCTTCACCGTTCAGGACCTGGGGGTTTCGGCCTGAGTTCTCCTGGCGGCACTGCTCTCTTGAGCGGCGCGTCCCCTGTGACTTGGGCTTTCGGTGACCCGCACCATTTCGCACGTCCAAGGGACGGGCGGAGGAGGCGTCGGTGTTTCCTTGTGCGCGTGGGAGACCTGCCCGCTTGTGCGCGGGTGATCTCATTGGGGTTGAGGGAGTTGTGGGATGTCGGGGGAGGGGGTGGGCGGGGCGCGACTCGCGCGGCGATGGGAATGCGCGGTGGGGGAGGATGGCCGCTGCGGGCGACCTGGGGGGCACTGAGCGGTGTTGGACCGCGACGGCGGTTTTTGTTGATTCTTCGATGAAGGGTGCGGGAGGGGCGTTGAGCTGCGTGTGCGATTGTGCGCGCGGGGTGGGTCCTGCCGGCGCGGAGAGTTGTGTCATCGTCCGCGGGGGTGATTAGGAGATTGCTTGGAAGGTGTCCGGCGAGGACGATGCGCGAGGAACGCTTGAGCGTGACGCCGGGAATCGAAGGAGTTTGGGGGCTTGGCTTTGGGGATTGAACGACGGGGGGAACGATCGGAAGGAGAGGTGCGGCGCCCGAGGTGGAGGGACGCGCGGGGTCAGACGGGGGCGTGGGCTCGCGCTGGGGTTCGGGGGGTTTGGAGACGAGCGCGGGTGTGGACGTGTGAGGGGAGGAGCGGGGCTTCTTGCGGTGGGGCGCACGCGATGGGGTTTGAAAGACGCCACGTTCGAGAAGATCGGCACATCGCATGAGGGCGTGTGCGGCGCGACGGATTTCGACGGGGTTGGTGCTGGTGTCAAGGATAGCGCGGAGGCGGAGGGCTTCGGCCTGGTGGTGCTGGCGGGCGAGGCAGCAAAGGTGATCGGCCTGGCTGGATCGCCAGACGGCAAGGCAACGCTTGAACTCAGGGTCGGCGAGGAGCGGGGCGAGATCGGACGGGGAAAGATTGAGGTGGGCGGCGATGGCGCGATCATCGCCCTCGTGCAGGCACCAGGCGTTGAGGAGGTCGGAGGGGGATGGGAGGGTGGAGGGCATGGGGATGGGGAGCTGGGAGAAATGTGGGCTTCTACAAGGGGGTGGTGGGACACGTCTGTGCGCACAAACGTGGTCGGGAGCGCGAGATTTTGTTATTGGGGACGTGCGATGCGGTCGTCGGTTGACGGTTTGTCCCCCACTTCCCCGCGCCGCGCCGCCCGCTTTGACCCGCTCGGCAGCGAAAACGCGCGCCGCGGCGGCGTTGACATCGAAATGGGCGGCATTCACGCGCGCCGGAACGGTTCCCACATCGAAACGAGCGGCTCCCACGCGCGCCGGAGCCGCTGCCACGCGCGCGAACGCCGCTCCCACACATGACAACGCCGCCCTCACGCGCGCCAATGCCGCTCTCACCTCGAAATCCGCCGCCCCCACCCACGCCAACGCCGTTGCCGCCTGTGCGAACGAGGCGGCCACACCCGCAATTGCTGCGCACATGCATGGGAACAGGTCTCAGGTACACACAGACGGCTCTTAGCCCGAACTGCCCGCCGCGAACAGTCAGTAGGTCAGCAGCAGGCGGTCCGCCACGACCTCGCCCTCAAGCGTTTGCCCGATCATTTGCAAGCGCCGGAGCATCGAGCGCCCGCAGTCCACCAGCACCTCTCGCTCGAACAGCCCCGCAGGGATGGGCAGATCGCACACCTTGTCTCCGCTGCGCTTCGTACCGTCGATGCTCAGGGCCACAAGCACTCCTCGCGCCTTGCAATCGGCGATGGCGGAGAGCAACTCCCAAAGTCGAAACGTCTGAGCCCCGTAAAGGATGGCCTGGCTGTGCGTGTACGGCGGGTCGCAGTAAACTAAATCGCCTGGTTTGGCTCGGCTAATCGCCTCGCGGTAGTCGAGTCGGGCGAATGTCGCTCCCTTGGTCCGTCGGTACCAGTCGTCAACGCGGGCTGCGAAACTCGCGGCCGGGATTGGCACATGCGGGCCGCAGGGCGTGGACATGTAGCCGTCGGCCTGACGGAATCGAACTACCCCCGCGTAGCACGAGCGGCAAAGAAACAAAAAATCCGCGCCGTTGGGGTTGCGGTTGTACGAGGCCTTGATCTTTTCGTACTCCGCCACTTTTTCTCCGCGCATCATCTGAGCGCGCCGGTCCGCGTACCAGCGCTTGAGCTTTGCGGGATCTGCGTGGAGGGTTTGCCAAATCTCGACGAGCGGCGCGAACGTGTCGGACGCGAAGGCCCGTTTGGGCTGGAGCGTGGCGAGCACCGCCCCGCTTCCGACAAATGGCTCGTGGTACGCACCGAACTCATTGGGGAAATATGACACGATCTCGTGGGCCATCCGCTGCTTGTTGCCGATCCACTTCAGCAGACCCGTCTTGAACGGGACCACCTCCGTACGTCGCCCTTCCCCAAACATCAGCGTCTGCATACGGGTATTGTTCGCCTTCCGGGGCTTGGATGCAAGTCGCGTCATGGAGAATAATATGCTGTTTTTGCATATTGGTCAAGCCGTCTTAGTGTTCGCCCATGGCGACTCGGGCCAACCTCGCTGAAAGAGAGCGATTTCTATCGCTGTTGCGACAAATTCGCCTAGATGCGGGGCTGCGTCAAGAGGATCTGGCTCGAAAACTCGGCGAGCCACAGTCGTTTGTAAGCCGGTACGAATCGGGCGACCGGCGGCTAGACGTGCTGGAGTTGCGGCAATTGTGCGAAGTGCTGGGCATTTCGCTCGTCGAGTTCATTAAGCGGTTAGACGGAGTCTCCGATTGAAACCCGATCCCCGCTTCCTCAACCAGCCAAAGCACTTCTGGGCCAACGTGAGATCGCTCAGTCAGCACTTGCAGTACACAAACCGGAAGACGAAGCAGATCAAGGTTCATGATCTTTTGGCAATCGTCAGAGCTCTCGGCGAACTTGGCTTGGCGGCTGTTCACGTTTCAGACGACGCGGGGAAGCCGAGTGGAATCGGGCAGTCGCTTGTTGACTACTTCGCTTATCGCGCCGAAGTGTTGAACACGTTCGTGGAACCTCGGCTAATGGACGCTGCGAAGGCCGCAGCCGCATACGAGAAGGTCAGGGCGGTTACAGCTTCGAAACTGCCTGTGGTTATGAACAAACAGACGGGCAAGAAGAAAAGGCCAGCGTATCTCACCAACATGGTGAATTGGCTCATTGACGCGAGCACGCGTGGCGTCAGTTTCGACTTCAATCCAACGGAGCTTACGACGTTCACTCAGGGCGGCGCTCCGCTTCGCACCCTTGCGCGCCGCGTTGATGGGGCATTTCCTTCGGCGGTGAATCCTGTGGCGGTCTGGGAGATAAAGGAGTACTACCACACCACTACTTTTGGTAGCCGAGTTGCCGACGGCGTTTACGAGACGCTGCTTGACGGAATGGAGCTGGAGGAACTCCGCCAGTCGGAACGAATCGAGTGCAAGCACTACCTCATGGTCGACGCGCACTACACGTGGTGGGACTGCGGGCGTTCCTACTTGTGCCGCATCGTGGACATGCTCCACATGGGCTACGTGGATGAAGTCCTTTTCGGAACCGAGGTCCTAGACCGAATGCCTTCGCTCGCGCGCGAATGGGTCGCATTGCTCAAGGCGCGCGAGGGCTCTACGAAATAGACAAATGGCTAGTTGTCTTTCGTACCGGATCGCTCGCGGCCCCTCTTGGGCCCGACCTACTTCTTGTCCCCGGGCTTCTCGTCCGGCTTGACGTCGGTCTTGGCGTCCGGCTTGGGCTCTTCCGGCTTGGCCCCCCCACCCGCCGGCTTCGCTTCTTCCTTCGCCGGCGTAACCCCCCCACTCTCATACCGCTTGCGGAAATCTTCGAGCGCCTTCTTCCTCTCCGTCGCCTCCTCCGGGTCCACTTTGCCCAGGAACCACTTGTGGTCGTCGGAGTTGAGGACTTCGTCGAGCTTGGCTTTGAGGGCGGCGGCGGCCTTGGCTTTTTCGGCGTCGGGGCTGGCGGCGTTCTGGTCGATGAGGTGCTGGAGCTGGGGCACCATTTCCATGTAGAAGCGCTTGGCGACTTCGTAGGTCCCGTGCCAGTGGCTGAAGTCCGGGGCCATCATTGAGGTGCCGTGGCGGGCGCGGCGGCCTTCGTGGTGCCAGAGTTCGTACCAGGTGAAATCGAGCTCGTTGGCGAATTGCACCGGGTTGAGCAGCGGCTTGGCGAGGCCGTACAGGTCCTTGCCGGGAATGGCGAATTTGGTGTTGTACAGGTCGATGAACGCGTCGTACTGCGTGTAGAAGTTGCCGATCCACATCTGGTCGTGGCAACTGCTGCACACATCCGTCATGTTCTTGCGGCGTGTCTGCCACGTGACCTTCGCCCCGGGCAGGCCCATCTTGGCGTCGGCAACTTCGGGGCGGATGGAGATCTCGGGGCGGTTGTTCCACGAGATGCGCATGCCCACGTCGTGCGTCACGGGCTGCTTGCGCGTCGCGGACATGTGGCACGTCGCGCAGTTGGGGGCGGCGGAGTAATCCTCGCCCACGACCCACTTGGGATTGTCCATGTTCATGTGCTGCACGTTGGCGAAGAAGCTCGAGCCGTGCTTGGACGCGGCGTAGATCTCCTTCTGCGGATGGTCGGGGCCCTGGTGGCACTTGCCGCAGGTGTCGGGGTAGCGGGCCTGGGCGGCGCTGAACGCGTGGGTCGTGTGGCAGGCGTTGCACGAGCCCTCGGACCCGTCGGGGTTGATGCGGCCGATGCCGCTGTTGGGCCAGGTCGTCGGGTCGAGCTTGCCGTCCTTGAGCACCTTCACTTCGCCGCCGTGGCAGCCCAGGCACCCGCTGACGGCGGCCGCGGACGTGCCCTTGGGGTTGCCGGCGGTCTTGAAGCCGTGGTTGCCCTCGACGATCTCGGCGAGTGTGTTGTCGAGGGAGCCCAGGATGCGTCCGGCCTTGGAATGGCGAGAGGCGGCGAACTCTTCGACTTCTTTGGAGTGGCAGCGTGCGCAATCTTTGGGCGTGACGAGGACGGCGATGGTCTGGCCGAAGTGCACATAGGCGTCGGGGTCTTTTTCGTTGGCGGAGTGGCACTCAAAGCAGGCGACGTTGCCGCGGAAGTGCTTGCTGGTCCCCCACTGCTGGTAGATGCCCGGGCTGTGCTCTTTGTGGCAGGCGATGCACTGCTTGCTCTGCTCGGAGAGCTCTTTGGGCCCAAAGAGCTGGGCGGGTGCGAGGGCCGCGGGGATCGCGGCGACCAGGAGTGCGATTCGGGTGAGGAGTGAGGTAGGAACGGGCGGCTCCTTGTTCAGGAAGGCGAGAGATCATTGAGGCGTGGGCGTGGGAGTGGAGACGGGGGCGTCGAGTGTTGAAGTGGGGGGCGTCATGAATGTCGGCACGGTTGCGGGCGTGCTCGCGATGAGGTAGGGGCGGCCCAAGGTAAGGCGTCCGGCCAGCACCGGGATGGTGACGCGGACGAGGATCGTGAAGATCAGGAGGCCGAACGCGACGATTCCGATCGAGACCAGGAGTTCGTTGATCGTCGGAGTGTACTCGACGATCTCGCCCAGGGGCGTGGGGACGAAGGCGGGGATGACCAGCCCCATGCCTTTTTCGATCCAGACGCCGATGATGGTCATGACGCACGCGAGATTGAGGGCACCGCGCGAGCGGCGTTTGGAGACAAAGAGGAGGACGAGCCCGCCCATGTTGAGGGTGATGGCGGTCCAGATCCAGGGGACGAGGGCGAAGTGTCCCTTGAGCCCGAAGAAGAGGTACGTGGCGCTGGCGACGTGGGCCGAATCGGTGTAGAACTCGGTGAAGAGCTCGGCGGCGAGGAGGAACATGCTCGCGGACATCGCCGCTCGCATGACGTTTCGGAGGGTGAGGAACGCCTTGTCGGGGGCGTGGTAGCCGGTGTTCCAGGCGATGATCTGGAGGGAGAGAATGATGAACGACGGGCCGGCGGCGAAGGCGGAGGCGACCAGTCGCGGGGCGATGACCGCGGAGTTCCAGAAGGGGCGTCCGCCCAGCCCGCAGTAGAGGAAGGCCTCGACGAGCTGGGTGCTGAACGCCCAACCGATGGCGACGAAGATGAAGGGGATGTAGAAGAGCTTGCCGGGGAGTCTGCGGCAGTAGGAGCAGTAGATGAGATAGCCGCAGATGTGCAGGTTGAGCGCCAGGTACCCGTTGAGCGAGATGACGTCCCAGGTGAGCATCGAGATCGGGAAGTTGAACCGCAGCATCATGTGGTGGAACCGGTCGGGGCGCCCGAGGTCGACCACCACAAAGAGCAGGGCGATGATGATCGCCGAGACGGCGAAGAGCTGAGCGATGATCATGAGATCGTGGAGTTTGCGGTTTCGGTAGACGTAGACGGGGATCACCAGCGTGGTGGCCGCGGCGGCCATGCCGACAAAGAAGGTGAAGTTGGCGATGTAGAGCCCCCAGGAGACCTGGTCGGACATGCCGGTGACGCCCATGCCGTAGACGAGCTGCTTGCAGTAGGCGTTGATTCCAAGAAGAATGAACACTGACAGCACGAACATCCACGCGTAGTAGCGTCCGTCGCCAACGAGGGACAGGCGGAAGCACCGGTACAGGAAGTTGAGATATTGTCTCACGAGCGGGGTTCCTCCGGCGCGGTCGGATCGGGCCTTTGCGCGGACACTTCCTCACGGGCGTCGAGGCTCACGGCGTACGCTCCTTGTCGCCCAGCGGATCGGCGTGGTCGGCCGGGTCCTTCTCCTTGGGAAGTGGATGTTCCGAAGCGGGCTGCGACCATCGGCGCAGCGGGGTGTGCCGCTCCTCGGGCTCGTCGGCGTGGTCCTGTTCCCCCATCCGCAGCGTGTTGGGTCCGGGGAGCAGACGCTGGGGAAGGTACTTGGGCGAGTGCGGATCGTGGCACTCGTTGCAGGCGAGGCGCTTTTGATTGCCGGAGCGCACGTCCCACGAGCCCATCGTCTTGCCGTGCATGCCGCGCTGCCAGTCGCGGTAGACGGTGCCGTGGCACTGCGAGCACAGGCGGGGCGTCTGGCCGAAGGTTACGAGCGTGCCATCGTGGAGCACGAGCATGTCGCGATTAGCCCCGTCGTGGCAATTGAGGCACCGCGCGTTCATGCCGTGCTTGAGCTCGATCTCCTTGTGCTGGAGCAGGGCGTGCTTCTCCCCCTGCGACGGGGTGAAGAGCTTGTGGCATTCGCTGCAGGCATGAGCTGTACCGTTGACGTTTGCTCGGGCCGCGTCGGAGAGAGGTCTGCGCATGGGGCCGGGCGTGATGTCGGCGGAAGCAATCGTGGCGGGCTTGGTGGTGGGGATCTGCGTGCCGGGCGTGCTGCCCATCAACCAGACCGCAACGCCCAGGAAGGCCGGTCCGATCGCCCACACCATCGCCGAGCTGGCGGTGCGATCGGCGGCGATCTCCTTGCCGCTCTCGGGCGTGGGAGTCGGTTCGAGGGGCGTGCTCATTTCTTGGGCTCCGGACCGGGGAGTGGCTCGGGAGTTGGGGTGGGCGGGGGCGTCGGCGCCGTGGCCGGGGAGGGCTTGGGCGAGGGGATGGGTATGGGCGCTGGCGTGGTTGCTGGGGTCGGTGCGGGGACCGGGGGAAGTGTCGCCGGGGCGGCGGCCCCGCCGAGCACCACCGAGCGGGTGTAGGTCTTTGGAACGTGGCAGCCTGGAGAGCAGCTGCCGCCGGCGTCGGACTTCTGGAAGTTGATCTCGATCATCCAGTTGGAGCTTCCAAAGGGCACCGACTCGCGGATGTGGGCCGGACGTTTGGACGCGTGCACCTCGTGGCACGCCCGGCAGGTGCGTCCCTTTTCCTGGTTGACGTGGAGGGCGTGCAGGTTTCGGTTGCCATCGCGGAACTGGGTGAGACCCTGGCCGTTCTGCTTGAGCACCAGGTCGGGTGAATGGCACTTGAAGCAGAGTTTGTACAGGTCGAGGGAGAATGGGGAGTAGAACTTGTCGGGGTAGTCCTCGGTCAGCAAGCGGAACTTTTTGCCGGCGTGCGGATCGTGGCAGACGGTGCAGTGTCCCTCGCGGATCGGGCCGTGCTTTTCGGGATTGGCCGCGAGCAGGGTCGACATGTTCGTGAGCATTTTCCCGTCGGGCGCCATGAGGGGCTTGTCGTGGCACTTGAGACACGTTTCGGGCTGATTGCCACGCTGAAGGCCGGGGAGTTTGGACTGGTGCGGCTCATGACAGGTCGTGCAGCCACCCTCGTCGGTGATCGCCCCGTGAACCACCATGGCGCCGGAGGTGATCTGGTCGAACTTGTCCTTGTGGCACGACATGCACAGCTTGGGGACCGCGTCCAGGAGTTGGAACTTGTGGGTCGACGCGTGCGGATCGTGGCATTTGACGCATCCTTGCTCGAGCGCCTTGTGGATGTGCACTCCCGCCTCGGCCTTTCCGGTCTCGGCGTGACAGGCGAGGCACAGCGTGTTCGCGTCGGCGTTGAGCAGCAGCTTGGGATGTTCTGATGAGTGCGGCTTGTGGCACGTGGCGCACGCGCCGGCGGCGACTGGTCCGTGCACGAAGGGCTTCTTCATGAACTGGTCGTTGTGGCACTTGAGGCACAGGTCTTTGTTGGGGTCGCCCTTGAGCTCGGCCTTGTGTTCGGAGCCGTGCGGGTCGTGGCACTCCATGCACTTGCGCTCGGTGACGGGAGCGTGGGAGTGCTTCTCGACGGGCAACTGATGGCACTTGAGACAGAGGTCTTCCTTCGCGGTCGCCAGCGAGAACTTGTGGGCGGCCTTTTCCCCCACCTGAACGTGGCAGACCGCGCAGTCCGCGGCGGTCTGGCTGTGCCTGAACGTGTGCTTTGCGATTGGGAGGTGGCACTCGGCGGTGCAGGATTGTGGCGTCAGGGTTGGCACCGCGGGCTTGGGGGCCCCGGCGACCTGTGCCCGCGCGTGACCGGCGGCCGCCAGGCTCAAGGCGACCCAGCACAACATGAAGGCGACATTGGAGCACCAGCGTCGCCGGGCGAGCAGTTGCATGATGTGAGTGAGTGCACGTCGCATGCCATCCCCAGGAAAGTCAAAGGGGCGAGAGGGCGGGAACTCCTCTCGGGATGGAGAGTCATTCTGTCCGCGCATTACCACTTTTGAGAATGATACGGCCCCGGCTGACCGGGGACTCGGGGCCGACTTCATGCTTCCTCCGATGGACTGGTTGGCCCGGGGTTCTCGTCGACCGTGTCGGCGACCGAGCAGAGGATTTTGTAGTACTCCTCGACGTCAATCCCCATCAGGGTGGCTCCAAAGAGCTCGGCCTCGACGTGGGTGGCCACCTCGCCGTAATTGATCGACGGGATGTAGTAGGCGATCAGGAGGGGGAGCAGCTCGTCGACGCTCTCGAACATCGGGTGGATGTAGAGGCAAAAGCCGTCGCGAGGGTGGTCGCCAAGGGCTTCCAGGCACGCGAACTCGCCCGGCTGGAGCGGCTGGGCATCGAATCGGACACCCGTGGGGTAGCGCACGACCGAGCGATCCTCGAGCATCCGCATGATGTCCCCGCGCTCGATCAGGCCGCCCCGACGCAGGCGGGCCTCGGTGGCCCGTGTGACGATGTGGTCTCGGAGGGAGTGCTGGGCCTCTTGGGCGTTTGGAAGGTCTCTCATGGCGTGACCCCCGCGTGCTCGTGCGTGTGCTTGTGGCTCACGCGAACCCCCGGCGCCGTTGCCGCCGAGAAACTCTGATCGAAGGTGAGTCGACCGGCCAAGACCGGCACGGTGACGCGAACCAGGACGGTGAAGATCAGGAGCCCTCCCGCCCAGATCCCCAGGGTCACCAGCGACTCGTTGACGGTGGGCAGGTACTCGACGATCTCGCCCAGGGGCGTGGGAATGAACGCGGGGACGATCATCCCCATTCCCTTTTCGATCCAGATGCCGACGATCAGCATGACGCACGCGATCTGCAGCACCCCGAGCCTGCGGCTGATGGGGAGGTAGAGCAGCACCATGGCGATGACGTTGAGCCCGATCGCCGTCCAGATCCACGGCACCAGAGCGTGATGTCCGTGCAGGCCGAAGAAGAGGTACGTGGCGTAGGAGACGTGGGCCGAGTTGGTGTAGAACTCGGTGAACGCCTCGGAACCGAGCAGGAACATGCTGATCGAAAGGGCGATCGTCACGGTGTTGCGCAGCGTCAGGAAGGCCTTGTCGGGCACCTCGTACGTGGTGAATCGCCGGAGCGCCGAGAGCGTCAGGATCAGGAACGCCGGACCCGCGGCGAAGGCCGACGCCAGGAATCGCGGCGCGACGACCGCGGAGTTCCAGAACGGACGTCCGCCCAGTCCGCTGTACAGGAAGGCTGTCACGGTGTGGATGCTGATCGCCCAGGCGATGGCGACAAAGACAAAGGGGATGTAGAAGAGCCTGCTGGGAGCTCGCCGCCGGTAGGCGCAGTAGATGAGATAGCCGCAGATGTGGAGGTTGAGCAGCAGGTATCCGTTGAGGACCACCACGTCCCAGGTCAGCATCGAGGTGGGGAAGTTGAAGCGGAGGAGGAGGTGGTGGAAGCGATCGGGGTGTCCGAGGTCGACGGTGACAAAGAGCATGGCCATGATGATCGCGGCGACCGCGAAGAGCTCGCCGAAGATCACCAGGTCGTGGAGCTCGTGGTTTTTGTAGATGTACACGGGGATGACGAGCATCACCGCCGCGGCGGCCATGCCGACCAGGAACGTGAAATTGGCGATGTAGAAGCCCCACGAGACCTGATCGGTCAGCCCCGTGGTGGCCAGGCCCTCCACCAGTTGCTTGCAGTACGCGTTGATCCCCAGCAGCACGAGGAGGGTGAGGAGGAACATCCACGCGTAGTAGCGTTGATCGCCGACAAAGCTCAGGCGGAAGCAGCGGTAGAGGAACTGAAGGTAGGTTCTCACGCGCGACTCCCGTCCCACCATGCCGGCTGCGCCGCGGCGATGTAATTGCGATTGGGTCCGGCCGCGCCGGGCAGGCTTCCGTAAGCGTCCCCTTCTTCGGCGCGCAGACGATCGGCGATCGCGATCGCCTCGGGGTCGAGCGAGTTGGGGTAGCGCTCGTCGAAGTAGTAGAAGAACCGCGGGAGCGTGCCGACCTCTTCCTTGAGCACGAAGACGCGTTTGGTCTTGAGGAGCTGTGAGACCTCGCTGTCGGGGTCCAGAACGTTGCCGAACTTTCGAGCGCCCGTCGGACAGATCTCCAGGCACGCGGGCATGCGACCCTCGCGTGTGCGGTGCAGGCAGAAGTGGCACTTCTCCATCACGCCCTTCTCCCGGGGTCTGTTGGAGAGGTAGCTCATGTTGGTATTGAGCTGTTCCTTGGGCAGGGTCGGCTTGGCGAAGTTGAACCGGCGGGCCCAGTAGGGACATGCCGCCTCGCAGTACCTGCACCCGATGCACCAGTCGTAGTCGACGACCGTGATCCCGTCGGGCTCCTGCCACGTCGCTTCCACGGGGCACACCTTGACGCAGGGCGGGTTGGCGCACTGGTGGCACTGCACCGGCATGTAGAAGTGGCCCGCGTCGGGAATCGTCGGGCGCTCGTAGTGGTGGTTGCCCTTCTCCAGGTCGAGCGTCCCGCGCGGCATCTCGATCACGCGGATGTACTGGATCTCGGGGCTGCGCGACTGGTTGTTCTCGGCCACGCACGCGTGCACGCACTTGCGGCACCCGATGCACCGCGACAGGTTCAACGCGTACACGAACTCCACCCCATCCATCGGCTTCACGTCGCGCAGGTGAGGTCTGACCTCGAAGCGTTTCTCGACCTTGTCGCGGATGCGCTCCAGGGCCGCCTCCATCTCCGTTGGAGTCATCTCCTTGTAGTGCTTCTGGAGAAACTGGGCAAGATCGGGGATCTCGTCCCGCTCGAGCTGGCGCAGCGGGCTCAGCGCGGCCGCCAGCGCCGCCATCCCCCCCACCGCCGCGACGCCCGTGCGGAGGAAGCTCCGTCGTGTCAGCTCGGGCTCTGTCCCTGCCGGTTGCGCTGGCGTGCCATCCCAGATCCGTACGTCTTTCATTGAAGCGCTCCAGGTCGAAGATTCACAAGATTGCCGGCCGACCGAACCTGCCCCTGTCGCCGCTCCGTGGCGCAAGCTCCGGGATGACGACGCCGCGCCGGTGGCCTTTGGTTTGCCCTGGACGTGGTCGCTTCCCATCGATTGGGCACACAGCGTGCGGAAGTCCCGATCTTGGACGCTGGGTGCCAATCTACCACAACGAACTCAGGGCCTTTCAGGGGAAACCTCCTGAATCCCAAACCGGCGGGCCCGTTTCTCCGTGCCATCTCCGTGCTGAGCCGGGGATTTCGACTGCCCGCGCTCCACGAATGAACTGGAATCTGGATCATGGAAGGCTCCGCCCGGCACAAATCGACATCTGGAGTATATTATCCTCAATTCACGTTCGCTGTCGCCCGGGCTAGAGTCCCAAGAGACCATTTGCGTCCGCGATCTTTCCCGCGCCCCTCGGCCGGACACAGGTCAGACGCTGTTCAACTGCAATTCTCATGCCCGAAGACCCTGGCATTTCGCGTCGTGACTTGCTGAGGGGCCGACTCCTTCGCGCCCTGGGTGGCGACACGGCCAAACCGTCGAACCCGACGCGAACACCCCCAAATAAGGGTATTGGTTCTGTTGGCGCGCCTATTGCGTCCCCGTCCCCCCGAACAGGCATGACCGGCCGTCGCTTTGCACTGCCGATCCATCGTCCCCCCGGAGCAGTTGATGAGGTGGCGTTCCAGACTGGATGCACGCGCTGCGGGGAGTGCGTGAGCGCCTGTCCGGTCGGAGCGATTGTGATCGCTCCCGAGAAGTTCAGGGAGGCCGCGGGGACTCCGATGATCGACCTGCAGGCGTCGGCGTGCATCATGTGCGAAGACACACCTTGCATCACGGCGTGCGTGCCTGGGGTCCTGCGCGCTGATCGCCCGAAGAGGATGGGTGTTGCGTGGGTGCAGACGATGGCGTGCCTGGCCCATACGGGCACGGCGTGCACACTGTGCTCTGAGAAGTGTCCGGTGCCCGGAGCGATGGAAGTGATCGACGGCAAGCCGCGGATCCATGAGAATGTGTGCACGGGCTGCGGCGTGTGCTCGGCGGTGTGTCCGGCGCCGACGAATGCGATTCTGGTGATGCCGCTGGCGGACAGGCCGATGGGTGGGGCGGGCGGGTGAAAGCCAATGCCGCGTTCGAGCACATCGATGCGATGGCGAGCCACTACACTGAGTCTGTGTTTACCGCGCCTCGATCCCGAACCTCCGACTCTCTGGCCGCACCTGTGGCGCCGATTGCGGGTTCTCCGGCGGCGACCGCGATACCGGCGCTGGTGGAGATCCACGCCCCCCGGCTCTACAGCCTCGCGTCGCGTCTCTGTCACAACGCCTCCGACGCCGAGGACATGGTGCAGGAGGTTTTCCTCCAGGCCTATCGCAAGTGGCACACCTTCGAGGGGAATGCAAATCCCGGGACGTGGCTTTACGCGATCGCGGCCCACTCTTGCAAGGCACGCCTGCGGCGCAAGGGGGGGACCGACAAGAGGATGCCGGCGATCTCGCAGCTCATGCCGTGGAACGAGACCAGGAGCGCCGACTTGGGCCAGGGCGCGAACGGCGGTGGGGACGGGCCGGTTGTGCAGGCGGTGGAGCGCGAGTCGGCCCGGGCTGTCCACGACGCGATCCTGACGCTGCCGGAGAACTTCCGCGTGCCGCTGGTGCTCAAGGAAATGCTCGAGTTGTCGATCGAAGAAGTGGCCGCGGCTCTGCACATCAAGCCCCAGACGGTCAAGACTCGTGTGCATCGGGCTCGGCTGCTGCTTCGCAAGGCAATCATGGAGCGCCGCGGGGTTCCAAAGCACGCGGCGAGAGCCCCGACCTATGAGAAGCAGGTCTGTCTTGACTTGCTCAAGGCCAAACTCGACGCGATGGACAACGGGCGGGGCTTTCCGATCGGGCAGGGCGTCGTGTGCGAGCGGTGTCGGGCGGTGTTCGCGGAGCTGGACCTGGCCCAGAACGCCTGTGCCGGGCTGGCGGACGGCAAGATGCCCGAGCGCGTGCGGAGGGCGGTTTTGCGCGCGATCCGCGAGGCGGATCGGGCGGCGAGTTAGGGTGCGACCACGGTGGGCGGCACTTCGACCCAAAACCAGCCACGCAGGTCGCCCTCCTTGAAGCCGGTCGCTTGATCCATCGGATACTTGGCCGCGAGCGAGGCCTTGACCGCCGGGTCTATCGTCTCTGGAGCACCGTGGCACGCCAGGCAGTTCGCGGCGAGTGTGATCGGCAGCGCGACGCCAAGGGAGCCGTCGGAGTTGGCGACAAAGCGCGGTGCGGGCGCCCTTGGCCCTTGGGCGGCGGGCTCATCGGTGAGCAGCGAGGGCATCCACGCCGGCGCGGCGTTCGCGGGGTTGCGGAGTCTGGCGCTGGTTCGGCCGATCATGACACCCTTCTCGCCCGCGACGCCCTGGGCGATTTTGGGAGCCTGGTCCTTGCACACGCCGATCGCGTACGCGGCTCCGCCATCTGCTCCGGACTTGGACATCGCATCGCCAAGCGCCGCAAAGAGGCGTGTGAACATCGCGTCCTTGGCCTCGATCGCGCGGTGTCGCTGGGCCTTTTGAGCCTGGCTCATCGAATCGGGTTCCACGGAAGTCCAAACGCCTTTGGTCACGGAATTGCGACGGATGTAGTCGCGGGTCATGGACTCCATGAGCGGGTCGAGCATCTGCATTGCCCGGGCCTCGCCGATGGCTTGTTCGACGGCGATGGACTTGTCGAGCACGCGGTATGCGGCCCATGCCGGCCCGATGCGATTACCCGTGCGACAGTGCAGGGCGACGGTGTCGCCCCGCTCGCTGGCGCCCGTGATGGCGGCACGCGCCAAGTCGAGCAGTTCGTCCGTGATTTCCGCGGCGCCGCTGTACGCAAGGTTGCAATAGGCCACGCCCGCTTGCGTCGCGGCGCCCTGCTCGTCGTACTCCGGGTGCTCGGCGGGCTTGCGGAAGTTGACCACCACCTTCACACCGGCGGACCTCAGTCCGGCCAGTTGCCCGGCGTTTGGTTGGGAGAGGATGAAGCGGTGCGGCACGCCGCCGAGGGCGAGTTCTGGTGCGGGAAGCGGGTCACCGGCCTTGAACCTGGGCGTCTGGAGCGGGGCGGCTTTGAAGCCCTCTCGCACAAACTCGCTCACGCCCATCGCGTGCGAACGAAGGAGGGCCACGGCCTGGGGATCGGCGCTGCTCTCAACGATCCTGACGCCTTTGGCCGTCGGCGTGACCTCAAGGCTTACCGACCCGTGCTTGGCGAAGAGTTCCGCGAACACCGGGTCCCAGACGCGGACCTGCGCGCCGACCTTCATGCGCTCGTGCATGGCCTTGGCGTGCTCGATGATCTTGGCGGCGACGGTGGGGTCGTCAGACTCGGTGACGGCCTCCACGCCGCTCTCAAGGTGCCGCACCGTGCGGCGGATCTTTGTGTTCGCGCCCAGCAACTCCTGCCACATGTCTCGGTCCTTGGCCACGGAGTTGACGCGCGGATATGGGTCGTTCGCTGTCGTCTGTGGAGATGCGGGCTGTTCGTTCGTGCGGCCAGCCGATTGCGGAGCATCGGCGCACGAGCCGAGGAAGAAGAGCGGGACAAGGCACGTGCCTGTGAGCGTCGAGAACAGAATTTGACTGCGGTTGGACATGAACATTCTCCGGATTGGCGAGGGGCTCCGTGCGAAAGTGCCTGGCGTGGCGGCGAGAGGTCGGTGTGACGCCTGCACGGGGGCGACGATGCCGACAACGGCGGGGACGTCGCGATCCACCGAACCAACATTTCTGCACGGTGCCATGGCGGGTGCTCCAAAGTCTCACCCGTGGTCGGGCGACAGGAAGACTAAGCCGATTGAGCCGCGAGCGAGCGCCGCCCTCGACGTTTGTGCCACGTTCACAGAGCCGGGGTGATGGTCGCCGGCCGGACGGCGATCAGCCGGGGCGACGCACGGGCGGTGTCGGCGAACGTGAGATTGCCTCGGGTTGCCCAAGGGCTGAAGCATCCTTTCCGTCGGGGCGCTTCCGATCATGCCTCAACTTCAATGGATCGTGGATGATGAAGAGCCATCTGGTGCTTTGAGGCTTCTGGCGGCTCCCAGGTTCCCGGACACTTCGGCCCAGCCCGGTCCAGATCTCCATCGCGGTCTGTCATGCATAGATTGAACTGGTGATTCAGGAACCTCCCCTCGCGTGGCTGCCTCCAAGGCAGGGTCCAAGTTCGACTCCGTGGAGAATCTCTCGTGAACGCCCAAGGCAAGAACCGACACATCCCCCGCTGGCTGAGCGTCTCGACTGTTCTGGTTGCGTTCACGGTGGGGGTGGTTGTGCTCATGCTCTGGCTGGTCGGGGCGTTTAGGCCGAAGATTTCCGAGCACGATCCTTCCGCAGCGAGCGGACGGGCGATCGGTTCTGGACGAATTGTTGAGGTCGTCGCCCGCGTCCTGCCGCTCGAAGAGACCGCCGTGGGCGCGATCCAGCCGGTGCATCGAGTCGAGATCGCGTCTCGCCTGCTCGCCCGTGCCCTGGAGGTGAAGGCGATCGCGGGTCAGAGCGTCGCCAAGGGCGACGTGCTCGTGCGTCTGGAGGCGACCGACCTCAACGCACGGCGCGCTCAGGCCGAGTCGGCGGTCGCTCAGGCTCAAGCGGCCTTGGATCAGGCACGCAGCGAGGCGTCCCGGGTCAGGGGCGCGTTCGAGCAAAACGCGGTCTCCGCGAACGAGATGGACCGGGTCGGCAACAACGTCAAGGGCGCGGAAGCCAACCTCGCGCGATCGAAGCAATCCCTGACCGAGGCCGAGACGGTCATGGAATTCGCCACGATCCGGAGCCCGATCGACGGCACGGTCGTCGACAAGCGTGTAAATGCCGGAGACACGGTGTCGCCCGGCCAGGTCGTGGTCACGGTGCTCGATCCCAAGCGGATGCAGATGGTGGCGAGCGTGCGTGAGTCGCTCTCGCGGCATCTCACGGTCGGCGGCTTGGTGACTGTCAGAGTCGACGTCCTCGACCACGCCTGCGCCGGAACCGTCAGCGAGATTGTCCCAGAATCTCAGACGGCGAGTCGCACGTTCCAGGTCAAAGTCACGGGGCCATGTCCCCAGGGCGTGTACGCGGGCATGTTCGGGCGGCTGTCGATCCCTGTCGGCGAAGAGACCGTGCTCCTGATCCCCAAGGAGTCCGTACGAACGGTGGGACAGGTGGAGTGCGTCGATATCGCCGCGGACGGCGTACGCCGGCGTCGGGCCGTCCGGCTGGGTCGGACGATGGAGGGGCAGATCGAAGTGCTGTCGGGGCTGGTGGCAGGCGAGAAGGTCGTCGTCGATCTCTCGGCGGCCCCGGGAGGGAAGTGACCCATGGCTGAGCTTCCCACGCCCGCCCAGCCGGATCCGGCCACCACAGCCTCCGAACAGGAGCAGGGTGCTGGCGGCTGGATCAATGGGATCGTCAAGATCTTCCTGCACTCGAACCTTTCCATCATTCTGCTGGTGATCTCGGTCGCGCTCGGTGCGGCGGCGCTGCTCATCACGCCTCGCGAGGAAGACCCGCAGATCGTCGTGCCGCTGGCCGATATCTACGTGAACGCCCCGGGCCTGTCCTCGCAGGAGGTCGAGCGACTCGTCACCACGCCCCTGGAACGAGTCCTCTACCAGATCGACGGCGTCGAGTACGTCTACTCGATGTCGCGGACGGACGCGGCGATTGTGACGGTGCGCTTCGTTGTCGGCGAGGACCGCGAGCGGTCGCTCGTGCGACTGTTCAAAAAGCTCGAAGAAAGCAGGGATCTTGTGCCGCCGGGCGTGGCCGGCTGGGTGATGAAGCCGGTGGAGATCGACGATGTGCCGGTGGTCACGCTCACGCTTCGCGGGCGTGACGGGGTTGCGGCGGGGTCGGACGAGTACACGCTGCGCCGCGTCGCGGAAGAGGCCGCCGCGCGCCTGGCCACGGTTGAGAACACCTCTCGCGTCACCATCTCGGGCGGTCTGCCCCGGACGCTCACGGTGTACCTGGATCGAGAGGCGGTCGCCGGTCGCGGGCTCTCGCTCCTGGACGTGCAACAGGCGGTGCAGGTCTCGAACATCAGCACGCCTTCGGGCGTCATCGAACGCAACGACGGGGCGATCAACGTGCGAGCGGGATCGGTCGTGCGCGACGGCGCCGACCTTGGGAACCTCGTTGTGGGCGTGTCGAAGGGCAACCCCGTCTTCCTCCGCGAGATCGCCCGGATCGAAGACGGGGCGTCCGAACGATCGACCTATGTCCGCCACGCCTGGGGTCCGGCGCGCGGCTTTGAGACGCACGAGCACGCCGCGGGGACTTTGGTCGGAGAAAGGGCACAGACCCCCGCGTCCGGTGCCAGCGCCGTCCAGGTGGGCAGTGTGCCCGGGGTTACGATCGCCGTCGCGAAAAAGAAGGGCACCAATGCCGTTCGCGTCGCCGAAGGCGTCATGAAGGAGGCCGAGCGTCTCAGGCGTGAGGTGCTTCCCGACGGACTCGACCTCGTCGTGACCCGCAACAGCGGCTTGACCGCCGACGAGAAGGTCTCTGAACTGGTCGAGGGTCTGTGGGTTGCGGTGCTGATCGTGGTGGCGTTGCTGACGATCGGGCTGGGCTGGCGAGAGGCGATCGTCGTCGCGGTGGCGGTCCCGGTCGTGTTTGGGCTCACCCTCGCTGTCAACATGCTCGCGGGCTATACGATCAACCGCGTCACCCTTTTCGCCCTCATCCTGTCGCTGGGTCTCCTGGTCGACGATCCGATCGTGGATGTGGAGAACATCGCTCGACATTTCGGCCTGCGAAAGAGGGCGAGCCGCGCCATCACGCTCGAGGCCGTCAGCGAGATCCGCCCGCCGCTCATCGCCGCAACGCTCGCGGTCATTGCGAGCTTTCTCCCGCTGTTCTTCATCACCGGAATGATGGGTCCGTACATGCGTCCGATGGCACTGAACGTGCCCGTGACGATGGCCATGTCGATGGTCGTTGCCTTTACGATCACCCCATGGCTGGCGTTCCACCTGCTCAAGAACCGGGCGTGGGCAACCGGCGGCGGGCACGCAGCGTCCGGTACTGGCGCGCAGGACGAGTTCGCCACCGCACGCGCCAGCCTCCAGTATCGCGTTCTGCGTCCGCTCCTTCGGCCGCTGCTCGTCTCACGCGCTCGGGCCTGGACCTTTCTCGCCGCGGTCGCCGTGCTCACGGCCGCCGCGGCGATGCTGGCGGCCTTTCGCCAGGTCCCGCTCAAAATGCTCCCGTTCGATAACAAGGCGGAGATTCTCCTGCTCCTCAACGCGGACGAGGGCACCACGCTGGAACGCACGGACGCGGTGGTCCGCGAACTTGAGGACGCGCTTGCGGGGATCCCCGAGGTGACCGACCTCTCGTCCTACGTCGGCTGCCCCTCGCCGATCGATTTCAACGGACTGGTCCGGCACTACTACCTCCGCACGATGGCGCACCAGGCGGAGATTCGCGTGAATCTCGTCGGCAAGAAGTCCCGTCGGGATTCGAGCCACACGCTTTGCCTGCGCGAGCGGGACACGCTCGCCGCGATCGCTTCCAGGGCGGGAATGCGTCTGAAGGTGGTGGAGTTGCCGCCGGGTCCGCCCGTGATCGACACCATCGCGGCCGAGGTCTACGGGCGAGATGATCTTCCGTATTCGAGCCTCTGCGACGCCGCCGCGGTCGTTGCGCTTCGCCTGGCCGCCGAGCCCGGCGTGGTCGAGCCCGACGACAGCGTGGAGGCGGACCATCGAGAACTGATCTTTCGTCCAGACCAGGAAAAGGCGGCTCTGAGCGGCGTGAGCGTGGCGGAGATCGCCGCGACTGTTCAGGCCGCGCTCTCGGGCGCGAACATCGGCGTTGCCCATGCCCCCAACGAGCGTCAGCCCCTCGCGATTGTCGCGCGTTTGTCGCGAGCCGATCGTTCGAGCTCGCCCGATCTCTCGCGAATCCAGGTCCGGAGTCGATCAGGTGCGGACGCCAGCCTCGTGCCCCTGGCCGAACTGGGACGCTGGGAGGAACGGTCGGCCGAACAGACGATCTACCACAAGAACCTGCAACGCGTGGCCTATGTCTTCGCCGAAACCGCGGGGCGACCACCGGCCGACGTGATCGTCGATGTGATCGCCGACCATGCCGCGGGCTCTACCGCTCCGCCGAGCAATGCGACCAGGGCCGCCGGCGGCTGGCTCGACGCCTCCTCACCACGCAAACTCGCGGGGCGCTCGCACCTGGTCCGCGGCGGCGGCATCCCGTGGAACACCTCCGATGGCACGAGGGTCGTCTGGTCGGGCGAGGGTGAGTGGAAGATCACGCTGGATGTCTTTCGCGACCTGGGACTCGCGTTTGCGGCGGCGCTGGTCATGATCTACGTGCTGCTTGTCGCTCAGACGGGCTCGTTCATGATCCCCGCGGTGGTCATGCTCGCCATTCCGCTCACGATGGTCGGCATCATGCCGGGCTTCTGGCTCCTGGGGTTGCTCACCGGCACGAGCGTCGGAGGCTACGCCGATCCGGCTTTCTTCACCGCGACGGCCATGATCGGCATGATTGCCCTCTCGGGCATCGTCACGCGGCAGTCGATCATTCTCGTGGACTTCATCCAGCACTCGCTCAGGCGTGGTCGCCCGTTCATGGACGCCGTCATCGAGGCCGGGGCCGTGCGTCTTCGCCCGATCATGCTGGTCGTGGCCGCCGCGATGCTCTCGGCGATCCCCATCACCACCGACCCCATCTTCTCGGGCCTCGCGTGGGCGTTGATCTTCGGCCTCATCGCCTCCACGATCTTCACGCTCTTTGTGATCCCTCTGGTGTACTGGATGCTCTACAAGGGCGTGCCGGGACACGGGGTCGGCGTGCCCCGGGACGAGTAAGCATCCGTCCCCGAAACTTCTCGGGAACCAGCGCGGTGCGGGCCGCCTCCAAGTCAGTGTCTGCCAAACCACACTCGCCCACGCACCCCCTTGGAGGATTCCATGACCACCACCGCAATGAACCGCAGCGACGCCAAGACGGCACCCGCACAGGAGCGGGTCGACGCTCCCGACAACAGCTCCGTCATGCGCCAGACCCAGGGCGTGATCGGCTTTGTGCTTCTGGCGAGTGTTGCCGCGGCGTACTTCGTCGACTTCGCGTGGGTCGCTTTGCCGCTGGTGATTGGCCTCGGACTCGTGTTCGCCGGAGCCAGCGGGATGTGTCCGATGGCCTTGCTGATGGCTCGCATGCCATGGAACAAGCCCGCGGAATCGAACGATCGGGAAGCCTCGGGCGGCTGTTGCGGCGGCCAACGTCGCCCGTGAGGGTCCGCGATGAACCAATGACAGGCTCGGATCCAGGTGGCTCCAAGGAGGACCGAATCGTGATTCCAAACGCACCAGAGTTCTTTCAGAGCTGGCCCGGCGTCAACGGTGCGATGAAAGCCCGCGCGCCAGAGATCAGCAAAGCGTTCGGCCAGTTCTTTCAGGGACTCATGAAGGAAGGCGCCCTGAGCGTCAAGCAGAAGGAGCTCATCGCCCTGGGCATTGGTGTCGCCGTCCGATGCGAGCCGTGCATCTACCTGCACGTCGAGAAGTCGCTCCACGCCGGCGCGACGCCAGCCGAGATCATGGAGGCGGCCGGCGTGGCCGTCATGATGGGCGGCGGGCCCGTCTCCACCTACGCCCCGGTCGTGGCCGCCGCTCTGGATCACTTCGAGAAGCCGCCGCAGGCACCGCCTGTTGATGCCGCCGCCGGAGGGGGAGCGCAGCCATGAGGCGCCCGTTGCCCGTTGGGCGACTTCACCCCGCGTAGGCGCTGCGCTGGGAAAGGCTGGCCTCGATGGAGCAGCGCCTGGTCAGGCCGTGAGCCAATCGGCCCGCGCGACACCTTCGATGTCCACACAGCCACTCGGCACAACCTTGCGGCGGCGCTTGTGGCGAACAAGTTCCGAATGAAGTGTTGAATGCCGACGACCCGACCCACACTGCCGTCTTGCTTTCAATGCCCCCCGAAGGACTCGAACAACCCTACAAACCCAAGCAGAATGTACCAGATTCCGATCGAGCCGGTGCAGAATCCGGTGCAGAGGCTGGCAAGTCCTCCGCAGGGGCTCCCCAGGCGATCGACGCATCCGTTATCAATCGCTGGATTGGGAACTGTCCGGTTCCCCTCACCCAACGCCAACGATCCGCCATGATCTCGGTCCTAGTGAATCGTCAAAACGAACGCACAGGCTAAGCGCAAGAAAACCGCCGCGTGCCAGCGGCGGTGAAGACCCGTGGGTTTCGTCCAGACCTATTGCCCGTCACTTTCGGATGATCGGGCGTCCCGGCATCGGGTTCGGACAAGGCCGCGGGTTCACCGGCGGGAATGGCCGTTCTGGCACTGGCCGCGGATGCGGCAGTTCCGGGATGCTGGGACGGGTCGGAAGATTCGGTGGGTCGTAGGGTCTCGGGTGGTACATGAGTCAACTCCGAGAGCATGATCGTCGCGGGTACACCCCGCCATGACCGATGCTCAGTGCTTCTTGTCCTTGGGCGGATTCGGGTCGTTCCCGAAGCTGTCTTTGTCGCGAATCTGACCGTTCGGACGGTGGATCACGACTTCGGCTTGGTTCTGCCGAGCGATGGGCTTTGCGGCGGTTTCAGCCGCCCCTTGCGTCCGATGGTTTGACACCGGGCGCCCTCCTTCGGGTTTGACCTGCCAGTTGTTCCCGTTCGGGACGACGTGGACGTTCTGACCTTTTGCCATGACTGAGTTCTCCGGCTCCGGCGGTGGCGGACTACACGTCCAACACTCGCGCGTGCCTTGCGTTGCACGGATCATTCGCTTAGTGAATGCAGCAGTCAAGCAGCTTGCTTGAGAAACTTAGCGGCGAGCCTACTCTTCCTGATCCAGGAGAACTCCATGACCGGCAAGGAGAGCGTCACGAACAAGCCAACAGGACAAACTCTCGGTGAGTACCTAGCGAACGTCCGCACCTCTAAGCAGTTGTCGCTGCGCGAGGTAGAAGAAGCGGCAGGCGGCATCGTCTCAAACGCCTACCTCAGCCAACTTGAACACGGGCGTATCAACAAGCCGTCCCCGAACATTCTGCACAGCCTCGCCCAGGTGTACGGCGTGCCCTACGAGACGCTGATGGAAAAGGCCGGATACATTGCCGCTTCTACGTCGGATCAAACCGCATCGCGGCGTCATGGACGGGTCGCGACATTTGCCAAGGACAATCTCACCAACGAAGAGGAAGAGGCACTTCTGGAGTACCTGGCCTTCCTTCGATCGAAGAAAGGCAAACGCTCCCCATGAAAGCCGACGATCACTCTGTCGATTCCCAGCAGCTAGCCCGCATCCGCGAACAAGCCCGCATTGCCCTCAAATCAGCCGACGCGTTGGGTTGTTTTCCGACGCCGGTTGACGATGTGATCGCTGCGGCGAAGCACACTGTTGCCGCTCCGCTAGAGATCGACGAGGGATTTCTCGCGAAAATGCAAAAGAAGGCCGGGCGGGCCGGGAAGGCTCTTCGCAGTGCCCTGTCGAAGGTGTGGGGCGTTCTCGACGTCGCCGCCAAACTCGTGCACTTGGACAAACTTGTACCCGCGTACAAAGTCCCCTTCCTGAAGCTTCACGAACTGGGTCATGGACTTCTCCCTTGGCAACGGGACATATACGCCGTCACGGCAGATTGCGCCCAAACGATTGATCCCGAAGTCAGCGAAATCTTTGAGCGTGAGTCCAACGCCTTTGCCTGCGAGGTGCTGTTTCAACTCGACTCGTTTACCGCCGAGGCAGCAGATTCTCCCTTCGGCATAAAAACGCCGTTGGCTCTCAGCAAGAAGTACGGAGCATCCGTTTACGCCAGCGTCAGGCGATACGTCGGTACCAACGCTCGTGCGTGCGCTGTCGTGGTACTCGATCCGCCAGAGTTGGCGGCTGGCGACGGTTTTCGTGCGACCGTACGGCGTGTCATCACGTCCGAGACATTCACCAGTCAGTTTGGCGAGATCCAGTTGCCGGAGACTGTGACGCCAAGCGACCAGATCGGACGAATGGTGCCAGTTGGAGGGCGCAAAATGTCCCGACCGCAGACAATGGCTTTCACCGATCGGAACGGCACACGGCATGAGTGCGTAGCCGAGGCGTTCTCGTACAAGTACTACGTTTTTGTATTGATCTATCCGCAGATGACTTTGACGAAGAAGATTGTGCTCGTGACGAGGTAAGGGGTATGAATGCCGCTTGACATTGAACTCGATTGGGACTTGATTGAAGATGATCGCGATCATCGCTGGACGTTGAGCCGCGTTTTGTACGCTCTTTGCCATCCTGAAACGGATCAGATTCTCTATCTCGGCAAGGCGGAGTACCAGAGCGTCCGCCAGCGACTGTCCTGCCGGTCGAAGGATGGCGTATGGAACCATGTGGCGGAGCAATTCGGTGTCGAAGAACTGACCCTTCGCATCGGAGAGTTCATCACTGACGCCCGTTTGACGGTGGAGCTTCTGGCTGATACCGAATCGCTCCTCATCAAACGCATTCAACCCTGCTGCAATGTGCAGGCGACGCAGAGTCGCATCACTCGACCGGGACTTCGTGTGACATGCTCGGGGGACTGGCCCGAAACGCGCGTTCGTTTCGTTGACCGGTAGGTTTCGGCGCACGCTGGCCTTGAAGTTCCCCCGCCAAGTCCCTAAATAAAGTTTGATTCAATGACCGACACGATAAAGCTCCCTCCTCTCCGACTCGACTATGCCCGTCAATTGGGGCGGGTCTCCCATTTGCTCCGGCTGCCACAGGAGCAGCTTGTCGCCGATACCACTGAAATCGCGGTATCCGCCCGCCGACGGGAGCAATTGTTGGTTCTTGAGTCGGGGGAAAGGGTGGTCGTTACGGCCCGACCGTCCTGTCCGCGTCCCGAGGGCGTTGCGGGTGTCTTGCAGCAACGCGGCGAAGGTGACTTGCGATGGCTCTCTCATGCGGCGATTGACGAGGCTCGGGCTCGAATAGAGAGCGGCAACCGTTCCTCTCTGCGAGACGACATCGCTCAGCGCTGGCTTTACCGCTTCGGTTACCGACATGAGTTGCTGGACACCAACGGTGCCGTCATTGAGAAGGGCCTACGGCCACCGCAGTTGGGCGCTTTGTTTGCCATCGGCGCACACTGGAGCCTGTACCACCAAGCGGCGACGATCGTCATGCCAACCGGAACCGGCAAGACCGAAACGATGCTTGCCACCATGGTGGCATTGACAAAAGGACCAGTCTTGGTTGTCGTGCCGTCCGACGCATTGCGATCTCAGACGGCCCGAAAATTTGTTTCCTTGGGACTGCTGTACGAACTCGGACTGATTCCGGCGGACTGCCCTCGCCCTGTTGTAGGACTTCTCACACGACGACCAAGGACCATTGACGACATCGCTTTCTTCGATGAGTGCAACGTTGTGGTTGGCACCGCCGCCGCCTTGGGACAAGGTACCGCCGTAGCACTGGGCCCTGCCATTGCCGCGAAGGTCGGGACTCTCATGGTGGACGAAGCGCACCATGTTGCCGCCCGAACCTGGTCTGACTTCAGGACACACTTTGACACTAAGCGCGTGTTGCAGTTCACGGCCACGCCGTTTCGCCGCGATGGCCGGTTGGTCGATGGCGACGTGATCTACAGCTATCCGCTCCGACGTGCCCAGGAAGACAACTATTTCAAGCCGATTTCGTTCGAGCCCGTGTGGGAGATTGATTCGGAGCAATCAGACGCGGCAATCGCGCAGGCAGCGATCGCTAAGCTTCGGAGCGACCGAGCCGCAGGATTGAATCACCTCGTGATGGCTCGGTGCGACAACATCAGGCGAGCCGATCAAGTGCATGCCATTTACCAGCGGCTGGCGCCGGAGTTCGCTCCGGTAAAGGTTCACTCCGAGGCTCCGAATGCGCATGACAACCTTGAACGCATGCGAAGCGGCGAGAGCCGAATTGTCGTTTGCGTGGACATGCTGGGAGAAGGCTTCGACCTGCCTCAGCTCAAGATCGCCGCCATTCACGACACGCATAAGAGCCTGGCGGTGCTGCTCCAGTTCGCCGGTCGTTTCACCCGGGTCGCGGGAACAGACATCGGCAACGCAACGGCTATCGCCAACATCGCGAACCAAGATGTGTCATCGGCTCTTGAGCGGTTGTATAGCGAGGATGCGGACTGGAACCACCTGCTAAGCGAGGCAAGTTCAGAGGCTGTGCGAGAGCACACAGAACTGATCCAGTTCCTTCGCGACTCGACACGGCTGGACGAGAATGAAGGGGATGACGCCGTCCCGATCTCGAGTTCATTGCTCCGGCCCAAGTTCAGCGTCGCTGTGTATCGCACAAGCATCTTTCGACCCAAGCAGTTCCACGCCGCCGTTGCGGACAACCAGCAGGTGGCCGCGGCGTGGCTCAATGAGCAGTCGGGCACTCTGTACTTCGTCACACGGTCTGAAATGCCGGTGCAGTGGTCCAAGTCCAAAGAACTTCGGGACAGACAGTGGGATTTGTTCGTGATGCACCACGATCAGGCAAAGGGCCTTCTCTACATCCATTCCAGCGACAAGAGCTCCCTACACGAGGGGCTCGCACAGGCCGTCAGCAACCAGACTGCCACGTTGATCTTCGGCGATCACGTGTTCCGTGCGCTCGGCCATATCGCCCGACTGAAGTTCCAGAACATCGGAGTCAAGAAGCACGGGCGCCGCAATCTGCGCTACGCGATGTACACCGGAGCAGACGTGGCGGAGGCGCTGTCTGTCTCCCAGCGCGCTGGATCAACCAAGGCCAACTTGTCAGGAACCGGCTTTCGCAACGGTGAACAGGTTGATGTCGGGTGTTCGTACAAGGGCAGAGTGTGGTGCAAGGATCAAGGACAGTTGCGCGGGTTTCTGACTTGGTGCGACGAGATCGGCACGTTACTGCTCGACGCCACCATTGACACTCAGAATATTCTTCAGAACGTGCTGATTCCGAAGGAAGTCACAGAGTTGCCGAACAAGACTGTGCTCGCGTTGGAATGGCCGCACGAAATGCTCGCCCAATCTGAGGAGCGTGTCCTGGTCACGGACGGCACAAACGAGGTACCCCAGACGCTTCTTGAACTTCGGTTCGACGCGAGTGACGCGTCCCATAATCAGCTGCTGTTCACCGTGATGGGTGGAACGCTGTCGTCGTCGCAGTTCGCCCTCGTTGTCGGCGGTGATGGCGGCTACCGCGTAGAGCAGCGATCGGGTCCGTTGCTCCGCATCAAGATTGGGCGGCTGGAGGCTGCACTCGCGGAGTACCTCTCCGACTACCCGCCTCTTCTCACGTACGTTGACATGACTGAACTGGACGGCAATCTGTTCTACGAGACAACCGATACTCGTGAATTGTCGCTTCCAGCAGATCGCTTTGAACCGTGGGATTGGAGCGGAGTGGACATCCGCAAGGAATCGTTCTGGTCGGAGGGACAAGCGCGTGCCGACTCTGTTCAGGCGAAGGCTGCGGACCACTACCGCATCGGCGGGTTTGAGATCGTGTTTGACGATGACGCAAGCGGCGAGGCGGCTGACCTCGTGTGTGTGACAGAAGAGGCCGACCGTATCAGGCTCGCGTTGGTGCACTGCAAGTTCACCACGGCAACGACTGCGGGCGAGAGGGTGAAGGATGTAGTGGAGGTGTGTTCCCAAGCGGTGCGGTCTGCCAAGTGGGTTGCCGACTTCAAGAAACTCTGCCGACATATCACCGACCGTGAAGCCCGACTGCGGCATGCAGACCGGCCCACGCGATTCCTGACCGGCAACGGTGCTCGGCTAAATACACTTTTGCGAGCCAGCCGGTTCAAGCCGGTACACGCGGAGATCGTGATTGTTCAGCCTGGTTTGTCACAGCAGGATTGCACCGTAGAGCAAACCGCAGTGCTTGCCGCGGCCTATAGCTACCTGCTGGAAACAGTGGCCGTTCCGCTAGACATCGTTTGCAGCAGTTAGCCAGTCGGGTCTACTTTGTGAATGGCGGCAAGCGATAGCACTCCGGCGGCTACTGCGGCAGATACCGATACCGCCTCATCCACCACCGCATTCCGATTTGCGATGCCGCCAGGACGGCGACGTATCCGGCGAACGCGGCTTGCCATGCCCCGGATAATCCGAGCATCGCGACGCTGAGAAATAGACATCCGCCTTGCAGGATCGCAGACGCAGCCAGCACCGCCTCAATGGTCTCGGTGCCCGTCCGACCCCCGACGTACTTGCCACGACTTGGGTGTGAACTCTGGAAGCGGAGCAGCCGCTCGCCCGTCCGAATGCTCACGGTCTGCTCAATCTCTTCGATCCGCCGCAACGCATCCTCAAACGACCTGGCGTGATTGATCGTGGTGCGAATTACCCAAAGCAGCGTGAGCGGCAACGCGACCAAGAGGACAATCTGAACCTCTTGCGGCAAGGCGCCAATGCTGCCCAACATCGCAGTCAATGTGCCGACGATGATCGGCACGCGCTGGTCGAGGGCGTTGAGCCGAAATAGTGCGAGCTGGTAAACCTGCCGGTACTCCTCCAGCAGGATAACGACGCGATCGGCGGGGACTCCCCGGTATCGGTGACGAGGCGAGTGCATTCCCGACCAGTAGCACAACCGACGCTCGGTCGTAAAGCCCCGACCCCGGCACGGCGCCAGATCACTGGCCACGCCGCCGGAGCTTCGGCATCAGTTCGGCAGGTTCTACCTGGAGAGCCCGGGCGAGCTTTTCGATCGTCTCCAATGTCGCCGACCGCTTCGCCAACTCAATGAATGACACCGCCGTCCGGTGCAGATTCGCCTTGAAGCCGAGCTCCTCCTGGGACAGTCCTCTGAGGGACCGAACCTCGCGTACGCGCTCTCCGAAGTCTTTGGCAAAGTTGCTGTTGGGCACTCGACAAACGGTCGCACGCTGCGTACAAAACGTCTACAGACAAGTCGTCACACTGCCGCCCCCTCTGGAGAGAGCAAATGCACCCCCGAGCGATGACGTTGGATGGAATCGAACTCGTCTTGCCGGAACAAAGCCGCTCGACCGGTGGCCAGGTCTTGAACGCGATCCTCGCAATGGCAGACCGGGCGATCGACCGGCTGCGATCCGAGTCGTCCACGCCGGTTGCGGCGGTCGGACGGTTGAGGGGCACCGGACGCGGGGTGCATTTCCGTGACTTGATCCACGTTCTCGAATCAGAGCATCCTCTCAAGCTCGTCGCTCCATTCGAGGACAGTGAGCTTGTGGCCGGTGCCGCTTGGGATGCCTCAAATGTCCGAGGTATCACGTCGGCAGGCGCCCTTGCCAAGCTTCGATGGAATGCCGGAGCGGACGACCTGCCGATGCACGTGCATGAACACTCCGACCGATTCATCATCGTGCATGAAGGCCGCGGGTTCTTTCACGCCAGCAATCAGACCGCCGACCAGTTCGACGGTTCGGATGTCCGCAGCATTCCCGCCCGCGAGCGTGACGTGTTCCTGTTTACCCGTGGTGTCATCCACACCTTCAGCACGCTGGACGAGCCGATGACGCTGCTCTCATGCCAGTTGCCGTATCTCGCGTTCGATGATCCACGGCAGTACCGGCTGCCATCCTTCCGATGGATCGCCCGCGATCAGCCGGAACGCCGCACACCCACCGTTGCGTGCGATCCGGCTTGGTCCGTACTGGCCAGTCAGTGACACATGCTGCACTGCACCATGACCCTCTGGGCGCGTCCTGTAGCATGCGCTAGATTCGGGCATGTTTCTCTCTTGGATGCGAAATGCACTGAATACACCCAGATCGGCTCCGCAAGACGCCGTAGCTGTCCGTACCGGCGAAGTAAAACTCGCGATCTCAGCCCCGCAAGACGACGTGGCTGTTCACGCGCCTGAAGCGACACGCACGATCTCCGATCACTTGGCTTACTTTCCGCATCCGCAAACACGTGCCACCGTAGAGGAGTTCCGACTCGCCTGGGAACGAGAGAATGGACCGGTCGATTTGACTCGCCGATACACAAGTCAGTTGCCGCCAGACGAGGCGGATTGGCTAATCGAGCACGATCCGAAACGCTACTTCGATGGGCTGCCCGAATTTGTGAAGTGGTACCTCCGTGAACTATTCAAGGCGAATGCCCGGAATGGCTCGCTCGACTCGATCACCTCACCGTTGATGATTGTGTTCGTGTCGGGCGGGATGAACCCGGGCGCACTACGGAGACGCGAGCGATAGGTCGGCACCTCTGTCCAGCGACGGAGCGATCATCGTGTGAGTGCCAGCTCCATCGCCTTCGCCTTGGCAATCGCCGCGTCGCCCCACCAGTTGCCCTGGAGCCGTTGATCGCGTCGGACCGGCTCATTCGCCGCCCGTACCGGCCTTTGATGATCGAACCATTCCGTGACGGCGTTGAGGGCAGTCCAGGCGGTTGCCGACGCTCCAATCCGCTCGCGGTCCCGGTCAAAGTTCATCGCCCACATCGACAGACGTTCTTTCGCCTGCTTGGCTTGACGCTGTTCGTGGGCCGTTGTCGGATGCAGCGGGATCGGCTCCAGCGTTGCGGCATATACCTCCACCCAGTAGCGCTGCAAATCCTCCCGGCTCATTTCCTTTCCGTTGAGCGAAAGCGACTGTTTCTCAAACTCCGAGCGTGCCGCTTCAAACAATCCAAGAGCGCGTCGAGCGTCTTCAAGCTTGTCCGCGATTTGCCCTTCGTGGCGAAATCGCACCGTCATGCTCGACCGCTCTCCCTCCTTCAACGAGGCGTGCAGCGTGTTGCGGCAAACCACGCGAATTGTGGTCGGCTGACACACCACTGACATTGTGCCGTCGTGTCCGTTGGCGACGAGCAAGTACGGCTTGACCTCATCCCGCTCGCCGAGCCAGAGCGATTCGCCCCGAGCCAGGAACCAGACTCGCTTGCCGCCACGGATTGAACCGGCGGACTCAATCTTCACCGCGCCCGTCTCGCTCAGCGCATTCACGAAATCCGCTAACTCGCCATTTTGCACGGGCTGATAGCCAACACCGACAACGCCCAACGGATCGAGATTGTCGCTTCGCACATTGAGGACGTGGCTCGACACGTCGCGTGGCCCATCGGGACCCTTGGCCTGAATCGGCCACTGTTCAACCCGCCATCCGAGGCCCGCCAGCAGCAGGGCTTCTTCCGGCGTAGGCGCTTCCTCGACAACGATGCCGAGTCCGTGCCAAGCGGGCTTTTGAGTCAGGACCAACTGGTCCGTCTTGGTGATGTCATGGGACATGAATGCTCTCCTCTCGCTATGTGACGGCACCATTGCCGCCGCGAGACAAAGAGCAAATCGCCGCCTTCAAGTCGCCCCCACGCTGCCGCCTTGGCACCCTAGTTGAATGGACCCGCGTGCGAGGATGCACCCGGATCTACCTCGCCGCCAGACACGCCGTCAGCCGACTGCCCGCTCGGCTTGGGCTCGATGGTGCGGACGCCGCGGCTTCCCGAACGCGCATTCGCGGGTAGAGGCTGGTCAACGCCGTCCGCCGTCAGTCCGCTATCTGATTTCGCACCGACGGACACTTTGGGTTCGACGGTGTGGTTGTCCGCACTCGGCTGCGGCGATTGCGCCGCTGGCGACACGGGCGTTCGCTCGACCGCATCGGGCAGAGTCACCAGCGCCCTCGCCAAACCGGGAACGGTAAACCCTCTACGCTCGACCGATCGCAATCTATGCGGGTTTGACAACGCACTCGCAAACTCCTGCTCAAGTCGTGCATCGAACAGGTCGTATACGGCCTCCACAACGATCGCTTTCTGAATGCGAGCCTTCAGGATGATCGCTACAGCTGCAAACATCCAATAGACAGCAAGGACAGGGCTAAGGGGCATGAGCGCTGCGGCAACACAACCGACTACAAAGATCGGGTGAATAATGGTCGCCGCGACCCACATGACAGGTCCGGTTGGCACTTCTCCGCTCTTCCACTCTCTGCCGAACTGTCGGAGCAGACTCTTGGAATAGCCCAGAATGTCGAGCGCAAATGCCGTAAACGTCTGTGTCTGCAGAATCTCGACCCGGTCTGGCCAGCTACGGTTTTCAGATTCGTCAATGCGCGATGAACCGGTCGCTAGCGGGACGAGTGAGCGAGCCCCGCCGGTGATCACCTCGGGCTCACCACCGGGATATATCAAGTACGCTGGCACGCCATAGCTGAAGCTGTGAACCTGCTTATCCGTCTGAAACCGCCACCAGTTGGCCAAGCGATGCCGATACCACGCCAGCAGAACTAACACGAGAAAAGCCGCTCGGAAGCTTCCTTGGTAAATGAGATCGGCGCTCATCGACTTATCCGATTCCACTGACGAAGGCCGAGAATTTGCGCGACGCGCGGGGGTAGGCGTTGGTGTCGCCCCTTGAGCAGCGGCCGCGTTGGCGGCCACTTCGGCACGAGTGATCGCGGGCGCCACAAAGTAGAACAAGCCAACCATGACGAGAAGCGAGCAGAGTAGTGGCAGAATGCCGATGTATCGCCTTCCCATGCGCCGATTCAGGATCATTTCAACCGGCAGTGCAACGATCCAGCAGAGAAAGAACAAGAGGTTGCTGACGAATCGAAACGTGGTCCATACGCTCGCACCGAACTTGGTGCCGTTGATGAACTGTTGAAGAAGTTGTTTGAATGTCTCCTGCATCAGAATCCCTTTCTCGAATCATCGACCGCATTGCGCAAAGGTCACGCGCAAATGCGGCTTGCCCGTTTGCCGAAACAGCCGTCCAGGCTGAAACACGATGCCATCGACCAACCCGCCATTGCGAGAGCCGCCATTTCGCAGCCTTGTGAATTCAGAGGCCAGTACTTGCGGCTGAATCGACTCGCTTTGGGTAAGGCCCATCGTGGATTTGCCCTCCCCACCGCGTTGATTGAGGCTGTCACTGTGCATCGTCCGCCAATCGCCCGCGATCAGCTTCTGAGCCCACTCGTTTGTCCGGCCAGCGTTCGCGTGAAATATCTTGGTCACGAGGCTCGCGAGCAACGCTTCGACCGCCGCCTCGCTGCCTACCGCTTCCTTGTAGTTGTCAAGCGTCTGTGTCGCGTACACCGTGCAGCCGCGGAAATCCCGGCACATCGCCTGATAGGCATAGTCGGCGTGGGTGACAAAGTTCTGCGCTTCGTCGGCGATGATCGCGACCGGCCTTGTCGTATCGACCGTGGGCCGCCGCAGGATGGCCTGCTGAACAAGGTGCTTCATCGCAATCTGAAACAGCCGACCCGCGAGCTGATAGTTGATGACGGGACAATCCAGAATCATCACGCGACCGGCATCGACCATTTCCGGCATGTAGCTGCTGCCGCGCGTCGAAGCGACCAGATCGTCAAACGGCGGTTCGCTGAAGCGAAACAGCACCGTCGTCAGTGTCGAGATCACATCGCCCCGCGTGCGTTCATTCATGTTTGGAAACTGGCCGAGCCAGTAGTCGCACAAGGCGTCTAGCTGCGGCGAGCCACGCTCATCGGCCTGCCGCAACAACTGCGGAACAACTCTCTGCTCGACATCCTCTTCTTTCAGTTCCAGCGGGTGATTGGGAGCGCCGTTGATGACACGGCTGATCGCCGGAAGCGTGAGCGATTCACCAGCGGCTCGCAGAAGATGAATCGCCTGCGTCGCCATTTGGCTTGCCGATTCGGCAAAGAACGTACTCGTCTCGGTCGCCGACGCCTTCGGCTTTGCGTGCTGCGCCAGTGTCATCAGCATGTCGCCGATATTGGTCGCAATCGCCGCTCCCGGATCGGGATGGTGATTCAGGTAGTCGAGAAAGTTGAAGTGCTGCGTGCCGTCGGGTCGAATGCGAAGCACGTCGGGACCACGGCCATTCGCCTGGGCCCACTTCACCCACTGATCCGCCTCACCCGGCTTGGTCGTCAGCACCAACATGCCCCAGCCATCGCGAAGCATGGTCTGTGCCAGGAGCGATAGGCTGCCCGAGGTCTTGCCGGAACCCGACGCTCCAAAAATCTGAATGCCCGTGACGCAGTCCCGAATCGTGAAAACGTCTCCGGGAGAGAGTTCAAGCATCGGGCGATCGAGCGGCCACACGCCTTTCGTGCGCGGTCCGACAACTACCGGCGATGGTCGCCGGTTCTGCAACGAGAATCCACGAAGTAGGTCGCGGAAGAACATCGCACGTGATTCCGATCCAAGGCCGCATGACTAGCTCACAGTTCCGCCAGTGTACTCAATCAAATCGGGGCGAGTTTCTGAAGAGCCTGCACAAAGTTGTGCCGGTTTGACCCGGTGTCCAACGGGAGGACGCGGGCGGCAACGCTGCCCGTCCGGCAACGTGGCATGGCCGATCGCCCTCACACCTGCTTTGCTGCTCCCTCATCTACAGCAAAGGAACCCGACATGACCGAAAAGCCCAAACCGATTCACACCCTCCGGCTCGGCCCGATCCAGGCGGCAATCTGGAGCAACCCGGGACAGCACGGCCCGTTCTACAACGTCACCATCGACCGAAGGTTCAAGGACGCCCAAGACCAATGGCAGAGCAGCGGCTCATTTGGACGGGATGACCTCTTGATCGTCGCCAAAGTGGCCGACGCCGCACATACATATATATGTGAGCGTCAGGCGAGCGACCGTTCCGCCCAGGACGGGAACGGTCACGAGCCGACCGGCAGCCCTTCCGCCGCCCCGGCGGACTCGGGCAAGCGCCGGTCCCGGTGAGGTGCCCCATGCAAAAAGCCACTCTCCTGCGCCGTATCCGGTGCGGCAACCTTGAAGCCATCGTCGCATCAATCACGCTCAGTGATGGACAAGCACGTTATGGCGCGTTCTTTCAGCGTGTGCCCCGTTCCGACGACGCCGTAAGCAACGTGCTGTTCGACTTCGGGGAACTGCTCACGCTCGGCAAGCTCGCACGGCTCGCCCACGCCGCCATGCAGAGCATCCTCTATCCCGACGACGAAGGCGACTAACTGCGAACTTCGATGGCGATCGTCTCCACGAAACTCTGTTGGCGATCGTCGTCGAAGCCGGTATCGCTCTCGTCGATCCGGGCAGCCACCTGTGCAAGGATGTGCTGATAGAGCGGCGCGAGATTCCGCCCCCGAATCGTCACCTTCTTCTCCGTGAACTCCAGCTCGACCTTCTCTCCGCCAATCAAACGGGCACTCACCAAGTACCCGTATGGCAAGGCGGTGTGATCGCCGTTCTTGGCGACAAAGTCGATCATGCGCGGCGACGCCGCGGCATCCGACTTGAAGCCAAGGTCTTTCGGCTCCTCCCGCATCGCGGGCGCCGCCGACTTGCCCAAGTACCGATCGACCGGACTACCGCTCATAGCCACGCTCCCTTCCTCTTGCTCGCGATTGCGTCCTTGATCGAGTTCGCTCTGCTCGTTGCGCCCGATCATTCTCGTACCACTTCAGCCGCACCATCGTTGCGGCATGTTGGCGGGACCGATCCGATGCCGTCGTTCCCGACATCAGCTCGTCCGCCGATCGCCGTGTGTTCAGTTTGCCCAGTGCGTCCACGATCGCCTGCCGATCGTCCGTGTAGATTCGCACGCCTTCACGACCCCGTGTGACCGACACATACACCTGTGCGGCACTGGCCGCAGCACCAGCCGACCGGCCCTGGGCGATCAGCACCCAATCGACCGTTCGGCCTTGGGCGGCATAGGAGGTGCTCACATAGCCGTGTGCGAACCGGCCAAAATCCGGCGATACCTCCCAGCCATTGTCCAGGCGGAGATTGCCGTCTTGAGTGAATCCTTCGACGCGATACACGCTGCCATTGTTCACGCGGTGCTTTCCGTCTGCCGTCCGCCCGCCGCTGGTTGCCCGCACCGCATCGCCCGGCGAGATCCCGATGAAACGCTGTTCGTTGACACTGAAACTCGCGGCACGTTCCAGCGGCAGCACACGATCCTTGCCCGCCTTGTCGGTGACGCGGATTCGCCCATCGGCATCCCTGCCCGTGACGACCAACCGATCGCCGGGCTTGAAACCGTTGCGGCCAGAACCGACCGCTCGTTGAAACTGAATCACCTGCCCTGCTTCGTAGTCAGCAGGGTCCGACCGCTTGGCCGCCGTCCACCCGAGATCCCGCAGTTGCGGCACGCTCCGTTCCTCTTGGCCGATCCGCCCATCGCTTCGCAGGGCCGCACGGATCAGCGAAGTGATGTCATCCCCTTCTGCGTGCGTCGGGGCGACCACCAGCGGCGTTCGGCCACGACGCGTCAGGTCGAGATAGTCTTCGACCATCGGCACCCAATCGCGGTTGCCGACTTCCCGAATCGCCTTCAACCGATCCAGGGCGTCAATGCCCTTCGCAAACTTCCCGTCCGACAGCGCCTCAGACGCTTCTTTGTAGATGCCTTGTTGACGCACCACTTCCGTCAACTCTGCGGGAAGCAGACCGACACGAGTTTCCAACAACCGCAGAGCATCGCCGCGTTCGATCGGTGCGTGCTGTTTGCTGTCGCCGCACAGAATCACCCGTGCTTTGAGAGACTCAGCGAGCGAAAATACCTTTGCCATCGTTGGCGTTCCGATCAAGCCCGCTTCGTCAATCCACCAGACTCGCCCGCGAGCTTCCTTTTGCAGTTGCGGATCGGCAAGGAATTTCGAGACCGTATCCGCTTCCGCAAAGCCAGCCTTGCGAAGCACGCCTCGCGATGCTTCGGCGGTGGGGGCGAGCACTGTGATCGCATGACCGCGAGACTTCATTTCCCGCCACGCTTCCCGCAGTAACGTTGTCTTGCCGGTTCCCGCTCCGCCTCGCAGCAGCATCACCCGGTCTTTGCTCGTCATCAAGTGCTCAAGTGCTCGCGTCTGTTGGCGGTTCAGACCCGTGAGGCCTCGCGTCCAAGGCTCCTTGGCTTCGAGTGCCTGACAGGTGCCCCGCCCTTCTCGGGCGAAGGCAAGCATCGACCGCTCCTCATGCAGCACCTCCCGCGTGGTCACGATCGAGAGCGTCCCTTCCTGACGCCGCAGCAACTCCGGGTCTTTCTGTGCGAGTGACCGAAGTGTCTCGGGCCGGAACTTGCCGAGCCCGACACGCAACGCCGTTTCCAGCAGACGCGGCTCCGCGATGATGCTCTCCCGCTCGAATCGATCCGAGATCGCATGATCCAGACCTTTCCGAGCGGCGGAGAGTTCGTCGATGGGAATGGGGCGGTTGAGGCCGGTGCCACGAGCCACCTGCTCGACCGCACGGAGTTCCTCCGGCGTCATTCGCTTGAGCCACTGACTCCGCAGTTGCTCCGGTGTCAACTTCCCTTGCTTGCGCGAGCGGCTGCGTGCTCCCAAGCCCGCTTTGCGGCTTGGATCGGTCACGCCCAGTTTCTTTGCGAGGTCTTCGATCGCCTCCGTCCGCCGCGAGAACTTCTTTTTCGCGGAGGACGGGATGCCCGCCACATCCCATTCCTTTCCCTTCCGCTCGACCTCATATCCCAGCCGTTCCAGCCGCCACGCCAGGCGGCTGTAGAACGCCGCCTCGTGGTACGGCATATCCCGCTTGATGTCGCGGAACTGAGCCGCCTTCATCCGCTTTTCGTCTTGGTCATAGGTCGCGTTGAACGCAAAGCAGTGGACGTGCAAATGCGGATCGGGAACGCCATCGATCGGGCGAGTGGTCGTGTGCAAGAACTCTCCCCACACCAGCTCGCCGGTTGCCCGTTCATCCTGTTTGCCGTCGGTGCGAACCCGCGTCCGCGTCTGCGCTTCAAGTTCCCGCATCGTCTCATTGGCCGAATCACGGATCGCATCGAGAATGCGTCCGTCCTTCGAGACTAGATGCAGCACCGACACGCCCTTGGGAACGTGGAAGT
Source organism: uncultured Phycisphaeraceae bacterium (assembly GCA_964358855.1). Lineage (GTDB taxonomy): Bacteria > Planctomycetota > Phycisphaerae > Phycisphaerales > UBA1924 > UBA2396. The sequence continues at coordinate 99,051 of CAYHQQ010000003.1, forward strand.
TGATGTCGTAGCCAACGGTGCGGTCGTCATCCGTGCGCGGTGTCAGCGATTCGCCGGTACGCGGATGCAGATTCTCCGCGAGTTTCGCAAACTCATCACGTGTGACGGTCGCGTCAAGACCGAGCCGCTTGCCGAGCTCGCCGCACCATCGCCCGTTCTGCTCTTCAGCGGTGTAGTAGTCACCGCCTTGCAGTGCCGCGGTGTAGTAGTCCTTCACCTCGCGGCCAGACCGGAATTGGTGCATTCGGAGCATGCCGGATTGTACAAGACCATCGGCATCGGATGCTCGCGAGGCACGCCACGCCGGCAGCGGTCGAACCCGATGCGGTGATTGCGGCATTTCGACTGTCCGCACGATCGCGTTTTCGCCATGCGCGATTGCCGATCACTCACATCCCGTGACGTGTTGAGCTGTTTTCGTCTTCGCTCCACGTTGCCGGTTGAAGTCTGATGGTCTTGACCTCGGATGCTCGCCGGTAAAGCGGCCGCCCATCTTCCTCGGCCAATCGGCCTCGTGCAGACGGGAGACCCCGGCGGGCTTCGCCCGGCTCGGGGCGGCTTTCGCTTGACCGGCTGCGCTCCTCGGTCCCCTACGGGCGACCAACTTCAACCCGCAACTAACGGAGCTACACATGACTACAACAACTCAACCCGCCAAACGATTCAAACTTGGTTCAATCAATCTCGCCGTTTGGCCGAACCGTGATCGAGCCGGAAGATCGTTCTACACAACAACCATCTCCCGCTCGTATCGGGATCAATCCGGCAAGTGGGCCGACTCGGGATCGCTGCGACCATCCGACCTCCCTGTGGTCCGGGACCTCTCTGCGAAGGCTCTCGAATGGATCACCGCTCATCCTCCGGCGACATCGGTTGAAAAGGCCGAGCCTGAACCGGAGCCTGAGCCCGCCCTTGCAGCACTGCTCTCGCTCATCGAGAAACAGTTTGCACGCTAACGACTCTTCAACCTACGGCCCCGCCGACCAATGGCGGGGCCACTACACAAAGGACCTACAAAATGGCATTCACTTCATACCGAGTCATCATGGACACCGAAACCGAGCAAGAGTTTCGCTCACTCGCCGCTGCCGACGATGCCGATGCCGCGATCGCGCAGATCAGACTTCAGATGGAGCGCTTTCACAAACCGCGGCGCAACTGGTGGTTCTCTCGCGATTGCTTGCCAGTCTACCGCGCCCACGTCGATTGGTTGGGTATTTGCGTGCTCTATGTCCAGGTCCGCCGCACGCTGCACGTTCTGCGTGCTCTTCCCGTGGAAGAGGCCGGTCTGTTCGCCCGCCAGCGGGCAACGTGCCTTCTGGACTACGAGACGTTTTACGACCGCAGGGCTCCGTAGCCCCCTCCCGTACCTCCCGCTCCAAGTTGCCGGGGCGGGAGCGCGGCATTCTCTCGCCGCTTCAACTGTGCTCCAAGGTTCGATCGCTCGCGTCGCCCGCGAGCTTGATCTCAACCCAACCAAGGAGACATGAATGGCTACACCAAAACCCAAACACATCGCCGTCGTCGGCAACGTCCGCCTCACCGTGCTCGGCGGAACCGCCAGCCACCGAAGGGAGGCGTCCGGCCTTTTGCTCGAACGCCGCCCCGACGCCAACTCAGAAAACTGGTACCCAGCCGCCGGGTTCCGAATGGACGACCTGGAGTCCATCGGCGAGGCGGTTCGATCCGCGATTCAGTTTCTGCGTCCCGACTCCCAAGCGTCCGAGGTGCCCCCGAACGGTGAGCAGTCCCCAGCCACGGTGTCGGTCGGCGAAGCCGCCGCCCAGGCACCCGCTTCGGACGCTTTGGAGGAACCCCCGTTCGAGCCGACCGGACCGGCCAAGCCGGTGCCGACCGGACTCTCACCAGCCCGCAAGCCGACTCGCGTACCGGGCGCCAGACCGCCAGGCCGGATCAAGCCGAAGGACACCCCCGCCAAGTCCACTCGCAGACCGAACCACAAGTCAAAGGCACGGACGCGTTGAGTCTGAGGTCGCGTTCGCTGGCGTTGACAGATCATCAACGTCCAGCGGAACTCGGCACGGCTTTTTGTGACGGAAGGAGGGGCGTTTGGGTCGCGGCGGCAGATGATGGGATTTTCTACAGGCGTCTTCCCTTAGCGTCGCTAAGGCCGCACCCAAGCCGGGCAAAATCGGGTATCGTTTGGACGCCGAGAATGCTCCCGTATGCCGCCTCAGTGTAGCCGATTTGAGCCCGATTTCGTCGCCAAGCCCGCCCAACGCGTTCAGAAAGCCATTCTCGGTGCCCCGACCCGAGCGATAGAGAGGCTTGCTAACGCTCAAAAATCGCTCTATAGTGAGCGATAGAAAGGTTTCCTATCGCTCATGCTCTGGAACTGGCAACGGCCTGATTGGCCCCTCTTCACGTGGGAGTTTGCTCGGCTCGCGAAAGCCGAGGAGCAGTTTTTGCTTGGGGCCGGGATCTTCCTGGGAACGGTCACGCACCTTGCGGATGAGGACCGCGATCAACTCACCGTCGAGGCGATGAGCGACGAGGCGGTCACTACCTCCGAAATCGAGGGCGAGATTCTGGACCGCGACAGCGTCCAGTCATCCATCCGTCGGCAGCTTGGATTGATCTCAGACCGGCGCCGGGTGAAGCCCGCGGAGCAGGGCATCGGTGAGCTGGTCGTTGACCTCTACCGCCACTACGCCAAACCCTTGGACGAGAAAACGCTGTTCGCCTGGCACCGGATGATTTGCCAAGGCCGGACTGATCTCCGCGACATCGGGCGATACCGCACTCACCCCGAACCGATGCAGGTCGTCTCCGGCAAGATTTACGATCCCAATGTCCACTTCGAGGCTCCACCGTCGGAGCGAGTCGGCGCTGAGATGGCTCGCTATCTCGACTGGTTCAATCGCACCGCTCCCGGCGGCTCAGATCCGCTCCCTGTTCTGACCCGGGCCGGGATCGCTCACCTCTACTTCGAGAGCATCCACCCGTTTGAGGATGGCAATGGCCGGGTGGGGCGGGCGATCGCGGAGAAGGTGCTAGCTCAGAGTCTCGGTCGTCCCTCTCTGACCGCACTTGCGTCAACCATCCTCGTCAACCGCACCGCCTACTACGACGCGCTTGAAGCGGCAAACAAGAAGAACGAAGTCACGAACTGGCTGGCGTGGTTCGCGGGCATCGGAATCGAGGCGCAGCAACGCACCCTTGTCCAGGTCGAGTTCCTGATCGCCAAGACCAAACTGCTCGATCAGTCCCGTGACCGGCTGAATGATCGTCAGCGCAAGGTGCTGGTTCGTGTATTGAGAGAAGGACCGGACGGCTTCGTGGGCGGCCTGAGTGCCAGCAACTTCGTCGCCATCGCGAAGACCTCTCCCGCCACCGCCCGGCGAGACCTTGCTGAAATGGTCGAGCTTGGCGTTTTGAGTCGCACCGGCGAGAAGCGGCACGCGCGATACCACCTTCCGATTCCGTTGCGGCCAGTGCCGCGAATCACCATCGACGAGAACGGCGAGATCATCCGAACCCCAAGACCAAAGAGTTGACCATGAGCCATTTTTCTGGCGCGCATTTGGCGCGCAACTACTCCAAAATCTCCGCAACGATGGCGCTCATCGCCGGTGCCGACCCGTCAACAAATCGCGATGTTGGGTGGGCTTCCTGCGGTTTCCTGGTGGTTGCTGGTGCATCAGAGTGCATCCAGCACAGAGGGGAACGACGTTCGGGACGCAGGGGTCGCAGGTTCGAATCCTGTCACTCCGACCAATCTTTTCAAAGGGTTGGCGGTGGCTCGACGCCCCGTACTGTCACTGTCTGGCGCGCAACTGGCGCGCACGGAACGCATCCACCCTGGCGACACCGCGCGAACCAGAGGTTTCCAACCAGACGCACTTTGTTTTTTCTTTCAGACGATCATCCACAGGAGAGCCCACTTGTACAAAAGTCTTTCTAACCAGATCTTGCTGTGATAGTACGTTCCTTGCCGCCGAACATCACGAATGATCGGTCGAGCTCGCCAGTTGTGATGAGGCATGATGACAGATTTCTACGCAAAACTATTGGCCCACGAGCTCGGCAGACGCCATCCATCGGATAGTGTCGCCAAACTGGCATCGGTGCTTTCCGATGCGCAGGTTGATCTAAACCCGCACCAAGTGGACGCAGCGCTCTTTGCATTTCGCAGCCCGTTTTCCAAGGGCGCGATTCTCGCTGACGAAGTTGGACTGGGCAAGACAATCGAGGCGGGACTTTTGCTTGCACAGAAATGGGCTGAGCGAAAGCGACACCTCCTGGTGATCGCGCCTGCCAACTTACGGAAGCAGTGGTCACAAGAACTCGCCGACAAGTTTTTCCTTCCGTCTGTGATCTTGGAGTCAAGGTCGTTCAACGAAGCAATCCGCGTTGGGAACTTGAATCCATTCCAGCAGAACGGGATTGTTCTCTGCTCGTACCAGTTCGCCTGCTCCAAAGAGCCATATCTTCGTCAGACAAAGTGGGACCTCGTTGTCATCGATGAGGCCCATCGGCTCCGCAACGTCTACAAGAACACGAGCAAAACGGCGAACGCCATCAAGCAAGCCGTCATGCCCTATCCGAAGGTGTTACTCACAGCAACACCTCTTCAGAACTCTCTTCTCGAACTTTTTGGGCTCGTCAGCATCATCGACGATTTTGCATTTGGCGACCTTGCCAGCTTTAAGTCCAGGTTTTCTAGGCCGAGTGATGGCGAGGATTTTGCGGAGTTGAAGGCTCGCCTAAAGCCCATCTGTAAGCGCACGCTTCGACGCCAAGTGCTTGAATACGTCAAATACACGAACCGTCATGCACTTGTTCAAGAGTTTGTGCCTACAGACGACGAGCAGACGCTCTACGACCTTGTCTCCAACTATTTACAACGAGAGACGTTGCACGCCCTTCCCGCAAGCCAACGTCAGCTCATTACGCTGATTCTCCGAAAGCTCCTCGCGTCCTCAACGTACGCGATCTCGGGGACTCTGGCTGGAATGGTCCAGCGGCTCGAACTTGCTGCCACGGCCGCAACTACTGTGGACGCCGCTCCCGCGGACCTAGCAGCCGACGTCGAAACGCTGGATGAGCTCGCAGATGAATGGGAAGGCGATGAGGAAGGTAGAGAAGGACCGACCCACCGAAAGCTCTCGCCGGAACAAATCACGGACCTCCGGCGGGAGTTGGAGGAACTCAAACGTTTCCACGCCCTCGCGACTTCAATCGTCAAGAATTCAAAGGGTGAAGTGCTGCTCACCGCACTCCGCCGGGGTTTCGCGGCGGCTGCGGAAGTACGCGGCGAAGAGAGCGCAGGCGGACGGCTCCAGCAGAAGGCAGTGATCTTTACCGAGTCCAGGAGGACACAGGAGTATCTCTTCGGCATCCTGAACCAGACAGAGTTCGTCGGAAAGGTAATGGTGTTTAACGGCACCAACACCGATCCCGGTTCAAAGGCTATCTATCAGAAATGGCTAGCCCGTCATGTAGGGACGGACCGCATCTCGGGTTCACCCACCGCCGACATGCGTGCGGCCCTTGTCGATCACTTCCGTGAATCAGCTTCGATCCTCATCGCCACAGAGGCGGCGGCCGAAGGCATCAACCTTCAGTTCTGCAATTTGGTCATCAACTACGACCTGCCTTGGAACCCGCAGAGGATCGAGCAGCGAATCGGTCGATGCCACCGTTACGGCCAGAAGTTCGATGTGGTCGTCGTTAACTTCATCAACAAGGCCAACGCCGCCGACGAGCGAGTGTACGAACTGTTAGAGCAGAAGTTCAAACTCTTCACTGGAGTGTTCGGATCAAGCGATGAAGTTCTCGGCGCCGTCGAGTCTGGCGTGGACTTTGAAAAACGCATTGCGGCGATTTATCAGAGATGCCGGACACCAGAGCAGATCACGTTCGAGTTCGATCAACTCCAGAAGGAGCTGGAATCGGACATTACCGCGGGCCAGCGAGATGCCCGCGAGAAGCTCTTGGACAATTTTGACCAGGAGGTCGTCGAGAAAGTTCGGATTCAGAGCAACGGGATTCTCGATCGCTTTAACGGCGACCTTTGGCAACTCACTCGACACGTGCTGCGTGATTCCGGAGACTTTGACGATGGATCTTTGAGCTTTACGCTGCGATCCAATCCCTTCCCAAAACACCCAGGCGAAGTCATCAATCCGGGCCCATATCGCATGGGAAAGAGCGTTGCGGATACCAACACCTATCGGATTGGTCATCCACTTGCCCAGCGAGTTCTGGAGCACGCACGAGCTCTAAACCTCCCTTCAGCTGAGGTTCAGTTCGACCTCTCGCGGTCCCGGCGCAACATCGCGGTTCTGGAAGAACTAAAGGGAACCCGCGGTTGGCTCACTTGCTCTCAACTGACTCTGGCATCCATCGAGACGGAGGACGTATTGATCCTCGCAGGAGAGACGGACGCTGGACTGCCCTTAGACGAAACGCAATGCCGCCGACTATTTGACCTTTCAGCACAGACAGGCGCTCCAACTCAAGTCCCCGTGGAAGTGGCACAAAGGCTTGTCATGGGCATTGCTGCTCGCCGAGAATTCATCATTGAAGAAGCCTCGCTTCGCAATGGTCGCTTTTTTGACATTGAAATCGACAAGCTGGACCACTGGGCGGAAGACAGGCGAGCATCGCTCAAGGCTGAACTTGAGGAACTAGATGATGGCTTGAAGGAGGCGAAAAAGAATGCACGGAACGCTTCGAATCTTCCCGAGAAGCTTGAGCGGCAGCGTGCCGTCCGCAACTTGGAGGAGAAGCGAGACCAGGCGTGGAAGGCGTACGACGGCGCGGCCCGCGAAATAGATCGCCAGAAGGATGCCCTTCTGGACGACATCAGCACACGCTTGAGCCAGAAGACCCAAGAGCAAACACTTTTCTCGCTCCGGTGGAGCGTGATTTGACTGCTCCCTCAAAACCAAACCATACCCTGTCGCACAGGAAGACCAGGACCACTATGCCCGACAATGACCAACACCCTCAACTACCCGAAAAGCTCGACCTCCGCTCGCTCGACGTTGCCGAATTGCGCCAGCACGAACTGCTGCGACTCTTTCCGGAAATCCGTACCGAGGGCGGCAAATTGGACCTCGATCGACTAAAGCTTGCACTTGGTCAAGCGGTAGACGCGGGTCGCGAACGGTTTGGGATGAACTGGCCGGGCAAGGCTGACTGCTTTAAGACGATCCAGACACCCAGCATGGCCACGCTTCGCCCCTGTCCCGAAGAAAGCGTTAACTGGGACACCACGGAGAATGTCATCATCGAGGGCGACAACTTGGAGGTGCTCAAACTCCTCCAAAAGTCATACCTTGGCAAGGTGAAGATGATCTACATTGATCCTCCGTACAACACCGGCAACGATTTCATTTACCCAGACAACTACTCAGAGTCGCTACAGACCTACATGGAGTACACAGAGCAGGTGGACGCCGAGGGAAAGCGGTTCGGAACAAATCCCGAGTCGGATGGACGCTTTCACACCAAATGGCTGAACATGATGTACCCTCGCCTTTACTTGGCGAGGAACATGCTGCGTGAGGACGGAGTGATCTTCGTCAGTATCGACGACAATGAATCTGACAACTTGATGAAGCTGTGCAACGAGGTCTTTGGCGAAGAGAACTTCATCGCGCGCATTGCCGTGCAAGTGAATCCACGCGGTAGACACCTCGACCAATACGTGGCGCAGACTCACGAGTACGTCATCGCCTTTGCGAAGGATGCAGCCAACTCGACCACCATGTATGGCCTCGACAAAGAGGGCCGCATGGTAGACGAGTACGACAAGGAGGACGCGACGGGACGATATCGCGAACTCGGACTACGCAATCGGAACCAAGCGTTCAATCCCAAGACCCGACCCAATCTCTTTTATCCACTCTACGTAAACCCTGCGGACGGCACAGTTTCCTTGGACAAATCAAGGGAGCACTCCGAGGAAGTGCTTCCGGTTACGTCGGATGGTGTCGAAACGTGCTGGACCTGGGGCAAAGACAAGGTAGCGGTCGAAGGAAGCATCCTTGTTGCGAGACAGATCGAGGACGGCACATGGAGAGTGTCAAGAAAGGACTACCTAGAGTCTAGTGACGGCTCCGTCGCAACGACCCTTCCGAAATCGCTCTGGCCGGACAAAGAGTTCAACAACGACTATGGCAGGCGCGCATTACAAGAACTCTTCGGGGAGTCCGTGCTCGATTTTCCAAAACCCCCCGAACTTCTTAAGAGATTGATCAAGCTCGGAAGTCTGCCGGGAGACATCATCCTTGACTTCTTTGCAGGGTCCGGAACGACCGCACACGCGTCGCTTGAACTGGACGGGGAGAACGTGAGGCCGCGGCACTTTGTGCTTGTCCAACTCCCTGAGCCAACAGGGCGAAAGGATTTTCCAACTATCGCCGAAATCACTAGGGAACGCGTCCGAAGGCTTTTGAAAAAACTGGATGCCGAGGAATCGACCGTTCTTCCAGGCACGGGAGCGAATCAAGGAGATCGCGGATTCCGTGCATTCAGACTGGACGAGTCCAGTTTTCAGGCGTGGGACACCAACTCATCCAAGGACGGCGCAACTCTCGAACAACAGATGCAGTTGCACATCCAGCACATTCGAGAGAAGCGGACGGATTCCGACCTGCTCTTCGAGATATTGCTCAAGAGCGGATTCCCGCTTACGACACCCGTCGAGACGCTGGCGCTCTCGGACAAGACAATCTACAGCGTCGCCAGCGGTGCGCTCATCCTCTGCCTTGAGCGAGCGCTCACAATGGAGATCATTCGGGCGATTGCCGAGAGGAAACCCGAGAGAGTCGTCTGCCTCGATGCTGGCTTCGCGGGCAACGATCAACTTAAGACAAATGCGGTCCAGATTTTCAAGACCAAAGGCATAGGGAGCTTCAAGACCGTTTGAGGATCGCAATCACATGAAGTTCCAATTTGATGCCAACCAGCAGTTTCAGATCGATGCGGTCAACTCCGTTGTCGAACTATTTGATGGGCAGCCGCGAGGAGCGGCGGAGTTCTCGGTGATCGATCTCGGCACTTCGGGTGCCGAAGCCGGTATGTTTGCTGGCCAGCAGCAGACTGAGCTTGGCGTTGGCAATCAGATTCTCATTGATGACGACAAGCTCCGACAGAACGCTCGCAAGGTTCAAGAGCGCAACGATATTGAAGTGCAGGATCAAATGGTCCCGCTCGAAGCGTGGGATTTGTTCGATTCCCCGCTCAATCGCAGTCGCAAGTGTCCGCATTTCTCCGTTGAGATGGAAACGGGTACCGGCAAGACGTACGTCTATCTGCGAGCAATCTTCGAGCTTCACCGCCGCTACGGGTTCTCTAAATACGTAATCGTGGTCCCCAGCGTCGCCATTCGCGAAGGTGTCCTCAAGAACCTCCAAATTACGGCCGAGCACTTCAAGGCTCTCTACAGCCAAGAGGCAGAGCACTTCGTTTACGACGCCAAACGAGTCAACCGGCTGCGCCATTTCGCGACGAGCACCACCCCGCAGATTTTGGTTATCAATATCGACGCTTTCCGCAAGAACTTCACGGGCACCGACGCCGAGAAGAAGAGCAACGTCATCTACAAGGAGAGCGACAAGCTCTCTGGCAGGCAACCGATCGAGTTTGTGCAGGCAGCCCGTCCGATCGTCATCATTGATGAGCCTCAGAGTGTTGACGCAACTGACAAGGCGCAGGAGGCGATCAAGGCTCTCAACCCACTTTGCACCCTCCGCTACTCTGCGACCCACCGTAGCCCGTACAACCTTGTCTATCGTCTTGACCCCGTTCGTGCCTTCGAACTCCGACTTGTCAAGCAGATCGTGGTCGCAAGCGCCACGACGCAAGGTGGCGAAGGCACCAGCGGTGGGGCATTCGTGCGTGTGGAATCCATCGACTACAAGCCGAGCATCAAGGCCAAACTCCGCGTGCTCGTCCAAGGGACTGACGGTCCAAGAGAGAAGTCCGTCACCGTCAAGCAGGGCTCCGACCTGTTCAGTCTTTCAAACGAGCGGACCGAGTACCGCGATGGGTACGAAGTGGCCGAGATCAGCGCCGAACCCGGCAGCGAGTTCGTTCGCTTTGCCAGCGGACGAGTACTAAGACTCGGAGCCGAAACCGGCGGACTTCGAGATGAGGTGTGGAAGGTCCAGATCAAGCGGACCATCGAGGAACACCTTAAAAAGGAAGTTCGCATCCGCGAGGCCCGCGCCGCGCTGGGTGAATCTGGAGCGGTCAAGGTTCTAAGCCTGTTCTTCATCGACCGCGTCGCCAACTACCGCGACTACGGAGTGGATGGGCAGCCGGGGAAAGGAAAGTTCGCGATAGAGTTCGAGACCGCCCTTGCCGAACTTGCGAAGGACGAGCGGCTCAAGGACATCGAGTGGCTCACGTTCCCAGTTGAGAAGCTCCACAACGGCTATTTTTCTCAGGACAAGAAGGGCATCGCCAAGGACACGCGAGGCGACACCCAGGCTGACGACGACACCTACGCCCTCATCATGAAAGAGAAAGAGCGGCTGCTTTCCACAGAAGAACCGCTCCGGTTCATCTTCAGCCACTCTGCGCTCCGCGAGGGCTGGGATAATCCCAATGTCTTTCAGATTTGTACGCTCAACGAGACCACTAGCGCGACCAAGAAGCGACAGGAGATCGGGCGAGGACTTCGTCTGCCTGTCGATGCGAGCGGTCGGCGAGTTTTCGACGCGTCGATCAACAAGCTGTATGTCATGGCCAACGAAAGCTACGAGGACTTTGCCAAGGCGCTCCAGAAGGAGTACGCCGAAGACTGCGGCGTGACCTTCGGCCGTGTGCCCATGACGGCGCTGTCTAAGTTGTCCCGCGTGATCGACGATCAACCTACACCGATAGGTCGCGAAGCCGCGGAAACGATCCGCCAGTCGCTCATTCAGCAGGGGTTTATCGACGCCGAGGGCAGGATTCAGCCCAAGTTCGATCCGAAGTCGCCGTCGTTCAAGGTCGAACTCCCTGAGGGCCTCCAGTCACTCACGTCGGCCGTCACCGACCTGCTATCTTCGTACCAGATCGAGCAGCACATTCGTCGCGACCGGGACGAGAAGTCCAACCGGTTGCGGAAGGAAGTGATTATCACTCCCGAGTTCCAAGAGCTTTGGGAACGGATCAAGCCCAGGACGACTTACCGGGTCGAGTTCGAGACCGAGGAACTGATCCGAAGGGCAGTCCAAGCGATCAAGCTTAAGATGCCCCGAATCGACAAGCCCAAGATTGCGGTGCTAACAGGAGGTGTCCAGGTCAAGCGTGGCGGCGTGACGACCACGGCCATCGGAGCCGCCGTCGAACAGGTCGAGCAAGTCAACCGTGCAGTCCCGGATGTCCTCGCGTACCTCCAAAACGAGACAGAACTGACCCGCTCCACAATCTTCCGCGTGCTAAAGGAATCAGGGCGACTGGATGAGTTTTTCAACAATCCGCAACGGTTCATGGACGAAGTCGCCGCGATCCTCAAGCACGAACTCCACCGCTTGCTCGTGGACGGCATCAAGTACGAGCGGATCGGCGGTACCGGACCAGCGGCAGAGTGGGAGCAGATGCTCTTCAAGAACGATGAGTTGGTCAACTTCCTCACTGCTGTCAAGGTCACCAAATCGGTCTACGAGTACGTGGTCTACGACTCGGAGGTAGAGCGGAAGTTTGCAGAGCAACTTGATCAGCGAGAAGACATTAAGCTCTTTGTCAAGCTTCCTGACTGGTTCAAGATCGAGACGCCGATCGGGACGTACAACCCCGACTGGGCAATCCTGAAGCAAGACGGCCAAGCCCTCTATCTCGTCCGCGAGACCAAAGGCACCCGCGACTTCCTGAAACTCCGCACGAGTGAGGCGGACAAAGTCAATTGCGGAAAGAGGCACTTTGAAGCCATTGGAGTTCCTTTCGATGTCGTCGTTACGGCGGCTGAAGTGTGAGACGGCGTGTTCTATGAGTGACGATACCAAACCCTCATCGCTCTTCTACAGCAGCAGCGCATGGGCACTTGGAGCAAATGCGGCCAACTGTATTCTTACTCCCATCAATCGATGTTGTGTCTAGGAGTTTGTCATGCGCATCCCATTCGTCGAGATCCAGAACTTTCGAAAACTGAAGTCGATACGGCTCGACTTCAGCGAGAGGATCACCCTGTGCGTTGGAGCCAACAACAGCGGCAAGACCTCGGCGATGCTGGCGCTAGGACACTTTCTGATCAACCCGAAGCGATTCACGACAAACGACTTCACCCTATCCGACTGGCGTGTCCTCAATGGCATCGGGACTCAATGGGAGAAGGCGGAGCCAACGGACGACGGGAATGCCTTGGCGACAAAGGTGCAGGCCGTGCTTCCCACGTTGGATCTCTGGATCGAAGTGGACGCTGGACAAATTCATTACGCCCGGGACCTCTTGCCGTCTCTCGACTGGAATGGTGGACAACTTGGCGTCCGGTTGCGATTCGAGCCAAAGAGCGTCGTAGATTTGGCCAAGGCATATTTGGCAGCTCGTCAAGTTGCGGTCGCAACTAAGGCGGCGGCTGAAAAACCAGGGCGTTCCGACGTCCCCTTTGCCGTCCAACTCTGGCCTCATGACTTGCGTGCGTTCCTCGATCGAAAGCTTCACAGCTACTTCGAACTTCGCTACTACCTCTTGGACCCATCCAAAATCCAGTCTCCCGAGAACGGCTTGGCCAAGCCCCAATCCCTTCCTGCCGGTGGCGATTCCATCGAGGGCAACCCGCTTCGTGGCCTCATACGCATCGACGAGATTTCTGCGCAGCGTGGCCTTGGAGATTCCACCAGCGACCGATCAGATCAGGATTCAACGGATGCACGTCCCACGCGCGACAAGAAAAGGTTATCCGAACAGCTAAAGGCGTACTACGCAAAGCACCTTGACCCATCAGAGTTCGCAGAACCCGAAGATGTTCAGGCGCTCCAGGCGATCGACGATGCCCAGGAGGCGTACAACCTTCGCCTTGAAACCGGGTTCGCCGATGCGATCAAAGAACTGCAGGGGCTCAATTATCCCGGCGTCTTCAATCCCAAGCTGAAGATCGCGACCCGTCTCCGCCCGAGTGACGGCTTGAACCATAACGCAGCCGTGCAGTATGACTTGATGCCCACTCCTAGTGGCACGAGTGGGGTAGGGATGACCCTGCCGGAGGAGTACAACGGCCTGGGGTATCAGAACTTGATTTCGATGGTGTTCAAGCTCATGAGCTTTCGAGATGCTTGGATGCGAGTCGGAAAGGCAAGCAAGGCGACCGCTGAAGACGAGGCTGAACGGTTTGTGCCCCCGCTTCACCTTGTGATCGTGGAAGAACCCGAAGCGTATCTCCACGCTCAGGTGCAGCAGGTATTCGTAAAGAAGGCGTACGACGTTCTTCGCAATCGCCCAGAACTGAAGATCAAGCAGCCGGACGGCACATGGGCGGATCAACCGGGTCTTCGAACCCAACTGATCGTCAGCACCCATTCCAGTCACGTTGCGCACGAATGCGACTTTGCGTGGCTCCGCTATTTCCGACGTCAGCCCATGCGGGCGGAGCAGGTGCCGACGTCCGTGGTTATCAACCTGTCGCAAGTGTTCGGTACCGAAGACGACACGCACAAGTTCGTCAGGCGGTATCTGCGGGCAACCCACTGCGACTTGTTCTTCGCCGATGCAGCTATTCTGGTCGAAGGCTCCGCAGAACGCATGCTGGTTCCACACTTCATTCGGCACCACTATGACAAACTCCACTGCGCCTATGTGACGTTGTTGGAAATCGACGGAGGGCACGCGCACACTCTTCGCAAACTCATTGAGCACCTCGGGTTGGTCACGCTGATTATCACGGACCTGGATTCAGTCGAGCCCACTCCTCCTCACAAAGCGACGCCAACCAAGCGGGGCAACGGTCTAGTGACCAGTAACACCACGCTGAAAACATGGCATCCTTGCGAGCCTGGGATCGACAAGCTGCTCGACATAAAGCCCGAAGCCAAAATCAAGCTCTATCCAGAGACGCCGCTGTTCAATGTACGAGTGGCGTTCCAAATACCGACTTCTGTCCAACTCGGCGCTTCGAGCAAGCCTGTGGATGCATTCGCGTCCACCTTTGAAGATGCGTTGGTGCTTCACAATTTGGACTTGTTCAAGACGCTGAATGGCGTGGGAGGAATCAAAAAGGTAAAGGACGCGGTGGTGTCTGCAACAGACGCCGCGAGCCTAACGACGGCGCTGTTCGAGATCGTGAGAGAGATGTCGAAAGCTGCATTCGCACTGGACCTGTTGTTCATTCAGGACCCGAAGGACCTGAAAGTACCCCTTTATATCCACGAGGGACTGGCATGGCTTGAGCAGCAACTCGACAACCGTACCGACGTGGTGTGTTCTACGCCTACGCCGGAGGTAGTAGAATGAGCGTGCCAGCATCGGCAGATGACGCCGTAGATGCGAATGTCGATAGCGACATTGCCCGGTACTTGAACCCAAAGTCTCCGAAGAGTTTTTTCTTGTTCGCCGGGGCTGGATCAGGAAAAACTCGCTCGCTGGTGACGGCATTACAGTCGCTCGTGGCCACGAGCGGACACGAGCTGCGCATACGCGGTCAGCAGGTCGCGGTGGTCACGTACACGAACGCTGCATGCGACGAGATTCAGAGCAGGCTTCAGAATGACCCGCTGATCCGAGTGTCCACTATACACAGTTTTGTTTGGGAGTTGATTCGTGGATTCAACAATGACATCAGGGCATGGTTAAGCGCAAATCTGAGTGTCGAGATTCGCGAGTTGGAGGAAGCAGAAAAGAAGGGTCGCGGTGGCAAAGCATCACAGGAACGAAAGCGGAGCATCGAGTCAAAACGAAAAAGGCTTGACGCTTTGCCGACGATCAAACGATTCACCTACAGCCCGACAGGAGATAACCGCGAAAGGGACTCGCTGAACCATGCCGAAGTCATTGCAATCGGAGCGTTTTTGCTCACAACTCGCCCCTTGATGCAGCGTCTTCTGATTGATCGATCACCGTTCATGCTGATCGATGAGAGCCAAGATACCAGCAAGCTCTTGATGGAGGCGGTTCTCGCGGTGCAGGCAGCGCAATCAGCCAAGTTTGGCTTGGGATTGTTTGGCGACACGATGCAGCGCATCTATGCCGACGGGAAGATCGATCTTGGAGTCAATCTGCCCCCTGATTGGGCAAAGCCCGCAAAGGTCATGAATCACCGCTGTCCGAAACGGATCGTGCGCTTGATCAATAAAGTGCGTAGCCCGGTTGATGGTCAGGAGCAAAGGGCTCGGGACGATGCTGCCGACGGGCATGTGAGGTTGTTCGTGTGTTCCGCGGGCAAGGGAGATCGAGCCAACACGGAACGCACTGCCAGAGAGCGGATGAGGGCAATCACGGGTGATGCAGGTTGGGGCGAGCCAGAGCAGTCAAAAACGCTCATCCTTGAACACCACATGGCGGCGAATCGGATGGGTTTTTTCGATATGTTCAGCCCGTTATATGGTGAAGACGACTACAAGACTGGTCTCCTGGATGGAACGCTGCCAGCCCTGAGGTTATTCGCACAGCAAGTCTTCCCGCTTATTCAAGCCATGCGGGCCGGAAACAAATTCGGCGCAATGGCGGTGTTGAGAAAGCACTCGCCCCTTCTGGATAAGGCTTCACTTGAAGAGTGCGCGGATCAGATGGCTCAACTCAATGCGCTTCGGACGTCAGTCGATAAGCTCGTGGCACTACTTCAAGCGACCCCTAAAGCCAGCTTTGCCGACGTACTGAAGCTCGTGGCCGCGGAAAGACTCTTTGCTATTCCCGATTCTCTCTATCCGTTCGCCGTTGAGACAGAAACAGAGGCAGAGGGACCGGGGACTGAAGGCCAACCTCCGAGCGACGAAACGGCCGGAGATCGAGCGGAGTCAAGACGTGCTGCGCTGACAGGCTTCCTCGCCTCCCCATTCGCTCAAATCGGACCATATGCGGAGTATGTGAGTCGAGCCGCTCCATTTGATACGCATCAGAATGTCAAGGGACGAGAGTTTCCGAGAGTGATGGTTGTCATGGACGATGACCAAGCGCGGGGCTTCATGTTTTCCTATGACAAGCTATTCGGAGCAAAGGAAAAGAGCAAGACCGACATCGAGCACGAGCACGCAAAGAAAGAAACAGGGATCGATCGAACGCGACGACTTCTCTACGTCACATGCAGCAGAAGCGAAAGCAGCCTTGCACTAGTGGCCTACAGCACGAATCCGCAAGCTGTTCGCGCGCGAGCAATTGCAGAGGGGTGGCTCGACGAGAACGAAATCGAGATGCTCTAGTGGTCCGATAGCCCCGCGACCGCGACTCCGGATTTTATTGAAACCCAAAGACACCCTCCGTCACGATCGCGGGGCGCTGTCGGTCAAGTGCGGCAAACGTCAACGTTGTGCGGTACGGGTCGTCGTCGATTCTGTGGGGAACAGCCGGTCGAGCGTGCGGGCCGCTTCGGCGAGAAACTCCGGGCGTCGCTTGGCATAGACCTCTTCCGTGATTCGGGTGTTGGTGTGCCCAAGCATCCCACTCACCTCCCGCAGCGGTACGCCCGCCGCAGCGAGCAAGGTCGCTCCGGTGTGTCGAAGGACTCCAGGTGTGGCATTGGGAATGTCCGCCCGTTTGCACGCGGACCGGAATGAGCGTCGCACCTTCTTGAGAGGTGAACCGTCAAACTCCACCACATACCCGCTCACCGATTCTTTCATCGCCTTCACAAGCTCCGGTCGAAGTGTGCCCGTGATTGGAACGACAGGCTTGCGCTTGTTGCTCTGAACCCCGCCCGGTGGAAGGAAGTTGATCCGATTCCATACCAAATCCACCTGTTCGACGCGAAGGTTCAGGATCGCGGCAGGTCGTTGTAGTGTGTGCAGGGCCAGCAGCACAAACCGGCGGAGATGCGGTTCGTCGCACGCGGCCAGGAGCCGCTGTACTTCGTCTTCCGTGAGGAACCTGTCCCGAGGCGATGGCTTCGGAAGCAGGCGAACGTACGGGAACGAGGACAGTTCGCCACGGCGCCAAGCGTCGTAGAAAGATGCACGCAGGATATCGAGATTGCGGTTCATTGTCCCGTTTGAAAGTGGACAGCCGGTACTGCGTGAGATTCGACGCCACGCGATGAATCGCTCCTGTACCCGCGGCGTCAACTCATGCACGTACACCACATCCTGCTCCATGCAGAAAGCTGTCCAGGCTTTGAGCGCGTAACGAGCTGCTTCGTGCGAAGCACGCCCCTTGAGCCGCTGCACATAGCCCGACAGAACGTCCAGGACTGGAACTGCTGATCCGGTTAGACCATTGCCGGGACCCAGAGCTGGACCTCCTGAAGGGGGCAGTGAAACCGCTGCGGGCTCACATTGAATCACTGTCTGTGTTTGATGCTCTGTCATTGCCAATGGACCTGCTCGTTCATCCGCAAGTTGAATCAGAAACTGTTTGGCGTTTTCGAGACTTCTAGTGCCCGTGCTGCGGCGGCGTACCCGACGCGTGCCCGGTCGGCACCAATAGACGTACCAGATGGGTGTATCTCTTCTCCGGACCAACCAGTGATCCTTGTACTCGAAAACTCTTTGCATTTTGTTTGACCCCCGCTTAGCGATTCCACAAACTGCCGCAGTTGGTCAGCCCGCACGAGTACTCGGCGGCGTATCCGAACGCAGTCAAGACGCCCGGCTCGGAGTTCGCGTTCAACGGTGTTGCGATGCACCCGAAGCAGCCGAGCCGCCTCTGCGATCGTGAACAGTTGCGGCACTCCCACCAGCGCGCGCTTTCGGGTCCGCGTCAAGGGCTTGGTTTGGCCTTTTGAAGAACGAACCCGAACTTGTGGCGCGGAATCAGCGCACTTGTCCGTCAAGAGCCCACCAGTCCCGGATAGTCGATAAGAGGTTTGCCCTGCTCGCGGAGCCGTTTGTTGGCTTCCACGGCGATGCGACGAAAATCAGTTAGTCGGCCATCAAGAAGCCAAGCTCCGTTCGGGCCACGGCTAACCCGGTCTGCCATCACCGCCAGCACCCTTCGCATCGGCTCACTCTGATTGTCCTGTTCGATCGCCCGCACCTTCTCCGCGTCATTGGCAGCTTCGAGATCGGAAGCGGACGTGGACCACGGAAATACCAGTTTCTTGGAGCCATTGGCCAGAACGATCACCGTTGCGCATTCGGGGTTGCCCGGAGAGAGGAAGTCCCGCAGTTGCACGCGGCCGCCGGTCAGTTCAATGATTTTCTGAAGCGTTCCCGGGTTGGGCACACGCTCACCGTGGAGATAGCGGGTGATGGTGCTTCGACTAGCCAGTTTCAAGGCCAGCCGCAATTGGGTCGTGGTCATTCCCGACTGGAAGAGGAAATCAGCAAGTTTCATTCCGCCGAAATAGCGCAGCGGTGGGTAGAAGTCTGCATAGCGGTGCCAGAGTGAGAACGCCCCC
The DNA here is from genome assembly GCA_964358855.1 of uncultured Phycisphaeraceae bacterium. GTDB lineage: Bacteria > Planctomycetota > Phycisphaerae > Phycisphaerales > UBA1924 > UBA2396. Next base: position 117,490 of record CAYHQQ010000003.1, read on the forward strand.
GGTTGTGGACCGGGGCATTTCTGCAACGCGGCGGGCGGATCGGGCGTATACTTGGGCAAGCCAAAAGGGCTGGCGCGTCGCCAGTTCCCATCCGGCAGCCGAAGTGTCTCACCGGCAGGAGGTGCGTCCCAGGGCGGACATCGACAACTGCATAGCTCACTGGTCTCTGACCCACTCGCCTTTTGCAGTGAGAATGCCGATGCACGACAGCTCTGTGACGCGTTCACCACAACTTTTCGCCGCCTCTGGTTCCCCCGATAGTGGCAGCACGCCTCTGTTGGTTGGGATCGAAGAGGTGGCCCGGTTGCTGAACGTCTCCTCTCGCACCGTTTGGACCCTCACCGTTTCCGGCAGCCTGCCCCATCTTCGGATTGGTCGGCGGGTGCTCTACCCCGTCGATGCCGTCCGTCGCTGGACAGCGGAGCGGACCCAAGGCGGTGGCACCACATAGTCGCTGGCTCGGACTTGGCAACGCACTCTTGTTCTCGCCGTTGCCGCGTGCCAACTACGCGATCTCAAGTGAGTAGCCGTCTATTCGACACGCCGACTGCACGCGTGTCGAGTGCCGTAAGCCTGCGTTAGGCAGGCTATCCACCAAGCCACCCCGCTCAACCGAGAGTTCATCATGGCATCCCTAAACAAAGAAGCACACGGCGGACGCCGCGTGCAGTTCATTGACCGCGACGGCAAGCGTCGCAGCATTCGCCTCGGCAAAATGCCCGTGAAGCAAGCCGAGGCTGTCGTCCTCCGCATCGAATCTCTGATCTCCGCCAAAGCCGGAAACACTGCCCCCGATCCGCAAACGGCGGCATGGGTGAAGGACATCGGCGATATCTTGCACGAAAGACTGGCTCGTGTGGGATTGGTCCCGCCTCGCGGGGAGACCCGCGTGACGCTCACAAGCCTGTTCGATCGCTTTCTTGGATCACTCACCGTGAAGCCGTCTACAGAGCGAAACTACAAGGCCGCCCGGCGATATCTGGAGCAGCACTTCGGCAAAGACCGGCTGATCGCCAGCATCACGCCGTCAGAGGCAGAAGGATTCAAGCGGGCGATGCGAGACCTGGGGCTCGCACAGGCGACCACGTCCAAGTTCATCAAGGTGGCCCGCCAGGTATTCCGCCGAGCCATCAAGCTCAAACTGGTCGAGGACAGCCCGTTTGCGGAGATCACTGCCGGAAGTCAGACCAACTCCGCCCGGCTTCGATTCGTTTCCCGAGACCAGATCGCCCGCGTGCTGGATGCGTGTCCGGGTAACGAGTGGCGGCTGCTCATCGTTCTCTCCCGATTTGGGGGCTTGAGGTGCCCAAGCGAGCACATGGAGCTTCGATGGCAGGACATCGATTGGGATCGGTGCCGAATCACTGTGCGGGCACCCAAGACCGCCGCCCACGCCAACCGCGAGACGCGGATCATCCCGCTCTTCCCGGAGGTGGCACCCTACCTCCGGCGGGGGTTTGAAGAGGCCGCCGATGGCTCCGAGTTCGTCTTCACGGACCGGTATCGCCGAGCCGGAGTGAACCTGGGAACGCAACTCAAGCGGATCACGAGAAGGGCTGGCTTGGACCCGTGGCCGCGGGCTTGGCACAACCTTCGGGCATCGGCTCAGACGGAGCTGTCGGAACGGTTCCCGATCCACGTGGTTTGCCACTGGCTCGGCAATACGACGACGGTCGCAACGCAGCACTATCTGAGCGTGCGGGAGTCGGACTTCGCGGCGGCCATCAAACCGCCGGAAAGCCCCGCCAAAAAAGCGGTGCAGAATCCGGTGCAGCAACCAGCCGAAACGACTCGCAACGAGTCGAAACCGCCCGAGAACGAAAATCAAAAAGAGCCTGAATTTCAGGCTCTTTCGGAGTCTTGCGACTCAATGCGATTTGTCTTAATGCCCCCCGAAGGACTCGAACCTTCGACCCGCTGATTAAGAGTCAGCTGCTCTACCAACTGAGCTAGGAGGGCGTCGCTCCTCGGCCTTCCGAGTGCGGCCAAGAGTGTAGGCGGTGGCGTCTTTGGATTCCCGTTCTCGGCCCCGTTGGCCAAGATCACCTTTGGATCACACCGGCCTCTTCGCCACCAACCACCCCCCCGGATTCCCAGAGTGGAATCGACATGGGAGGCCCCCTAAAGTCCGGGCTTGCCGGTCGGAGGTCACGGTGACTTTCACGGCGGCGCGGCGCGTAGTGGCCTTGTGGCACGTGCTGTTTGAAGGCCGAGTTGAACTGCACGAAATCGGCCGGTCGGGACGCAGGGCGCCCCGTTCGGTTGGAGAATCAAATGCTTCCCGCACAAAGACAAAGCAAGGGCCGCTCCCGTCGTCGTCGTTCGCACCACGCCATGACCGGCGCGATCCCCGCGGTCTGTCCGCTCTCGGGCATGCCCAAGATGCCGCACCGGGCCTGCAACGAGTCGGGTTATGTTCGCCCCGGCCTGCGGATCAAGGTGGCGAAGCTGGGCATCGGCGTCGCCAAGAAGTAAGTGCGACGGCCGTGGGCCGCGTCTTTGAACCGATCGGTTTGTTCTTTGCGAATGACCTTGGCTTGTGACGTTGGCTTGTGACGTTGGGCGCGTCTGTGCTCCGGGCGACGGAAGGAACCGCGATGAGAGTGGCTGTGGACGTGATGGGCGGCGACCATGCCCCCGACGCGATTCTTAAGGGCTGCGTGCAAGCACTCGCGGATCTCTCCCTCGACGACGAGTTGATCCTTGTCGGGCCCCGCGACCTCATTGAGGACTATCTCACCGAGCGGGATGTGACCGATCGTCGGGTGACGATCGAGCACGCCTCGGATGTCATCGCCATGGAGGAGTCGCCCGCCAAGGCGGTGCGGCAGAAGCCCGACTCTTCGATCGTCAAGATGTCCTGGCTGGGCTCGGAGCGATCCGGACGCCGGGCCGACGCCGTGCTCTCGGCCGGAAACACCGGCGCCTGCGTTTCGGCGGCGATCATGCAGATGAGGCGCATGCCCGGGTGCATCCGCCCCGGGATCGCCGTCACGGTTCCCAGCTTTCACGGCCCGGTCCTGATGATCGACGCGGGGGCGAATCCCGAGCCCAAGCCCTCGCACCTGGCCCAGTACGCCCTCATGGGCGACACCATGGCGCGGACGCTGCTGAAGATCGAGAATCCCCGGGTCGCGGTGATGAACATCGGCTCGGAGGAGGCCAAGGGGACCGGGATCATCAAGGAGACCCGGGACCTGGTCCGTTCGCTGCCGGGGATCAACTACGTCGGCTTTGTCGAGGGACGCGACTTCTTCGAGGGCGTCGCCGATGTCGTGGTCACCGACGGGCTGGTCGGCAACACGCTCCTCAAGTCTGCCGAGGGACTGGCCAAGAGCATGTTCAAGGCCATCATCGCCGAGCTGATGGAGGTCGACGTGAGCCTGATTCCTCCGATGGAGGAAGTGATCAAGCGGATCTACCGCAAGAACGACTACCACGAGCACGGCGGCGCGCCGCTTCTGGGCGTGAATGGGGCGTGCTTCATTGCGCACGGCTCGAGCGAGCCCAGGGCGATCCGGGCCGCCATCCGCAATGTTCGCGCGTTTGTCAGGGCCGGTGTGAACGAGGCTATCGTTCGCAGGCTGGCCGAGGCCCCCGAGTTCGTGGGTGTGGGTGGGGGTGTGGGCGGGGCCGAACAGGAGCAACCGTGAGCATTCACCCCGGCGATGGTTCATCCAGGCCCGCCCAGAGTGGCGCGAGGTTTGGCGTGCGAATCGTGGGGAGCGGGTCGGCGTTGCCCGAGCGGGGCGTGACCAACAAGGATCTGGAATCGATGATGGAGACCTCCGACGAGTGGATCGTCCAGAGGACGGGCATCAAGGAACGACGGGTCCACACTCCCGAACGTGGCGAGACCACCGCGTCGCTCGCGACCATCGCGGCCTCCAAAGCGCTCAAGGACGCGGGGCTCGCGCCGACCGACCTGGATCTCATCCTCGTGGCGACCATGACGCCCGACTCGCCGGCGCCCTCGGTCGCGTGCGTTGTTGCCAATCAGCTGGGCGCCGGCTCGATCGGGGCGATCGACATCAACGGCGCGTGCTCGGGATTCGTGTACAGCATGAATCTCGCCCACGACCTCATCAAGGGCGGAAGCTACCGCACCATCGCGGTGATCGGCGCCGACACCATCACCCGTCACATCCAGTTCTCGACCTCGGGTCGCTCCACCGCGGTGCTCTTTGGAGACGGGGCGGCGTGCGTCGTCGTGCGTCGAACCGACGATCCGGGCAAGGGCATCCTCGCCCAGTCGATGCACTCCGACGGCGGGGGCGCAAAGTACCTCTACATCCCAAACCGCATGTCGGACTTTCCAGAGGGCGACGCGCCCGACGAGAAACGTCTGAACCTGGTGCAGATGAACGGCCCGGCGGTCTTCAAGTTCGCGGTGGGCACGTTCCCCAAGCTCCTCGAGCAAACTTTGGAGAAAGCGGGCATGTCGGCCGACCAGGTCGACCACTTCGTGTGCCACCAGAGCAACTCCCGAATTCTTGAGGCCGCCCGCGAGCGGTTCGGGATCGCGCCCGAGAAGCTCCACGTGAACATCCAGCGTTTCGGCAACACGGTGGGCGCGTCGGTCCCGCTGGTTTTCGACGAGCTGCGGCAGGCCGGTCGCGTGAAGGACGGGCAGCGCGTGATGTTCCTGGCGTTTGGCGCCGGGCTGACCTGGGGAAGCAGCCTCTGGCAGCTGTAGAACGAGCCGATCGCCCGCACCGCGCCGCTATCATCCGGGTGTGGCAAACGAATCTTCCGATGTGACGCTGCAGACGATGCTGGGCCCGTACGGCGGTTGGTTTCCACTCCCGGCGGGCAACGCGGCGACGATCGGCCGGGCGGCCGAGTGCGACATCTGCCTGCTGCATGAGACGGTGGGGCGCCAGCACGCGACGCTGATGCGTCAGGGTCAGTCGTGGTTCGTGGCCGACCTGGGCACGGCGGCGGGCACGTATCTCAACGGGGTGCGACTCGAGGCGCAGACCGCGACGCCCATCGCCAGCGCGGATCTCCTGCGGATCGGGCCCTGGACGTTCCGCGTTGTGCTGGGGGCACCGGCGGGCGGGATGCTCCCCGAAACCGAAGAGGCGACGACCAAGCACGTGAGGATCGGCGGGGTATCGTCTCTGGGGATCCACCGGCTGCGGGTGCTCTCGCAGTGTCTGCAGAAGCTTGGGGCCGCGTCGGGCGAGGAGGAGATGGCGCGCCTGGCGATCGAGGCGGCGCTCGAGGGCAGCGGGTATCGGCGCGGCGCGATGCTCCGTCCCATCGAATCGATCGATCCGGGACGCCACGAGGTCTCGGTCGTCGCGTCGGTTCGCATGGGACCGATGTCGGAGCGCGAGCGTCGGTTCGGCAAGGCGATCCTGGAGGCGGCGTGGAACAGCGCCGGGAGCGGGCGCGCCGCGGTGCTCACGCCCGAACTCGTCCCCGTACTCCCCGGCGCGGGCGAGCACGAGGTATCGGAACCCGGGTCCATCGTGTGCGCCCCGGTGCTCCTGGGGCAGACGCTCGTGTCGTTTCTCTATCTTGACGCCCGCGGGTACGAGGGGCAGATCCAGTCCGACGCGGCCGACTTTGTCGAGGCGGTCGCCGGGGCGTACGGGCTGGCGCTGGCGAATCTGCGGCGTCAGGAGCTTGATCGGCGACAGCAGGCGCTGGCGGCCGAACTCCACGCGGCGCGCGAGGCGCAGCAGTTCATCCTGCCGCCGGCGCGGGGCGAGCACGGATTCCTGCGGTACGCGATGCACATGAAGCCGGGTCTGTTTGTCGCGGGCGACCTCTTTGAGACGGTGCTGCTCCCCGACGGGCGCGTGGGCGTGTTTTTGGGCGATGTGGCAGGCCACGGCGCCGCGTCGGCCATGCTCATGGCGACCACGCAGGCGTATCTCAACGCGGAGCTGCGCGACGGGCAGGATCCGGCCAATGCGGTGGACGCGGTGAACCAGTATCTCGCCGGGCGATCGCTGGGCGGGCGATTCGTCTCGCTGTGGCTGGGCATGTTCTCGCCGAGCGGCACGGTGGAGTACGTCGACGCCGGGCACGGGCACTGGCTGCACGTCTCTCGAAAGAGGGGCATCGTCGCCACCGCTCCTGACCCCGAGGGGGACATACCGCTGGGGATCGACGCGTCGCGGCGGTACTCGTCGCGGACGCTCACGCTCTCGAGCGGAGACCGGATCGTCGCGTTCTCCGACGGGATCGTCGAGCAGCGTCGCCCGGGCGGGTCGGAGTTTGGCATCGAGCGCCTTCGCAACGCGGTGAGCACGAGCACGTCGGCCGACGATGACGTGGCGATGATCTTCGCCGCGGTGCTGGCCTTTGCGGGCACAAGCACGTTGGCCGACGATGCGACGGCGGCGAGCGTGGAGTACCTCTGAGCGGATGCGGGTGGCACCTGAGCGGAGGTTTGTCGGGGTCAACGGACGCACCGCTCTGGAGAGCGGTGCCACCATGGAGCGGTGCCACCATGGAGCGGCGCCACCAGGAAGCCACTGCTCTGGAGAGCAGTGCCACCAAGAGGCCACGTCAGTGCAGGACGCGGAAGACTTCGGTCTCGTCGGTGAGGCCGGCGGCCACCTTTTCGTGGGCGTCGTCGTGCATCGTGCGGAAGCCCGAGGCACGCGCGGCGTCGAAGAGCTGCAGCGCGTCGGCGTTCTGGGCGGCGAGGCGGCGAAGTTGCTCGGTCATGATCATCAGCTCGTAGACCGCGACGCGACCGCGATATCCGGTGCCGTAGCACGTCTCGCAGCGCAGGCCGTTGAAATTTCCGGCCCCCGCGCACGCCTTGCACTTGCGGCGCAGGAGTCGCTGGGCGAGCACACCCAGCAGCGTGGAGGTGATGAGGTAGGGTTCGATTCCGATGTCGACCAGGCGTGTGATGGCGCCGGGCGCGTCGTTGGTGTGCAGCGTGGCGAGCACCAGGTGTCCGGTGAGCGACGCCTGGATGGCGAGGTCGGCGGTTTCCTTGTCGCGGATCTCGCCCACGAGGATGACGTCGGGGTCCTGTCGCAGCAGGCTTCGCAGTCCGCTGGCGAAAGTCACGCCGCGTTTCACGTTCACCTGCATCTGCGAGATTCCGTCGAGGTGGTACTCGACGGGGTCCTCGATGGTCATGACGTTGCGGCTTGTGCGGTCGATCTTGCCCAGGGCGGCGTACAGGCTGGTCGTTTTGCCGCTGCCGGTGGGGCCCGTCACGAGAATGATGCCCGTGGGCCTCTCGACCAGGTCCATGAACTGGCCCTGCATCGCCTTGATCATGCCGACCTGGTCGAGTGAGAGCTGGGTCTGGGTCTGGTCGAGCAGACGCAGCACCAGGCGCTCGCCGTAGACCGTGGGGATGCACGAGAAGCGGATGTCGATCTTGCGGCTGCCGATCCGCACGCTCGTGTGACCGTCCTGGGGGCTGTGGCGGTTGGCGATGTCGAGCTCGGTCATGACCTTCATGCGCGAGCTGATGGCCGGGGCGAGGGAGATGGGCGGGGTGAACGCGTCGGTCAGCATTCCGTCGATGCGGAAGCGGATGACCAGCTTGTTCTCCATCGGGTGGACGTGCACGTCGCTTGCCCGCCGGCGCAGGGCCTCGAACAGAATCATGTTCACCAGGCGAATGACCGGTGTCTGGCGGGCGAGTTGCAGTAGGTCGGTCGACTGGCCGGCGGTGCCGGCGGCGGCGGCGATGACGCTCTCGTCGAGCGGCATCTCCTCGATGATCTCCTCGACCAGGCCCTGTCGCTGTTCATACCCGCGGTTGATCAGGTTGGCGACCGCACCGCGCGGGGAGAGCACCAGCCGGATGGGTCCCTCGAGAAAGTCCTCGATCATCGTGTAGACCGAGGGCGAGAGGGGCTGGGCGGTGGCGACAACCATGACGGCGGCGACGCTGCCGGGCGAGGCGGGCTCCTCCTCGATCCCCGCGAGGTGGTGCTGACGCGAGATATCCGCGGGCACCAGCTCGTAGTAGCGAGACGCCGAGTCGGCGATCTTGGGTTCGGCCACGTAGCGCAGTCCGGTGCGTTTGGCCAGGAGCTCAAGCCCTTCGTGCTCATCAATCGCCAGCATCGAGAGCAGTGAATCCCAGGGCTCCTCGTCGGAGCCGTCCAATTCGCGGAACTGCTGGAGCTGTTCGGGAGTGAGCTTGAAGGGCGAGAAGAGGTCGGCGGCCCGCGAGAGCTCGCGCGGCGAGGGCCCGCCGCTCATGCGTGAGGTGCCCGTGGTGCCATTCTCGCCGATCGGTCGTGTGGGATTCATGGGTTACTGGCCACCCGCCGGTGAAGAGGCCCTGGCCGGGATGCCGGGCTCACGGATCTCCAGGAATTCAACGGTCCCGGGGCGCAGGGGTGGCAACTCGGGATTCACTCCAACGGTCTTCATCGGTCCGCTGGAGATCAGGTGGACGTCACCGAATTTCTCATCGCGGAGCACGCGGGGCGTGAGGAAGACGTAGAGCGTGGTCTTGTTGTACGTGTGGTTCTGGTCGGTGAACAGAGCGCCGATGACCGGAATATCCATCAGGATCGGGATACCCGAGTCGGTGTTGCTCTTGCTGTCCACCACGACGCCGCCGATGACGCACGTCATGTTCGCGGGCACCTGCACCTGGCTCTTGACGATGTTCGACGACTTGGGCGGGGGAAGCGTGTCGGTCGCCGCGCCGGTGAAGCTCGAGAGCTCGACCTCGACCCCCATCCGCACGCTGTTGCCGGGGCCGATCTGGGGTTTCTTGATCGTCAGCTTCGTACCAGCCTTCTCGTACCCGCCGAAGCTCACCGCGTCCTGGTTGCCGTTGCTTCCCAGGGTTCGCTGCGACGTGGGCTGTTCGGCGTTGGATTCGACGCTCGATTCCTCGGCGTTGGCGTCGACGAGCAATTGCGGGCTCGACAGCACCTTGGTCTCGGCGATGGTCTGGATGGCCGTCATGACGAATGGCACCTGGTCCGAGCGGATCAGCGCGGCGGTTCCGCCCGCGAGTGTGGTCTTGATGGCCTTGCGGTCGGTGATCACGGTCTGGGTGCCCAGGCCGAAGTTGGTGTTGAACAGGCCGCCCGCCCCGTCGGCGTTGATGAGCTGCGTTTCGAACGCGAGGCGGAAGGTGTCGCTGCCGGTGACGGCGACGATCTGGGCCTCGACGTAGACCTGGGGCACGGGGCGATCGAGTCGCGACACGAGTTCCTTGAAGTACTCCTGCTCCTTGAGCGGGGCCTTGACGATGACCTGGTTGTTGGCCTTGTCGGCGATGACGAACGAGTCCTTGCCGCTGATGGAGAGCTCGCCGCGACCGCCGCCGTAGTCGGGACCCTGGAAGATGACGGTGGGCTGCACGCCGCCCGGACGGCTCGTGCCGCTGGAGGCCGGGAGGAGGCTGTTGTCGTTCCCGCCCGAGGGCGTCTCGTTGCGGATCAGGCCCAGGATCAGTGCCGCCACGTCCTCGGCCTTGGCGTAGGTGAGGCGGTAGTCGCGCATCACCACCGAGTCGTTGTCGGGATCGATGTCCCCGAGCAACTCCTCCATCTGCGCGTGAAGCTCGGGCGTGGCGTAGTAGATGATCTGCCCGCGTCCCTCGTCGACGACCATGACGGGACCGCCCGAAAGGGGAGTTTGCGGCTGACGCTGCTGGTTATTCCCCCCGTCGAATCCACCGTAGTAGTAGTTGTTCGCGTTCATTCGCGCGTCGGGGGCCTGGATGGTGGTGACCTCGCCCATGCCGCGCTGCCGCGCGATATCGGCCACGGCCTTGGCCGCGGTTCCCGCGCGATAGGCCTTGGGCGAGAGATTGCTGGGCTTGTCGATGAGGCTGACGATGTACTCCACCCGCTCGCGTTCCTCGGCCCGTCCGCGGAAGAAGAGGGTGTTGCCCGTCGGGGCCGCGGTCAGCCGCTCGGCCAGATTGTCCATTGTGGTCTTTGCGGTCGGTTGGGCTTGCGGCTGCTGGCTCCCGTCCTCGTACCCGCGATTGGGATTGCGCTGGGTCGTGGGCTGGGCGACCTGTCCGAGCATCTCCAGGATGCGCTGCTTGGCCACCGAGGGCGCGACCAGCTTGAGGTGGATCTCAGTGGTTTCGATCTTGGCGTACTGCTCGGTCAGTTTGGCGACCAGCGTTTTGATTTGCTCGAGGCGCCGGGTCGTATCGACGGCGATGATGATTCCAAGTTCGTCGTTGTACGTGATGTGCCCGCCACCCCCGGCTGCCGCGCCCCCTCCCTGCGCGCCTTGATTGCCCGGGTTGGGCATGCCGCTCCCGTCGTCGGCCACACCCTGGGGCACGCCGCGGCTGGCCCCCTTGGACGCGCCGCCGACCACCGCTCCGCCCGTTCCGAGCTGCGAGTCGATTGTCGCCTTGAGAGAGCTGGGCCTGATGCCCGGAGTCTCGATCACGATCGTCGTGACCACCTCCATGTTCATCGGATCATACTCGAGCGTCGATCTGGGCCCGACCATGTAGAAGTTGATCGTCGAGTCGTACGTCAGCGTGTACCCGTTGCGCTCCAGCATCAGCTTGAGCATGTTCAGCAGGTTCTCGCGCTTCACCTTCATGGGGGCGTTGAAGACGATCGACCCGCTCAGGTTCGGATCCTGCATCACGTTGATCTGCAGCGTGTGGGCCACGATCTCCACCAGCGAGGTCAGGTCCACGGCCTCGGCGAAGCCAGAGAACTCCACCATGTCGTCGCCCGCGTCGATGCTCGGCACCTCGTGCTTGCCCTCGGGCTTGTCGCCCTCGGCACCGCCGGGCGGAGGAACGTTGGGCTGACCTGGCACGTTGGGTCTGCCGCCCGTGTTGGGCTGCCCACCCTTGGCGCCCGGCTGGCCCGGACGAGTGGTCGGACGCACCGCCGGCGTTCCCTTGCCGCCGGGAACGACGGGCTGGGTGATGGGCACCGCACGCTCCTGGGCGAGTCCGGGTGAGGCAAAGGCGAGTCCGAGTGCCCCGGCAAGGGCCACCAGGCGTCGAACGCTGGCACGATGGGTCGAAGTGGTGCAAGGATTCTGTGACATGTGATTCGTGCTCCGTTCGTCCGATCCGGGCGGTTTGCCCCGATGGAGAGCTATCGTCCAGCCGACATTCTACCCGACACGCCCCTGCGCACCGGTTCCCATTGTTCGCCCACCGCCAGGGCCCGGCGGACCGCCGAGCCCCGATGTTGCCCCGGTCCCTCGCACCCCCCCACCATCAGGTCTTCAGCGCGACCAACTCCGATACGGTTCATCTCCCCACCCTGTGCTACCCCAGTCTGCCCAAATGCCACCAAAGCTCCCTCGGATCGTCAGTCTCGACGCGGCAGCCACAGAAATCGTCTGTCTGATCGGAGCCGGTGCGGGATTGGTCGGTCGCTCGCCCGATAGCGACTCCCCGGCGACGGCTTTGGGCGTTCCCGTGCTCGCCTCCGCCAGTCCCACGGTGTACCGACCCGACGAGTCCGCGCTGCGTGATTTGCGCCCCGAGGTTATCTTCGCCCGCCCGGGGTGTCTGTCGCCCCGCGCCGACACCACCGTCCTTGACCCCAACACGATCGAGGGCGTGTTTGACGCGATTCTGACCATCGGAGAGGCCCTGGAGCTGCAAGCCGCGGCCCTTGCCGCAGTTGTGGCTCTTCGCGAGCGGATGTTCGCCGCCTCGGAGTATGTGAATCCCTTTGACGATGGCCCGGCGGTCGCGGTCCTGCAATCCATCGGGCCGCCGCTTGTGGGCGGTTATTGGATACCTCAGCTCGTCGAACGCGCGGGCGGGCGACACCCCTTGAACGCGACGGTTCCAAAGGAGGCTGCGGGGGCCGCGGCCGGTCCGCAAATGGCCGAACGGGTCGCGGGCCCGGGGCGGTCCATAACGCAGGAGGAGCTTTTCGCTTGCGATCCCGCGTGGGTCTTCCTATCGCTGGGTGGTCTCTCGTTCTCGCAGAGCCGGTCATTGGCGGCGGAACTTGCGCAGGACTCCCGCTGGCACGATCTGGCGGCCTTCAAGCGCGATCAGGTCGTGGTCGTTGACGGGGACCGGTCGTTCAACAGGAGCGGCCCGGGGCTGGCGGCGACCCTGGAGTTTCTCGTTGGACTTCTGCACCATCGTCCCGAGATGATTCCGGCGGACTTCGCGTGGTCGCGGACGGGCAAATAACCTCGCTGTGCACGGGGCGGCCTCGCCGCTACTCTTGGACTTCCACTCGGAGACAGACTCCCCATGAGCGATCGCAAGCCCTACGTCGGCGGCAACTGGAAGATGAACACCAACCGGACCACCTCCGCCGATCTTTCGCGCGGTCTGGTCGACTCGCTGCGGACTGTCTCCAACGTGGACATCGCGGTTTTCCCGCCGTTTCCGTACCTGCTCTCGGTCCGCTCGATCCTCCGCGATCGCGGGTCGGCCATCAAGCTGGGTGCGCAGGATGTCTACTTCAAGCCCGACGGCGCCTTCACGGGCGAGGTCTCGATCGAGATGCTCAAGGACTGCGGCGTGCAGGTTGTGCTCTGCGGGCACAGCGAACGCCGCCATGTTCTGGGCGAGTCGGACGAGATGGTCAATCAGAAGGCCCGGGCGGCCTTGGAGGGCGGCCTTGAGGTCATCCTGTGCGTGGGCGAGACGCTGGGCCAGCGAGAGAGCGGGCACACCGACCCGGTGAATCAGCGTCAGCTTCGCGCCGGCCTGGCCGAGGTTCCGGGCGATTTCATGAGCCGGGTGACGGTTGCGTACGAGCCCGTCTGGGCGATCGGCACGGGCAAGACGGCGACGCCGCAGGATGCGCAGGATGTGCACGCCAAGATCCGCAAGCTGCTGGGGAATCTCTACAACCGCGACATCGCGGACCGGACGCGGATTATCTACGGCGGGTCGCTCAAGGCCTCGAACGCGGCCGAGCTGGTCGATCAGCCGGACGTCGACGGCGGGCTGGTGGGCGGAGCGTCGCTGAAGATCGCCGACTTTGTGCCGATCGTGCAGGCGGCGCAGGCCAAACGCTGATCGAGCGGATGGAGCACTCGCCGGGCGTCGGCGTTGGCGACACACTCAATCGATGATCTGACCAATGGTGTACTTGGCGGTGGCCTCGGGAGTCGCTCCGCCGCCTGTGAAAGTGCTACCAGAGGGGTACCAGTATGACGCGTCACCCCAGATCTCGTCGCCCTTGAGTGACGCCCCGTGGCCATCGAAGAAGCAGACATTCATCGTCTTGCTGACGTGGCGTACTGAGAGCTTCCATCCTTCGCCCTGGCTGGGGCTGTTGACCGATCGTCCGTAGGCGGTTGAGTTGTCGAAGATCGGGCCTGCGTCAAGGAAGCTGCCGTAGATGCCCGGCGCGACGCCGATATCGAAATCAAGCACGGTCCCGCTCGGGTCGGTCGCGAGATATCGATTCCCATCCATCACAAAGACCTTGCCCGAAGGTCTGCCGACGCGCTCAAGCTTGGGGCGATAGCTCGAGGGAGTCTTCACGGGGGTGCCAAACCCATCGACCATGTACCTTTGAAACCGACCGTTTCCCAAGAACCTGGCCGCAACCTCGCCCATTGGGAGGTAGTGGAAAGCCGACGGGGAAAGAAAGCTCACCTGCTTGAATCCGCCATCGTCGAGGGCTTGCCTGAAATCCGCGACGTCGGGTGCGGAGCCGTAGAGTTGGTCGTTTTGCAGCCTGGCGGTCGGGCATCCCAGCTTGTTAAAGATCTTCTGGGTGCGTCGCGCACGATTCGCCGGCAGGCCCCCGGCCTCTCCCAAAATAGGGCTGATCCAGTCGTGAGTTGTCGTCGGAGTGGCAGCGGTCTTGTCTCCGAGGAGATTCTGTCCAATGCTCTGACCCGGACCAAAGATCAGATGTTCCGCGCCCGAAGTATTCGGACCCGCGAAATAGTCTTTCGAATCATTGATATACAGGGTCTGGTTCTGGACTAGGCCGCGCTGCGACGCTGAACCGACGATCTTTTGGGCGGTCCTGCGGGCGATTCCCAAGGCCGGCAGCAGGAGGCTGATCAACAGAGCGATGATCGCGATGACCACCAGAAGCTCGATCAGCGTGAAGGCTTTAGTCTTGAGATGCATTCAGGGTTCCTTCCGCGATGCCCCCGCGTGGAAATCTTGGGGTCGTCACTTTCCCAGCGTGATGGACTTGGGTGATTCCGAGGTCACTTTGACCTCGCCAGACTTTGCCGACACCAGCGCCGTCGCCTTGGTGTCCTTCTCCATGCTTTCAAGATACCGCGGCGGGACCTTCCACACCCCATCGGCGCCCTTGGCGACCGGAAAGAGCGTGTACGTTCCCGAGGTTGGGTTCTTCTCCGGAATGATCGCCGACTTTCGGGCGGTCGAGGCTTCGAAAAGCTCGCCCGTCGTGATGTCCACGAGCACCACTCGATGGCTCATCTTCGGCATGTCGTTTCCGCTGATCGTCCAGTACGCGGCCGCCGCGACGGCCAACACCGCAGCCACGATCACCGCGATCTGCCATGGCTTGATTTGGCCCATTGAATACTCCCGACCCGACCAAACGACCGACAGGCGAATGCCTTGGTCCGACAGGGTGTGAGTCTATCGAGGCCCGACCAAATCTTCAACACGGTCCGACTTCTTGACATTTTCTTGTTGAAAGATCGTGAGAAGCCACAGCGCAACCGACAACCCGTCCACAAACCATACACAAAGCGGTTTGGCGGGTGGGCCGAGGGCTGTTCAGCATCACCGGGCCGTTGGCCGGGGTCGGGTTCCTTCATCCCTAGGATGGGGCCATGCGTCTGATTCTCTCCAATCCCCGCGGTTTTTGTGCGGGGGTCCGCATGGCGATCGATGTCGTCGACCAGGTGCTCGACATCATCGATGAGCGTCCGATTTACGTTTATCACGAGATTGTCCACAACAAGCACGTCGTGTCGCGCCTCCGGGGGCGCGGGGCGGTCTTTGTCGACGACCTGGCCGAGGTGCCTCGGGGCAAGATCATCGTCTTCAGCGCCCACGGGGTTTCGCCGGCGGTGCGGGCCCAGGCCCGGGCCCAGGGGCTGACCTCGATCGACGCGACATGCCCGCTGGTGACCAAGGTGCACAGCGAGGCGGTGCGGTACGCCCGCCAGGGGTTTCAAATTCTACTTGTCGGGCACAAGAACCACCAGGAGATCGTGGGGACGTTTGGCGAGGCGCCGGCGGCGACGCAGGTGGTTGAGAGCCCGGCGGATATCGCCAACCTCACGATCCATGATGCCGACAAGCTCGTCTACCTCACGCAGACGACGCTCTCGACCGACGACGCGGATGTGATCATCGCGGCGCTGAAGGTGGCGTTTCCCAACATCAAGGCGCCGCCGAGCGAGGACATCTGTTACGCGACGACCAACCGGCAGCGGGCGGTGCGCGAGATCGCCCCGCACTGCGACCTGGTGATTGTCGTGGGGAGCAAGAATTCGTCCAACAGCGTGCGGCTCACGGAGATTGCGCAGAAGGTGGGGACCATGGCGTATCTGGTGGATGACGTGGGGGAGATTCGACCCGAGTGGTTCCCGACGGGGAATGAGGCAGTCATGCTGACGGCGGGGGCGAGCGCGCCCGAGGATCTGGTGGCGGCGATCTGCCGCGTGCTGGTGTCGAGGCACGGGGCGAAGCTTGAGAGCTGGGACATTGTGCCCGAGGATGTGGAGTTTGCGCTGCCGGGGACGCTCAAGCGGGTGATGCGGGAGAAGGGGATTGACCCTGAGTCGCGGCGGATTCGGGTCGCGCCGGTGGATATCACGCCTGAGGTGTATGGGACGGTGGCGGTGACGATTAGTGCAAAGGGAACGTGAGGGGACAGCTGGCAGTTGCACGTCGGACAACGAGCCCTGAGCGTCAACGAGTGGGATAGGGATGCCATGAGATCAACGAGGTCTTCGATGCCCACCTGACTGAACGATCAGTGATTCAATTGGAGTCGTAGTCACGCAGCATTCTTCTTGCAGCCTCGCGCTTGACTGCAACCTCGTCCCAATCTGGGTTGTTCGCCCGCACAGATACCTCGATCATATTTCGAACCGCGAGAAAGAGTTCGCCGGAGATCCGGAGGCGATCGGACCAGGATTGTCCACGAAGGAGCGCCACCTCGGCAGGATCCATTGGATCAATGTTGATAGCTTCCAATCGATCGCCTGAACTTGAGTTGTGGGCACTCATTGCCAGATTCTAGTCGAGCCCCAAGCTCGCCCCATGATTCACGCAAATCAGGGCGCACGAAGAACCCGCTCGCTGACGCTCGGGGCTCGTTGACATAAGTGCTCGAGCTCACTTCGGGTTCGTTCGGGGCTTGCGTGAGGCTCACTCCACCGTCACGCTCTTGGCGAGGTTTCGGGGCTTGTCCACGTCGTGGCCGCGGATGACGGCGGCGTGGTAGGCCATGAGCTGGAGGGGGACGACGGCGAGCATGGGGCTGAGGGGCTCGGGGATGTCGGGGATGTAGAGGACATCCTCGGCATACTTCTTGATCTGCTCGTCGCCCTCGGTCGCCACGGCGATCACGTGGCCGCCGCGGCTCTTGACCTCTTGGATGTTGCTCATGACCTTGTCGTACTGGCGGCCCTTGTTGGCGATGAAGACGGCGGGCATTCCCTCGTTGA
The DNA here is from genome assembly GCA_964358855.1 of uncultured Phycisphaeraceae bacterium. GTDB lineage: Bacteria > Planctomycetota > Phycisphaerae > Phycisphaerales > UBA1924 > UBA2396. The sequence goes on from CAYHQQ010000003.1 coordinate 134,038, forward strand.
TGAGGGCGATGGGGCCGTGCTTCATCTCGGCGGCGGGCATTCCCTCGGCGTGGATGTACGAGATTTCCTTGAGCTTGAGGGCGCCTTCGAGGGCGGTGGGGTAGTTGTACCCGCGCCCCAGGAAGAGCCAGTTTTCGCGGTGGCAGTACTTCTCGGTGACCTTCTTGATCTTCTGGTCCTGCTCGAGGATGCGTTCGATTTTCTCTGGCACCGTGTTGAGCTGCTGCAGAAGTTCGGCGCACTGGTCGGCGGACATGAAGCGGCGCCGGGCGAGGTAGAGCGTGATGAGCGTGAGCACGGCGACCTGGCCGGTGAAGGCCTTGGTCGAGGCGACGCCGATCTCGGGGCCCACGCGCAGGTACACGCCCGCGTCGGTCTCGCGGCTGATGGTCGAGCCCACGACGTTGATGACGCCCAGGGAGAGGGCCCCGCGGTCCTTGGCTTCCTGCAGGGCCGCGAGCGTGTCGGCGGTCTCGCCGCTCTGGCTGACGGCGATGGCGACGCTGTTCTCTTCGATGATGGGATTGCGGTAGCGGAACTCGCTGGCGTACTCGGCGATGGCGGGGACCTTGGCCAGGTCCTCGATCATGTACTCGCCGATCATGGCGGCGTGGAGGGCGGTGCCCTGGCCCAGGAGCGTGATCTTGCGGGCCCGGGTCAGCTCCTTGGCGAAGGCCGAGAGCCCGCCCAGCACCACTTTGCCGTCGCGGACATCGATGCGTCCGCGGAAGCAGTTGGCGAGGCTCTTGGGCTGCTCGAAGATCTCCTTGCGCATGAAGTGGTCGTAGCCGCCCAGCTCGATCTCCTGGAGCTCAAGCTCCAGCTGCATGATCTTGGGTGTGACGGGGGTGTTGTTGATGTCGTTGGTCTTGAAGCCGTCGCGGGTGATCTTGACCACGTTGTAATCGTCGAGGGTGAAGGCCTGGGTGGTGTGGCTGACGATCGCGGAGGGGTCGGAGGCGACGATGTACTCGCCGTTGCCCACGCCCACCATCAGCGGCGAGCCCTTGCGGGCGACGACCAGCGTGTCGGGCTCCTTCTCGCAGATCACCGCGATCGCGTACGCACCCGTCACCTCGCGAAGGGCGGCCTGGACGGCCTTCTCGATGTCGCCCTCGTAGAGCTCGGAGATCAGCATCGAGATCACCTCGGTGTCGGTCTGCGAGCTGAAATGATGGCCCCGCTCCTCGAGCCAGGTCTTGAGTGCGGCGTAGTTCTCGATGATGCCGTTGTGGATGACGGCAATCCCGTGGCGATCGTCGCGGTGCGGATGGGCGTTGATCTCCGTCACACCGCCGTGGGTCGCCCAGCGCGTGTGGGCGATGCCGATGGTGCCTTGGAGCCCGCCCATGTCCTCGAGCTTGTCCTCGACGTTGGCGACGCGTCCGACGGCCCGGACGACCTTGAGCAGGCCATCTTCGAGCGTGGCGACGCCGGCGGAGTCATAGCCGCGGTATTCGAGGCGCTTGAGCCCCTCAAGGAGGATGTTTTGAGCCGGTTTGGTCCCGATATAAGCGACGATTCCGCACATGGAGCAAGCCTCTTTCCTCGAGTTGGATCCGTCCCGCGCACCGGGCTCTCCGCAGGGCCGCGATTCTAAGGCGTCCGAGAAGCCACAACCCGCGCGGGGGCGAGGGTGATGTGGGCCCGGCTTTCGTACTGATCGGCCCGTCACGGGGTTCGGGTTGATGTCGCCTGGAACGATCGCGGATTCGCTTGCGGGGCGTGCGGCCGGGCCGTATGGTTCCCCGTCCGATACCCGAATATCACACTGGGGGCTGACCACCATGGCGAAGAAAGCAGTAAAGAAAGCGGCGAAGAAAGCGGTCAAGGCGACCAAGAGCAAGAAGCCAGCGGCCTCCGCCAAGCCCAAGGTGGCGGCGAAGAAGGCGGGTAGGGCGCCGGTCGCCGGGAAACCGGTCAAGCCGGCGCCTCGGGTGAAAGCTTCGGTGCCTGCCAAGCCCTCAAAGCGGGCAAAGGCGGCGGCGCCCGTGATCTACGCGAATGTCGGAGATGCCTCGGTACTCAAGGCGACGGGGAAGGGGTGGGCCGATTGGCTCTTGGCTTTGGACGCGGCGAACGCCCGCACCATGGAGCATTCGGCGATCGCCAAATGGTTGCGCGATGAGCACAAGGTCGGCGACTGGTGGTGCCAGATGGTCACGGTGGGTTATGAGCAGGCGCGGGGACTTCGCCAGAAGAACGAGACGCCCGACGGATTTCAGGCGAGCATGAGCAAGACGATCGGCGCGCCGATCTCGCGGCTGTACCGTGCGTGGGAGGACGCGGGCGAGCGTGCCCGCTGGCTCGGGGAGGTTCCTGTTGAGATCCGAACATCGACGCCCGACAAGTCGATCCGACTCACGTGGAACGCCAAGGGGGCCGAGCAGGGGAGCAGTGTCGAGGTGTACTTCTGGTTCCGCGAGGCGGCCAGGACGATGGTGCAGGTGCAGCAGCGCAAGCTCGCCGATGCGGCGGCGGTCGATCGCGTGAAGGCGTTCTGGTCGGTGAAGCTCGAGGCGCTTCGCGCGTTCATGGAAAAGGGCCGCTGACCTTGAGGGTCGTGGCCCCTGGCGTGATCGAGCCGGGTTTGGGCCCGGATTACTTGGCCTTGTTGCTCTTTTTCTCGAGGGCGGCCTCGATGGTCTTGCCGAGCGCCGGACCTCGCAGGCCCTTGCCGTCGTCGAGGACCTCGCCGGTGTCGCCGTCGACGAGGTACGCCGCGGGGATCGAATTGATGACGTACAGTTGGGCGATCTCGGCCTGCCAGTACCCGCCGTCGTAGACCTGCGGCCAGGGCATTTTCGACTTCTCGGTCGTCTGCTTGATTTTGGCCTCGGCGTCTTTCTGGTCGAGGGTCACGCCCAGGATCTCAAACCCTTTGTCGTGGTACTTCTCGTAGTTCGCGACGACGTTGGGCATCTCGACCATGCAAGGCCCGCACCAGGTCGCCCAGAAGTCGATCAGCACCACCTTGCCCTTGTAATCGCCCGGGAACTTGACGGACTTCCCGTCCATCATCTTGGCCTCAAACGCCGTGATCTTCTTGCCCTTGCTGTGATCGGGGGGCGGCGGGATTTCCGCGACCGTCTTTTCGGACTTCACGAGCTTGAACGAAGACCCGTCCACCGACATATCCCTGAGCTCCCAGGTCGTTCCGCCGATGTTGAACGCATCGCGGACGTCGAAGCTCTCGCCGCGAGCGTCGAAGCTGCCGTTGCCGTTCACGTCGATCTTGAGTGAAACCCCCGAGCCCTTCCTGGTCTTGCCCTCGCCGGTGATCTGGGTTCCGCGGAAATCGCCCGACGCCAACTCGTCGTTCAGGATTGCCTTGTACGTCTTGTCGCCGAACTTGATCTCGCCCGTTGCGGCGTAATCGTTGTAGTAGAGGAGAACGTCCTTGAGCGCCGGACGACCGGCGTCGTTCTTGTCGAATCGATACATCCCCAGGTGCGCATCAAACGTCTTGCCTTTGGCGCCCAGCTTTACCGTTGCGCCACCTGTGTACTGGGTGAGTTCGACGCCCGCCTTGTCCTTTTGCGCTTTGCCCTTCCAGTCTGCCTCGCCATCGTCGGTGAGGTCGCCGTTGCCATTGGAGTCCACAAAGAGGCGTGCGGGTTTGCCTTCGGGCTCGTCCACGATGACATGCAGCACCGCGCCCTCAGGCGCCTTGATCGGCAGGATGCCATAGAGCGGAGCCGTGAGACCATCGGGCTCCTTCTTGATGGTCGCGGGCTTGGCGGTTGCGAGCGTGATGCGCTGGGGTCGGTACCCCCCAAGCTTGGACATCGCTCCCGTCGACATGGGCTTGAACGTGACCGACTCGTCGCCGCCGCAGGCGAGGGACAGGACCAGAAGGGTTCCAAAAGCGACCATGGGCGTCTCCTTGTGTGAGACGCCCATGGTACCAGAATGTCAATGGGCGCGTGACCTTATTTCGCGGGGTTTCCCTCGGGATCGTAGAAACTCGGGGTGGGAAGTTTGAGGTCCTTGATCTGCTCGAGAATGACCGTCTTGTCGCCCACGAGGATCAGGACGCCCTTCTCCTGGGTCAGGGCGGCCTTGGCCAGGGTGTTGAGCTCCGCCGCCGTCACCTTCGACATGGCCGCCATGTCGGTGGTGACCGTCTCGAACGGCAGCTTGTTCTCCAGGAGCGTGGCCGCCGCCCGGATGAGCCCGCCCAGGCCCTGGAACCCCCGCACCATGTCGTTGCGGAGCGTCTCGCGGGCCTTTGTGGCCTCGGCGTCGGTCACGTCGCCGGCCTTAAGACGCCCGAACTCCTTGGCGAACTCCTGGAGCGACGCCCCGGTGGTGTCGGCCTTCACGCTCGCGCCGGCGTAGAAGCTCCCGCCCGAGATCCGCATCTCAAATCGGGACCTGGCGCCGTAGGTGTACCCGTGGTCCTCGCGGAGATTCTGGTTCAGACGGCTCGTGAAGCTGCCGCCCAGGATCGTGTTGAGGAGCTGGCGTGAGACGCGGCTTGAGTCCGCGTAGCTCACGCCGGGGCCGACAAAGCCGATTGTCGTTTGCGTCGCCCCCGGCCTGTTGACGATGACGACCCGCATCGCCTCTCCCGCGGGTGCCGCGTAGTCCACCTTGGCCAAGGCCGGTGCCGCTCCGCCGCTCGACCATTCGCCAAAGTGCCGCTCGACCAAGGCCTTGGCCTCGTCGGCGGTCACATCGCCCGCGAGCAGCAGCGTGCACCGCGCGGGGTTGAGCAGGGCGGCGTGCGCCCGCCTGGCGTCGTCGAGGGTCAAGGAACCGACGGTCTTGACGGTTCCGGCCGCGGGCCAGGCGTACGGGTTGGAATCGCCATAGAGCAGGCGATTGGCAACCGAGCCGGCGATGGCGGGCGGAGATTCGAGGCGCTGCTTGAGGCTGTCGAGGGTGAGTCCCTTGACGCGATCCCAGTCCTTGGCCTCCATGCGGGGCGCCCGGACGGCTGAGGCGAAAAGGCCCGCGCCCTTGTCGAGGTTGCGTTTGAGGATGGTCATGCCGACGCTGAGCGTCTCGTGATCGGCCCCGGCGCCGAACGTGCCGCCGAGGGTCTGCACCTGGTTCTCGAAGGCGAGCGAATCGAGCTCCTTTGTTCCCTCGCCCAGCATGTCGGCGGTGATCGAGGCGAGTCCCTGCTGGCCGGACTTGTCGAGCGCGCCGCCGGGCTGGGAGACGAGCTGGAGTTCCACCAGCGGAAGGTCCTTGCGCGTCCAGACGTGGACCTTCATCCCGCACTTGGCGTCGAAGCTCACCGCTTCCGGAAGGTTGAACGAGCCCGCACTGGCGTCACCGGGCCTGGCATCGCGGGGCGAGGTGCCCCGTTCGGGCTCCTCGGGGAGCACGCGAACGATGACGCGGGCGCCCTGCGTGAAGGTCCGGCCGGCCCAGCTCCTCACGTTCGACGTGCTCGCGTTGCGGTATCGATCCAGGTCCCGCTTGAACGAGTTGGGCTCGCCCCAGTAGAACTCGTACTCGTTCATCCGATCGGCCTTGCGTTCGATGCTCTGCAGGCCCGAGAGCAGCGCGAGCTCGATCCCGGCCTTGTGCCGGTCGAGCTCCTCGGACGTCGGGCCGTCTTTGACGAACCTGGCAATTTCCTCGTCCATGATCTTCTCGACCTTGGCGAGGTCCGCTTCGGGCTTGGTGTTCACGTCGACCTGGAAGATGCCGCCCAGGGGGAAGCCCTGCTGCGCTGCGCCGACCTCGCTGGCGAGTTTCTCGTCGATGACCAGCCGCTTGTAGAGGCGCGAGGCCTTGCCGTCGCCCAGGACCGCCGCCGCGAGCTTCATCTCCGCGTCGCCGGGGCCGAAGGCGACGGGGCTGTGGTAGGTGAACTGAACCTTGGGCAGTTCCACCTTGTCGATGGCGGTGAACCGCTTGATGCCCGGCATCTTGCAGGGGATGGGCTCGGTGGGCTTGACGTACTTGCGGGCGATGGGCTGGCCCGCCGCGATCGTGCCAAAGAGCTGGTCCACCATCGGTTTGATCTGCTTGGAATCAAAGTCCCCCGCCACGACGAGCGACGCGTTGCCCGGCACGTAGAACGTCGCGAAGAAGTCCTTCACGTTGGTGACGTTTGCGGCCTCGAGGTCCTCGTGCGTTCCGATTACGCCGTAGTAATACGGATGGTCGGGCGTGTAGAGCAGCTTGCTCACCGCCTCGCCCGCCTTGGCGTAGGGCGCGTTCTCGACGTTCTGGCGCAGCTCGTTGCGCACGACGTCCCGCTGCTTGTTGAGCTTGTCGACGTTCATCTGCAGGCCCATGTCCTCGAGGCGATCGGCGTCGAGCCACAGGAGGGTGGGCAGGAGCTTGCTGGGCCCCCACGAGTAGTAATTTGTCCGGTGCAGGTCGGTGCTCGCGTTGTTGGCGCCGCCCCCGGTCTCCATGAGCACGTCGAACTGATTGCCCTCCACGCGCTTGGTGCCCATGAACATCAGGTGCTCGAAGAGGTGGGCGAACCCCGAGCGTCCCGGCGGCTCGTCCTGGGCGCCCACGCCGTACCACGTGTTGATGGTCGCGACCGGCAGCGCGTGGTCCTCGTGCAGGATCACCGTGAGGCCATTGGGCAGCTTGTACTTCTCGTACTTTACGTCCTGCCCGCGGGCCGTCACGCCCAGAAGCGAACACGCGACCAGTGAGACCGAGATCATCGAACGTTTCATCGCGCACTCCTGAAGGCCGCGTGCCCCGGCGATGGTTCGCCCGGCGGGCCTGCGATTCACGAGTGTACCGGGCACGCCGGCGCCGGGTTGGGCTATTTCGCGGCCTCGGGCGGGCGCGGCAGAAGTTCGATCACCGTCAGGAGCGGCAGGCCGCTGTCCTTCACCGGCCCAAAGAGCACGATCGGGCGCTGGGGGTCTCGCGATGCCCTTGGAACGTGCGGCACGTCAAAGAGCCTGGCGTCGGGTGGTCTGGGCTTGGGATTGCCGTCGGTCCCGAGCGCGGGCGTCGGATCGGGTGAGAACGAAACGCCCTTGACTCCCGAGACAAACCACCCGCCGGGCGAGAGGGCTGGGGCCCGCACGGCGGCAAAGGTGTCCTCGGGCAGCACCGAAACCAGCCCGAGGCGGCGTGTCATCTCGATCACCCGGCGCGATCGGGGCTCGAAATAGGCCATCCCGGCCTCTGTGTCGTTGGTCGCCGGAGGCGTTTGCACCGCGGCGATGGCCTGGTACGCCAGAGCAGGATCGCCGTTGGCGTCGATGCGTCGCCGGGCGAGGGGCGTCCCGATCCGCGGGATCTGCCCCGGCGTGATGGGGAGGGCGAGCAGCTCGAGCCCGGCCTGGCTGCTCAGGAAGACGTACAGAATCGCCGGATCGTTCCCAAAGGTGGGAAAGAGAAACGACCCTTGTGAATCGGGGAGAACCGTGGTTCCTCCGCTGGGCGAGCGAACGACGAGCACCGCCCGCTGGTCGCCGCGTGCCCGCTGCGTGAAGGCCAGAAGGCCGCCGGGACCCAGGGTCGCGTGTGCGCTCACGGCCGAATCCTGCACCAGCCACACGGGCTTGGCGTCGAGCCATCCGCAGGTGCCGATCCACTGGCTGCCGTCGGCCCTGGGCCACTCGACCACGAAGCCCTGAGCGTCGGACGATCGTCCCAGCAGCACGCCCCCCTCCAGGGAGCGGACCTCGACGATCGACTTTTCGCTGATGTCGAAGACGACCACGCGGGTGATGGGCGCGGTCTCCGAGCCCAGCTGCGCCAGCACGGTGGGCCACGTGGGCGCGGGACCCCGCGTCGTGGCCACCAGACGCCCGTCGGGAGAGAGCAATGGCAGCGTCAGTCCGTCGTAGGGGATGGTGCCGCGAGGCCTGATGAGCACCTCGACGTTGGTCGAGCTTGTCGAACCGCCCGCGGGCTGGGCGATGGGTCCGGTCGGCAGTTCCACCGGCGCGGGGCGAGCGATGGGCGGGCGCGACCTGCCCGAGCCGGTCTCGGTGACACAGCCCGCGAGGGCGAGCAGCGCCAGCGACCAGAGCGGCGCAAGACCTCGCGGCTTGACGCGCCCGGACAGGGGATTGAACCGGTGTGTCGTCATCTTGCTCTGGATTTACCTGGGACCTGTTGACGGCTGGCCCGAGGCGTCGAGCGGCTTCTCGGCCTGGGGCGTGGGCTTGACCTCTTCTGTGACGCTCGCGGCGGACCGGTCGGAAGTGGGCCCGGGCTCCTTGAGGCTGTTGCGCAGCTCGTTGAGCCGGGTCTTGAACGACTGGGACATCGTGTCGAGCCCCTCGGTGTTGTCCACGATCGTCGGGGTGATGAAGACGAGCAGTTCCTTGTCGGTGACTGTCTTCTCGCGGGACTTGAAAAGTTCGCCCAGGAGCGGGATATCGCCCAGGAGCGGGATCTTGCGCACGATGTCGGAGTCCTCCTTGCGGAGAATCCCTGAGATGATCACCGTCTGCCCGCCCTTCAAGATCACGTGCGTGGTGGTCTCACGCCTGACGACGACCAGGGCCCCCGCCACGATCTCGCCGGGTGAGATCGACGCGAGCTGCAGGTTGACCTGGAGGTCCAGATCGCCCTTGATGGTGATTCTGGGCCGGGCCTTGAGCTGGATGCCGACGGCCTTGTAGTCGAACGACGCGGTGATCTGCCCGGCGGTGTTGGTCGTCTGGTTGTTGATGAACGGGATGTCCTTGCCGTCGAAGAACGACGCCTCCTGGTTGTCGGAGGTGAAGATTCTGGGCTCGGAGATGATGTTCACCTCGGTCTTCTGGTTGAGCGCCTGGAGCACCAGGTTGAGGTTCGCGTTGGCGGTCAGCGTCGAGGTATCGAAGAGCCCGGGCAGGAAGGTGTTCTTGGTGTTGGCGGTCGAGGTGCCGACGCTGAAGGAGTTGTCGGCGTTGGTCGGTGTGATCGCCTGGCTCGACCAGCGCAGGCCCAGGGCGGTGGCGTCCTCGGCCGAAACCTCGCAGATCACCGCCGACAGCAGGACCTGCCTTCCGGGCTGGTCGAGCAGCGCAACCATCTCGCCCACCGCCGCGCGATACTCGGGCGGGGAGAGGATCATCAGGGCGTTCTGGCGCCAGACGGGCACGATCCGGATCACGCCGATGAGGTTGGACGCGCCGCGGCGATCGGTGGGGGGCCGGGAGCGCTGCCACCAGAAGTTGATCGTGCTGGCGGTCGATCCGGTCGCGGCGTTGGGGTCGGTCGCGGTGGTGGTCGCCGCGTTCGAGGCAAACGGGCTGAGCGAGGAGGCGTTTGACGAGAGTCCGGCGGCCTGGCGCGGGATCGACGCGAGCGTGCCGTCCTGCGAGAGGAGCGTGTTGAGCTGCTCGGCGAGTTCCTCGGCCGAGGCGTGCTTGAGCTCGATGATCTGGGGGAGCCCGGTGGTCTGGGGCCGATCAAGGTCGGCGATGACCTTCTCGATGTACCCCATGTTGTCCTTGTTCTTGGCGAAGACCAGGAGGCGGTTGGCCTCGGGGATCGCCGAGAAGGTGAACTGTCCGGCGAAGCGCCCGGTCGAGGGCGTGGTGTTCTGGGAGTTGCCCCCGCCGCCAAACCCGCCTCCGCCGCCCGAGGCGGTGGTGGTTCCCTTGCCGAACTGGGCCTCGAGGATGTCGCGGAGCTTGATCGCGTCCATGTATTGAAGGTCAAAGGCCTTGGGAATGACCTGTGAGTCGGGCACGGGCTTGTCCCAGAACTCGTTGATCTGCTTGCGGACCTGCTCGATCACCTGCTGCTCGGAGACGACGGTGACGGAATTCTGCTGCTTGTTGGCCGAGACGCGGAGCGTGACGGAGAGGACCGCGTTGGGGTCGGCGGCCGCGCCGGCGGGAGCGCCGCCCCCGCCGCCGCCGCCACCCCCGCGGCCTCCGGGCTGATTCCCACCGCCTCCGGGCTGATTGCCGCCGCCGCGATTGCCGCCGAAGAACTGCTGGAACGGGTTGTTCTGATTGCCGCCGCCGCCCTGGCGTGTTTCGGGCGTGTACAGCTCCTTGATGAGCGCGGCGACCTGATCGGCGTCGGCGTACTGGAGCATGAACGTCTCGGTCTTGAGGGACGCGGCGCTCGCCTTGTCCAGAGACTTGACGAGCTTCTCGATCTTCTGCAGAAGCCGGAGGTTTCCCATGACCACGATCTGGTTGGAGACTTTGTCGACGTTGATCGTCGCATACTCGGGGAGCGACTCCTTGATGATCGCACCCAGGTTCTCCGCCGACGCGAACGAGAGCGAGAAGACCTTCTCGGCGACCGTACCCAGGTCGGTCCGGTCAGCCACCGACACTTCGGGGCCCAGCACGGGCACGTCCTGCTTTTTCAGGTCGTTGATGTCCCGGAGCGTGATGAGGTCGCGGGTCTCCACCACCGCCACGCCGGCCTGCTGCAGCGCCAGGAACACAAGGTCCAGCGCCCGGTCGCGCGAAATGGGCTCGTCGTTAAGCACCGTGATCGTTCGCGACATGACGTCGGACTGGGGCAGGACCACCTTGCCCGTCGCCTCCACGATGAACGGCACCACCGCTTCCACCTTCACCGCCTTGAATGCCAGTGGGGCCGCGTCCCCCGGCAGCACGCGACGGTTGGTGTCCTTGTCGCGCTCCGAAGGCTTCTTGGGCTCGACCTTTGCGGCGGGCTTCACCTCGGCCTTCACTTCGGGCTTGACCTCAGGCTTGACCTCGGGCTGGCCGGTTGCCGCCGGGGCGGCCTCGGCGGGCTTGGGCTCAGCGGGCTTGGTTTCGGCGGGCTTGGGGTCCGCGGGCTGCGCGCAGACGGGCACCGCGAGTCCGGCCGAGGCACTCACGATGGCCGCACAGAGGCTCACGCGAGAGAGGAAGGAGAGGGTGTGATTGGGGGCAGACGTGATGAGTTGCTTCATGGTTCACTTCGGCTCGCTGGTCGGTTCGGGCGTCTTGGTGCCTTCGGTCTTGGTGCCTTCGGTCTTGGGATCGGTGGTCTTGGGGTCCGTCGGCTTGGCGGGTTCGGGAGTGCCCGCGGGGGGCGTTGGGGGATTGGCTTCGCCCGGCTTGGTCTCGGCCGGTTTGGCGGGATCGGCTTTGGGCGGCTCGGGCTTTTTCGCCGGCTCGGGCGTGCTCGTGGACGGCGGCAGGGGAAGCGTGCCGGGCCTGGGATAGATCACGCGGTCGCGCTCGAAGAACGGAACCTCAAAGGCCACGCCCTTCCACGCCAAGGTCGCGCTCCAAGGCGCGTCGACCGCCGACACCGCCACGTCGTCCTTGGCCGGCTCACCGACCGCCATCTTTTTGCCGTCGCTGAACCAGACGGTGTCGTTGATGATCGCCGCGATCGTCGGGCCGCCATAGCTCGTTGGCGCCGATGGCGGCCTGGGCGTGGTGGGGCCAGGTTCCGGCCTGGGCCTGTCCGCGACCGGCCTTGGAAACGGCGGCGGGATCACAAAGAGCGATCGCCCGTCGATTTGTTTCACGTACGCGTCCATCGACTGGTCGTGCAGCGCGTACTGCTTGGTGAGGTCCGTGCCTTCGGCCGGCTTGGAGGTCGAAGAGATGAACACCGCCTTGAGGAGCGGGATCGTGCAAAAGAGGACGACCATTGCCGCCAGCAGCAAGGCGCCCAGCGACCACCAGGCCGTCGCCGTCATCGCCGCGAGCCCGCGGCGGATCGAATGTCCCAGGTGAACCCGACTCATCCTTTGTTCTCCCGCGCCTGCACCCACGATTCGACGGAGATCGTCACTTTGATCGTCTTGCCCCCGCCGCCGGTGTTTCCGGCGCGACCGGATCCCGGGGGGCCGATCGACAGACGGCTCACGCTCGAGATTTCGGGAGACTTCTCGAGTTCGGCCAGGAGCGCCGAGAGCACCTCAGGTCTGCACTCGAAGGTGAGGTCGCGCACGATGCGCTTGATCTGGGAGCCGCCCGTGGCCGCCGTCAGCACCGGCGACTTGAGCACCATGGGGCGTTCTCTCAGGTCGTACTGCCTGACCCCTTGCTTCTTGAGCACCGCGGCGATCCGGGTGAGCGTCGCGGGCGAGCCCTCGGCCTCGGGCATCGGGAACGACACGTTGCCGTAGATGCGAGAGCCCAGCGCGACCGCCGCTTCCTTGTTCTTTCGCGGGCCCTCATCCTTGGACCACGCCTGAAGCGCCGTCTCCTTGGTCGCCGCTTTGTCGGCCAGCGTGACGGCCTTGGAGACCGAGGGCTCGACGACCAGAAAGTACGCCGCGATTCCGGCCAGTGCGGCCAGGCCCCACTTGCCCGCCCGCGGCAGCGACTTGAACGAGTTGATCAATGGATGTGTCACTTGTTTCCACCGCTCCTCTTGGCGTCGATCTTGGCGAGCTGGGCCTCAAGCCGCGAGCGCACGGTCGGATCGAGATCCGACTTGGACAAAGCCGCCTTGTGCTTGGCCCACGCGATCGTCAGAGCGCTGGAGGTCATCGCCCCGATCTGCTCGTCGCTCAGCACGTCGGGGACTTCGGTTCCCTTGGCCTTGTTGGCCTCGACGGAGACGGCCGTCTCGCCGCGAACCGTCCTTCCGTTGTTGCGCCGGTTGTTCCCGCCGGCACTGGGGTTTTTTGGTGTCTCCACGCTCACTTCGCCCGTGTCGTCGGGCGGCGGATCCGCGGCGGCCACGTGCGTCGTCGTGGCCGGGCCCTTGCCGCCGTCGGCGTAGAGGCGCTCGCGAAGGGTCTTCTTCGCGAAGTCGTCGATCGGGGCGGACGCGTTGCGGGCGTTGGTAACCTTGGCCTGGATGGAGAAGTTCAGTCCCTGGCTGTCGGCCTTGGTGTCGGGTGTGCCCACGCTCCCAAAGAGCCCGGTGTCGTTGAGGTTCTTCGTGAGCTTTGAGAGAATCTCGCTTGAGTCGGCGATGCCCTTGAGAAGCAGCGTCTGGCTGCCCTCGCTCTCGATCGTCAGGCTGTCGATCTCCACCCCCACCGGGCACGCGTTGGAGACCTGGGCCAGAAGTTTGGTCATGGGCCAGCGCTTGGCGTCGAGCTGGCTGTACAGAGCTGCGCTCTTGTTGAGCTTCTCGCCCTCCGACTTGGCCGCGATGAGCGCATCGGCCTTGGAGTTGACCACCGCGAGTCGCGCCCACGACAGACCGATGGGGGCGAACACCGCCACCGCCACGGCCGCCGCCACGACCTTGACGGCGACGCCGGGCTTTCCAAGCCAGTTCGCCGCACGGATCAGCTTGGGATCGGGTCCGCCATCGTGCTCGCTGCGAAGGCCAGCCAGCGAGGGGGAGCCAGACGCCTGGTTCAATACCGAGAGCGCCGCCCCGATCGCCAGGATCGCGGTGTCGGCTCCCGAGCGTGCGCCCGTCTCGATCACACAGACATCGGCGAGCGACCACCCGTCACCGATCGACAGGCCGACGGGCCGATCTTCCGGATCGAGCGAGAGCCCGCTCGCGGCGCCGCCCGTCGCGCTCGCGGTGGACCTGACGGCCCCGGCGAGCGATTGGGCGAAGGCCTCGGGCGTGGAACGATCGCCCCGCATGCAGCGAACCACGCCCGACTCGCCGCCCGTGGCCGCGATCACGATCGAGCCGCGCGTCGAGTCCCACGACGCGGCAAAGCCGCTGCGAGTCGACATCAGTCCGACCAGGGCGGCCGGTTCGGCGATCCAGAACTCGTCGATGCCGTCGGCGAGGTCGTCGGACCCGGTCCCGCGCCACCCTGTGAACAGGGCGGCGGTGCCCGATGGCGTGCGAACGATACCGGAGGCTCGACGATGGCGAGGCAGGTCCTCGGGCAGGTTGGCCTCCGCGAGCAGCGAGATCGCCGGGGCGAGCCCGGACTGTGGCACCTCGGGCGCCGGGGTCAGCTTCGCGTAGCACTCGGCGCCCGGCGCAACCTTGACCAGGAGCCCGACGCCCGCGTCGCTGAGGATCGCCCCGAGCCTCTCGCCGCGACCGGTCAACTCCGCCGGCGAGAGCGCCCTGGCCGAAATGACGCGGGGAAGCGAGCCCGGGCCCGCCGGAGGCGCGACGATCGCCAGATGCCACGTCTGCCCACGATGGACAAGCCCGGCGACCGCCGTGGCGATTGGCGCGGGAACGTTGCGTGTGGTGGTCGGTGAGGTGGTCATTGCACACGATACTCCGTGATGGTCGCGGGAAGCGTCGAGAGGTCCACCGTCGCGAACACCTCGACCTCGATGCCCGTCCTGGCGTCGCGCCCTCGCGACGACACGATGATGGCGTTGGACCGCACGTCCAGCAGATTCGAGATGCGGGCCAGGCGATTGCGGCTCATGGAAGGCACGTCGAGCAGGTCGGCGACCGAGGCAAAGCCCTCGGGACGCCCGGCACGCTCGTAGATGATCGCATCGGCAAGGGTGGCCGAGATCTCGGGCAGGTATTGCAGCACTTTGGCGTCGCAGGTGTTGATGTTCAGCTTGCCGGGCTTGCCCGCCGTCGGGCCGATCGAGCACTCGTTGAGCACCGCGCCCAGCTCGGTGCGCTCCAGGGCGCGGACCGTGGTCGCGCCCGCCATGCCGCCGGTCTGGGCCAACTGGCGAAGATCACGCTGGATGAACGCCGACATCGTCGCCCCGCTGCTGGCGCCGTACGCGACGATCGCCGCGGCCTGCGTGGCGTCACAGAGCACGCGCTGGGCCACCTGTCCCGCCGATGCCGTCGTCAGGTCGAGCCGGGGGAGCCCCGACGTCGCGCCCATGCCGCCATCGGTGCTCGCGGTCGTGATGACGCCCGAGAGCCCCTGATCCAGCACGCCGTCACCGTTGTCGGGCGGCCAGGAGAGCTCGCTGTCGTCCTCGTTTGGGTCCAGGCGTCCGTTGAGATCCCAGTCCTCGCCGCGCACGAGCTCGGGCGTGAGCCCGATGATCAACTCGAGCTCGCCCATGGAGCGGACGGGGCCGTTGCGCGGGATGTACGGGAACTTGCGGCTCAGGTAGTAGCCGCGCTCGGCGCCCAGAGGGCGTGTGTCGTCGTCGGCGTCGCGCCAGTCGAGGATCGAATCGGGCCCGTCCTCGGGGATGTCGGGAAGGAGCGCGAGCTGTTCGGCGGTCATCAGATTGACGTTGATCCGCGCGTTGGCGTCGACCACGCCCAGCCGGTCGCCATCAGGCCCCGAGTAGCTGAGTCGAAACGCCGCGTCCTGCAGCTTCCCGTCTCCCGAGGCCGAAAGGTCGTCAAAGAGCGCGTAGGAATTGGCCGAATCGGGGTTCTGGGCAAAGAACTCTCCTCGGGCGATCGCGAGCTCCACGCCGGACCGAGCGGCCCACGCGGCGCGCACGCGGGCAAGCGCTTCGCGTCCGGCCGACGCCTGTGCGAACGAGGTGGCCTGCACCGCCGCCATCACCACACCGGCAATCGCGGCGACCCAGAGCACCATGAGCGTGGCAAACGAACGCCTCCTCATCCGCCACCTCCTCTTCCGCCGCCGCCGCCTCCACCACCACCACCTCCGCCACCGTTATTTCCGCCTCCACCGCCTCCAAAGCCTCCGCCGCCGCCTCCACCACCCGGGCCACCGCCACCGAAGCCCCCCCCCCCCCCCCCCCCCCCCCCCCCCCCCCCCC